>JBEAPU010000085.1:0-52143 GCA_041164245.1 Actinomycetota bacterium | reverse complement strand
AGGTGGCTGCGGCCGCCGAGGCGAAGGACCGCTTCATCCGCTCGAACCTCCGCTTGGTCGTCTCGATCGCCCGTCGCTACCCGCTCCCCCAGGGGATGGACCTGCTCGACCTCATCCAGGAAGGCAACCTCGGCCTCGAGCACGCCGTCGACAAGTTCGACTGGCGCCGCGGCTTCAAGTTCTCGACCTACGCCACCTTCTGGATCCGGCAGGCCATCGGCCGCGCCCTCGACCAGAAGGCCAGCCTCATCCGGATCCCCGGCGATCGCTCCGCCAGCCTGCGCGCCGCCCTGCGCCAGGCCTCCGGAGACGGTGAGACCCTCGATCAGGGCAACGCCGAGTTGCACCGCCTCACCACCCCGGTGAGCCTCGACAAGACCGTCGGTGACGACGGGGATGCGACGCTCGGCGATCTCATGGCCAACGGCGACCCGACCCCGGAGGATGCCGTGATGGTCGGCGTCGAGAGCGATCTCCTCGATGAACTGCTCGGCACCCTCGAGCCGCGGGCCCGCTACGCCGTCGAGGCGCGGTTCGGTCTGCTCGACGGCGAGCGCCGCAGCTTCCGCGAGGTCGGGGAGAGCCTCGGCGTGACCGCCGAAGCGGCCCGTCGTCTCGTCAGCCGGGCCGTCGCCGGCCTGCGCGAGGACGACAAGGCCCGGGCGCTGCTCGGCGCCTGACCGACACCGATCCACATCGTCGACTCGGGCGGCCCCGCGGGGCCGCCCGAGTCGCGTTTCGGCACCGGGAGCAGCCCCGCAAGCCAGCGATAGCATCCGGGGACATGCCGTCGCAGTGGTCCCCGTCGTCGTGGACGTCACGCCCGATCAAGCAGCAACCGGCCTGGCCCGACGAGGCCGACTACGAGCGTGCCCTCAAGCAGATCGCCTCGATGCCGCCGCTCGTCTTCGCCGGCGAGGCCCGTTCCCTGCAGAGCAACCTGGCACGCGTCGCCGCCGGCAACGCGTTCCTCCTCCAGGCCGGCGACTGCGCCGAGAGCTTCGAGGAGTTCTCCGCCGACAACATCCGCGAGAAGCTCCGAGTCATCCTGCAGATGGCGGTCGTGCTGACGTACTCGATGGGCGTCCCGGTGGTGAAGGTCGGCCGCATCGCCGGTCAGTTCGCCAAGCCCCGGTCGAGCGACACCGAGCGTGTCGGGGACGTCGAGATCCCCTCGTTCAGGGGTCACATCGTCAACGACGCCAACGCGACGAGTGCTGCCCGGATCCCCGACCCCGAACGACTCGTCCAGGCGTACCACCAGTCCGCATCGACCCTGAACCTGGTGCGTGCCTTCACCAAGGGCGGGTTCGCCGCGCTCGACCGCGTCCACTCCTGGAACCAGGAGTTCGTGGCATCGAGCCCGGAGGGTCAGCGCTACGACGCCATGGCGACCGAGATCGATCGGGCCTTGCGCTTCATGCGGGCCATCGGTATGGACACCGAGTCGAACCCGAACCTGCGCGAGGTCGACGTGTGGACGAGCCACGAAGCGCTCCTGCTCGGCTACGAGCAGGCCCTGACGCGGCGGGACTCGACGACGGGCAACTGGTACGACTGCTCGGCGCACATGCTCTGGATCGGTGAGCGCACCCGCGAGCTCGACGGAGCACACGTCGAGTTCCTCCGTGGCGTGGGCAACCCGATCGGCTGCAAGGTCGGTCCGTCGATGACCGGGGAGGAGGTCATCGCCCTCTGCGAGGCGCTGAACCCGGCGATGATCCCGGGGCGCCTCACCCTGATCACCCGCATGGGGGCCGACCGGATCGAGGACGGACTGCGACCGCTCCTCCGGGCGGTGAAGGACTCCGGCCATCCGGTCGTGTGGGCCTGCGACCCGATGCACGGCAACACGATCACCTCCGAGTCGGGACGCAAGACCCGCCACTTCGAGTCCGTGATCTCCGAGATCGAGGGCTTCGTCCGGGCTCACCGGGCCGAGGGAACGTGGCCCGGCGGCATCCACGTCGAACTGACCGGCGAGGACGTCACCGAGTGCCTCGGCGGCGGTGATGCCCTGACCGATGCGGACCTCGACCACCGGTACGAGACGATCTGCGACCCTCGCCTCAACGCCCGGCAGGGACTCGAGTTGGCGTTCCGCACCGCCGAGGCCGTCCGGATGGGACCCGAGGCCACCTCGGCCTGAGGCACCTGCTGTGGGAGCCCTCGACCTCGTCTCCCACTGGCCGGCAGCCACCGTCGCGGCCGCCGTCGTCGAACCCGCCGGCGTCGGCGCGACCCTCGGTCCGACCGGCGGACGGTTCAGGATCGCCTCGCTGTCCAAGGTCCTCACGGCGTGGGCCGCTCTCGTCGCGGTCGAGGAGGGATCGATCGGCCTCGACGCCCCCATCGTCGGAGTCGCCGTGCCACCGGGCTGCACACTCCGCCACCTGCTCGCCCACGCCTCGGGACTCCCCTTCGAGGGCCACGTCGCCATCGCCGAGGTCGGCGAACGACGGATCTACTCGAACACCGGCATCGAGCGCGCCGCCGAGGCCGTGGCCGTCGCCACCGACATGCCCTTCGACACGTACCTGGCCGAGGCGGTCCTCACTCCGCTCGGGATGTCCGTCACCGAGGTCGTCGGGTCCCCCGCCCACGGTGTCCACAGCACCGTCGATGACCTGAGCCGCTTCCTCGGCGAGATGCTGCGCCCGCGACTGCTCCACGCCGACACGGCCGCCGATGCGATGTCGGTCCAGTTCCCGGACCTCGACGGGATCGTCCCCGGGGTCGGGCGGTTCACCCCGTGTCCGTGGGGCCTCGGCATGGAGATCCACGGCGCCAAGGACCCGCACTGGATGGGCCGCGACAACTCACCGGCGACGGTCGGGCACTTCGGTGGTGCCGGGACGATGATGTGGGTCGATCCGGTGGCCGACATCGGCCTGGTGGCGCTCACCGACCTGCCCTTCGACCGCTGGCCCGGGACGCCGGTCCTGGCGTGGAGGGAACTGTCCGACGTCGTGCTGACCGAGTTCCGACCGGGTGGTCGAGGGGCATGACGACGTTCGACCGCGGTGATCGCGTCCGGTGGAACACCACCGACGACGACGGCCTGCCGACGAACCGCTACGGGTTCGTCGGCGGACGCGTCGATCGCAACGGTCGAGTCGTGGTCATGCTCGACGGTCATCTGCGCGGCGACGTCGTCGTGCTCGTCACCCAGCTCGAGCTGGTGTCGGTCACCACGGTCGCTCTCCACCTCGACGGTGGCAGTGACCTGCTCGACGACCCGTCGCTGCGTCAGGGGCTGGTGGCCCTCTGGCAGGCCGAGGCCGAGGAGGCCGGACTGCACGTGGAGGACGTCCGGCGCCTCGGCACCGGCGTGCGTGACGCCGCCGGGCTCGGTTTCGCGCTCGCCGAGATCATGACCGCCGGTCAGCTCTACGTGCTGAGGGCGTGCGCCGACAGCGACACGGTGTGCGTGCGCGCCGACGAGGCGCGCCGCTTCGAACGTCCGGTCCGCTGAGTCAGGAGAGGCGCTCGACGATCATGGCCATGCCCTGACCGCCGCCGACGCACATCGTCTCGAGACCGTACTGCTTGTCGGTCGCCTGCAGGCCGTGGATGAGCGTCGTCATGATGCGGGCGCCGGTCATGCCGAAGGGGTGACCGACGGCGATGGCGCCACCGTGGACGTTCAACTTGTCCCAGCTGATCCCGAGATGCTTCGCCGACGGGATGACCTGGGCGGCGAACGCCTCGTTGATCTCGACGAGATCGATGTCGTCGATCGTCATGCCGGCGCGGGCCAGGGCCTGACGGCTCGCCTCGATCGGACCGAGACCCATGATCTCGGGGTTCAGGCCGCTGACGCCCGACGACACGATGCGGGCCAGCGGGGTGAGACCGAGCGCCTTGGCCTTGGTGTCGCTCATGACGAGCACGGCGGCTGCGCCGTCGTTGAGCGGGCAGGCGTTGCCGGCGGTGATCTCACCGTCGGGGCGGAACACCGGCTTGAGCTGCGCCAGACCCTCCGCCGTGGTGCCTGCACGGGGGCCGTCGTCAGCGGTGACGACGGTGCCGTCGGGCATGGTCACCGGGGTGATCTCGTCGGCCCAGAAGCCGTTCTCGACGTTGGCGACGGCCCGCTGCTGGCTGAGAGCCGAGAACTCGTCCATCTCCTGACGGCTCACGTTCTCGACCTCGCGCACGTTCTCCGCGGTCTGGCCCATGGCGATGTAGACATCGGGCAGGCCGGACGGCGCCGTCCAGACCCCGTGGCCACCCTGCGACCGCTCTGCGGTGCGGGA
Organism: Actinomycetota bacterium; assembly: GCA_041164245.1. GTDB lineage: Bacteria > Actinomycetota > Acidimicrobiia > Acidimicrobiales > Ilumatobacteraceae > Casp-actino5. Next base: position 47,884 of record JBEAPU010000085.1, on the reverse strand, counting down.
CCCGGGCTCGGAGAAGATCGCGTTCGGGGCCGTGTCGGAGGCCCCGGCGCCGTAGCGGCTGACCGTCTCGACACCGGCCGCGATGAAGCAGTCGCCCTCCCCGGCACGGATGGCGTGCGCCGCCATCCGGATGGTCTGCAGCGACGACGAGCAGTAGCGGTTCACCGTCACGCCGGGCACGTCGGGCAGGCCGGCGAGGATCGCGGTGATGCGGGCGATGTTGAACCCGGACTCGCCGGCCGGCTGGCCGCACCCCATGATCAGGTCCTCGACGTCGGAGGCCTGGACCTGGGGGACCTTGGCCATCAGGGCGCGCACGATCTGGGCCGACAGGTCGTCGGGCCGGATCGACACGAGCGACCCCTTGGCGGCACGGCCGATCGGGCTGCGGGCGGTTGCGACGATCACTGCTTCGGTCATGCCGGAACTGTAGCCATCGGCCGCGGGCGCCGCCCCAACCGGGCCTCAGCGGGTGTCGACCACGTAGAACGCCTCGGCGCAGCGACCGGGAGGGAACTGGGCGTGCTCGGCGACCGCCGCGCACCACTCACGCACCCGGGTCGTCATCGCGCCCGGGTCGGGGTGCTGGCTGCGGTGGCACAACAACGCTTCGATCTTCCGCTCCATGTTGTCGGTGATGTCCACGTACCCGTCCGTCTCGCGGTGGCCCGTGATCCAGACCTCCTGCACGCTCCACGGCTCGAGTCCCGACGTGATCAACTCCGGGAACGCGTACGGGTTGCGGGCATCGGGGTAGACCGCGGCGATCGCGGAGCGGGCGACGGCGAGATGGTCGGGGTGGCTGGCGTAGATGCGCCGCAGGTTCAACTCCGGCGATTGGGTGATGACCACCTGGGGCCGCACCTGGCGGATCACCCGTGAGAGCGCGTGCCGCAACTCGAGTCCGTCGACGACCTCGCCGTCCATCCAGCCCAGGAACACCAGGTCGCTCACACCGACGATCGCCGCTGCCTCGGTCTGCTCGGCTCGACGGATGCTCGCCATCTTCGGTCGCGGGATCGAGTCGTCGAAGCCTCCCGCCTGACCGTCGGTGACGATGCAGTAGGTGACCTCGACACCGGCGTCGGTCAACCCGGCGATCGTCCCGGCCGCCCCGAAGTCGACGTCGTCGGGGTGGGCCGTGATCACGAGGACCCGTTGGATCTGCTCAGCGCTCAGCACGCGACCAACCCTACGGGGCACCTACGCTGGCCGCATGTCCGAACTCGACCAGGGCCCGTCGTTCGAGCCCCCCGCCGGCTTGCCCGACATCTCGCAGATGGAGTTCTGGGTCGCACCCCGCGACGAGCGTCGCGAGGCCTTCCGGATGCTGCGCGACACGCCCGGTCTACCCAAGTACCCGGAGCGCTTCCTGCCCGGGTCCCCGTTCCCTCCCGGACCCGGCTACCACGCCGTGACCCGTCACGAGGACGTGTGGGCGGCGAGCCGCAACCCGGAGTTGTTCTGCTCGGGGCTCGGTTCGAACATCGTCGATCTCCCGCAGGAGTTGAACGAGTTCTACGGGTCGATGATCAACATGGACGACCCGAAGCACTTCCGTCTCCGGTCGATCGTGTCCAAGGGCTTCACCCCGAAGCACGTGACGGACCTGGAGGACCTGATCCGGGCCACCGCCGTCGAGATCATCGACCGCATGATCGCCGAGCACCCCGACGGTCGGGCCGACTTCGTCGAGGCCTTCGCCGGTCCCCTCCCGCTCGAGATCATCTGCTCGATGATGGGCATCCCCCGCGAGGACCATCCGCGCATCTTCGAGTGGACCAACACGATCCTCGGCGCCAGCGACCCCGAGTACGGCGGGACCTACGAACGCCTGTTGGAGGTCTCGCTCGAGATCTTCGCCTACGCCCAGGCCCTCGGTGAGGACCGCCGGGCCAACCCGTCCGACGACCTGACGTCGGCGCTGATGGCCGCCGAGGTCGACGGCGACCAACTGAGCGCGCAGGAGTTCGGCTCGTTCTTCATCCTGCTCGTCGTGGCCGGGAACGAGACGACGCGCAACGCGCTCAGCCACGGCCTGAAGGCGCTCACCGATCACCCGGACCAGCGAGAGCTGTGGTTCGGTGACTTCGAGGCCCATCAGCGCACGGCGATCGAGGAGATCGTCCGGTGGGCGACACCGGTCATCCACTTCCGACGCACCGTCACCGCCGAGTGCGAACTCGGCGGCCAGCGTCTCACCGCCGGCGACAAGGTCGTCTTGTTCTACGCAAGCGCGAACCGTGACGAGCGAGTGTTCGCCGACCCGGACCGCTTCGACGTGACACGATCCCCACAGCCGGCCCAGGTCGGCTTCGGGGCAGGCGGCCCCCACTTCTGCCTGGGTGCGAACCTCGCCCGGCGGGAGCTGGCGATCGCCTTCGAGGAGCTGCATCGACGGCTGCCGACCCTGCGCAGCGCAGGCGAGCCGGACTACCTCCAGAGCAACTTCATCAACGGCATCAAGCGGCTGCCGTGCACGTGGTCGGCGTGATCGGTCCTCGTCGGTGACGGCTCCGGACCGCCTGCGATGGGCTCGGGCCCTGGTCACCGCCGGATGGCTCTTCACTTCGGCCTACGTCGCATTGCTCGCCATCGAGATCCGGCGTGCCGCCGCGATCCGCACCAGCAGCTTCGAGGACGGCGTGTGGGGGCAACGCGTCGAGATCGTCTCGTTCATCACTCTGCCCCAGAACATCATGGTGCTGCTCCCGGCCGCCGTGGCGACCGTGGCTGCGGCGATGCTGCTGGACGGCGTCCATCCCGACGACCGGCCGAGTGACCCGTGGCTGCGGCGGCTCAGCGCCGTGGTCGGGGGCATGGCGGTGCTCGCCATCGGTCTGGCACTGCTCGGCATCGGCGGGATCCCGTTCCGCTACGCCGACCCGCTCGCCGACCTCGGCGCCCTGGTCGGCCGGGCGGCCGGCATCGCCGTCTCGGCTGGGGTGCTGCGGCTGCTGCGCGAGGTGCGCTGAGCCGACGCGGGGTCAACCCCCGAGGTCGCCGACGCGGAAGTGACGACGGCACAGCAGCTCGTAGCGGACCACGTCGCCGAACATCTTCTGGGCTCCGGGTGCGGCAGTGTCACCGACGACGACCGTCTCGCCCTCGTACACCACGAAGTCGTTCACGACCCGGGCGTTGTGCGTGGCGCGCGAACCGCACCAGCAGCGGGCCTCGACCTGCAGCGGGACACGTTCGTCCGCCACCTCGAGCAGTCGGCGGGTGCCGTCGAAGAGCACACCCCGGAAGTCGGTGATCAACCCGAACGCGTAGACGTCGACCTCCATGTCGTCGACGACCCGCGCCAACTGGTCGCACTGCTCCGGTGTGTAGAACTGGGCCTCGTCACAGACGAGGTAGTGCAACGGCCAGTGCCGGACCGCGAGGTCGTGCAGGTCCATGTCGGGCTCGACATGGATGGCGGGTGCCCGCACCCCGAGCCGGCTCGTCACCTGGTTGCCCTCCCGATCGAGGCAGGTCAGCAACAGCCCGAACAGCTCCCGGGACGCGAGGTTGTGATGGATCTGCAGGGCGAGCGTGCTCTTTCCCGAGCCCATGGTGCCGAAGCTGAATCGGAGCGTGGCCATCCGGGCCGAACCCTAATCGGCGGGTGTCACGCTGCTCGCCCCGTCCAGACGGCGGCGCTAGCTGCTGGAGAGGAGGCCGGTCATCGAGCCGACGGCGAGGAAGTGCAGCAACGCAGCCACCACGGTGAAGGAGTGCCACACCTCGTGGTAGCCGAACACCGACGGCAGAGGGTCCGGTCGTTTGGCGAGCAGCACCGGGAAGCCGATCGTGTAGGCCAGACCGCCGCCGACGACGAGCCAGAACTCGAGCGGTTCGAGGTGCCACCACAGCGCCGGGGCGACCGCCACGGCGGCCCATCCCAACGCGGGATAGAGGGCGTAGCCCACCCAGCGGGCCCGGTCGACACCGAGGGACTTCAACGCCACACCGCACAGGGCGCCGACCCCGACGACGCTCAGCAGCGGGATGCCCCACGACGGCGGGAGAGCAACGATGCACAGCGGCACGTACGTCCCGGCGATCAGGAGGTAGATCGCCGCATGGTCGAGGCGTTGCATGATGTCACGCATCTTCGGGGACCAGTCGATGCGGTGGTACGCCGATGAGACCCCCAGACCGACGATGAGCGTCGCCACGTACACGGCAGCCGCGGCCGTCCGGGAGGCCCCGTCCACCCCGATGACGAGGAGAGCCCCGGCCGGCACCGCCGAGCACAGGGCGAGCAGATGGACCCGCCCCCGCCAGCGGGGCCGGTCGGCGAGCCTCAGCAGAGACGACGACGTCACCGGGCCATCCTCACACGCTCCGACCGGCGGGCGCCAGCACGATCGTGGTCGCATGCCTCAGCCACAGTGTCAACGCCGCCGTGACCATCGCCACGACGGCCAGCACCGGCGTCAGCGATCCGACGACCCGGCCGATCGACGAGACGACGAGGGGCATCATCATCCCCATGTACGCCACGGCATAGAACGACCCGTTCAACGCCCCGCGGTCCTCGGGCCGACAGATCAGGTCGACGAAGCGGAGCCCCGACGTCATCGCCAGTCCCGATGCGGCACCGACGGCGAGGGACGCAGGCAGCAGGAGCGGCCACCAGCCGGTCGCGAACGCCGTGAGTCCGAGCAGGGTTCCGACGGTGCCACAGGCCAACGCGACCGGGGCCGAGCGGTGCGGGCCGACCCGGCCGACCCACGCCTGAGCCGGGATGATCGATCCCATGGCGAGGAACCCGATCATTCCGGAGACGAGCACGGCGATCCCCGGCATCGCCGGCTTCAGGAGCACGGGGAAGAGCCCGAGGGCGAGCGAGGGCATCCCGAACACCCCGAACGCGGTCGGGACCACGACCGTCCAGAACTGGCGTGACGCCTCAGCCGGTACCCCGAGGTTCGGTCGGATCCGTCGGGTGGGGTCGCGGCGCACCGTCTCGGGAGCCGAACGGACGCACCACAGGCCTGCGACCACCATCACGAGATGCAGTGCGTAGGGCACGACCAGGGGCGCCGGACCCCACTGACCGACCAGTCCGGAGACCAGCGGACCGAGTCCGAACCCGACGTACATGATGAGCCCGAGCATGCGGGAGGTCCACAGCGGGTCATCGCCGCCGACCTCCTGCATCCACGCACTCGCCACGACGAGCACCAGGCCGGACACCACACCGAGGAGGAACCGGCCGAGGTAGAGCATCCACACGGCGTCGGCGCCGGCCATCAACACGACCGACGCGAGCCCGGAGAGGACGACCCCGGGGATCATCACCCGACGCCGCCCGAGGACGTCCGACGCCGGGCCGGAGAACACCAACGCCGGCGTGAGCCCGAGCGGGTAGATGGCGAACAAGGCGGTCAACGTCCACGTGGACAGGCCCAGTCGGCTCTCGTAGAGGAGCAGCAGGGGCGTGGCGACGTTGGTGCCGAAGGCGACGGCGAACAGGGGAACGGCGATCGACGTCCGGGCGCGGGGCACACGGGCAACCTAACCGGACGACCAGCCGGATTTCGGCTCAAGTCCGGGGTCCGGTGTGCCGATGAGGACTTGCACCCGCCATCTGGCACCTGTCGATGGAGACCACTACATGATCAGCCGATCCCCCAGCCCACGAACCCGCACGTCCCTCGCCGCGGTCGCCGTCGCGTGGGTCGTCTCGTCCGTCGTTGCGATCCCGGGGATTGCGCAGGCGACCGACGAGGACACCGTGCCGCCGCCGCCGGTCATCGACCACACCGATGACACGCCATGGGGCACCCCCACCCGGCCGCCCTCGTGCACCGCAGCCCAGATCGAGATGGGCGACGTCCGCGCCTGCCTGCTCACCACCTTCGGATCGCCGGCGGAGCGAGGGTGGGGAACCCCACCGACACCGGGGGTCGGCGACGGCTGGGTCTGGACCGGCAGCAACTACGACGGCTCCCCCGCCCTGGCCGAATGGGAGGCCACGACGCTGACCACGAGTTCGGAACCCCTCGGTCGGATCCGCGCCGGCGAGCTCGAGACGCACATCGGCGCCGCCGCCCTGTTCGAGGGCTTCCTCGCCGAGATCGACCACCATGGCTACGAGATTCTCGAGGGAAAGGCCTATGGCTTCCGGTGTACCGCCGGCACCGGCGGATGGGACTGCCCGCGCCAGACCCTCGCCGACCTGTCGTTCCACGCCTGGGGTCTTGCGGTCGACTTCAACGCCGGCGCCAACCCGATCGTGACCGTGCGCGGCTCCGACGGGGTGTCGGCCTGTGCCACGCCGATGGAGACCGACATCCCCCGGTGGGTGGTGCAGACCGCGGAGAAGTGGGGCCTGTACTGGGGCGGCTACGGCTTCAGTCGGGACTGCACGTCGCCCGCGCAGATGCTCGAGCGCACCTTCCGCGACCCCCCGCACTTCGAGTTCCGCGGCACACCCGAGCTCGCCGAGCGGATCGCCCGCTTCAACCTGCGCAATGACCCGACGCTGGGTTGCTACGACGTCGTCGGAACCGACGGCACCGAGCGGATGCGCTGCAACCGTGAGTTCACCGTCGAGGCCGGCTGGCGCGTCGCAGTGGACCCGGGGGCGCCGGACGGGGCCACCGCGGCGATCGTCAACCTGACCGCCACCGGCGCCGATGACGCCGGCTTCCTCACCCTCGAGAGCTGCACGGCACGGCCCGCCGGCATGCCCGAGACATCGAACGTGAACTACGCGAGCGGTGCCGACGTCGCGAACCTCGCGACCGTCGCCCTCGATCCCGACGGTCGGTTCTGCGTCTACCACGACACCGAGGTCCATGCGATCGTCGACGTCATCGGTTTCATCGGCTCGGCCTCGGACGAGTTCGAGCCCGGCTGGTTCGCACCCGCCGACCCGACCCGGGTCCACGACACCCGCAAGCAGGGCGCCTGCACCCGTGACGGCGAATGCCGCACCGGCCTCGTCCCGGCCCGCGGCGTGCACGCCGTCGACGTCGGCGGCAGCGACCCGGTGCTGGCCAACCTGACGGTGACCGGCAACGCCGGGCGGGGGTTCATCTCGGCGGGTGACTGCACGGCGCTCGACGGCGCGACCCTGCCGGACTGGTCGAACGTGAACTTCGCCGACGAGACGGCCCGCGCCAACCTGTCGGTCGTCTTCCCCGACGACGACGGCGTGATCTGCGCCTGGTCCGAGACCGACACCCACGTCATCGTGGATCTCCTCGGCCGGGTCACCTCCGACACCGGCCTCGGCTGGCGTCTCACCGATCCGACCCGCGTCCTCGACACCCGCAAGTGCGTGGGCGAGCGCTGCGGCGTGCCCGTCGGTGCCGGCGAGGTCATCGAGGTCGAACTCGGCGTCGACGCGCCAGCGGCCGTCGTCAACGTCACCGCCACCGGTGCAGTCGAGGACGGATTCGCGACGATCGGGCCGTGCGCGGCGCTGCGGGCCGTGACCGGACTGCCCGACACGTCGACGGTCAACGTCGACCGTGACGCCACGGCGGCGAACATGGCGGTCGTGACGACCGGAGGCGACGGCACCTGCGCATGGGCATCGATCGACATGCACCTGATCGTCGACGTCCAGGCCGAACTCGTCACCGAACGCGATCTCGGGCTGCAGGTGCTGCCCTCCCCCGAGCGGGTCTACGACGGTCGCAAGGGCGGCTGATCAGGCGCCGATGCGGCCCTTGGCCTCGAGGTACTCGCCGAGGCGCCGCGAGGCGTCGTCACCGAAGAGGATCTCGGCCACCTCGGCCAGACCTGGAGAGTTCCGGATCGCGTCGTCGTGGACGACGAGGTCGATCTTGGAGCGTCGACGCATGAAGTCATCGAGGCGCACGATCATCTCGTGCTCGGCTGCGTTGTGCAGTTCGGCACGGATGTAGTCGGCCGAGTCCATGACGTCGGCCGCCATCGACGGGTCGTCGCGGATGGCCTCCAACATGTCGAAGGCCCGGCGGCCGTAGCGGCGCCACAGGCGGATCGAGAGCGGCTCGGTGTCGGGCTTGGGCCGCATGGCGTCGAGACGCATCAACTTGGCCTGCCGGAAGAACTCGTCGCGGGTCGGCCGGGCCGGCTCGCCGTACCAGTTGTGCAGGTCGCGTTCGAGGGGCACGCCGAGCGACTCCACCTCGGCCGCCACCTCGGCACCGACGTTGAGGCAGTCGGTGAGCTTGCCCCCGAACACGGTCACGACCCCGCGGTCGTCGTCGGTCTCGATCTCGTGCTTGCGGCTCAGCGAGGTCCAGTCGACCGTCGTCCAGTCGGCGGAGCGACGCTTCCCGGACGGGCGGGTGACGACGAGGGGTCGCACACCCGAGCGCTCGGCGATGATGTCGGACACCTCGAGCGGACGCTCGAGGTTGAGCCGGGCGTTGATCTGGCCGAGGAGGAACTCGCGGTCCTCGTCGTCGACACGGGTGTGGGCGTCCTCGACGCGGGTGTCGGTGGTGCCGATCACCGACCGGCGCCCCATCGGGATCACGTAGAACAACCGGTTGGTGTCGTCGAAGAACGCCAGCACCCGTTCGTGCTCGGTGGTGGTCAGCCGCGGGACGACGAGGTGGATGCCCTTGGAGTAGACGATCCGGTGCTCGGTCTCGGTCCCCCACCCGGCGTTCAACTCGTCGACGAAGGGGCCGGCCGCGTTGACGATGACGCGCGCCGAGGTCGTGAACTCCTCGCCGGTGTCGGTGTCGCGCAGCGACGCCACCCAGCGGTCCCCGCGGCGCTCCGCCGAGATCAGCTCGACGTAGTTGGCGGTGGCTGCACCGGCCTCGAAGGCCGAGCGGATGAACGAGAACACGAAACGCGAGTCGTTGTCGACGAGGTAGGCGTCGCGGTACTCGATCGCCCCGCGCGCCGTCGACGTGTCGATGACCGGTTCGACCTCGGCCACCCGCTCCGCCGAGAACACCTTCGGCGGCCGGGTGCCGAACTGCCCGATCGCCCAGTAGGCGAGAGAGCCGAGCCCGGCGAACCACGGTGCGTACGGCGCCGTGCGGTCGAGCGTGGCGAGGAAGCCGATCTCGCGGATGTTGTCCGGGTAGGCCCTCATCAGCTTGTTGCGCGACCGGCACAGCCCGAACACGAGCGGCAACTCGTAGTTCTCGAGGTACTTGAACCCACCCCAGACGAGGTTCGACGACTCCTGGGAGGTGAACGAGCCGAAGTCCGAGCGGTCGATCAATGCGACCGATGCACCACGACCGGCCAACGCCGCAGCCGAGACGGCACCGTTGATCCCACCGCCGACTATCAGCACGTCGAAGAGGCCGTCGCGGAGGCGGGACAGTGTCGCGGCGCGTTGGGCCATGCCCACAGCGTTCCACGTGATCGGGCGACTGCCAACACGGACCGCCGGATTGCACCGGTCCGACAGCGACGGGAGCCGTCCACGATGGGACGATGAAGCGATGGCGTCACCTCCCGACCCCCGACCCGACCCGGTCCCCCTGCTGGAGGGCCTGGCCACGACCCGGGCGATCCGCCGCTACCGCGACGAGCCGATCCCCGAGGAGGCGCTGCGCGACATCCTCTTCGCCGCCACCCGGGCACCGTCGGGCTCGAACCGTCAACCGTTCCGGTTCATGGTGTTCACCGACGGCGAGCGCGCCGAGGCCGTGAAGTCGCTGATCGGCGGGGGCGCCCGTCGACTGTGGGCGGGCAAGAGACGAGCCGACGGCTACGACGAAGGGTCCGGGGTCGACGACGCATCGCCCAAGGCCCGCATGGCCCGCACGATGCAGGAGTACGTCGACCGCTTCGACACCGTGCCAGTGCTCGTCCTCGCCTGCCTGATCCGCTACCGCGACCCGTCACCCACCGAGGGAGCGTCCGTGTACCCGGCGTGCCAGAACCTGCTGTTGGCGGCCCGTGCGCTCGGCTACGGCGGAGTGCTCACCGGCTTCCAGGGCCTCGTCGAGGCCGAGTTGCGCACCCTGCTCGCCCTGCCCGACGAGGTGGCACTGTCGGCCACGATCACGCTCGGGCGACCGGCCGGGTCGCACGGCCCGGTGCGTCGACGCCCGATGGGCGACCTCGTCTACGGCGACACCTGGGGTGTCGGGGCGACATGGGCGCAGGATCCCCCCGGCACGCCGGTGATGACGAGCCGGTTCGGGCCGGCCTGAGCGGGGGTCAGCTGCGCGGCACGTCCTTCCACGGCCGGTCACGATCGACCCGGACGTCGCCGGGCAGGCCGAGGACACGTTCGCCGAGGATGTTGCGCATGATCTCGGCGGTGCCACCCTCGATCGTGTTCGCCCGGCTGCGCAAGAACGCGACCCGGGTCGTGTCGAGGGGAGAACGGGCGGCGTCACCGCCGGTGGCGTAGTCGCCGTAGAGCATGGCGTCGGCACCCATCAGGTCCATGCAGAACTCCTGGACGCGGATGTTGTGCTCGGCTCCCGCCATCTTGCCGATCGACCCCTCGGGTCCCGGGCTCCCCATTCGCCGATTCGCCGAGGCGCGCAGGTTGTTCAACCGGATCGCCTCGGCCTCGCACCACAGCGTCATCAACCGGTCGCGGTGCAGCGCCTGCGTGTCGGCATCGAGCCGGCCGAAGAGCTCGACGGCGGCCGAGATCGGACCCGACCCGCGCGGCGGGGTCGACCCGCCGATGGCGGTGCGCTCGTTCATGAGCGTCGTCAGGCTGACCCGCCAGCCCTCGCCGGGTGAGCCGAGCATCTCGGTCGCCGGCACCCGCACGTCGGTGAAGTACACCTCGTTGAACTCGGCACCGCCGGTCATCTGACGCAGCGGTCGCACCTCGACGCCCGAGGCGTGCATGTCGACGACGAAGGCGGTGATGCCGGCGTGCTTGACGGTGTTCGGGTCGGTGCGGACGATGACGAGTCCCCAGCGGGCGATGTGGGCGAGCGAGGTCCACACCTTCTGGCCGTTGAGCACCCACTCGTCGCCGTCACGCAGGGCCGTCATCGACAGGCCGGCGACATCGGAGCCTGCGCCGGGCTCGGAGAAGAGCTGACACCACATCTCCTCGGCGGTGAACAGCGGCCGCAGGTAGCGGCGCTTCTGCTCCTCGCTCCCCCACTCGACGACCGTCGGGCCGCACATGCCGTACCCCATCGGATTGAGCATGAACGGGTTGGCGGCGCCCGCCGCGAACAGTCGGGCGTTGACGTGCGGTTGGTGCTTCGGGGACACACCGAGACCGCCGAGTCCCTCCGGGAAGTGCACCCAGGCGAGGCCGAGGTCGTACTGAGCGCCGAGGAACTCCGTCATCGGCGTGGCGGGCAGCGGATGCTCGGCGAGCAGGCGATCGATCAGGGAGTCGATGCGGGCGAGTTCGGCGGTCGGGGCCATCCCCGAACGCTATGCCGTGGTGCGCTCGGGACGCGAAGCGGCCCGCCCCGGAGGGCGGGCCGCTTCGACTGCGTCACCGACCGGTCCTCAGCTGCAGCCGGAGGTGCTGCCGCACGACGGGCAGGCGTGGCAGGAGCCGGCCCGCACCATGTGCACCCCGCACTGCATGCACATCGGCGCATCGGCCGGACGAACCACCCCACGGGCCGGGGTGTTGTCCTCGACCGTCGGGGCGATGGTGCCCGCCTCGAGACCGGCGATGAGTTCGGCGGCCGACGGGATCGTCTTCGGGTCGGCGACGACCTCGGACCCCATCGACGACTCCATCACCATCTCCTCGACACCGGGCAGCGTCGGCTGGGTGCGCTCGGCGACCGTGAAGATGCCGAGCTCGGCCCGCTCGTCGTAGCTCATGTACTCGAGAGCCAAGCGACGGAACAGGTAGTCCATGATCGAGCCGGCGAAGCGCACGTCGGGATCGTCGGTCATGCCGGCCGGCTCGAACTTCATGTTCGTGAACGCCTCGACGTAGGCCCGCAACGGCACGCCGTACTGGAGGCCGTAGCTGACCGACTTTGCGAAGGCGTCCATGATGCCCGCCAGGGTCGAGCCCTGCTTGGACACCGTCAGGAAGATCTCGCCCGGCTGGCCATGCTCGTACTCACCGACCGTGGCGAAGCCCTTGCAGTCGGCCACCCGGAACTCGAACGTCTTGGACGAACGGGTGCGAGGCAGCTTCTGGCGGACCGGCTTGTGCACGACCCGCTCGATGACCTGCTCGGCGATCGCCGTGGCCTCGGCCGCCGCATCGGCGCCCTTGTCCTCCTTCTTGGCGGTCGACAGCGGCTGGGCCACCTTGCAGTTGTCGCGGTAGATCGCGACGGCCTTCAGGCCGAGCTGCCACGACAGCAGGTGCAGGGCCTCGATGTCGGCGACCGTCGCCTCCTCGGGCATGTTCACCGTCTTGGAGATCGCACCCGACAGGAACGGCTGCACCGCACCCATCATGCGGACGTGTCCCTCGTAGTGGATGGTGTTGTCACCCATCGAGCAGGCGAACACCGGCACGTGGGCCGCCGTGAGGTGCGGTGCGCCGAGGATCGACTTGTTCTCGTCGATGTAGGCGATGATGTCGTCGACCTGGTCGGCGGTGTAGCCGAGGCGGCGCAGGGCCCGAGGGATCGTCTGATTGACGATCGACATGGTGCCGCCGCCGACGAGCTTCTTCATCTTGACGAGACCGAGGTCGGGCTCGATGCCGGTCGTGTCGCAGTCCATCATCAGGCCGATGGTGCCCGTCGGGGCGAGCACTGAGGCCTGCGAGTTGCGCACGCCGTACACCTCACCGTCACGCACCGAGGCCTCCCACGAGGCCTGACCCGCAGCGAGCAGGTCGGCCGGGACGGCATCCGCACCCTCGATCTGGTAGCTGGCGTCGCGGTGCATGCCGAGGACGCGGATCATGTGCTCGGCGTTCTCGGCGAAACCCTCGAACGGTCCGAGACGGGCCGCCGTCCGGGCACTCGTCGCGTACGCGTGACCGGTCATCAGCGAGGTGAGGGCAGCGGCCCACGAGCGACCCTCGGGCGAGTCGTAGGCGTAGCCGAGAGCCATGAGCAGCGCACCGAGGTTGGCGTAGCCGAGGCCGAGCTGACGGAACTTGAGGCTGTTCTCGCCGATCTTCTCGGTCGGGTAGTCGGCCCGGCCGACGAGGATCTCCTGAGCCGTGAACACCACCTCGATCGTGTGCCGGTAGGCGTCGACATCGAACGAGCCGTCCTCGTCGAGGTACTTGAGGAGGTTGATCGAGGCCAGGTTGCACGCCGAGTTGTCGATGTGCATGTACTCCGAGCACGGGTTCGAGCCATTGATCCGATCGGTGTTGGCCGCCGTGTGCCAACGGTTGATCGTCGTGTCGAACTGCAGACCCGGGTCGGCGCACTCCCAGGCGGCCTCGGCGATCTGGCGCCACAGGTCGCGGGCGCGGATCGTCTTGAGGACCTCACCGGAGGTGACGCCGACGAGACCCCAGTCGGCGTCGTCGACGACGGCCTGCATGAAGTCGTCGGAGACGCGCACCGAGTTGTTGGCGTTCTGGTACTGGATCGAGAACGAGTCCACGCCGTCGAGGTCCATGTCGAAGCCGGCGTCGCGCAGCACCCGGGCCTTGCGCTCCTCCTTGACCTTGCACCAGATGAACTCCTCGACATCGGGGTGGTCGGCGTTGAGGATGACCATCTTCGCGGCGCGGCGGGTCTTGCCCCCGGACTTGATCGTGCCGGCCGAGGCGTCGGCACCGCGCATGAAGCTCACCGGACCCGATGCCGTCCCGCCACCCTCGAGGAGTTCGGCGCTCGAGCGGATCTTCGACAGGTTGATGCCCGAGCCCGAACCGCCCTTGAAGATCACGCCCTCCTCGCGGTACCAGTTCAGGATCGAGTTCATCGTGTCGTCGACCGACAGGATGAAGCAGGCGCTGGCCTGCTGCCGCACGCCCGGGACACCGATGTTGAACCACACCGGGCTGTTGAACGCGGCCCGCTGGGTGACGAGGATGTACTTGAGTTCGTCGGCGAACGCCCGGGCCTCGGTCTCGTCGGCGAAGTACCCGCCCTCGGTCCCCCACCGGGTGATCGTGTCGACGACACGGTCGATGACCTGACGCAGTGACGACTCGCGCTCGGGGGTGCCGAGGGTCCCACGGAAGTACTTCTGGGCGACGATGTTCGTCGCGTTCACCGACCAGGACACGGGGAACTCGACGCCGAGCTGCTCGAACGCGACGGTGCCGTCCTTCCAGTTCGAGATGCGGGCGTCACGGCGCTCCCAGACCACCTCGTCGTAGGGGTCGACACCGGGAGAGGTGAAGAGCCGGCCAATGCCGATTGTGCCGTCGGGCGGTGCGATCTGCGTGATGTTCTCGGATGCCAGTGACATCGGGAGCTCCTTTCGACGGTGGGCTGCCGTCGTGTCGTGTCGGTGATCTGCGCCCGACCCCTGAGGGGCTGAGGGCCGGGTCATGTCGGCTTCGGGTTCTTCACGCCGAAACTCGCCCGACGTCCGATCTCCCTCCCGCTCCGGTGCCCCTCATCGTGCCGGACCTCGTCTGGACCGGACACAAGATGTGGAGACCCCATCGCGGGACCCGCCGGATCGGGCACAACACGTTGTGTCCGGTACCGGTGGGCTGGTCATTACACCACTGTAATTACCCCCGTGTCAACGTCTCCCCCGAGGAATTCGCCGAGATGACCGGTCGGTCCCCGTGGATCCGCCCGATGGGGGCTCTCGCCGGGATGCGGCGCCGGCCCACAGGTCCAGAGCCCCTCAGCCCCACACCGTTCCGAGTCGATCGGATCGGCCCACTCGTCCGTGCGCCGACACCGCATCCCGATGACCGGGGAACACTACGGACGGCACCCTGTGGAACGGAAGTGGACAACCGCGGAAATGCTGTGGATGACCCTGGAACTTCTGGGGATGGGCATGGGGACACGACCGACGGACCCGATCGACCAGTGGCGCACGGCCCCGCACGGTCGTCCGGCTGCCATGCTGTGCGCATGGAGCGCCTCGACCTCGATCGCGATCCGGCGGCGGTCGAACGCCTCTACGGGCACCGCCGGGAGCGGCATCCGTCCGGCCGCCTTGGCATCGAGTTGTGCATGGTGACGAGTCTCGATGGGGCGATCGCCGTCGATGGTCGGTCGGGTCCGATGTCGAGCGATGTCGATCGACTCGTGCTCTCCACACTTCGCTCGGCCGCGCGACTCGTCCTCGTCGGCGCCGGGACGGTCCGCGCCGAGGGCTACCGCGCCCCGCGCGACCCTCGGGTGCGCATCGCCGTCGTCACCCGACGGGGCGCGCTCGACTGGGACGACGAATTGTTCGCCTCCGGCGCGGCGATCGTCGTCACCGGTGCCGATGTCGACGTGCCCGCCCACGTCGACCGCATCCGCTCGTCGGGCAGCGAACCGGAACTCGGCCGTGCCATCGATGCGCTCGATGCGCTCGTCCCCGATGCCGGATTCGTGCACGTCGAGGGTGGAGCGGCGCTCAACGGGGCCCTGCTGACCGCCGGACTGGTCGACGCCGTGAACCTGACGATCGCACCCCTGCTCGCCGGCGGGGGCGAACGCCGCATCGTCACCGGCGCACCGGAGCTGACCACCGGCCTCTCGCTGGTCCACGCCCTGGCGGACGGGGACCACCTCTTCACGCGGTGGGAGCGACCGGACCCGGATCGGTGACGGCTGAACCGTCGACGTGAACGGACTTGGAGAGCAGCTCGATCTCGCGGTGGAAGTCGGCAGCCGCGTCGAAGTCCTTGTAGACCGACGCGAACCGCAGGTAGGCGACCTCGTCGACCCGCCGCAACCGCTCGAGCACGGCGACACCGATCTGGGCGGTGGTGACCAGCGGGCCGACAACCCGCATCTCGTCCTCCACCTCCTCGGACAGGGCGACGATCGCCGACTCGTCGATCGAACGTCCCTTGCAGGCCGCGACGACCCCCGAGACGACCTTCGACCGGTCGAAGCCCTCGCGCCCCCCGTCGGACTTCACGACGCTGAGCGGCACCTCGTCGACGCGCTCGAAGGTGGTGAACCTGAACCCACACTCGGGGCAGGCCCGCCGACGGCGCACCGCAGCACCCTCCTCGGCGAGCCGGGAGTCGACGACCTTGGTGTCATCGGCTCGACATCCCGGACAGTGCACGTCGAGATGGTACAAGCGCGGCTGCGCGGCGCCGGGGCATGACGACCGCCGACCGGCGGTCAGGGAAGCACGATGGCCTGACCGGCCTGGATGGATGCCCCGCCGTTCAGGGCGATGAGCCGGTCGAGGTACCGACGCACGTCGACCTCGCCGCGGTGGGTCTGGGCGATCGCCCACAGGGTGTCACCGGGCTGGGCGGTGACGGTCGTGCGTGCGGGTACCGGCTCGGCGGCGGAGGCGGAGGCGGTCACGCCCCCGTCGCCGGCCAGTACCTCGTTGATCGCCAGACCGCCGGCAACGACGGCCACGGCGAGGACGGTGCCGACCACGAGGCGACGCCGGCGGTACACCGCCGGCGACACCGGTCGACGCATCGGCGCCCGATGGGCCACGACCTTGCCGAGGTGCGGGCGGGCGGCCGACGGGCCGACGGGACGGCGGAAGGTCGGTGCGAGGGGTGCCGGGGCGATGATGCTCATGTTCGGATCTCCTGGTCTCGGACGGCGTGTCTGCGACGAACCGTAGGGAGGGGGTGTGACACCCTGGACCCCGACCGGAACGCCTGTTCCCGAACAAGTGTACCCGAACAGTCGTTCGTGTCAACCCCGACGACGAACAGATGTTTGACTCCACGAACGAACGCCCGTACGATGGGGGCATGGCTGCTCCCCGCATCTCCGCCCGTCAACGCGAGATCCTCGCCTTCATCGAATCCCAGATGCAGGACCACGGCTACCCGCCCTCGGTCCGCGAGATCGGGGAGGCGGTCGGGCTCCAGTCCCCCTCGACCGTCCACACCCATCTCAACACCCTCAGCCGTCTCGGCTACCTCCGTCGTGACCCGACCAAGCCGCGTGCGATCGAGGTCATGTGGGACTCCAACTCCGGTGTGGCAATGGAGCGGCGACCGGTTCGCCACGTCCCGCTCATCGGTGACGTCGCGGCCGGCACCGACGTGCTCGCGCAGGAGAACGTCGAGGAGATCCTCCCCGTCCCGATGGACTTCACCGGCGATGGCGAGCTCTTCATGCTCAGGGTGCGCGGCGACTCGATGATCGAACTCGGCATCCTCGACGGCGACTACGTCATCGCCGTCCAGCAGGATCGCGCCCAGCGGGGCGACATCGTCGTGGCCGGCATCCCCGGGGACGAGGCGACCGTCAAGACATACCAGCAGCGCGGCACCAACATCGTCCTGGTCCCGGCGAACCCGACGATGCAGCCGATGGAGTTCCCCGCCGACGACGTCACGATCTACGGCCGGGTCGTGACGGTGATGCGGCGCCTCTGACGCCGATCAGCCCCGCCGGTCGGCGGCATCCGGCGGGGCCCATGGTCCCACCGTGACCGCCAACACCGGTCGGGACCCGTCACCGGGCCCTCCCGGGCCGCCCGGCGATCGACCGCGACGGCCGAGCACCGGGAGGAGTGCCACCAGGCTCGACGCCGCCACGAACAGCACGACCGCCGAGATCCTCGCGTCGGCCCGGGCCTGACTCGCGTCCGCCTCGAGCACCACCACGGCCTCACCCGGGGCGCCCTCGGCGGCGACGGTCACCGTGTGACGGCCCGCGGCCAGCCGGAAGGGCACAGCGTCACCGGGCACGACCGGCACCTCATCGGAGCCGTCGACCGCCACCCGGGCCGCCGTGATCGCCCGCCGACCGGCCGGCACATCGACGCACGAGTCGGGTGGTGCCAGGGCCGGACCATCGAGTTCGGCGGTGATCACGAACCGGGTCCCGCCGGACACCTCGATCTCGGTCGAGCACCCCGAGGCGATCCGAGCCCCGGCCGAGCCGGCCCGATCGTCCACGCCGGCGGTCACCAGGACCCACACACCCGACGCGGCGAGAGCTATCGCCGCCACCCCGACCACGACACGGGCACGACCCGGACCGCTCACCGGAGGCCACTCACTCCGGGGAACCGGCGAGCCGTCGGCCGACGAGCGCGATCCGCTCGTCGGACTGCACCACCGCGACGCGCACGAAGGCGGAACCGGCCTCCCCGTAGAACTCACCCGGGCTGACCAACGCCCCGCCCTCGGCCATCAAACGTTCGGCGAAGGCCCAGGCGTCGTCGACCGGGAACCACAGGTAGAAGCCCCCGGCGGGACGTGGGATGTCGATCCCGGACCACGAGGACAGGACACCGGCCATCGCATCGAGCCGCGACCGGTAGCGCTCGCGCTGGACGGCGACATGCTCGTCATCGTCGAGCGCTGCCGCGCCGGCGGCCTGGGCAGGACCCGGGACCATCAGCCCCACGTGCTTTCGGACCTCGCCGAGGTACCCGACGAGATCGGGGTCACCCGCGTAGAAGCCGACCCGGGCGCCGGCCAGGTTCGAGCGCTTCGACAGCGAGTGCACGGCGACCACGCCGTCGAGTCCGTGCTCGAGGATCGTCCGACCGCGCCCCTCCCAGGTGAACTCGACGTAGCACTCGTCGGAGAAGACGGGGACGCCGTGGCGCCTCCCCCACTGCGCGGCCACGCCGAGGTCGTCGAGCGCACCCGTCGGGTTCGACGGCGAGTTCACCCACAGCACCAATGCCCGGGCGACGTCCGACGGCTCGATCGCCGCCAGGTCGAGCCGTCCGTCCTCGGTGACGGGGACCGCCACCGCGCGACAGCCGGCGAGACGGGCACCCATTGCGTACGTCGGGTACGCGACAGCCGGGTACAACACGGTGTCGAGGTCGGGCCGACGCAGGCGCAGCCATTGCGGGAGCGTGCCGACGAACTCCTTCGTGCCCACGCATGACGCGACCGCCGCCACCGGGACGTCGACATCGAAGCGGCGGACCATCCAGCGGCGAGCCGCCTCACGGAGCGCGACCGAACCGACGCTCGCCGGGTACCCGCGTTCGGCTCCCGAGGAGCCGAACGCCGCGATCACCGACGGCGGCGGCGGGTCGAACGGCGTGCCGATCGACAGGTCGACGACCCCTGAGGCGAACCGCTCGGCCAGTGGCGTGAGCCGGTCGAGCCGGTCGTACGGGTACGGCGGTGGGACGAACGGCTCACTCACGGTCATCTCCCCCATCTTCGTCGGCTCGCCCGTCGGAGTTCCACGTCGGGTCGACCAGCCACTCGGCGAGACGACCGACGGACTCGTCGGACAGACGTGCTCGGATCCGCATCCCGTCGGCCCCCTCCACGGTGCTGACGACCTGCCCCTCGCGGTGGACGGCGGCGATCACGTCACCGCGCTCCCAGGGCACCCGGAGTTCGGTCACCGACGAGAGGGAGCGCAGACGATCACCGAGCGTCGCCAACATCAGGTCGATCCCCTCCCCCGTCACCGCCGAGACGGCGACCGCACCCGGATGGTCGGCGACGATCCCCGCCGCCACCTCCGGAGCGACGTCAGCCTTGTTCACCACCAGGAACTCGGGTACCCGGTCGGCGTCGATCTCGGCGAGCACCTCCCGCACCGCGGCGATCTGCCCCTCCGGGTCGGGGGCCGCGGCATCGACGACGTGCACGAGCAGATCGGCAGTCGCCGCGACCTCGAGGGTCCCCTTGAAGGCCTCGACGAGGCCGTGCGGGAGGCGACGCACGAACCCCACGGTGTCGGTGAGCAGCACCGGCTCGCCCCCGGGCAGCGACAGGCGGCGCGTGGTCGGATCGAGGGTCGCGAAGAGACGATCCTCCGCCAGGACCCCGGCACTCGTCAGGCGGTTCAGGAGCGTCGACTTCCCGGCGTTCGTGTACCCGACGATCGTCACCTCGGCCAGACCGCTGCGCGAGCGGCGCTTGCGCTGCAGTTGCCGGGTCTCGGCGAGCGCTCGCAACTCGGCCTCGAGCGACCTGATCCGCCGGTCGATGCGCCGCCGGTCGACCTCGATCTTGGTCTCGCCGCCACCGAAGCGAGCCCCGACACCGCCGCGCTGCTGGGACAGCTTGGCGCCGGACCCCCGCCGCAGTCGCGGGAGTCGGTAGCGCAGCAGGGCCAGTTCGACCTGGGCTTTGCCCTCGAGGGTGTGGGCGTTCTGGGCGAAGATGTCGAGAATCACAGCGGTTCGGTCGATGGCCGTGCGGCCGAGGAGCTTCTCGAGGTTGAACTGCTGCGCCGGGTGCAACTCGTTGTCGAACACCACCGTGTCGGAATCCACCGCCAGGCACAGGGTCCGCAACTCCTCGGCCTTGCCCTTGCCGATGAACCACGTGTGGTCGGGTGCGTCGCGCCGTTGGACGATCCGACCGACGACATCGGCCCCCGCCGTGTCCACGAGTTGCTCGAGTTCGTCGAGGCTGGCCTCGGTGTCGTCGTCGGTGCTGCCGGGCAGGGTCACCCCGACGAGCACGATCCTCTCCCGGATCGTGCGGTCGATCAGTGTCGACCCGAGGGCCTCGGAGTACGGGGTGCTCACAGCGCACCGAGGACGGCTGACGGGTCGACCTCGATCCGGGCGATCCGGACCGACGGTCCGATCAGGGTCACCTCGGGGCCCTCCACGCGCACACGCACCGTCCCGCCGTCCATGTGCACCGTCACCACACCATCGGGATCCGCCGCAACGAGCCCCCAGTCGAGCGCGGCGAACGCCGTCGCGCACGCACCGCTGCCACACGCCTCGGTGATGCCGGCACCGCGCTCGTGGACCCGCATGCGGACCTCGTGACGACCGGCGAGCGGCTCCACGACCTCGAGGTTCACCGACGGCACCTGAGACCCGATGACCGCGAGGTCCACGGCACGGACGTCCTCGACCCCGACGACGGAGTGCGGGTTGCCGAGATCGAGGTGAGCGACGGGTCGATCCGGGTTGCACCCGATCCCCTCCCAGCCGGGAGGTGCCGGGCGCCGGGCGATCGAACCCATCCAGACCGAGGAGGTCATCTCGTCCCCGGCGGAACCGAGCACCTCGACGCTGCGCCGGCCGGCCGCCGTGTCGATCTCGAACCGGTCGACGGATTCCCGCCCGCGCAACGCCTGGGCGAAGCAGCGGATCCCGTTGCCGCTGATCTCAGCCGGTGAGCCGTCGGAGTTGAACAGTGTCATCGACCACGAACCCTCACCCGGCCGACCGATGAGCAGCCCATCAGCACCGATCCCGCGCCGTCGATCGCAGACGGCGCGCGCCAGCCGGGCCCAGTCGGTGACGTTCCCGTCCTCGGGGTCGAGCAGCACCAGGAAGTCGTTGCCGAGACCGTGGAACTTCTCGAGGATCACGACGTCACCCCGATCGCCCGCCCCGACCCGTCGCGTTCATGCCCACACACCGGCCACCACCGGCAGGGCCTCGGCGACCGGGTCGTGCTCGACATCCACCCAGCGTACGCGTGGGTCTCGCCGGAACCAGCGGTCCTGGCGTACTGCGAACTGACGGGTGCGCCTGATCGTCGCCTCGACCGCCTCGTCGAGCCCGCACCGACCCTCGAGGTGGTCGATCAACTCCCGGTAGCCGAGTGCCTGCCTCGCCGTGCGCGACGGGTGACGGGCCAGGACGGCTGCCACCTCGTCGAGCAGTCCGGACGACATCATCTGATGCACCCGAGCAGCGATGCGCTCGGCGAGGCGGGCCCGATCCCACCGCAGACCGATCTGCAGCACCTCGCTCTCCCCGTAGGTGTCGAGGCCCGGCCCGAACGACGAGAAGGGCCGCCCTGACCCGAGGGTGACCTCGAGCGCCCGGATGATGCGACGGGCGTTGTCCGGTTCGATCCGCTCCGCCGCCGCCGGGTCGAGCTCGACGAGACGATCGTGCAGAGCCCGTGGTCCGGTCGCGGTGATCTCCCCCTCGAGCCGCTCCCGGATCTCGGGCCACCGACCGGCGAGTTCGAGTCCGTCGACGGCCGCCCGGTGATAGAGCCCGGTCCCACCGACGAGCACCGCCCGCCCGCCACGGCCACCGATGTCGGCCAGGGCGTCGGCCAACGCCCGTTGGAACATCGCGACGGTGAACTCGGTGTCGACCTCCACGAGGTCGACCAGGTGGTGCCGGACCTCCGCCCGCTCGGTGGCCGTCGGGCTGGCCGTGCCGATGTCCATGCCCCGGTACACCTGCATCGAGTCGACCGACACGATCTCGACGGGCGATGCCGGCGACGAGTGCGCCCGGGCGATGGCGAGGGCCAGCGAGGACTTCCCCGATGCCGTCGGGCCGACGACGGCAAGGCGCAGCGGTCGATCGCTCAGAGGGCAGCCACCGGGATCCGCGTGCGATGTGTGGGTTCGGCGAGCAGTTCGACGAAGCGACCCTCGAGGTGGTGCGGGGCACCGCGGGTGATCTCGACCGACGCGTAGGAGCCGGCCCGGAGCGGGGTGGGTGGCGTGAAGTGCACGAGCTTGTTCTGCCGGGTGCGGCCCGCCAGCACCGCCGGATCCCGGCGCGACGGGCCCTCGACGAGGACCTCCTCGATCCGCCCCTCGCGCGCCCGGTGACGGGCGAGCGCGGAGCGCTCCACGACCACCCGCAGACGGTCGAAGCGCTCGCCGGCGACGGCCGGATCGACGAAGTCACCCACCATGTCAGCCGCCTCGGTACCCGGACGGGGCGAGAAGATGAACGTGTAGGCGTAGTCGTACTCGGCGGCCGCCGCGACCTCGAGCGTGGCCGCGAAGTCGTCCTCGGTCTCCCCCGGGAAGCCGACGATGATGTCGGTCGACACCGCGAGGTCGGGCATGTGCCGTCGGGCCTCGGCGAGCCGATCGAGATAGCGCTCGGCGGTGTACCCGCGGTGCATGAGCCCGAGCACCCGGTCGCTGCCGGACTGGAGCGGGTAGTGCAGGTGCTCGCACACACTCGGGCTGCCCGCCATCGCCGCGAACGTCTCCGCGCGCATGTCCTTGGGGTGTGGGCTCGTGAAGCGGACCCGACGGATGCCGTCGACCTCACCGACGGCCGTCAGCAGTTCGGCGAAGAGCGGCCGGAGCCGGGCCGTGTCGTCGCCCGCCCGACGCGCCGCCACCTGCAGGTCCCGTCCGTAGGAGTTCACGTTCTGTCCGAGCAGGGTCACCTCGGTGACGCCCTCGGCGGCGAAACGCCGGACCTCGTCGACGACATCGTCGAAGGGACGGCTGATCTCGGCGCCGCGCACCGCCGGCACGATGCAGAAGGCGCAGTTGTTGTCACACCCGATCTGGATCGTCACCCACGCCGCGTAGGACACCTCCCGACGGACGGGAAGCGCGGATGGGAACAGCGCGTGCTCGTCGACGACGGCCTCGTCGAGGATCTCCGTGATCGGTCCCGACACCCGCGCCGTGTGCATCAGTTCGGCGGTGCGGTGGACGTTGTGGGTGCCGAGCACGACGTCGACGTGGGGTGCCCGGGCGCGGACGCCGTCCCGGTCCTTCTGCGACAGACAGCCGGCGACGACGATCTGACGGCCGTCACGGGCGTCCTTCCAGGTCTTGAGGTGACCGAGGTTCCCATAGAGGCGGTTGTCGGCGTTCTCGCGGATGCAACATGTGTTCAGCACGACGACATCGGCCTCGGACTCGTCGGTGGCGAGCTCGTATCCGTCGGCCTCGAGCAGACCGGCGATGCGCTCGGAGTCGTGCTCGTTCATCTGGCACCCGTAGGTGCGCACGATGTAGCGCCCGGACATGGTGTCAGGCTAACGGAGGCCGGGAAGCATGGGTCGACCGACCGGGTTGACTGTCACCGTGACCGCATCGAACGACTCCCCCATCGACGACACCGACTGCTTCGACCTGATCATCATCGGGTCCGGATCGGGCAATCACATCCCGGCGTTCCTCGACGGTCACCGCATCGCGATCGTGGAGCGCGACGTGTTCGGTGGCACCTGCCTCAACAAGGGCTGCATCCCGTCCAAGATGTTCGTGCTCCCCGCCGACCGGGTCGTCGAGGCCGAGGAGGCCCGTTCCCTCGGCGTCGACCTCGAGTTCCGGGGCGCCGACTGGCTCGCCATCCGCGACCGGATCTTCGGGAGGATCGACCCGATCGCCGCCGGCGGCCGGGAGTACCGGGCCGAGCGGTGCCCGAACATCACCCTGATCGAGGGGACCGCCCGCTTCGTCCCGCCCGGGGACGACGGCGTGCACCGACTCGATGTCGACGGTCGCCGAATCGCCGCTCCCCACGTGCTCGTCGCCGCCGGATCGCGACCCGTCGTTCCACCGATCGCCGGGCTCGTCGAGACCGGCTTCCACACCTCGGATTCGATCATGCGCCTCGACGCACGTCCGGAGCGGCTCGGGATCATCGGCGGTGGGTACATCGCCGCCGAGATGGGCCACGTCTTCTCCGGGCTCGGATCACGGGTGGTGCTCTTCAACCGCTCGGATCGCCTGCTCGGGGCCCACGACCGGGAGGTCGCCGAACGCTTCACCGCCGCGTTCGGGGAGCGGGTGGATCTGCGTCTCGACCACCTGCCGACCCGGGTCGAACGCCGCGGCGCCTCGATCGTCGTGCACTGCGCCGGCGAGCAGGTCGAGGTCGACGCACTGCTCGTGGCGACCGGTCGCGAGCCCAACAGCGACCTGCTCGACTGCGATGTCGTCGGCATCGCCATGCGCAGTCACGGCACGATCGTCGTCGACGAGCACCAGCGGACCTCGGTCCCCGGGATCTGGGCCGTCGGTGACGTCGCCAACGACCTCCACCTCAAGCACGTCGCCAACGCCGAGGCCGACACGGCGTTCTGGAACATCGCCCACCCCGACGATCTCCGGTCGACCGACCACCGGGTGATCCCCGCCGCCGTGTTCAGCCACCCACAGGTCGCCTCGGTCGGGCTGACCGAGCAGGCCGCCGAGGCAGCCGGACTCGATGTGGTCATCGGCCGACGCGACTACGCCGGCACCGGCTACGGGTGGGCCCTCGGCGACACGACCGGCTTCGCCAAGGTCATCGTCGATCGGACGAGCGGCCTGATCCTCGGTGGGCACGTGATGGGCCCACAGGCCTCGACCCTCGTCCAACCCGTCGTCCAGGCGATGCAGTTCGGCCAGACGGCGGCCACCGTCGCCCGTGACACCTACTGGATCCACCCGGCGCTGACCGAGGTGATCGAGAACGCCCTGCTCGACGCCGTGGAGCGCCTCGAGGCACCTCCCGCCGGGTGAGCCGGCCCGGCCCTCAGTCCTCGAAGTAGCCCGAGACGTCGGCCAGCAGGTCGGCGGAGCCGAACACGTACAGACACACCGTGCCCTGGTCGGACACCGGGGCGAGGACGGCGTTCGGCACCGTCTGGCCGGTCACGAAGTTCAGGTTCGACGAGTCAGGTCGGTCGCCACAGGGGTACACCGTCACGTAGCCCCCCGAATCGGGGGCTGCGCCGTCGACCACGGTGACGTTCAGGGCGACCGCCGCGACACCCGAGGTGGGAACACCACCCCGACCGGCGACCGTCAGCGTCAACGCCGGGCCATCGCCGCCGGACGAGCCGACGCGCCGGGCCCCGCTCCCCGTGCCGTCCCGGGTGTCGAGGATGCGCGCCGGATCCATGGACGTGAAGCCGTCGACGAAGTAGCCGGAGACGTCGGCGAGGAGATCGGCCGTCCCGTAGACGTAGAGGCACACCGTCCCGTCGGCGGCCACCGGGGCGACGACTGCATTCGGGACGGTCTGGCCCGACACGAAGTTCAGGTTGCTCACCGTGGGACGTGCGCCGCACGGGTGGACGGCGACGTACCCCCCGAAGTCGTTGGTCACCCCGTCGACGACCGTGAGGTTCATGGCGACCGCCTCGGCCCCGGCCGCCGGGACGCCGCCCCTCCCCGCCACCGTCAGCACCAACGACCTGCCCGAACCGTCGAGCTCACCGACCGGTGCCGCCGAGACCGCGCCGACACCGCTCCGGGTGTCGAGGATCCTCGTCGGGTCGACCGGGACGAACCCGCTCGGGAGGTAGCCCGACACGTCGACCAGCAGATGCGCCTCACCGAACACGAACAGGCAGACCGTGCCCGCGGTGGACACCGGCGCGATCACGGCATTGGGCACCGTCTGGCCGGTCACGAAGTTCAGGTTCGACGCATCGGGCCTCCGACCGCACGGGAACACCGTCACGTAGCCCCCCGCGTCGGGAGCCACCCCGTCGACCACGGTGACGTTCAGCGCCACCGCCCCGACGCCCGAACCGGGGACACCGGCCCGGCCGGCGATCTGGACCTCGATCGGCGCACCGTCGACGGTCATGTCCCCCACAGCACCCTCAGGGGCACCGACACCGGCGCGTGTGTCGAGCACCCTCGCCGGGGTGAGTGGGACGACCGTGACGCGTTCGCCCACTGCGGCCACATCGAGCGGTGTGACCCCACTCGTCGCCGTGATCCACTCGACGTAGGCGCTCACCCGGGTGTACACCCCCGGGTAGCCGGGAAGGGCGCAGCCCTCGCCGAAGCTGACGATGCCGGCCACGATCGGGGTGCGCCGCTCGTCGACGAGCCCCCCACCGCTGTCGCCGACACAGGAATCGATGCCGCCGGCGAGATCCCCCGCACAGATCATCGTCGCCGGATCGAAGTCGCTCGCCCGACCGCAGTCACTCGCTCCGGGCCCGGTGAGATCGGTGACCTCGACGGCGTGGAGCGCGTCGGCGTACTGGTCGTTTGCGCACTCGGCTCCGGACACCAGAGTCGAGCGACACCCCCAGCCGGCCACGAGCAGACCCGCACCCCGCTCGGGCCATGCTGCGCCGGACGACCGCGACGGCACGCCAGCGAGGTCGACGACATCGCCGTCGACCGTCACCGGCGACGCCAGGCGGAGCAGGGCGATGTCGGCGGCGAGCGATGACGAGTCGTCCCACTCGGGATGGACCACGATGCGGTCGATCCGGAGTCGGTCGGCCGAGGACGCTCCGGACAGGACTCCGACCCCGACCAGCGCCTCGACCTCGGCCGGGATCAGCGCCCGCCCGCGATCGAACATGCAGTGCGCAGCGGTGAGCACCCACTGCGGGGCGACGAGCGAGCCCCCGCAGAACTGGTCGAGCCAGGCATCGTCATCGGCAGGGGAGGCGTTGGCCTCGAGCAGTGCCACCTGCCACGGCGCCCGAGCGATGGCGATCGGTCGCCCACCCACGACGGTCGACTCGACCGGGACCGGCGATGGGTCCGGAGAGCGGGCCGAGTCAGTCACCCCGTGCGCCGGGACCGGGGCGAGAATGGCGACCGCGAGCGAGGACATCGACACCCAGATCCGGACCAGCACGCCGTCAGTATCGCAGGGTCACCCCGATCAGGACCCTCCGTCGGACTAGCGTCAGGGCATGCTCGCCATCGAACCGATCTCAACCGGCTACCAGGTCATGGGCCTCCTGCACATCCTCACGGCCATCTCAACCTTCGGGCCGATGTTCCTCTACCCGGGCCTCAAGAAGGCCGGGGAGACCGCCACGATCGCCCGGTTGCACATGCGGCTCACCTTCCCGTCCCTCGTGCTGCTCTGGGTGCTCGGCATGGGACTGGCCGGCATGTCGAAGGACCGCTTCGAGCTGACTCACACGTGGCTGGCCCTCTCGATCGTGATCTGGGTCGTGCTCGTCGTGGTCAGCTGGATGCTGATCCGGCCGGCCATCACCGACGACTCACCCGCCGCCGTCTCGAAGATGGCGGCCGGTACCGGCGTCACCCACCTCCTCCTCGTGGTCGCCCTGATCCTGATGGTGTGGAAGCCCGGGGACCCCGTCCCCGGGATCTGAGCCGGACACCCACACCATCATCGGCCGGGACCGATGAGCGTCAGTCGATCTCGATCGGTTCGTCGTCGGCCTCGCTGAAGGCATCGGAGTCGTCGTTGCCTCGCAGACCCGATGCGACCATCACGCGCTCGGTGACGTCGACCATGATCTCGGGATGCTCCGAGAGGAACGTCTTGGCGTTCTCCCGGCCCTGCCCCAGCTGCTCGCCGTCGTAGGTGAACCACGCTCCGGACTTCTTGACGATCCCGAAGTCGACCGCCATGTCGAGGAGGCTGCCCTCGCGGCTGATGCCCTTGCCGTACATGATGTCGAACTCGGCCTGCCTGAACGGCGGGGAGACCTTGTTCTTGACGACCTTGACACGGGTCCGGTTGCCGACGACCTCGGCACCGTCCTTCAGGGACTCGATCCGGCGGATGTCGAGACGCACCGAGGAGTAGAACTTCAGCGCCCGGCCGCCGGGCGTGGTCTCGGGGGAGCCGAACATGACGCCGATCTTCTCGCGCAACTGGTTGATGAAGATGGCGATCGTGTTCGTCTTGTGGAGGTTTCCGGTGATCTTGCGCAGCGCCTGGCTCATGAGACGGGCCTGGAGACCGACGTGGCTGTCACCCATCTCACCCTCGATCTCGGCCCGCGGTGTGAGGGCGGCGACCGAGTCGATGACGATCACGTCGATCGCGCCCGAGCGCACCAGCATGTCCGCGATCTCGAGCGCCTGCTCGCCCGTGTCGGGCTGGGAGATGAGCAGCTCGTCGACATCGACCCCGATGGCCCGGGCGTAGATCGGGTCCATCGCGTGCTCGGCGTCGATGTAGGCGCACACGCCCCCGTTGCGTTGCGCCTCGGCCACGACGTGCATGGCGAGCGTCGACTTGCCCGACGACTCGGGTCCGTAGATCTCGGTGATGCGACCACGGGGCAGGCCCCCGATGCCGAGGGCGAGGTCGAGCGAGAGTGCTCCGGTGGAGATGGACTCGATGGGCAGCGAGCCCTTCTCGCCCATCTTCATGATCGAGCCCTTGCCGAACTGCTTGTCGATCTGGGCGAGGGCCATGTCGAGGGCCTTGTCACGGTCGGTGGTCATGGTGTCTCCTTGACGGTTGTGGTCGAGGGGCGGCTGCCCGATGATCGGATGTCGGCGACCGTACCGAGGGGGTGTGACACCGTGGATCGTGCGGCGCCGAACCCGGATGCGGATGCGGTGGATGCCTCTCCGGGGGTGTCGGGATGGATCGGGACCTCGGGTTGTCGGGTGGGCTCGGACTGCGTCCCGTCGCTGCGGAACGACACCATCGTAATTCACCGAACAGGCGTTCGCAAGCACCCCTCGCTGTTCCGCGGTCCCGGGCCGTCCGCCCGCGCGACGGCGGTCAGAGCTCGGCGTCGTGACGCCCGGCGAGCTCGTCGGCATCGGGCTTGCGCATGAACAGGTCGACCGCCTGCCAGAGCGTGAACGAGATCGGGTACCACAGCGCCGGCCCGAGGAGTGCCACTGCACCGACGACCAGCACGACCGGCAGCGTCGGGATGTCGGGGAGGGTCACGATCACCGCCACGAGCGTGGAGAGAAGGATCGACAGGAACGTGAGGATGATGTTCGCGGTCGTGGCACCGAGTTCGAAGGCCTCGTCGCCACGGCGGTACGGATGATTGCAGCGACGGCAGCGATCCTGGCGTGCGAACCAGCCCGTGAAGTAGGCCTTGCGGTCCCCGCACCACGGGCACCGACGCGTGACTCCGCGACCGAGCAGCGTCCAGAAGCCCGGGAACGAGGCGAAGGAGGCGGCGACCTGCGGCGACTCGCCCGCTGATTGTCCGAACATTTCGTCCACAGTCGCAGGCTAGCCATCCCCGCTGCCAGAATTGGGGAGTGCAACGATCGGTGTCGGCCATCGCCCTGCTGGTCGCCGGCATCGCGTTCGCGATCGCCGGCGGCGGCTGGTGGCTCCAGCGCACCGTCTTCACGCCGGGCCCGTCCGCCGACCTCGCCGAGGCCGTCCTCGGCGACCCGGGGGTCCGACTCGAGATCAACACCGTGGTGTCGGCCCGGACCGCCGGTGCGCTCGGCACCACACCCGACCAGTTGGCCGGTTTCCTCGAATCGCAGGTGCTCACCACCCGCGGCGCCGCGGTCGAACTCGCCGAGTTCGTCCAGAGGGCCCACCTGAGGGTCA
Source organism: Actinomycetota bacterium (assembly GCA_041164245.1). GTDB lineage: Bacteria > Actinomycetota > Acidimicrobiia > Acidimicrobiales > Ilumatobacteraceae > Casp-actino5. The sequence continues at coordinate 18,046 of JBEAPU010000085.1, read as the reverse complement.
TCGGCTCGAACGACGATCTCGTCGTGATCGTCCCGACCGAACTGGTGCGCATCGTCCGCGACGAACGCGCGATGGACGCCAGCGAGGCCACGATCCCGATTCCGGTCATCGGCACCCTGAAGACCACCCGCACCTCGGTCGGCTGGCTGGTGATGATCAGCGCCGCCGTCGGCCTGCTCGCCCTCGCCGGCGGTCTCGTCCTGCGGCCCTACCGATCCGAGCTGCTCCGGGCCCTCGGGGAGATGCTGATCGCGCTCGCCGTGTCCGTCGTCCTCATCGGGTGGGCGTGGCCCGTGTTCGTCATCCCGGCCATCGACTCCAACACGTGGACGGCGATCGCCCCCCGGCTCGCCGGCCGGAACCTCCCGGTGCTCATCGGGGGCGCCCTCGTGCTCGTGATCGGCGGTCTGGCCGCACTCGTCGGATCGGTCAACGCCGGTCGACGGAGCCAGTGGTCCGGTTCGGGACCGGTCCGCACCTACCGCGAACAGCGCGGCTGGTCCTGAGCCCGCCGGTTCAGGCGATCAGCTCGGCCACGAACTCGGCGAAGACGTCGGCGTAGCGCATCGCGTCGGTCTCGTCGTGCATGACCGAGATCAGCCACTGCTCGTCGAGCCCCGGAGGGAGGAGAACACCCCGGTTGATCCCGTGGATCCACTGGGCGAACGCGAGGTCGAAGTCGGTCGCCTTGTAGTCACGGTAGTTGCGCACCGGCGACTCCGACCACGTGATGCAGCCCTTGGCACCGAACTGCACGGTGTGCGCCGGGATCCCCGATTCGTCGATGATCCCCTGGCAGGCCGCGACGAGCCGCGTGTTGCGATCGACCGTCGCCCCGACGGTGTCACGGGTGCACGCCTCGGTGAGCGTCGCCTTGACGGCGGCCATGACCAATGGGTTCCCGTTGTACGTGCCGAGGTGCAGAACGGTGCCGTCGGTGATCAGATCCATGTACTCGGCCTTGCCGCCGAATGCTCCGACCGGGAAGCCACCCCCGATCGACTTGGCGAGTGTGATCAGGTCGGGACGTACCCCGAGCTGGTTCGTCGCTCCCCCGTATCCGGCGGTGATACCCGTCTTGACCTCGTCGAAGATGAGCAGCGTGCCGTGGCGTTCGGTGATCTCACGCACCGCCTCCAGGTAACCCGGATCCGGCAGGCAGATGCCGATGTTCTCCATCACCGGCTCGACGATGAAGCAGGCCACCTCGTGCTCGGTGAGGGCGCGCTCGAGCGCCGCCGGATCGTTGAACGGGATCACGACCACGTCCTCGATGACGCCCTTGGGCACACCCGCCGACTGCGGGACCGAATTCGGTCGATCGGCCGGCCCGGCGAGGTGCAGCGGCGGCTTGTTCGAGATCATCACCTCGTCGTGGTGGCCGTGGTACCCACCCTCGACCTTGACGATGGTGTCCCGGCCGGTCACGCCTCGAGCGAGCCGGATCGCATCCATCGTCGCCTCGGTTCCCGAGTTCGTCGGGCGCCACATCGGGAACCCGTAGCGGTCGGCCAGGATCTCGCCGACCTCGCCGTTGAGCTCGCACGGCGTCACGTACAGGGTCCCGTCGTCGAGCTGGGCCTCGACGGCGCGGCGGATCGCCGGGTGCATGTGACCGGCGAAGAGTGCGCCGAACCCCATGTCGTAGTCGACGTACTCGTTGCCGTCGACATCGGTCATCCGACTTCCGGCCGCCCTGGCGACGACGATCGGATGGGGGTCGTAGGCCTGGAAACTCGACGGCACGCCGGCCGGCATCACCTTGCGAGTGCGCTCGGTGGCCCGCTGGGACCCGACCGTGCGCTCCGCGTAGCGGGCGATCTCCCGGACAGTGATCTCCTTGGCCCGCTCAACGAGCTGGGCGTGATCCCGCTGGCGGGACGATCTTGACTCGGTCGTCGACATGACCACTCCTCTGGACATACGTGCGACAGGTTGCCGTCAACCCGTCGGCACCCGCGGGTGCCGTGAAGGGCACAGGTTACCAGTCGGTCAGGAGGGCCTGCGTCGACGAGCGTCGGGTCTCAGCTGCGCGGCACCTTGATCCAGGGGAGGTCCTTGTCGACACGGGGTTCCCCCGGCAGCCCGAGCACCTGCTCACCGATGATGTTCTTCAGGATCTCCGAGGTGCCACCCTCGATCGAGTTGGCCCGCACGCGGAGGAAGGCGTACTGGGCGCTCTTGTTCGAGCCGGTCGCGTCGAGCTCGGTCGGCCGCCGGAAGGTGTAGTCGTAGCCGATGAGACCGTCAGCGCCGAGGAGGTCGATGCAGAAGTCGTAGAGCTCCTTGTTCAGGTTCGCGAACTCGAGCTTGGCGACCGAACCCTCGGGACCGGGGTTCCCCACCTTGGCCGCCTCGGCGGCGCGCATGTTCGTCAGGCGGCCGACCTCGGCGCGGACCCACAGTTGCATCAACCGGTCCCGGCGCGTCGCCGTACGCTCGTCGGCAGGGAGGTCGTCCCAGATCCGAACGGCATCATTCGCCGCAGCCCCGCGCACCGGCTTGCCTCCGCCGGCGGACCCACCGCCGATCGCCGTGCGCTCGTTCATCAAGGTGGTCAGGGCGGCTCGCCAACCCTCCCCCTCGGCGCCGATGCGTTGGTCGTCGGGCACACGGGCGTCCGTCATGTAGACCTCGTTGAACTCGGCCTCCCCGGTGATCTGCCGCAACGGCCGCACCTCGACACCGGGCGAGTGCATGTCGATCGCGAAGTAGGTCATGCCCTTGTGCTTGGGGGCCTCGGGGTCGGTGCGGGTCACGAGCATGCCCCAGTCGGCGAGGTGAGCCAGGGTGTTCCACACCTTCTGACCGTTGATGACCCACTCGTCACCGTCGCGCACCGCACGGGTCGCGAGGCCGGCGAAGTCGGATCCGGCGCCCGGCTCGGAGAACAACTGGCACCACTTCTCCTCCCCGGTGAACATCGGACGCAGGAAACGGCGCTTCTGCTCATCCGTGCCGTGCGTGACGATCGTCGGGCCGGCGAGCGCCATGAAGAACGACGTCGGGTCGGCCGGACCGGCACCGGCCTCACGCATCCGCTTCTCGACCAGTCGGTTGAGATCGGGGCGCACGCCGAGCCCACCGAATCCCTTCGGGAAGTGCACCCAGGCCAAGCCGCGGTCATAACGCGCACCACGGAAGTCACGGTCGTCCACCGACCTCGGATCGCACTCGGCGAGGAGGGCGTCGATCGCGTCGTTGACGAGTTGCATCTGGCTGTCGCTCACGGAACCATTCTCCCAGACCTCCGGCACGGGTTCCGCATCGGCCGGAGCCGGGAATCCACCCCGCACGGTGGCGAACGCCGTGTCGGCTGGCAGACTGTCGACCGCACATGGTGGGCGTAGCTCAGGTGGTTAGAGCGTCAGGTTGTGGCCCTGAAGGCCGGGGGTTCAAGTCCCCTCGCTCACCCCAGTGCCCGGGCAGTTGGGCAGCGGTACGCCGCCGCCTACACTGCCCGGGCTCTCACCGCCTCTAGCTCAACGGCAGAGCAGTGGACTCTTAATCCATTGGTTCTGGGTTCGAATCCCAGGGGGCGGACGACATCGATGGCGATGCAGCCGAACACGGGCGCCGATGGTCCGCCGGCGACGGCTTGACGAGACCCGGTCGGACGGGCCCGATCGGAGGGGCCCGATCAGACGAAGACCATGCCGCCGTCGACCATGATCGACTGACCGGTCATCCCGGCTGACTCCTCCGAGGCCAACAGAACCGCCAGCGGCGCGCACTCCCCCGCGTCGAGGTACCGGCCGATGGCGATGCGCCCCAGCATCATCTGGTGAACCTGCTCGGGCGACACACCTCCGGCGACGGCCTGTTCCGTCTCGAGGTTCGCGCTCATGTCGGTGTGGACCAGGCCCGGGCACAGCGCGTTCACGGTGATCCCGTGCGGTGCGAACTCGAGCGCCAGACAACGGGTCATCCCGATCAGGGCGTGCTTCGACATGTTGTAGACGGCCTGATTGCGCGATGCCCACTTCCCGGCCGATGACGCGATGTTGACGACCCGTCCGTACCCCGCCTCGACCATGTGGGGCAGCACGGCCTGACACAGGTGGAACGGCCCGGCGGTGTTCACGTCCATGATCCGGGAGAACTCATCGGGCGTGTAGTCGCCGAAGCGGCGCGACAGGTACACCCCGGCGCCGTTCACGAGCACATCGATCCGGCCCGACACCGCGACGGCCTCCGCCGACAGGCGCCGGCACTCCTCGCGCTCGGACACGTCGGCGCGGATCGTCGTCACCGACGCCCCGAGCTCGCCGAGCTCGATCGCGGCCGAGGCGAGCTTCGCCGGGTTCGTGCCGGCGATGACGAGCGTCGCTCCCTCCGCGGCGTAGGCCCGGGCGATCGCCAAGCCGATACCACCGTTCCCGCCGGTGATCAGTGCCGTCCGTCCATCGAGTCGTCCGCTCAACTGTGCCCCCCGTTCGTGTCGTGATGAGTGTCGTGGTGAGTGTCGTCGTTCGTTCCGCCGGTCACGTCGGCACACCGGCCATCGTCCGGACGATGCGCTCGAGGATCGCCGGCGACGTGGCGAAGTTCAGCCGCACATGGCCGGCGCCGATCTCACCGAACTGCAGTCCGGGACTGACCTCGACGCCACGCTTCCTGAAGATCTCGTGCGGGGCGTCACCGCCACCGAGCGCCGAGCAGTCGAGCCACCCGAGGTACGTCGCCATGGGCGGCTCGTAGCGCACGTCGGGCAGGTGCTCGGCGAGGAGGTCGACGAGACGGTGCCGGTTCTCGTCGAGCACCGTCATCACGGCGCCGAGCCACTCGTCGCCGTCGGTCCACGCGCCCACCGCCGCCTCCACCCCGAGGACGTTCGCCTCGCCGAACCAGTGATCCGGGTAGCTGCGCAGCTCGGAGTCGAAGCGCTCGACACCGACGTGCATCACCGCCCAGCGCAGACCGGCGAGGTTGAACGCCTTCGAGGCGGAGGTGACGGTGATGGTGCGCGCCTGCGCCTCCGGGGAGATCGACGCGAACGGGATGTGCGTCGCCGGCGCGTGGACGAGGTCGGAGTGGATCTCGTCGGAGATCACCACGAGGTCGTGTTCGCCGGCCAGCGCCGCCAGCCGCGTGAGTTCGTCCCGGTCGAACACGTGACCGGTCGGGTTCTGCGGGTGGCACAGGATCATCGCCCGCGGTCGCTCGCGGCGCAGCACATCAGCCAACTCGTCGAGGTCGAATGGCGCAGCGACGAGTCGACGGCCCATGTCGCGCAGCGTGTGCAGGAACGGGTGGTAGGCCGGCAGGTGGAGCACGATCGCATCACCCGGGTCGGTGAGCATCCCCACCGCGAGGCGCACACCCTGGACGACGTCGGCGAGGTCGTGGACGCGGTCGACGTCGATCCCCCACCCGAAGCGGTCCGCCATCCGATCGACGAACAATCGCGCCGCCGGCGACGGCTTCCCGCCCCAGTTCGGGTAGCCGAGCGAACCCTCGTCGATGAGCGTCCGGAGCCGGTCGGTGATGGCCGGCGCCACCGGGAAGTCCATGTCGGCCACCCACGCCGCCAGACGTCCAGGATGGAGCCCCCACTTCACCCCGGGACGTCCCGCCACGCGGGCAAGGTCGAGCGACCGGAGCCCGAACGGGTCGGCGGTCACGGCTCGGGCCCCAGTTCGAGAGCGAAGGACGCGGCCCGGTCGCGCAGGAACACCGGAACGCCCCACGCCGCCCCCGACATCGAACGCTCATAGGCCGGTCCGCCCTCCGCCCACTCGTGACAGGTGTTGATGTTGACCTTCCACGAGTCATCGGCCGGCCCCCGTCCGAACGGGATCCTCAGCGCCGGCTCGTCGCCGGTGACCGGCTCGTCCGCGCAGCGCATGGACCACCCGCTCTGCACGGCCACCGGTGCCATGGCGAGCAGCAGTGCCGTCGTGTGGGTGCAGCCGCGCGGTCCCCCGAAGAGCTCCCGCACCCGGTGCGTGAAGCCGCGGGCGATCGAGAGGCCCTCGAGCTCCCGATAGTGCGTCGTGATCCGCGAGCACGTCGTGTGCGGGAACGTCTCGAACGTCACCTCGGCTCGCTCGATGACCAACTCGGGGTACCGCACCTCGACCTCGACCACCATGTGGTGCACCGTCACCGGGTCGGGGTCGTGGGCGATGTACAGACCCGGCGGCTTCTGGTCCCGGACACCGCCCCGCAGGAGGAGCCGGTCGGGCCCGAGCCGGTAGGCCCGCACCCGGTACTCGCGGTCGTGGATCGGCTCCAGGCCCTCGTCCGAGGGGAGGATCTGATCGGATCGGTAGAGCGAGCTCGATTCGGGCATCGCCCGATGTTCGCAGAGCGACCCCGGCTGAGCCGAACGAGAGCAGCCCGCTACGGTGCGACCGTGGTCTCCGAAGCCGGGTCGCCGCCCCTCGCCCTCGTCGTCGTCGACGACCGGTTCCCCGGCGTCGAGGCGCTCGCCCGAGCGGCCGTCACCGGACTCACCGGCCGATGGAGGGTGGAGATGCTCAAGGTCGCCGACCAGCCAGCGGCCATGACGACGGCCGAGCGGGCCGCCTACGCCACGGACGACCCGGCACTCGACCCCGTCGTCGTCGAGCACGGACGGCTCCTCCGCACGGCCGGGGCGGTGATCGTGGTGTACCCGACCATCGCCAACGGCCTCTCCGCTCCGGTGAAGGGCTGGCTCGACCGGGTCCTGCTGCCCGGGGTCGCATTCGTCCTCGACGAGCGCCGCAATCGGATGCGGCCCGGACTCGGCCACGTCCGCCTGCTCGCCGGCCTGACGCTCGACAGCCGTGGCCCGATCGAGAGGGTCGGGTATCACGACAACGGCCGCCGCGTCATCGCCCGGGCGCTGCGTCTCGTGTGCGGTGTGCGCACCCGGGTGCGTTGGATCCGTCTCCCCCTCGACGCCGACGCCGAGCCCTCGGCCGACGACCTCTCCCGGGTCACGGCCCGGACCGCCCGGTGGTGACATGGGTCGGGTCGTCGTCGTCCACTGCCACCCGATGGAGGCATCATTCACCACCGCAGCCCGCGACACGGCCGTGGCAGCGCTCGGACGTGCGGGGTCGAGGGTCGACCTGATCGACCTGCACGCCGACGGGTTCGACCCCGTCCGGCCGGATCCGAGGATGGTCGCCGACCACCGGGCACTGCTCGCCTCCGCCGACGCCCTCGTGCTCACGTACCCGACATGGTGGAGCGCTCAACCGGCGATGCTCCACGGATGGGTCGAAGCCGTCGTGCCGCGCGCGATCCTCCGGGAGCGACCGATGGCCGGGGTCCGCCGCATCCTCGCCATCACCAGCCACGGATCGCCGAAGTGGCTGAACGCGCTCGAGGGGGAGGCCGGCAAGCGGGTCGTCACCCGGTTCCTGCGCCGGGCGGCGCACCCCGGGTGCCGCACGGAGTGGGTCGCCCTGTATGGACTCGACCGCATCGGGGAGGACGCACGACGCCGACACCTCCGACGCGTCACGCGGCGGGTGACCCGACTCGCCGTGATGCTCGGGTCGTCGCCGGACTGACGACGACCCGAGTACCCGCTCAGCCGGCCGCGCCGAGGGCGACGGCGACGGCCGCGGCCACGGCCGCGTTGTTCTCCGCCAGGGCCAGGTTGGCCGGCACGCTCCGACCCTCGGTCGCCGCCGACAGGCCAGCCAGCACGTGCGGGGTCACCGCCGACCCGGAGATGCCATCGGCTGCGCACCGGGCGAGTGCCGCATCGATCGCCGCGTCGATGTCCGCCGAGTCCAACTCATCGGCCTCCGGGATCGGCACGGTGAGCAGCACACCGCGTCCCGGCCGGGACCGGCCGTCGAGGACAGCTGCCACCGTCGCCGCGTCATCGACGCGGTGCGGGACGGGAAGCCCGCTCGAACGCGTGTAGAACGCCGGGAACCACGGGTGACGCCACCCGAGCACGGGCACCCCGAGCGTCTCGAGGACCTCGAGCGTCCGTGGCAGGTCGAGGAATGCCTTCGCGCCGGCGCACACCGTGACCACCGGATGGTTCGCGATCGCGTCCAGGTCCGCACTGACGTCGCCCGACACCTCGGCGCCGCGATGGACCCCGCCGATCCCGCCCGTGGCGAACACCCTGACACCGACCGCCGCAGCCAGGGCGAGTGCCGCCGACACGGTGGTGGCGCCGTAGTCCCAACCCTGGGCGGTGGCCACCGCGATGTCGCGCTCGGCCATCTTGCGGGCCGGGCCGCAGATCCGCTGTGCCTCGGATGACTCGATCCCGACCCGCAGCACCCCGTCGAGGACCGCGGTGACGGCAGGCACGGCCCCAGCCGAGCGGATGACCGACTCACAGCGTTCGAGTGCCTCGGCGTTGGCCGGTGACGGCAGCCCGAGGTGCGAGAAGATCGTCGACTCGAGCGCCACCACCGGCCGGCCCGAGGACAGGGCGGCTGCGACCTCCTCGGAGACCTGCGGAGAGAGGTGCCCGGGCGCGGCACCCCGGGAGTCGGCGTGCTGGGAGCGGTTCGTCATGACGTCAGTCTGGAGTCGCGCCGCCACAGCGACACGGTCTCGACGTGGTGCGTGCCGGGGAAGAGGTCGAGCACTTCGACGTGCTCGAGTCGGTGGTCGGCTGCAGCGAGGAGCGCAGCGTCACGGGCGAACGACACCGGGTCGCAGCTGACCAGGACGAGCACCGGCGACCCGAGGCGTCCGATCGCCGCCACCCCGGGACGGCCGAGCCCGGAGCGGGCCGGGTCGGCGATCACCACGTCGACGGGTTCGGCGGCCGCCGCGTCCCGCCAGGCACCGACCTCGGCCCGGACGACCTCGACCCGTCCGGATCGACCCGCGAGGTTCAGCTCGGCGTCGGCGACCGCAGCGCGCGACGTCTCGACCACCGTCACCCCGGCCGACGGTGGCACACATGCCACCGCGAACAGTCCGACGCCGCCGTAGGCATCGACGACGCGACGAGCCGATACCAGCTCGGGGACGACCCGTCGGACCGTCTCCACCAGCAGGGTCGCCGCCGCCGGACCGCTCTGGAAGAAGGATGCTGCCGAGACCCGGAAGCGGTGCCCCGCCACGTCCTCGTGGATGGTGGCCTCGGCCCCCGTCCCGACGGTGTCGGCGAGTCCATCGACCCGCCCGGCCCGACGATCCCAGCGGGCGGTCACCTCGGCCGTGGCCGCAGAGCACCGCAACTGGACCTCGACCCCGGGGGCGATGCGGATGCCGGCGAGCGTCGCGGCGAGGTGCGGATGGGCCACCTCGCACGGCGACGCGTCGACGGTGTCGTGACCCGCAGCGCGTCGGAAGGCGGGCCGCCCGGCGTCGTCGCCCACCACCCGGAGCGTCGTCCGGTACCCGTGGGCGGGCACCGAACCACCCGGAGTGACGGGGAACTCGAGACGCGCCGTGCGTCGCAGCGCCTCGGCGACGATCGCCACCTTGTGGCCGAGTTCGAGCTCGGACCTGACCTCCGCCCAGTCGCAGCCTCCGCAACCGGCGCGACGGGACACGCACGACGGGGCGCAGCGATCACCGGACGGTTCGACGACCGTGTCGACCACGGCCCGCATCCAGTCACGGCGCTCATCGATCACCGAGACCCCGACGAGGTCGCCGGGCACGCCACCACGGACGAACACGACCCGACCGTCCTCGGCCCGGGCCAGTCCCTCGCCACCGGCGACGAACCGCTCGATCCGCACCGGGCCCATCGGGACACGATAGGACGATCACGACACGGGACGGTCACGACGGGGATGCCGGGGAGGTCGACCGGCGAGTCCGGACCGCTCCGGGACGGGTCGGTAGGGTTCGGCTCTGTGACACGACCGATCCAGATCGCCCCGTCCGTGCTCCCGGCGGACTTCGCCCGCCTCGGCGAGGAGGTCGCGGCCCTCGAGGCCGCCGGCGTCGACCTCATCCAATGGGACGTGATGGACGGCGTCTTCGTCCCGAACCTGACATTCGGACCCGATGTGATCGCGGCGGCCCGACGCCACACCTCGCTGCCGTTCGAGGCGCACCTGATGGTGGTCGACCCCGATGCCATGGCCGCCCGCTACGTGGAGGCCGGTTGCGGCCGTCTCATCGTCCACGCCGAGGCGTGCACCCACCTGCACCGCACCCTGGCCAACATCTCGTCACTCGGGGCGACCGCCGCCGTCGCACTGAACCCCGCGACTCCGGCCTCGGCGGTGGCCCACGTCCTCGACCTCGTCGACCTCGTGCTCGTGATGACCGTGAACCCGGGGTTCGGCGGGCAGGGATACATCGCCACCATGGAACCCAAGATCGCCGAGGTGCGGGCCATGATCGACTCCGCCGGCCTCACCGACCGGGTCGACCTCGAAGTCGATGGCGGCATCGGACCCTCGACCATCGCCGGGGCGGCCGCGGCCGGCGCCAACGTGCTGATCGCCGGCAGTGCCCTGTACCGCGACCCGGAGGGCCTCGGCCACGCCGTCGCCGACCTACGGGCGCGGGCGACGGCCGCCGCCGGGTGACCGCCGGGACGCCTGTGCCGCCCCGCGCAGACTCTCGATCACACCGGTCGTCGAGACGCGCAGGAGGGCGAGAAGGAAGACGACGGCGAAGGCGATGACCGTCGGGATCAGGATCGCCGCAGCGATCCGGGACCGCGACTCCACGAATGGGCCGAGCAGCGGTGTCGGGACCGCGGTCCCGTCGAGTCGCAGGGTCACGACCGGGTCCTGCACCGGCGGGCAGGCGACGTCGTCCTCGGACACGCCGATGATCTCATCCCCGGCGAAGTCGACCGGCTCCGGCCCGAGCGACGAGACGAGAAGACCGAGGTCCGGGTGCTCGGCGACACCGACGAGATAACGCTCCCCGACCTCGAGGTACTGGGCATCGGTGCCGAAACGCACATCGATGATGCCGGACTCGCCGATGGCGTCGAGCGCACCAGCGCGCAGAGCGGGCTCGGCGAACCGCACCGTCCGATCGTCACGGGCCGACACGGTCCCGGCGAACACCGCATCGGCGATCGCCCAGGGCGGACAACCGAACGGGACCGGCACCAGCGGTTCGGGGTCGGTGTCGGCGATCGGCTCCGGGACGTCCTGTCCGAGGACCGCGCCGCCACCGGGCACCACGAGAGCGGCGGCGATCACCACGATCACGACGGCTCTTGCCGTGCGTGCCCAACGGGTCCCGACAGCCACGACGACACGGTACCGGCGAGGCGATCCCGCTGGGATTCACCCGGCGGGAGCCATACTCGGCACATGGGTTTCAACCCCTACCGGAGGTTCCGTGCCCGGCCCACGGACTACGCACTCGTCGCTGCGGCCATCGCAGTCTCGGCGCTCCTCGTCGCGTGGGGTGTCCTCGGCTGATCGGCTCAGAACGCCGCCTCGATCACCTCGAGGTGTGCACCCACCCCGAGGGCGGCGTCGAATCGCACCCGGAGTCCACTCCGACCTCCCCACTCGGGATGCTCGACCAACCAGCGCTCGGCGGTCGCCCGCACCCGTTCCGCCTTCCGGAGGTCGATCGCCGCACCGGGCCCTCCGTGGCTCGCCCGTCGACGCCACTTCACCTCGACGAACACCAGGACCGGGCTGCGGGCGACGACGAGATCGATCTCGCCGCCGGGTCGGCGCCAGTTGCGATCGAGCACGATGTAACCCCGCTCGAGGTACCAGCGTTCGGCGCGCCGCTCACCGGCCGCACCGGCCCCCACACGCGACAGATCGGCCATGGCACCTCCGTTCGGACGAGAGGGCCGCTGGCCGATCGTGGCCGGCACCGGGCCGGCATCACCCGGGGGTGATCAGAATTCGCGCTTCTCGCGGACCTTGGCGGCCTTGCCGACCCGGTCGCGCAGGTAGTACAGCTTCGCCCGGCGCACATCGCCGCGCTTGACGACCTCGACCTTGGCCACCGTCGGGGTGTGCTTGGGGAAGGTGCGCTCGACGCCGACGCCGTAGCTGAGCTTGCGCACGGTGTACGTCTCGTGCAGGCCTCCACCCTGGATGGCGATCACGTTGCCCTGGAACACCTGGATGCGCTCCTTGCCGCCCTCGACCACGCGCACGTGGACCTTGAGCTCGTCGCCGGGTCCGAAGTCGGGAATGTCGGAGCGCAGCGAGTCCTGATCGATGAGGTCGGTGGTCTTCATGGGAACTTCCTGTTCACGTGGGGCGAATCGAACCCCGGTGGGCTCAATGAGGATACGGGACCGGCGGGAACTCTTCCAACAGGCGACGCTCCTCGTCGCTGACGCCGCCACGCGCCTCGACGAGATCGGGACGGAGGGCGATCGTGCGATGCAGCGCCTGGGCGAGCCGCCACCGGGCGATCCGGGCATGGTCACCGCTGCGGAGCACCTCGGGAACCGTCCAGCCCCGGAAGTCGGCCGGCCGGGTGTACTGCGGCTCCTCCAGCAAGCCAGTCGCCCCGAAGCTCTCGGTGACCGGGCCCTCGGCATTGCCCATGACGCCGGGCACCAGGCGTGTGACCGCCTCGATCACGAGACACGCCGCGACCTCCCCGCCGGCGAGGACGACGTCGCCGATGGAGATCTCCCCGTCGACGACATGCTCCCGCACCCGATGGTCGATGCCCTCGTAGCGTCCGCACAGGAGGCTGAAGCCATCCGTGGCCGCCAGTTCGGCTGCCAGGGACTGGTCGAAGCGGCGACCGCCGGGGCCGAGCAGGAACAGTGGGCGCGGCGGGTCGACCGCCTCGATGCATTCGACGATCGGCTCGGGTCGCATCAGCATCCCGGCTCCGCCGCCGAAGGGGGAGTCGTCCACGGTCCGGTGCACGTCGTGGGTGTGGTCGCGCGGATCGTGACAGCGCAGGTCGACGAGGCCTGCCGAACGTGCCCGGCCGAGCAGGCTCTCGGAGCAGAAGCCGTCGACCATGGCCGGGAACAGCGTGAACACGTCGACGCGCACGCTCACTCCCCCACGAGGTCGAACAGGCCGTCGGGCGGGTCGATGACGATCCGCCCATCGTCGATGCTCACGACGAACACGGCGGGGACGAGCGCCCCGGAGGCGAGTTCGAGCAGGTCCGAGGCCGGGTTCGCGACCACGGCCGTGCAGGGCCCGCGCGGCGTGCCGTCGACCTCGACGACCTCCCGACCGATGAGGTCATGGACCCACAGGGCGTCGTCGGCGCCGGTGAGGGGCTCGGCGTGCAGGGAACGTCCGGCGAGGCCCTCCGCCGTGGTGCGGTCGTCGACACCGTCGAAGTGCACGACCCAGCGGTCGCCCTGTGGACGGGAGGTGGCCACGGTGAGCCACCGGTCACCGGCGAGCAGCCGCGATCCGGGGGCGACACGCTCGACCCGGTCGGTGGTGAGGACGACGACGACATCGCCACGGATGCCGTGGGCACGTCCGAGACGACCCACCTCGAGGGTGGCGGCATCGCTCATGGCGACGACCCGACGACGTCAGTCGTCGAGGAACTCGATGTCGACCTCGACACCGTCGCGGGCTGCGGCGGCGCGGGTGACGGTGCGGATGCTCGCCGCAGTGCGACCACGCCGGCCGATGACCCGACCGAGGTCGCCCGGGCCGACGCGTACGTCGAGACGGGTCCGGTCACCGGACTCGGTGCTCGTCACCTCGACGGCGTCGGGCATGTCGACGATGGAGCGGACGATGTGGCCGAGGACGGCCACGGCGATGGGGGCTGACATGGTGTCGGTCACGGGATCGGTCAGCGGGCCGACTTGGCGGCCTTGAACTGCTCCATGGCCCCGGAGATCTCGAGGAGCTTCGCGACGCGCTCGGTCGGCTGGGCGCCGTCACTCAACCACTTCACGGCCTTGTCGTTGTCGACGGTCAACACCGACGGATCCTGACGGGGGTCGTAGTGGCCGAGGATCTCGATGAAGCGCCCGTCACGGGGCGAGCGCGCATCCGCGGCGACGATGCGGTACTGGGGCTGCTTCTTCTTGCCGATACGGGTGAGGCGCAACTTGACTGCCATGGTGACCTGTCTCCTGGGACTGAGGAACCCCGGCAGGCTATCGGGCCGTGCTGGGGATGCGACTCAGCGGGGTCCGGGGAACCCGGGCTTGCGACCGAGGTCGCCGAAGGGGCCGCCGCCGGGGAGCCCGCCCCCTCCACCGAGCAGCGATTCGAGGTCGGCCATGTCCGGGCTCGAGGGCCCGCCGCCGAACGGGTTCGGGCCGCCACGGCGCTTGCCCTTCTTGCCCTTCCCGACGCCGGGCATCCCCCCGAGGCGCTTCATCATCCTCTGCATCTCGGAGAACTGCTTGACGAGTCGGTTCACCTCGGCCACCGATGTGCCCGAACCGGTCGCGATGCGGGTGCGACGACTGCCGTTGATCACCTCGGGGTGGGCGCGCTCCTCGCGGGTCATCGAGCGGATGATCGCCTCGACCGGTCGGAGGTCGTCGTCGGAGATCTTGGCGTCCTTCAACTCCTTGGGCATGCCCGGCATCATCCCGAGCACACCGGACAGTGGGCCCATCTTCCTGAGGGCCTGCATCTGCTCGAGGAAGTCGTCGAAGGTGAACTGCCCCTCCATGAGGCGGGCCGCGGCCTGCTCGGCCTGGTCGGCCTCGAAGGCCCGCTCGGCCTGCTCGATGAGGGTCAGCATGTCGCCCATGCCGAGGATGCGCCCGGCCATGCGGTCCGGGTGGAACTGCTCGAAGGCCTCGAGGCGCTCACCCGTGGAGGCGAAGGCGATGGGTCGCCCGATGACCTCCTTGACCGACAGCGCCGCGCCGCCGCGGGCGTCGCCGTCGAGCTTGGACATGATGACACCGTCGATCTCGAGGGTCTCGTGGAAGGCCGACGCCGTCTGCACCGCGTCCTGGCCGGTCATGGCGTCGATGACGAGGAAGGTGTAGTCGGGCGAGATGGCGGCCGAGATCCGCCGGACCTGGTCCATCATCTCGGTGTCGATCGACAGGCGCCCGGCGGTGTCGACGATCAGGACGTCACGTCCGAGACGACGGGCCTCGTCGAGTCCGTCGGCCGCGACCTGCACCGGGTCGGTGGGCGCTGACCACACCGGGACGTCGATCTGACGGCCGAGGGTGCGCAACTGCTCGACCGCGGCCGGGCGCTGCAGGTCGGCGCCGACGAGGAGCGGTTGACGTCCCTGGCTCTTGAACCACGCCGCCAACTTCGCCGAGTTCGTCGTCTTGCCCGACCCCTGCAGGCCGGCCATGAGGACCACGGTCGGCGGCTTGGACGCGTAGGAGAGGCGCAGGGTCTCGCCACCGAGGATGCGGATCAACTCGTCGTGGACGGCCTTGATGACCTGCTGGCCCGGGTCGAGAGCCGTGGACCGGGTCGCGCCGATGGCGTGCTCGCGGATGCGATTGGTGACGGAACGGACCACCCCGACGTTGACGTCGGCCTCGAGGAGGGCCGTACGGATCTCGCGCATCACCTCGTCGACATCGGCCTCGGTGAGGCGGCCCTTGCCGCGCAGGCGCTTGGCGATGCCGTCGAGACGGCTGGAGAGGGAGTCGAACATCACCGTCGAGGCTACCGGTGATGCCGGTGGTGCCCCGGACCGACCGGGTCAGCCGATGCCGTCGATGGCGACGACCGTCCCGTCGACCACGACCACATTGATGCGATCGGTGCGATAGTCCTCCGTGACCAGGAGTGGCTCGCCGTCACGCTCGACGACGCGCATCTCGACGCCGTACTCCCTCGCCATGTCGGCGAGGAGGCCCTCGTCGACGGCCACCTCGCCGTCGAGCAGGTCCTCGAGCAGGGCGATCACCGCCGGGGCGGCGACGCTCAGGTCGATGGGGGCGAGCAGTTGCTCGAGTTCGGGTGACACGACGGCACCGTGCTCGACCGCTCCGGTCGAGCCCTCGCTCCCCTCGCCCGGCATCGGCTCGACCTCGCCGTGGGTGGCCTGCTCGATCATGTACTCGTCGCTCACCGCCGGCACCGTGTACCAGCCGCCGTCGTCGCCGACGAAGCGGTAGGCCGGGATCAGCCAGACGTTGCCGTCGACATCGTCGACCCACCACAGGTCGGCGACCACGTCGACGAGGGTGACCGTGATCTCCGTCGGCTCGGGCATCTCACCGGGTTCGGGCATCGGGAGCGTCTCGACCGGCATCGACTCGTCGGTCGGCATGGGTTCGACGGCGATGGCCGGTTCGGGCACCCCGACCGCCATGTCACCGCCGAGCGCCATCCCCGACACGTACATCTCCTCGAGACGGGTGAGTGCCGTGTCGAGATCCACCAACGGATACGGGCCCACGGCCTCGGGGACGGTGAACGTCCCACCGGCCCACTCGAGGGCCCCCTCGCCGGCGAAGCCGAAGCTCCACGACGCAGCGCCGGCGTACTCGATGCCCTCCACGAGGTCGCGTCGTGCCTCCACCGAGGCGTACCACTCGTCGGCGGAGACGGTGAAGGTGAGCGTCGACGGGTCGAAGCCCGCTGCGGTGATGATCTCGCGGGCCCGCACCTCGGCCTCGGCTGCGGTCGGCACCCCGACGGGCGGCTCGGGCATCCACTCGGGACAGTCGATGGTCACGTTGCCGTCGGCACCGACAGACTCGGTGCAGGCCGGGACATCCATGGCACGATCCATGTCGGCCCAGGCGGACGAGTACCACCAGTAGTGCTGCGGGTAGGAGTCGATGGTGAGTGACGGTGCCGAGCCGTCCTCGGGACCGAAGGCCCACTCGACCATGTACTCGGCCGGCCGCTCCCGCGGTGTCGGATCCACGCCCAACGCGCTCGCGAGTGCCACGGCGACATCCTCGGGCACGCTGGTGCCGTCCCGATAGACGTACCCGGTGTCGGCGCCCGGCAGGCCCGGGAGGTCGGCCGCCACCTCGAAGCCGACCACGACGTCCCAGGCCGGCATGTAGCTCGACGCCATGTCCTCACCGACCTTGCCGATCGCCGCCTCCTCGCTGGCCGGCTCCTCGGCCGACTGGGCGGCAGCGTCACCGGCCATGGACGAGCCCGCCTCGGTCCCGACACGGATGACCTCGGGCGGGGTGAGGCCACCGCTGTCGGTGTCGTCGGCGACACAGCCGGCGAGGCCGACGGTCGCGGCGATCACGGCGAGCACGCCGGCGGGGATGGAGCGCGTGGATCTGTTCACGCCCGGATGAGACGTCGATCGGGCGAGACCGGTTCCCGGCGACGGCCGTTCAGCGTCCGAGGAGGGCATCGACGAACTCGACCGGGTCGAAGGGCACGAGATCCTCGATCGTCTCGCCGACGCCGACGTACTTGACCGGGATACCGAACTCGGTCTCGATGGCGAAGACGATGCCGCCCTTGGCCGAGCCGTCCAGTTTGGTGACGACGACACCGGTCACCGCCGTCGCCTCCCGGAACTCGCGGGCCTGGGCGAGCCCGTTCTGGCCGGTCGTCGCGTCGATGACGAGCAGTGTCTCGGTGACCACGCCGGCACCCTTCTCGGCCACCCGGCGCACCTTGGCGAGTTCGTCCATGAGGTTCTGCTTGGTGTGCAGGCGACCGGCGGTGTCGGCGAGCACGAGGTCGACCCCACGGGCCGCGGCGCGCTCGACGCCGTCGAAGATCACCGACGACGGGTCACCGCCCTCGGCGCCACGGACGAACTCGGCCCCCGAGCGGTCGGCCCACGTGGCCAACTGCTCGGCCGCCGCGGCGCGGAAGGTGTCCCCGGCCGCCAGCAGGACCGATGTCCCCGCTGCGGTCTCACGCGCCGCCAACTTGCCGATCGTCGTCGTCTTGCCGACCCCGTTGACACCGACCATCAGCCACACCGACGGTGAGCCACCGTCATCCCGATGGTGGAGGGTCCGGTCGGCTGTGGCGAGTCGTCCCACCATCTCGGCCTTCAACGCCGTGACGAGCGCGTCCGGATCGGCGATCTCGCCGGACGCGACCCGGGCCCGCAACGGGTCGAGGAGGGCGGTCGCGACGCCGATGCCGACGTCGGCGAGGAGCAGGGCATCCTCGAGTTCCTCCCAGGTCGTATCGTCGATCGCTCCACGCCCGAGCACGGACGACAACGCTCCCGTGAACGCCGAGCGGGCACGGCTCAGCCGGTCGCGGAGGGTCCGTGGAGCGTCCGGTTCGGCGGTGACCGTCGG
>JBEAPU010000084.1:0-10657 GCA_041164245.1 Actinomycetota bacterium | reverse complement strand
CGGCACTGGATGCAGGTCTCGAAGGCGTGCACGACCTCGTCGGTCAGTGGCGCGTCGTGCAACTGGACCTCGCGCATCAACGCGATGCGACCCCGGGGCGAGAAGGTCTCGTCACCGGTCACCCGGTATGTCGGGCAGGCCGTCAGGCACAGGCCGCACTGCACGCACGTCGCCAGTTCGTCTGCATCGATCCTCAGGTCCACACGCACCTCCCCGGGTTGAGCCGGCCGGTCGGGTCGAAGTTGTGCTTCAGGCGTTCGGAGATCCCGCGGACCGGGGACGACACGGGACGGGGCGGCTGCGCCATCGTCCGCCACGCCGTGCCGACGCTCACCGACACGATGCTGCCGTCGGAGGAGCGTCCGACATCGAGCGCCTCGGCCGGTGTGAGCGACCACCGGTGCGGCGGGAGCGGGAACGGCCCGTCGCAGTCGACGAACGTGGCGAGGCGCGCCAGGCGGTCACGCTGCTCGGCGACGTCGGGTGCGTGTCCCTCGAGCAGCACCCGCACCCGCTCCCCGTCCCAGAGCACGCACGACGGGCGCAGCACCGCAGCATGCACGGTGACCGGGTCGACGGCGTCGGCCTCCAGCCACAGCGACACCGCCGGGATCGGGTCAGCCCGCAGGATCACCTCGGCGAGCAGACCGAGCGTGCCGAGCGCGCCGGTCATCAGCCGGGGCAGATCGAAGCCCGAGACGTTCTTCACCGTCGGACCGCCGCCGGTGATGACCCGACCCTCCGCCGACACGTACCGCACCTGCAGGACCGATGCGCGCAACGTCCCCCGACCGAGCACCTCGAGATGGTTCTCCCCGACGGCGATGGCACCGCCGACCGAGCCGCCCCGATCGGGCAGGGCGCACCGCTGACCGGCGGCGGCGAGCACCGATGTCAGCTCGGCGACCGTCGTCCCGGCCCGGACGCGCACGATCATCTCGTCGGGTTGGTGCTCGACCACACCGCTCGGCGCGGTCAGGACGCGGGCGCTCGGGTCGACGGCCCCGCCGCGGTCCCAGCGGGTCCGGCCACCGGCCACCGTGACCGGTCCGTCGGGTCCGACCTCGGCGGCGAACGCGGTGAGCACCGGGTCGACGCCGGTCATCCCCACACCCCGGTCGGGACGGTGCGCAGGGCCTGGATGTCGGCGCAACTGTGACCGGCGGGCAGCACCTTGCCCGGGTTGGCACGGCACGCCGGGTCGAAGGCGCGACGCAGACGCTCCTGATGGTCGAGGTCGTCATCGGAGAACAGGCGCGACATGTACCCCTGCTTCTCGATGCCGATGCCGTGCTCACCGGAGAGCACACCGCCCGCGGCGAGCGATGCCTCGACGATCTCGGCCCCGGCGGCGTGCACCCGCTCGAACACCCCCGGCTCCCGGGCGTCGTAGAGCAGCAGCGGGTGCAGATTCCCGTCACCGGCGTGGAAGACGTTCATCACCATCAGGTCGTGGCGCTCCGCGATCGCGTACACCTCGTCGAGCACCTCGGCGAGACGGGCGCGCGGCACGACCGTGTCGTGCAGGTAGTAGTTCGGTGCCACCTGGGCGACCGCACCGAAGGCCGTCTTGCGGCCCTTCCACAGGAGCGCCCGCTCGGTGTCGTCGGCCGCCAGTCGGACGTCGGTCGCACCGTTGGCGCGACCGATCTCGGCGATGCGGTCGGCATCGATGTCGACCCCGGCGGCGAGCCCGTCGACCTCGGCGAGCAGCACCGCCCCGGCATCCGTCGGGTACCCGGCATGGACGTAGTTCTCGACGGCGACCGTGATCCGGCGATCCATGACCTCCATCGCGGCCGGCACGATGCCGGCGGCGATGACGGCGCTCACCGTCGCGGCGGCCTGGCGCGGCGTGTCGAACGACAGGAGCAGGGTGCGCACCGCCGGACGGTTCCGGGTGATGCGCACGGCGATGCGCGTCGCGATGCCGAGCATCCCCTCGCCACCGACGAACACGCCCCGCAGGTCGTACCCGGCCGGTTCGGCATCGAGCCCGCCGAGCAGGGTCACCTCGCCGTCGGGGAGCACGACCTCGACGGCGAGCACGTGGGCGTTGGTGACACCGTCGGCGAGGCAGTGCGGGCCGCCCGAGTTGTTGGCGACGTTGCCGCCGATCGTGCACACCTGCTGGGACGACGGGTCGGGGGCGAAGTGGTGTCCGACGCGGTGCAGATGCCGCGACAGGTCGAGGTTGACCACACCGGGCTCCACCCACGCCACCCCGGCATCCACGTCGACCTCGAGGACCCGCGTCATCCGGGCGAGCGACACGACGACGGGGTTGCCGAGGGGCACCGCCCCGCCCGCCAGTCCGGTGCCGGCACCGCGCGGCACGACCGCCCGCCCGTGCGCGATCGCCGTCCGTACGGCGTGCTGCACCTCGGCGGTGTTGTCGCACAGGCAGATCGGCCCGGCCGAGCCACCGTCGAACACCGAGGCGTCGCGCCGCAGCAGGGCCCGCTCGGCTCCGTCGACCCGAACCCGGTCCCCGAGGACGGCCCGTAGGTCGGCGATCAGCTCCGCGTCGGGTCCGCTCTCGACCGTCCTCGGCGGGCGGCGACGTCTCACGGGTGCGTGTACCCCGCGGCGGCGATCCCGGCCATCGCGGCCGCCTCGTCGTTGTCGGAGGTGTCACCCGACACCCCGACGGCGCCGACGACGACCCCACCGTCGAGCACCAGCACCCCGCCGGCGACGGGAACCAGCGGGCCGTCGATCGAGGCCATCACGCCGTTGATGAAGTGCGGCCGCTCGATCGCCATCTCGCCGATGCGGCGCGAGTTCACCCCGAGGGCGAGCGCACCGTTCGCCTTGCCGTTGGCGATGGCGAAGCGACCCGTGGGCGAACCGTCGGAGCGCAGGTAGGCGACCGGGATGCCGCCAGCGTCGAGGACGAGCACGACGAGCGGCTTCATCCCGTGGCGGGCCCCGTGGCCGATGGCGGCATCGATGATCCGCTGGGCGCGCTCGGCCGTGATCGTCGGGTGGTGGGTCATGCGTGGCGTCCCTTCGCGTCGAGTCGGCGGGCGTGCAGGATCGGCTCGGTGTACCCGCTCGGCTGTTCGACCCCCGACAGTACGAGGTCGCAGGCGGCACGGAACGCCGGCCCGTCGAAGGCCGGCCCCATCGGCGTGTATGTCGGGTCGTCGGCGTTCTGACGGTCGACCACGGCTGCCATCCGCCGCATCGTCGCCGTCACCCGGTCGGCGTCGACGACTCCGTGCAGCAACCAGTTCGCCATGTGCTGCGACGAGATGCGGCACGTCGCCCGGTCCTCCATGAGGCCGACGTCGTGGATGTCGGGCACCTTGGAGCAGCCGACACCCTGGTCGACCCAGCGCACCACGTACCCGAGGATGCCCTGGGCGTTGTTGTCGAGCTCGGCCTGGATGTCCTCGTCGCTCCATGTCGGGGAGTCGGCGACCGGAATGTGCATCAGGTCGTCGAGCGTGGCCCGGGGCCCGTCGGCCGCGAGGCGTTCCGCGAGTTCGCGCTGGCGGGCCCGGACGTCGACACGGTGGTAGTGGACGGCGTGCAGGGTGGCCGCCGTCGGCGACGGCACCCAGGCGCACGAGGCGCCGGCGGCCGGATGGCCGACCTTGGTGGCGAGCATGTCGGCCATCAGGTCCGGGGCGGCCCACATGCCCTTGCCGATCTGGGCGCGACCGACGAGGCCACAGGCGAGACCGGTGTCCACGTTGTGGTCCTCGTAGGCCGCGATCCACCGCTCGGCGCGCATGTCGGCCTTGCGCACCATCGGCCCGGCGTGCATCGAGGTGTGGATCTCGTCGCCGGTGCGGTCGAGGAACCCGGTGTTGATGAACGCGACGCGGTTCGACGCGGCGCGGATGCACTCGGCCAGGTTCAGCGTGGTCCGTCGCTCCTCGTCCATGATGCCGATCTTCACGGTGTCGGCCGGGAGGCCGAGGGCGGCCTCGACGGCGGCGAACACCTCGACCGCGAACGCGACCTCGTCGGGTCCGTGCATCTTCGGTTTGACGACGTACACCGACTCGGCCGGCAGCGCGCCGAGCACGGTCATGATGGCGTCGAGGATCCCCTCGGGCACCGGGTCGCCGTGGGTGTCGAGCACGGCCGGTGTCGTCATCAGGTGACCGACGTTGCGCACCAGCATCACCGACCGTCCGGGCAGGGTGGCCGGGTCGCCGTCGGGCGCGGTGAGGTCGATGTCGTCGGCCATTCTGCGGACGAAGGTCCGTCCGTCCTTGGTCACCTCCTCGGTGAGCGTGCCGCGGCACAGACCCAGCCAGTTGCGGTAGGCGAGGGTCTTGTCGGCGGAGTCCACGCAGGCGACGGAGTCCTCGCAGTCCATGATGACCGTCACGGCGGCCTCGAGCATCACGTCGGCGAGGCCGGCGGGGTCGGTGGCGCCGACCGGGTGCGCCGGGTCGATGAGGAGCCGTGTGTGCAGGTCGTGATGGCGGGTGACGATCGACGACGGTGCGGCGCGCTCCCCGGTGTGGCCGATCAGGGTGACCGACGGCTCCGTGGTGACCGTCGTGCCGTCGGCGAGCTCGACGACGAGCCGGTCGCCGTCGAGTCGGTAGGCGACCGAGTCGGTGTGCGAGCCGCCGGTGAGGGGCATGCAGTCGTCGAGGATGCGGCGGGCCTCCGCGATCACCCGTGCGCCACGGGCCGGGTCGTACGGGCCCGGCGGGGGCGTCTCGCCGAGGGCGTCGGTGCCGTACAGGGCGTCGTAGAGCGACCCCCAGCGGGCGTTGACGGCGTTGATCGCGTAGCGGGCGTTGGTGACGGGCACGACCAGTTGGGGGCCGGCCACGCCGGCGATCTCGTGGTGGACCCCGCTGGTGGTGATGGTGAACGGCTCGCCATCGGGCACGAGGTACCCGATGTCCTCGAGGAACGTCCGGTAGGCGGCGGGGTCGCGCGCCGGGTGGTCGCGGTGCCAGCGATCGATCGCGGCCTGCAGGCTGGCACGGGTCTCGAGGAGTTCACGGTTGCGGGGTGTGAGCCGGTCGATGATCCGGGCGACCGCATCCCAGAAGTCGTCCTCGCCGATCGCCGTCCCCGGCAGGGCCTCGGCGGTGACGAACTCGGCGAGTTCCCGACCGACGCGCAGCCCGGCCCGGTCGACGTACCGTTCGCCCGGGTCCGTCACCTCGACCCGCCGAAGGTGTCGAGACGGCCGCCGGCGTCGCCCATCGGGTACATGGTCCGGTACTCGAACCCGAGTCCGCCGGTCAGGTCGAGGTCCTGCTGGTTGCGGTAGAGGTCCTTGTAGGCGGCGAGCGATTCCGGGCTGTTCTCGGCGATCGCCGTCGCGAGTTCGGCGACGGTCGCGTCGAGGTCGACGAGTGGGACGCAGTGGCTCGCCATGCCCCAGGTGTGGGCCTCGGAGCCGGTGAAGGTGCGCGCCGTGTAGCTCAGTTCGCGGGCCCGCACGGGGCCGACGGCGCGGATCAGGCGGGCGCTCATGCCCCAGGTCGGTCGGAGGCCCCACTTGGCGTGGGTGTCGCCCATCTTCGCCTCGGCGGCGACGACCATCAGGTCACAGGCGAGTGCCAACTCGAGCGCCCCGGTGAAGCAGAAGCCGTTGACCTTGGCGATCGTCACCTTCGGCATGGTCGACAGCAGGTCGCAGGCTCGCCGTGCCGGCGTGTTCAGGGCGCCGGACACGTCGCCGTCGGCGGGCGGCTCGGCGGCGAGGGCCTTCAGGTCGACCCCGGCGGAGAAGGCCCGGCCGGTGCCGGTGAGGACGACGACGCGCACTGTCCCGTCATCGGCGGCGGCAGCGAGGGCGTCGGCCAGTTCGGTGAGCAGCGCCGGTGTGAGCGCGTTCAGTGCGTCGGGTCGATCGAGGGTGATCGTCCGGGTCGAGCCGGAGTCGGCGGTGAGGATGCCCATCCCCGCAGGTTGCCACGCGGGCCACCGACGGGGACGAAGCGGTGCTCAGGATCGGGAGAACCAGCGCTTGCGCGGGGTGGTGTCGGCGGGCGACGGGGGAGCGAGGTGGCACTGGCAGCGCTGGTCGGCGGACAGGTGGCCGAGCACCTGCTCCACGTGCATCCCACAGCCGGCCCAGGAGGCCTTCCCACAGGTCTTGCAGGTCACTTGACGGCACATGTCGAGGACTCTAGCAAATGTCCGGACAATTGCAAGCCCGTTGCCGACCGTCGGTTCAGACGTCCCACCAGATGGTGGCGAGGTCCCGTGGACCCGCCGGGTTGGCCTCCATGAACCGCCGGACCTCCTCGTCACGGTCCGCCGTCAGGCACAGCCGGATCCGCATGTGGGCCACATCGGTGTCGGTGATCGGCGGGCGCTCGACCGGCGCCGGCTGCGTGAACGGCTCCAGACGGGCGTCGACCCCCGTCGACCGCACGACGGCGAGGGCGTCGTCGGCGGTCGGCGCCTCGGGACGCTCGAGGCCCCAGAACGTGCGCCACGCCGCCGACAGGTTCGACAGCGGATGCCGCTGCGGCAACTCGACGACCACGCGGTGCCGGGCGCGCCCGGTCAGCGCCCGCACGAACGGCACGAGGTCGGCCACGTTGTAGAAGACGTGATGGCACACCACCACGTCCGCCATCGGTGTCGACCCGACCACGTCGGGCCAGTCGCCGAGCACGGTGGTCGACACCACGGACCGTTCATCGGCCATCCGCTCGAACACCTCGAGCATCCCCGCCTGATGATCGACACCGATCACCTCGATCGCCGGGGGAACGAGCCCGAACGCGGCCCGGCCACCCCCGCAGCCGATGTCGAGCACCGACGGTGCCGTGATCCCGGCCAGGGCTTCGAGGGCCCGATGGCGGGACGGTGTGTCGACGTGGAGATCGCCCGTCGGGGTGAACGACGAGACCGGGTGGATCCACGGTGACTCGGGTGCCTGCTCCAGGATGTGCTCCGGGATGGCCCACCGGCCGAGCGCGGTCGCCCAGTGCTCCGCCGCCCCGTGATCGTGGTGCTCGTGATCGTGGTGCTCGTGGCTGCTCCCCATCGGGCCAGTATCGCCGTCGGTCCGGCCGATCGGGGTAGCGCCGCGATCCCCACCGGGCGAGGTGCTGCGATCGGTATCCTCGGCGTTCATCCAGCGCCTCTAGCTCAATGGCAGAGCAGCGGGCTTTTAACCCGTTGGTTCAGGGTTCGACCCCCTGGGGGCGCACTCCGGCAGCGAGTGGGTGCCGGGAGCGTGGCAGGCTGTGCCGATGGGCACCGACCTCACGTTCACGAACCTGCTCCTCGAGCGCACCGACTCGGTGTGGACGCTCACCCTGAACCGGCCCGAGACCCGCAACTCCCTGTCGCGCGAGGTCATGCTCGAGATGCAGCGAGCCCTCGACGTCATCGGGGAGTCCGACGCACTCGGCGTGATCCTGGCCGCCAACGGTCCCGTGTTCTCCGCCGGGCACAACTTCGGCGACATGGTCGACACGACCCTGCCGGCCGCCCGCTCCCTGCTCGAGGTCTGCACCCGGATGATGAACACCATCCAGGAGATCCCCCAGGTGGTGATCGCCAAGGTGCACGCACTGGCCACCGCAGCGGGCTGCCAACTCGTCGCCACCTGCGACATGGCGATCGCCGGCGAGTCGGCGTCGTTCGCCCTGCCGGGCGGCAAGGGTGGCTTGTTCTGTAACACACCGCTCGTGGCCGTCGCCCGTCAGATCAACCGGAAGCACGCCCTCGAGTTGTCGATCACCGGTGACCCGGTCGACGCGGCCACGGCCGCATCGTGGGGACTGATCAACCGAGTCGTGCCGGATGACCAGCTCGACGATGCCGTCGACGACCTGATGCGTCGGTCGACCCGGGGATCGGCGATGGCCAAGGGCATCGGGAAGCGGGCGTACTACGCGCAGGTCGACATGGACCAGCCCAAGGCCTACTCCTACGCCATCGAGGTCATGGCGGCCGGCATCGTCACGCCGGACTGCCAGGAGGGGATCAGCGCCTTCTTCGAGAAGCGCCGCCCCATCTTCACGCAGCCCGCGCGATGACGGCGAGCTCGGCGGCGACGTTCGTGCAGCGGTAACGCACGGCACGCGGTGTCACGCCGAGTTCGGCGGCCACGCGCGCCGTCGAGCCGGTGACGATCACCCGTCGCAGCACCTCGAGGTCGACGGGTGAGACGCCCGCCTGCTGGGCCTCGAGGAGCAACAGGCGCAGCTCGACCATGGTCCGGGCGCGGCCGTCGCCGGCATCGGGGTGATGCTCGAGGCGTTCGATGACGACCTCGCGGCGCAGGTCGCGGCGTCGGGTCTCGACGAGGAAGGCGCGGTAGACGGCGTCGTGGACCAATGCGGGGACCAGGCACGACGGTCGACGCCGCTGGTCGAACGTGCGGATCGCGATCCAGGCGGCACCGAGCAGTTCGTCGATCCCGACGTCGGCGCTCATGCCGTGGGGGCGACGGTGGTTGGCGCGCATCAGGATCGGGAGCATCCGCTGCAGGAGCACGCGGGCGGCCAGATCGTCACCGGCCGCGACGACGAGGAGGCGCCGCAGGACCGTCTCTTGTTCGGGTCCGGCGGCTCCGGCACCGGCGATGACGAGGAGCTCCTGCAGGCTCGAGAACTCGATGTCCGTGACCTGCCAGCCGCGGGCCCGCCGGACGTTGGCCGGGCGTCGGCAGATCCTGACCCACTCGTGCTCCAGTCGTGCCCGTGACCCGGTGAAGGCGGGGTCGATGCCGGGATGTGGGCGCTCGGCGGATCGGACACCCCGGTCGTCGACGAGGTGATCGGGGTGGGCGTGTGTGCTGTGTCGGTTCATGGCCGCCACCGTCCGTGAAGCCCGTCTCCGGGGGTCTCCCCGCTGGTCGCCCGGCCTCCCTCACCGCGCCAGATCAGGTCTCACCGGCGTTGGGAGACCGTGTCACCGGCACCTCCCGGCTTCCGCGGCGCACCCGGCGCGGTGCACCCGCACGCCATGGTCCACCCGACACCGTCACCGATCCTCATCGCCGCCGCCGGTCCCGACTGCGGCCGGGCCCTGGCGCGCATCGACGACCATGGACCGGCCCGCGTCATCGGCCGTTCCCGGCGGACCGACATCCATGTCGACGACCCGGACCTCGAACCGCACCACCTGCTGCTCGGACCCGCCGGCGAGACCGTCGCCCTCACCGGGATCGTGGCCCGCACCGCCGCCGGGTCGACGGCGGTCGGTCGGAGCGTGCTGACGACGATCCCGTCACCCGCAGCCGGTGATCCCGACCCGGTGACGGTGATCCGCCGTCCACGACCGATCCCGCCGGTCGAACCCGTGACCCCGACGCTCGACCCCGCCGACGCGGCACGTCCCGACCGCGTCGTGCCGTCGACGTCCGGGATCGGTCCGAGCGGTCCGATCGCCGCCGTGACCGGTGTCATCGCCGCCGGCACGATCGCGGCGATCACCGGCAACGCGATGTTCGTGCTGTTCGCCGCCGTCGGCGTCGTGACCAGCCTCAGCGTCACCGGAGTGGAGCTGGTCCGCCTCCGCCGTGCCCGTCGTCGTCGGCGCGCCGCCGACATGGAACGTCGGGATCGCACCGCCGCGGCCGTCGCAGCCGCCGCTGCGGTGGTCGCCGGCGCCGACCGCGACCGCTGGCCGCTCGACCTCGTGGCGCGTGCCACCGGTCGACGGGTGTGGGAGCGACGACTCGGTCACCACGACGCGACCCGGGTCGTCGTCGGCATCGCCGATCGACCGGCGCCGATCGACCTGACCGGGATCGTCGCCGCCGACCTCCCGGCGGGCCCGCCGACCCTCCTCGAACGACCCGTCACCATCGATCTCGGGCCGGGAACGGTGTGCGTCGTGACCGCCCGTGACACCCGAGGTCGCAGCGTCGCCGACGGGCTCGTTCGATCGCTCATGGGCCAACTCCGGGTCCACCTCGGACCCGCCGACCTGACCATCGAGCGCGGACACCTCTCCGGGTCCGCTCACGACCCGGCACCGCACCGAGTGATCGTGCTCGACGACCCGAGAACCCTCGCCGACGTGGAGGCACCGATCCGTCGGCTCCTTGCGTCCGAACACCCGCCGGCGGTCATCGCCGTCGCCGCAGCCGGGGCCACCGTGCCGTCGGTCGCGACGGTGGTCATCGAGGCCGACCACTGCGGCGCCGCCCGAGTGCATCAGGACCCCGTCGGCGGCGACCCGCCGATCGACGTCACGCTCGCCCGGATCACCGAGGACACCCTCGCCGCCGTCGAACGCGCCCTGGCCGGTCGACGTGACCCGGAACGCCCGCTGTCGCTCGCCACGGACCTCCCGACATCCGTCGACCTCGGACCCCTGCTCACCGCCGATCGGCCGCCCGGACCCTCGGGCGACCGATCACGGGTCCGGGTGACGCTCGGGGAGGGTCCCGCCGGTGTCGTCGGGGTCGACCTCGTCGCCGACGGTCCGCACGTGCTCGTCGCCGGCACCACCGGGTCCGGCAAGAGCGAGTTGCTGGCGACGCTGGCACTGTCCGTCACCGCTCATCACCCTCCCGACGATGTCCAGTTCCTCCTCATCGATCACAAGGGCGGTGCCGGCCTCGGCCACCTGGCATGCCTCCCCCACGTCGTCGGTCTCGTCACGGACCTCGACGGCGAACGGCTCGACCGGACGATCATCGGCCTCGAGGCCGAGATCCGACATCGGGAGTCGGTGCTCGCCCGACTCGGCGTGC
>JBEAPU010000083.1:0-56609 GCA_041164245.1 Actinomycetota bacterium | reverse complement strand
AGCAGTGGCACCGGGAGTTCGCGCACGAGGATGTCGACGGTGTCGGTGACGTGGACGACGTCCCCGGCCTCGAGCGGCCTGAGGCGATCGAGGTCGGCGGCGGTTCGGAACGGCTGCTCGGCGACGGGGCCCGTCCCCGGGGCGACGTCGATACCGAAACCGACGGCGTGGACCGGTACGACGATGTCGCTGTAGAGCACGGCGGCGTCGACCCCGTACCGGCGGACCGGTTGCAGTGTGATCTCGGCCGCCACCTCGGGTCGGGCGATGGCATCGAGGATCGATCCGGGTCCGCGCACGGCCCGGTACTCGGGCAGGCTCCGACCGGCCTGGCGCATGAACCACACCGGGGTGTGCGCTGCCGGACGGCCCCGGGCGGCGGCGAGGAAGGCGGGTTCGGCGGGGGGAGTGGTCATGGGGGCATCACTGGTGTCGTGCCGGGGCGCGGTCGGTTCGGACGATACCGGCGCCGGTAGGCTCGAGGATCCCTCACGGGCCCCCGCCCCGGATCGCCCGAGATCGTGGACCGTCCCCATGACCCAGCACCACCCCGAACTCGCCGCCGAGCAGGCCCACGTCGACCACGCCTACGAGTGCCTCGAGACGAGCCGTGCCGCCGCCTGGCGCATGCGGGAGATGCACGAGGCCGACCTGGGGGGCACCTTCCAGGCCCGTTTCGAGCGCAACGCGGTCGACGGTGCCCTGGTGAAGCGCCTCGTCGAACTCGACCTCGGGGACGCCGCACTGGTGTTCGGCCGGATCGACCGGGCGGGGCCGTCCGATGGCGACGATGGATCGACGTCGGTCGAGAGCTTCCACATCGGCCGGCTCGCCGTGGCCGACGAGGACCGCGAACCGGTGGTCGTCGATTGGCGCGCACCCGTGGCCGAGCCGTTCTACCGGGCGACCGGGCGCGACCCGATGGGACTGGTCCGTCGCCGGCACTTCGCGGTCGAGGGACGTCGGGTGCTCGGTCTCGAGGACGAGCTCTTCGGCGAGGGACACCTCGGCCTCGGGCACGACGAGGGTCTGGACGCGACACCGCAGATCCGCGGCTACTCGACGCTCGTCGCCTCCCTCGAGCGGGGCCGGACCGGCGCCCTCGGCGACATCGTGGCCACGATCCAGGCCGAACAGGACGAGATCATCCGGTCACCGCACTCCGGTGTGCTCGTCGTGCAGGGCGGCCCCGGCACCGGCAAGACCGTCGTGGCGCTCCATCGGGCCGCCTACCTGCTCTACACGCACCGGTTCCCTCTCGAGGATCAGGGCGTGCTCGTCATCGGCCCGAACCGGGTGTTCCTGCGCTACATCGAGCGGGTGCTCCCCTCCCTCGGGGAGGCCGGTGTGGAGCAGGTGGTGCTCGCCGACCTGGTGCCCGACACGACCGTGGCCGGTCGCGACCGGCCCGAGGTGTCGCGCCTCAAGGGCGACCCCGTCATGTCCCGGGTGATCGACCGGGCGATCCGGGACCGCGAGCGTCCGTTGCGCGACGACCTCGTCGTGCCGTTCCGGTCCGGGTACGTGCGGCTCAGGTCCGCCGAGTCCGAGCGGATCGTGCGCGCCGCGCGACGTCGCTACCGACGGCACAACGCGGCGCGCCGCTTCGTCGAGTCCGAGGTGTGGGCGGCGATGGCGGCGACCTGGCGGGACGACGGTGTCGACCCCGACGAGGTGCGCGGCGAGGTGCGCCGGCTCTCCGAGGTCCGGGCCGCGCTCGAGCGCATGTGGCCGGTCCTGTCGCCGCAGGAGTTGCTCCACGACCTCTTCGGTGCACCCGCACTCGTGCGCTCGGCGGCTCGGGGGCTGCTCGACGACCCGACGGCGGACCTCCTGCGGCGGCCGCGTTCGGCATCTGTCGAGGACGTGCGGTGGACCGTCGATGACGTGGCCCTGCTGGACGACGCCCGGGAGGCCCTCGGCCCGCGCCCGGACCGCACCGGTCGCATCGACGACTCCGATGAGATCCGCACCTTCGGTCACATCGTCGTCGACGAGGTGCAGGACCTCACCCCGATGCAGTTGCGTATGGTGACCCGCCGCTCGCTGAACGGTTCGGTGACCGTGGTCGGCGACATCGCCCAGGCCACGGGCCCGTTCGCCCCCTCGGCCTGGGAGGAGGTGCTGGAGCACCTCCCCGACCGGCGTCCACCGCGGGTGATCGGACTCTCGGTCGGGTACCGCATCCCGGCCCAGATCATGGCCCTGGCCGACCGCGTCATGGAGCTCGCGGCCCCGGGGCTCCGGGCGCCGCGTGCGGTGCGCGTCGGTGACGCCGATCCGGCCCTCGTCCCCGCCGCCGACCGGGATGCACTGGCGTCGTCGGTCGTCTCGGCCGTGCGGGCGATGCGGGACGCCCTCGGCCCGGCCGCGATCGGCGTGATCGCGGTCGAGTCCATGATCGGGGACCTGTCGGCGGCCCTCGCGGCCGCCGACATCGAGCACGGACGTGCGGCCACCGGTGGCCTCGGGGCTGACGTGACCCTCGTCGCCGCCGATCTCGCCAAGGGGCTCGAGCTCGACGGGGTCGTCGTCGTCGAGCCGGCGGCGATCGTCGCCTCGCAGGAGCAGGGCCTCCGTGCCCTCTACGTGTGCCTCACCCGGTCGACCCGGCGGCTCACGGTCGTGCACGCCGAGCCACTGCCGGCGGCGATGATCGCCGACTGAGCGGCGCAGTCTCAGCCGAGCGTCGGCGCCACGTCCCGCAGGATCTTCCACGCCTTCGACGCGTCCGCCGGGCGTTTGCGGGTGACGGCGCTGTGAGCGAGGTCGATCGCCTGCTGGATGCCGAAGAGCTGGTCGGGGTGCTCGGCGCGGACGCCGTCCTCGACGGAGGCCCACGCGGAGTCGATCGTGGCGAGGAGTTCACCGGCGAGCTCCGGGTCGTCGGCGACGGCGTCGCTGAGTCGGTCGAGGGCGTCGTCGATGCGGGACAGCGCGGTGGCGAGGTCGTCGGGGGCGGCGTCGGTGTCGGCGCCGTCGGCACCATCGGCTTCGGCCGTCGTCGGGTCGGGCGCCGTCGTCGTCGGGTCGATGAGCGACTCGTCGACGTACGTCTCGCCGCAGCCGACGAGCGCGACCGCCGTGATCACGGCGATCCACCGTCGGGATCGCGTCGGACGGCGGCGGGTCATCGGCTGACCAGGATGCGCTCGCTGGCGAACGCGCCGACACCGACATGGCGGTCGTCGATGCGCACCGTGAGGGTCCCGTCGGGGGCGACGGCGGTGACGGTGCCGGACCGGCCCGGGACGATCTCGGACTGCTCCAGGAACTCGAGCAGTCCGGGTGTGAACTCGAGTTCCTCGGGGATGCGCCGAACGACGAACGACGAGCCGACGTCGAGACCGGACAGGGGGTGGGTGTCGGCCGGGGTGTAGTCCGAACCCGGGATCGGGTTGCCGTGGGGGCAGGTGGTCGGCGAGCCGAGCAGACGATCGAGCGCCTGCTCGACGGAGTCGCTCATGATGTGCTCCCACTTGCCGGCCTCGTGGTGGGCCTCGGCCCACGAGATCTCGAGGATGTCGGTCAGGAAGCGCTCGGCGAGCCGGTGCCGGCGGACGACGCGCTGGGCGAGCTCGAGGCCCGACTCGGTGAGCCGGATCCCACCGGAGCTGATCACGAGGCCCTCGGCCTCGAGGCGGCGCATCATCTCGCTGACCGCCGGTCGGCTCACGTCGAGCCGCTCGGCGATCCGGGCCTGGATCACGTCCAGATCGTCCTCGGCGAGTTCGAAGACCGCGACGCAGTACTCCTCGAAGGCCGGGTGGTGTTCGCCTGGTGCCGGCATCGCCTCAGTCTACGAGACGCGGTCGGGAGGGGTCACTCGAGCGCCGGCCCGGATCGTCGGGGTCGGTCACGGACGGGCCCGCTGCCGTCGCAGCCAGCTCTCGGCGTAGCGGAGTCGGCGCTCGAGTTGGTCCTCGGTGGCGCTGTTGACCGATGCGACCCCGGCCAGGCGGTTCATCTCGCCCTGCACGCGGGCATGGGTCCAGCCGGTGAGGTCGACGAGGCGGCGGGCCACGGTGGCGTTGCGGGTGCGGAGATCCTCCTTGCGCTCGGCGACGCTGAGTTCGCCCCAGGGCACGACGCCGGCCTCGGTCGGCACCACGGGGAGATCGAGGAGGAGTCCGGCCTCGACGTCGGGCTCGGGCATGGCGAGGGCGTCGTCGAAGGTCTGGACGCCGTGCTCGGTGACGGCGTGGACGGTCATGGCCGTGGCGGTCGACGACAGCACCGAGAACAGCGAGAGTTGCTCCGGCTCGCCGAGGGCGTCGGGCATGGCGGCGTCGGTCGGCGGTGCCCCGTCCCCCTCGAGCTCATCGTCCGTGGTCGGTGGGTTCAGGACGTGCCGGCGCGCCTCGGCGATGGCGAAGGCGTGGCTGCGCAGGCGGGGGTCGTCGGGGATGAACACGTACGCCCGTTGGTCCGGACGGCCCGCCTGCCATCGCACGACGCGCCCGACCGCCTGACGGAAGAACAACTCGGTGGCCACGGTCGTGGCGTACACGGCGACACGCAGTCGCGGGATGTCCACCCCCTCGGACACCATCCGGACCGAGACCAACCACGGCCGGTCGTTGCCGGCGAAGTCGGCGATCGTGCGCGACGCGGTCGGGTCGTCGCTCACGACGACGTCGGCCGGTACCCGGAAGCGGTCGCGCAGCATGCGGGCGATGCCATGGGCGTGCTCGACGTCCATGGCGATGACGAGCCCGCCGGCGTCGGGCTGCTCGGCCCTGATCGCCCGCAACCGGCGGTCGGCCTGATCGAGCACGTGGGGCAGCCAGTCGCCGTCGAGGCTGAGGGCGGTGCGCAGACGCGCCGACGTCTGGTCCCGGGTGAGCTCGTCGGCGAACGACGCCCGGACGACCTCCCCGGCGGGCGAACTCCACTCCATCTGCCCGTCGACCCGGGGGAAGTACACCGGGCGCACCACACCGCCGTCGCGCAGCGCGTCGGCGTAGCCGTAGGAGACGTCGGACCGCGCCAGGTCGCCCGCTGCGGTCGCCTCGTAGGTGACGAAGGGGATGGCCGCCGAGTCGCTGCGGAACGGTGTGCCGGAGAGGGCCAGGCGGCGCCGCGCCGTGGCGAAGGCGGCCTGGACCGCGGTCCCCCACGCCCGTTCGTCGCCGGCGTGGTGGATCTCGTCGAGGATCACGAGTCCGTCGGCGACGATGCCGCTCAGCACCTCGGCGGCGGACCCGGTGGCCACCTGCTGGTAGGTGGTGACCAGCCCGTGGACGTCACGGGCGAGGCCCTGTCCCGGGGCCCAGTCGATGTCGAGTTCGAGACCGACCCGGTGCGCGGCGCGTGCCCACTGCAGCTTCAGGTGACTGGTCGGGGCGACGACGACGAGGCGGCTCGGGTTGGCGCTGAGGGTCGCCACGGCGCAGGCGAGGGCGAAGGTCGTCTTGCCGGCGCCGGGCGTCGCGACGGCGAGGAAGTCCGAGGTTCCCGTTCCGGTGAAGCGTTCGAAGGCGGTGCTCTGCCAGGGGCGGAGCCGGAGTGCGGTCATCGGGTGTGACGGGGGGTCAGGCCAGGGCCCGCAGGCCGGCCCAGGCCAGGGCGCTGACCGTGTCGGCGACCTCGTCCGGGTCGAAGTCGGTGCCGTTCTCGACCAGCCGACGGCTGGCGCCCTCGGCGAGCCCGACGAGCGCGTGCGCCACGAGGCGCCGCGTCTCGGCATCGACATCGACCGCGATCAACGGGGCGATGGCGCTGGCGGCATCGGAGGTGATGCGGCGGATCTGCGCCGTGAACTCGGCGTCGTGGCGCGCCGCTCCTCCGTAGAGGAGTCGG
The DNA here is from genome assembly GCA_041164245.1 of Actinomycetota bacterium. Taxonomy (GTDB): domain Bacteria; phylum Actinomycetota; class Acidimicrobiia; order Acidimicrobiales; family Ilumatobacteraceae; genus Casp-actino5. The sequence continues at coordinate 50,807 of JBEAPU010000083.1, read as the reverse complement.
AAGCCAGCGTGGTCGGTGGCGACCCAGCGGAAGTAGGCGCGGAAGCCGAGCCGGGTCTGCGTCTTGCCGTCGGGTGCGTCGGCGGTCGCCTTGGCGATGGTGTCGCGCATGCGGGTGCCGACGTCGTCGATGAGGGCGGCGAACAGCTCGTTCTTCGAGTCGAAGTGCTGGTAGAGAACGGGTTTCGTGACCCCGGCGGCCTCGGCGATCTCGTTCATCGACGCACCGTGGTAGCCGCGGGCCCCGAACACCTCGAGGGCGATGTCGAGGATCTGCTCCCGTCGCGCGCTCGCTGGGAGACGGGCCTGACTCATGAGCTCAATGCTAGGAGCCAGCGGGCCGTGCGTCGCCTCGGCCGGCCGGTCGATGCCTTCCGGTCACCAGCCCTGCTCGGCGTCGGCGCGGTCGGCGGCCCGGACGGCGTAGCCGAGCACGATCGACGGCGCGAGCAGCAGCGATGAGACGACCAGGCACACGATGACGACGGTGGCCATCGTCGAGGAGAAGCCGACGGCGAAGGCGACGACGAACAGGGCCACGGCGACGGCCAGTATGAGGTAGCCGATCCGGTTCGCGAGCAGGGTCCAGCGGGCGACCACGGCGCGGCGTGCCAGGACGGGGTCCGGCGATGCGTCGTGTGCGTCCTCGGGTGCCATAGGGTCCGGCCATGGTACGCATCGAGAGGCCCGGCGAGGCAGTGCTCCTGCTCACGATCGACCGGCCAGATCGCCGCAACGCCGTCGACGTGGCGACGCTGACGGCGCTCACCGCCGCCCTGGACGGGGTGGCCGACTCCGATGTGCGGGTCGTGGTCCTCACCGGCGCGCCGCCGGCGTTCTGCGCCGGCGCCGACCTCGGCGGGGCCGAGTCCGAGGAGTTCCAGTCGGCGTTGCACTCGGCACTTCGTGCGCTCGCCGACTGTCCGCTGCCCGTCATCGCGGCCGTCGACGGGCCGGCGCTCGGTGCCGGGACGCAACTGGTGTCGGTGTGCGACCTGCGGGTGGCCACCGAACGCAGCACCTTCGGTATCCCGGCAGCCCGCCTCGGACTCGCCGTCGACCAGTGGACGGTGGACCGCATGGTCGGCGAGTTCGGCGTCGGCATCGCCCGGGCGATGCTCGTCGCGGCGGAGGTGTTCGACACGGCGCGCCTGCACGCCGCCGGTTCGGTGCACCGCGTCGGCGACCTGGGGGTGGCGCTCGAGTGGGCCGATCGGGTGGCGGCTCTCGCTCCGCTGACGATGGCGGCGCACAAGGCGATGCTCACCGAGGCCGCCCGTCGGGTCGACGGGTCCGGCTTCACCGAGGCGCTGCGGCGTGCCGTGTGGTCCTCGGACGATGCCCGGGAGGGACCGGCGGCATTCCTCGAGAAGCGACCGCCCCGCTTCCGCGGCCGGTGAGCGTGACCGCCCGCGGCGTCAGAGGTTCGGTGGCAGCAGTCGGTTGACGTTCTCGTAGAAGAAGTAGAGCGCGACCACGAAGGGGAGGATCGCCGGGCCCCACCCGATGAGCAGGCTGCGACGTCGGCGGGCGAGCAGGCGGGCGCCGATCCACAGTGCGATGAGCAGGGCCCCCCAGCCGAGCACGTGGGGCAGGGCACCCCGGTCGTGGAACCAGCCGGCTGAGAACGCGTCGCTGATCCCGGTCGGGTCGTCGGGTGCCGCGGTCGGTGTCGTGGTGGGTGTCGCGGCCGGGGTGACGGCGGGCACTGCGGTCGTCGACGTCGCTCCGGAGTCGGTCGTCGTGACCGGGGAACTCGTGTCGGGGGTGTCCTCGGACGGCAGGCCGACCGGGCTGCCGGTGATCAGGTCGACGTACGACGTCGGTGTGGAGACCGGATCGGATCGGGTCGGGTCGAGCTCGGCGTGGACGATGATGCGTTGGGCTGCCGACCACTTCGGGTGGCAGGAGGTGAGCGTGAGCATGGCCTTCGTCGGGTCGGTCGTGGACACCACGTGATAGGCGCTCGGGTCGACGACGAGCGTGTCGGTGACCTCGTACACGAAGGTGCCGGCGGCCGTGGTCACGACGATGTCGTCGCCGGCGACGAGCCGGTCGACATCGTGGAACGGTTGTCCGTAGGTGGTCCGGTGCCCGGCGATGGCGGCGTTCCCCAACTGACCGGGCAGGGGCGTGTCGGGGAAGTGCCCGGGGCCCAACTGGAGTTCCGGGACACCGACCCCGGCCACGACGATGTGGTCGGTTCCGATCGCCGGCATCTCGATCCGGGCGAGCGGGTCACCGAGTCGGATCGGTTCGGTGGCGGTCGTCGGCACCGTGGTCGGCACTGTCGCGGGCGCGGTCGTCGGTGCGGTGGGCTCGGCGGCCGCCAGCACGGTCGAGGGGGTGGTCGTCGGCGCGGTCGACGAGACGACCGGCGCTCGCCCCGTGAGGACGTCGTCGAACTGGGCGGCGAGGTCGCGCTGGGCCCGAGCGGTCTCGATCCCCGTGCCCCACAACTGGTACCCGACGAAGCCGAGCATCAACAGGCCGGTGACGATCAGCCCCCGGCCGAGCAGGCCCACTCCCCAGCGCCAGTCGTGCGGCTCGGGTGGTCGGTCCCACCGTGCCCGCCGGGCGGCACGGAGACGACGCCAGTGGTGTCGATACCAGCGGGCCCATCGACGGGTCGGTCCGGTGTGATGCATCCAGCGCAGGGTCTCGATGAGGGAACGACCCTGTCGCGGCTGGCGGGGGGACTCGGACACACCTCGAGGCTAGCGATGGCCTCGAGGGCGCCACCGGCGGGTCGCCGTGACGAGCCGCCCGTCCCGGGCGTAGCGTGACATCGCCATGGCATCCCTCCAGGACGTTCATCACGCGGCCGCCGCCCCGGCCGTCGAACTGTCCGATGTCGTGGCGACCCTCGGTGGCTACCCCGCGCTCGCCGGGGTCGACCTGACCGTCGGCCGGGGTGAAGTGGTGGCCCTACGGGGCCCGAACGGCGCTGGCAAGACCACCGTGCTGCGCGTCTGCGCCGGACTGTGCGGCATCGCCCGCGGCGCAGGTCGGGTGCTCGGACTCGACCTCGTCGACGAACGTGCCGCGGTCCGCGAGCGGGTCGGTCTCATCGGGCACCGCAACGGGCTCTACGGCGACCTGACGGTGGCCGAGAACGTCCGGTTCTGGGGGGCCACCGTCGGCGCGACGACCCGCGAGATCGGGTCCGCGATGGCGGCGATGGCGGTCGACGGACGGCTGGCCGACGTCCAGGTCCGCTCGCTCTCCGCCGGTCAGCGCCGGCGCACCGCCCTGGCCGTCCTGATGGTGCGTCGGGCCGAGCTCTGGCTCCTGGACGAACCCCACTCGGGCCTCGACGCCACCGGCCGTGACGAGTTGGACCTGGTGCTCCGGCTGGCCGCCGATGCCGGGGCGACGATCGTCGTCGCGAGCCACGAGATCGATCGGGTGGCTGCCCTGGCCTCCCGGACGGTCACGATCGAGTCCGGTCGGGTCGCGGAGGACCGGTGACGACCGTCGGTGACGCAGTGCACGGCCCGGCTCGACCGGGTCGCTGGCGGGTCGCACTGCTCGTGGCGCGCAAGGATCTGCGCATCGAGTGGCGGGCCCGGGTCCTGGCGACCCAGGTCATGCCCTTCGCCGGGGTGGTGATGGTGCTCTTCGCCTTCGCCCTCGATGCCACGAACGTCCTGCAGCGGGTGGCCCCCGGGCTCATCTGGTTGGCGGTGCTGTTCTCGATGCTCGTGCTCGTGCAGCGGTCCTTCGCCCTCGAGGCCGACGACGGCGCGCTCGAGGCGCTGCGGGTGGCCGGCGTCGACACGGTGGGGTTGTTCTGGGGCAAGGTCGCATCGCTGGTCGTCCAGTTGCTCGTCCTCCAGGTCCTGCTGGTCGTTTCCGCGGTCGTCCTGTACGGGGCGACGCTGCGGCCGGAGGGGGGTGTGCTCCTCGTCACTACCGCCATCTCCGCAACCCTCGGACTCGCCGCCGTGGGTACCATCTACGGAGGTCTCGCCGCCGGTGTGTCGGGCCGGGAGTCGCTCCTCCCACTGCTCGTCCTGCCGGTTGCGTCGCCGGTCCTCATCGGGGCGACCCGGGCGGTGGAAGCCGCCCTCGGCACCGGGGGAGCGACGACCTCGGAGGGGTGGCCCTGGGTGGGCCTCCTCGCCGTGTTCGCCGTCGCCTTCGGAGTCGGCGGGTCGTTGGCCTTCGGGCCGCTGATCGAGGAGTGACGAGGAACGGAGCACCATGACCACCACGACCCCCACCGATCACGGGACGGCCTCGGAGGCCGGCCGCGCCGGCACCGGCACTCGGGCGACCCGGGTCATCGGCATCGCGGCGATCGTCATGCTCGCCTGGCTCACCCTGTTCGGCCTGGTGCTCTCACCAGCCGACCGCGACCAGGGCGAGGCCGTGCGCATCATGTACGTCCACGTGCCATCGGTGTGGCTCGCCTACCTGGCGTTCGTCGTGACCGCCGTGGCGTCCGCCGGCCACCTGTTCGGTCGCCGTCACTCCCTCGGCTTCGACCGGTTCGCCGGCGCCTCCGCCGAGGTCGGGGTGGTGTTCATGGCCGTCACGCTCGTCAGCGGGATGCTGTGGGGCCGGATCACGTGGGGCGTCTACTGGCAGTGGGACGCCCGGCTCACGACGACGGCACTGCTGTTCCTCAGCTACGTCGGCTACCTCGCCGTGCGGTCCCTCGAGGGCTCGCACGCCCAGCGGGCCCGCCGCAGCGCGGTGATCGGCCTGCTGGCGGTGCTCGAGATCCCGCTGGTCCACTGGAGCGTCCGGCTCTGGAGGAGCCTCCACCAGGAGGCGACGGTGCTCAACACCGACCTCGACGTCCAGATCGACGGCCTGATGCTCTTCTCGTTGTTCGTCGGGGTGATCGCGTTCTCGCTGGTCTTCCTGTGGTTCGTCCTGCACCGGAGCCGGGCGATGGCGCTCGCCGATTCGATGGACGACCGTCGCCTCGATCTCGCCGTGGCGGCCCGTCGGGCGGAGACCGGCAATGGATGACGCCGGGTTCATCCTCGGGTCGTACCTCCTGACCTTCGGTGCCATGGTCGCGTTCGCGTGGCGCACGATCCGGATCGGGCGTCGATTGGGACGACAGGTCCCCGACGAGGAGAAGCACTGGCGATGAGCGACACCCCCGATCTCAGCCCACGGCCGAGCATCCCGACGGCGGTCGGACGCCGGCGTCGGCGTCGACTCCTACCCATGATCGTCCTCGCCGCCGTGTTCGTCGCCGGCGGGGTCGTTCTCACCCAGGCGCTCTCGACGGCGGTCGACTACTACTGCAACGTCGACGAGGTCGACGTGCGCGAGGGCTGCGAGGCCGGTCGGAGGCTGCGCCTGCAGGGAACGGTGGCCGAGGGCTCGGTGGTGACGTCGACGGCGGCGACGACGTTCGACATCGAGTTCGGTTCCGCGGTGGTGGCCGTCGAGTACGAGGGCGAACCCGGCGGGATCTTCAAGGAGTGCATCCCGGTCGTCGTCCACGGCCAGTTCGACGAGTCGTCGGGCCTGTTCCGCGGTGACCGAGTCGAGGTCAAGCACTCCGACGAGTACGTGAGCGTGAACGACGACCGCCTCACCCAGGCCGAGGAATCGGCGTGCCAGCCCTCAGCGTGACCGCGGCGCTCGGCAACGCCGGGCTGCTGGTGATGCTCGTGGCGTCCGCCGTGGGCGCCTCTGCGACGGCCGTGGCGATCGTCGGCCGCAACCAGCGGGCGCTGCGTCAGGCCCCGACCTACGCCTGGATCATCGTCGGCGGTGCGGTGTCGGCCTCCGTGATGATGCAGGTCGCACTCTTCCGACGCGACTACTCGATCGGGTACGTCCAGCAGGTCGGATCGTCGAGCACCCCCTGGCTGTACAACATCGCCGCCATGTGGAGCGCCCTCGAGGGTTCGATCCTGTTGTGGGTCCTGGTCCTGGCGCTGGTGACGGCAGCCGTCGCCCGGCGCTATCGCACCCAGCGCGACGACCCGCTCGTGGCGTGGGCGCTGGTCGTGATGTACGTCGTGACGCTGTTCTTCGCCCTGGTGTCGTTCGGCCCGGCGTCCCCCTTCGCCCCCGGGCCCGCCGTGCCGATCGGCTTCGACGGTCCCGGACCGAACCCGCTCCTGCAGAACCACGTCCTCGTGATGTTCCACCCACCGATCCTCTACGTCGGCTACGTCGGGTTCACCGTGCCCTTCGCCTTCGCCATCGCGGCGCTGATCACCGGCCGGGTCGGCGAGCAGTGGCTGCTCGAGACGCGCCGATGGGCCCTGCTGGCGTGGGGGTTCCTGACGATCGGGATCCTGCTCGGCGGCTGGTGGAGCTACGAGGTGCTCGGCTGGAGCGGGGTGTGGGCCTGGGACCCGGTCGAGAACGCGAGCCTGCTGCCGTGGCTCACCGGGACGGCCTACATCCACTCGGTGCTCGTCCAGCAGCGTCGCGGCATGCTGCGCGTCTGGAACCTGTCGTTGCTGGTCGCCACGTTCTCGCTCACGATCCTCGGCACCTTCATCACCCGCTCGGGGATCATCAACAGTGTCCATGCCTTCGCCGCCGGCGAGGTCGACGGCTATCTGCTCGGGTTCTTCGCCGTCGTCGTGGCCGTCTCGCTCGGCCTGATCGCGTGGCGCGGTGACGCCCTGCGCTCGCCCGGTGTCATCGACTCCCCGGTCAGCCGTGAGGGGGCGTTCCTGGCCAACAACGTGATCTTCACCGTCTTCGCCTTCGTGGTGCTCCTCGGGACGGTGTTCCCCCTGCTCGTCGAGGTCCTCCAGGATCGTCAGACCGTCGTCGGGGCCCCGTACTTCGACCGGCTCTCGATGCCGATCGGATTGGTCCTGCTGTTCCTGATGGCGGTGGCGCCGGTGCTGCCGTGGCGCAGTGCGTCGACCGACCTGCTGCGTGACCGACTCTTCTGGCCGGCGTGGGTGGGTGTCGGGGCGTTGGCGTTCGCAGTGATCGTCGGTGCTGACGGGTGGGCCCCGCTCACGGCGTTCGCACTCGGCGGCTTCGCCGGCGGGGCGGCTCTGCGCCAGATCGCCCTGGCGACCCGTCGGCAGGGATGGCGGGGGTTCGTCGGTCGCGCCAACGGCGGCATGGTCGTGCATCTCGGCGTGATCGTCCTCGGGGTCGCGCTGGCGGCCTCGAACTCGTACACGCACTCGGCCACGCTGCGGCTGACGACCGGCGCCGAGGTCGCGTGGGGCGGGCACACCTTCGAGTTGGTGGAGGTCGTCGAGGAACGCGACACCCGCACCGACGCGACACGGGTCAACGTCCTGCTCGACCGGTCGAAGGTGTACGGACCGGCGATCACCACGTATCTCCAGCAGGGGATGACGATCGGGACGCCGAGCGTGCGCACCGGCTTCGCCAAGGACGTGTACCTGACCGTCGACGGCACGAACCCTCCGCCCGTCGGCGGGGACGAGGCGGTCCTGCGGGTCTTCGTCAAGCCGATGATCCTGTGGCTCTGGATCGGCGGGGCGCTGATGGCCGTCGGGACCCTGCTGTCGGCCGTCCCGTCGGCGCGCCACCGGCGGCCGACCGACCCGACGTCGGCCCCGTCGCCCGAGGTGAGCCGTGACGGGTGAGGTCGTCGACGACGTGAGCACCGGCGCCCGCCGACGGGTGGCGCCGCTCGTGTCGGCGGCGGTCGCCGGCGTGCTGATCCTGCTCGTGGTCGTCCTGATCCGCGCCGGGGGTGACGAGTCGTCGTCGGCGGCGACGAACCTCCTCGACCGTCCGGCACCGCTGGTGACCGGTGAGTTCGCCGACGGCCGCGTCTTCGAGTTGTCCCGCCGCAAGGGTTCGTGGGTGGTGCTGAACTTCTTCACCTCGACCTGCATCCCCTGTCAACGCGAGCACCCCGAGTTGATCGCCTTCGTCGACCAGCAGCGCGACCTCGGGACCTCGGGTGCCGAGTTCTACACGGTCGTCCAGCACGACGAACCGGCCGCCGTCGACGCGTTCTTCGCCGAGAACGGCGGCGACTGGTCGATCGTCTACGACAACGGCTTCGAGTTCCAGAACTCGTTCGGCGTCGCGCAGGTGCCCGAGACGTGGATCATCGACCCGAACGGGGTGGTGCGCGGTCGGATCATCGCCGAGGTCACGGCGGACTTCCTGTCGACCACGATCCAGCGTCTGCGGGAGGGAGCGTGAGTGCCCGCTCGGAGTTCAACCGGCGACTCAAGCACTGGCCGGGTTGGGTGGTCATGCTGTTCGCGCTCGTGGCGCTGCTGGTGGTCGGGTCGACCCGTGATCGCGGTCCACTCGACCCGGGGGACCGGGTGGACGCGATCTCGCGTCGCATCGCCTGTCCGGTGTGTGACGGCGAGAGCGTGTTCGAGTCGCGCAACCCGGCATCGGATGCGATCCGGTCGGCGGTCCGGCAGGCCGTCGCCGAGGGTGGGACGACCGATGAGGAGATCATCGCCGCCGTGGCCGAGGCGTACGGCGGACAGGTTCTCCTCGTGCCCCGCGCCACCGGTTTCGACGCCCTGGTGTGGGCGTTGCCGGTGACCGCCGCCGTGCTCGGCGTCGTGGCCCTCGCCGTCGCCTTCCGGCGGTGGCGAGCCGAGTCGGCGGCGCTCGCCCCGGCGACCGACGACGACTACCGCCTGGTGGCCGAGGCCCTGCGGGCGAGCGACGGGGACGATCGGACGTGACCCCGGCCGAACGGGCCGCGCTGGAGGCCGAGCGAGACTTCCTGCTCACCTCGATCGCCGATCTCGACGCCGAGTTCGCCGCCGGCGACATCGACGACGCCGACCGACGGGCACTGCTCGACGGGTACACGGCCCGTGCCGCAGCGGTCCTGCGGGCACTCGAGTCGGACCGCCGACCCGTGCGGCGACGACTCTCCTCCGGGTGGGGCCGCCGCCTCGCCATGGCGGCGGTGGTGACGGCGGTCGCCGTCGGCCTGTCGTGGTGGGTCGCGGCATCGTCGGGTCAGCGTCTCCCCGGTCAGCAGATCACCGGTCTCGACCCGCGGGACGAGGTGACCGTCCTCCTGTCGGAGGCTCGGGCCGCCAACTTCGCCGACCCGGCGGGGGCGGCGGCGGCCTACGGTCGGGTCCTCGAACTCGACCCGGACAACGTCGAGGCGCTCACCTACCGCGGCTGGACGCTCGCCCTGTCGACGAGGACCACCGCAGGTGCGGCCGACGCCGGGTCGGAGGAGACGGTGGCGACCCTGCGCGAGGCGGTGGACCTGCTGGTCTCGGCGATCGAGATCGACCCGGGGTACGCCGATCCGTTCTGCTTCCTGGGCATCGTGCAGTACCGCTTCGTCGGTGATGCCGAGATCGCCCGGCCGCTCGTGGCCGGGTGCCTGGCGGCCGACCCGCCGGCCGTCGTGCGCGACCTCGTGCAGGGTCTCGCCGACGAACTCGGCCTGTGACCCGGTGGGCTCACCTCACCGCTTGGGAGGCGGCCACGAGCGCGCCTTGGAGAAGCGGCCCTTCTTGGAACGCTTCAGCACCCACACCGAGGCCTTGCGCCAGTCCGGCTCGGACAGCACGTCCATGCCCCGGCGCATCAGCGCCCCGATGGTCGCCGGGATCAGGTCGCCGTGGCTGCACAGCACGGCATCGTCGGGCACTTCGGTGAGCAGGTCGAGCATCGGTTCGAAGGGTTCGTCCTCGCAGAGTCGCTGCTCGACGGTGACGTTCAGTCCGGTCAGCGCGCCGAGCGGCTCGAGCGTCTGGATGCAGCGCAGGTAGGGGCTGGACAGCAGGACCGACGGTGCATGGTCGACGAGGCGGTCGGCGAGGAGCCGGCTCTGCTCCCACCCGGTCCCCGACAGGGGGCGGAGGCGGTCGTCATCGCTCCACCGGCTGCGCTCACCGGCCTTGGCGTGCCGCACCAGGTAGATCGCCACGGCGCCTCAGACCTCGGCGCCGGTCCGGGCGACGAGTCGCCGGTGGCGGGCGGTGAGCTCGCCCGAGAGGCGGACGAACACGACCGCCGCGGCGAGTGCGAGCAGGCTCGAGCCCCACAGGATCCCGCCGTCGTCGACGATCTGGCGGGCGACGGCCTCGGCCCCGGTGCCGAGTCCGTTGAGGCCGTTCACCCCCTGGATGGCGACGAAGGCCAGCGGGGCGAGCCCGAAGAGCACGAACCACGCGGTGACGAGCGATGAGACCGGTGCCCGCCGCCAGTCGCCTCCGGGCTCGTCCGTGGACGCCCGCCAGAGTTCGCGCAACATCAGGAACGGGATCACGTACAGGATGAACGGCGGCACGAACCATCCGCCGATCGCCCAACCCGGACGCCAGGTCCCGGGCCGGCCGATGGCCACCGTGTTGGCGGCGAGTCGCTGCATCCACAGGATCGTCGTCACCCCGGCCGCCAGCTGGGTGAGCGTCTGGGCCAGCTGCAGCGTCAGCCCGGGCCCGTAGGCCTCGATGAAGGCCTCCTCGGTCAGTGCCCCGTCGAGGAACGCCCGGGCCTCGTCGGCCGAGGCCGATGTCATCGCCGCGAACACCACGCCGAGCAGGGCCGTCGCCGGGATGAGGAACCGGATCGCCGTCGCCAGACCGGACACCCGCCGCAGCGGCCCACCGCCGACGAGCGGGGCGCCGGCGATCAGGTCGGGTGGGGGAGGCGGGGGGACGGGGCGGTCGGCCGGGGGCTCCGGCTGCTCGTTCACGGAGTTGAACCTAGTCGCTGTCTGGACATCCGGCGCCGGGCGACGGCGTGACCTATGCCCACCCCAACTCGTGCAGTCGGTCGTCGTCGATGCCGGCGGCGTGCGCGACCTCGTGGATGACCGTGACGTGCACCTCGTCGGCGAGGTCGTCGAGGTCGTCGCACATGTCGCACAGTGCCAGCCGGTAGATCGAGATCACGTCGGGCCCCTCCTCGCCCCGGCGCTCGGTGTGCGGGGTCCCCTCGTACAGCCCGAGCAGGTCCGGGAACTCGGGGTGTCGGTCGTGGACCTGGATCACCACGTTGTCGAGCACCGGTCGGAGCTCGTCGGGCAGGGCGTCGACGGCGTCGGCGACGATCGCCCGGAAGCGGTAGCGCGGGACGGGCTCCACGGTCGGGGCCGTCGGTCGCTCAGCCGAGGATCTTCAGGGCCGGGCTGAACACCTTCTTCGGACGCAGGTCGACGGCGATCCGCTCGGCGATGGCCATGAAGGCCCGTGCCGCCTCGGAGTCGGGGTCGACGGCGGTGATCGGGCGGCCGTCGTCGCCACCCTCCCGCAGTGCCGGGACGAGGGGCAGCTGCCCGAGCAGGGGCACCTCGAGTTCCTCGGCGAGCTCGCGCCCACCGCCCGACCCGAAGAGCTCGTAGCGCCGGCCGTCGTCACCGGTGAACCACGACATGTTCTCGATGACGCCACGCACCGGGAGGTTGACCTTGGCCGCCATGGCGGCCGAGAGTCGGGCCACCTTCTGGGCCGCCGGTTGCGGTGTGGTGACCACGAACACCTCGCCGCGCGGCAGGTACTGGCTGAGGCTGAGCGCGATGTCGCCGGTGCCGGGGGGCATGTCGATCAGCACGAAGTCGGGCTCGTCCCAGTACACGTCGGTGAGGAACTGCTCGAGGGCCTTGTGGAGCATCGGGCCGCGCCAGATCACGGCCTCGCCCTCGGGCACGAAGTAGCCGATCGAGATGCAGCGGACGCCCCACTTCTCCGGCGGGATGAGCATCTGGTCGATCACCGTCGGTGTCTGGTCGGCGCCGAGCATGCGGGGGATCGAGTACCCGTAGATGTCGGCATCGACGATGCCGACGGAGTGGCCCTGGCGGGCGAGTGCCACGGCGAGGTTGGTGGTGACGCTCGACTTGCCGACCCCGCCCTTGCCCGAGGAGATCAGCAGCGGGCGGGTGCGCGAGCCGGGCTCGGAGAACGGGACCCGGCGACCCTCGGCGTGGCCGTGCGCCTGGCCGGAGCCGGCGCTGGCGCCGGGGGAGCCGTGCAGCAGTTCGCGCAGCGCAGCCCGTTCCTCGTCGGTCATGACCGTGAACTCGAGGGCCACGCCGGTGACCCCGTCGAGCGGGGTGACGGCGGCGCTGACCCGGTTCTGGATCTCGTTGCGCAGCGGACATCCGGCGATCGTGAGGGCGATCAGGATGTCGGCGGTGCCGTCGGCGCGCAGTTCGGCCCGACGGACCATCCCGATGTCGACGATCGAGCGGTGCAACTCGGGGTCCTGGACGGGTCGGAGGGCCTCGATGAGGTCGGCGGAGGTGACGGCCATGGGGACATTGTGGCCAACCGACCCCGGGTTTGCACTACGCCGATAGGAGAAAACCGATCTACACTCGGCCCATGTCACCCACGGCACCGTCCTCGACGGTCGCGACCCCGACGGCGTTCAACGCCACCGTGTCGGCGATCACCGACGCGTTCGGTGATCCGACCCGGCGCCGGGTCTACCTCCTCGTGCGCGACGCCGACGAGGGCGACGGTGTGACCACGTCGATCGTCGCCTCCGAGATCGGTGTCCACCCGAACGTCGCCCGGCACCACCTCGAGAAGCTGGCGGCGGGCGGCTACCTCGAGGTCCACTCGGCCAAGGCCGTCTCCGGCGGAGCCGGGCGTCCCTCGAAGCGCTACCGGGCCGTGGCCAGCGCCGTCACCGAGTTCCCGGTCCGCAGTGACGACCTCGTCCTGTCGCTCCTCGGGCGGGCCCTGACCCGGCTCCCCCAGTCCGAGGCCGAGGCCCTCGCCGAGGAGGTCGGCGCCGAGTACGGGCGTGCCATGGCCGTCGGTCTCACCGGCGACGCCGTCGAGCACGGCCATCGGAGCCTGCGCGCCGCCATCCAGGCGGTCGCCGACGCCCTGACGGCGCACGGTTTCGCTGCGCACGCCGAGGAGCGCAACGACCGTCTGCGGATCATCAACAACCACTGCCCGTTCGGCGATGTCGCCAACGACCACCCTGTGATCTGTGCCGTCGACCGGGCGATGGTCCGCGGGATGCTCGCCGAGCTCACCGGCGAGGGGGTCGGCCCCGTGACCCTCGAGTCGAGCGTGGCCCGCGGCGACTCGTTCTGCGCCACCACGCTCTGAACGGCGATCGACCCCATCGCCCGGGTCAACCGCCAGAATGGGGAGCGATGTCGTCCACCTCCCCCTCGTCGACCGACCCGCAGGTGGTCGTCGCCTCCCTGGTCGCGCCGGTGCTCGCCGACCTCGTCGGTACCGGCGCCGCGCCCGACCCGGTGGTTCGTCCGAGCGATCGGGCCGACCTCCAGGTCAACGGGGCGCTGCCGCTGGCCAAGCAACTCGGTCGATCGCCGCGCGACGTCGCCCAGGCCGTGGTCGACTCGGGGGTGCTGGCGTCGGTGGCATCGGCGGTCGAGGTCGCCGGACCGGGGTTCATCAACGTCACCCTCGACCCGACGGTGATCGCCGGGTGGGTCGCCGCGGTCGCCGCCGACCCGGGACTCGGCATCGCCACCACCGCGACGCCGCTCACCGTCGTGATCGACTACTCGGCGCCGAACGTCGCCAAGGAGATGCACGTCGGCCACCTGCGCTCGACCGTGATCGGTGACGCCCTGGCCCGCATGTACGGCGCCGTCGGCCACCGGGTGGTGCGCGAGAACCACATCGGCGACTGGGGTCGCCCCTTCGGCATGCTGATCGAGCACCTCCTCGACCTCGGGGAGGACGTGGCGGCGAGCGGTCTCGGCCAGGGCGACCTCGACGGCTTCTACAAGGCGGCGAACGCCAAGTTCGCCGAGTCGGAGGAGTTCCAGGAGCGGTCACGCCGTCGCGTCGTCCTCCTGCAGGGTGGCGACGGGTCGACGGCGGCGCTCTGGGAGCGCCTCGTGGAGATGTCGACCCGCTACTTCAACTCGGTGTACGCCAAGCTCGGGGTGCTCCTCACCGATGCCGACCTCGCCGGCGAGAGCCGCTACCAACCGCTCATGCCCGGCACCCTCGAGCGGCTCGCCGCCAGCGGGCTCACCACGGAGAGCGATGGTGCGACCGTCGTCTTCCCGCCCGGCTTCACGAACCGCGACGGCGAACCCCTGCCCCTCATCGTCCAGGCCCGCACCGGCGGATTCAACTACGCCACGAGCGACCTGGCGTGCGTGATCGACCGCGTCGAGCGCATCGGTGCCGACATCATCCTCTACGTCGTCGGTGCGCCGCAGCAGCAGCACCTCGACATGGTGTTCGCCGTGGCTCGGATGGCGGGGTGGCTCCCCGATGGCACGGTGGCCGAGCACGTGGCCTTCGGCAACGTCCTCGGGGAGGACCGCAAGATGCTGCGCAGCCGCAGCGGCGACTCCGTCAAGCTGGTCGACCTCCTCGACGAGGCGGTCGAACGCGCCGCGGCGGCGGTCGCCGAGAAGAACCCGGACCTCGACGCCGCAGAGCGGGCCCGGGTCGCCGAGGCCGTCGGCATCGGCGCGGTCAAGTACGCCGACCTGTCCACCGACCGCGTCCGCGACTACGTCTTCGACTGGGACCGGATGCTCGCCTTCGACGGAAACACGGCGCCGTACCTCCAGTACGCACACGCCCGGATCCGGTCGATCTTCCGGCGGGCCGACCTCGACCCGACGACGCTCGACCCGTCCGCCGTGCGGATCGTCGAGCCCGCCGAGCGGGTGCTGGCCATGCGCCTGCTCGCACATCCGGGCGTCATCGCCGACGCGCTGGCGTCGAACTCGCCGCATCGACTCTGCACGCACCTGTTCGACCTGGCCCAGGACTTCACCGCGTTCTACGAACAGTGCCCGGTGCTGCGTTCCGACGAGCCGACGCGGGCGAGTCGGCTCGTGCTGTGCGACGTGACGGCGCGCACGCTCGCCCACGGTCTCGACCTGCTCGGCATCGCGGCCCCGGAGCGGATGTGAGCGACTCGGCGCTCGACCCGGCGCTGCTGCCCGACTCGGCGGCGGTCGACACCGACGGGATGCTCACCGTCGGCGGTGCACGCATCGACGACCTGGCCGCCGAGTTCGGAACCCCGCTGTTCGTCTACGACGAGGCCCATCTGCGATCGCGCTGCCGCGAGGCGGTCGCGACCTTCGGCGCCGGCAACGTCGTGTACGCCACGAAGGCGTTCCTGTGCCGGGCGATGGCGCGTCTGGCCGTCGACGAGGGCCTCGTCCTCGACGTCGCCTCGGGCGGAGAGCTCGCCGTGGCGCTGGCGGCCGGTGTCCCGGCGGACGCCTGTGTGCTCCATGGCAACAACAAGTCGCTCGCCGAGCTCCGAACGGCGGTCGCGGCCGGTGTGCGCGCCGTCGTCGTCGACTCCTTCGACGAGATGGACCGTCTCGACGCAGTCGCCGTCGAGGGGCTCGGCCCCCCTCCCGCCGTCCTCGTGCGGGTCACCCCCGGCGTGCACGCCCACACCCACGAGTTCATCGCCACCGGCCAGGACGACTCGAAGTTCGGCTTCAACCTCGGCAACGGCGATGCGCTGCGAGCCGTCGACCGGGCCCGTCGCTCGACCTCGATGCGTCTCGTCGGGACCCACTGCCACATCGGGTCGAACGTGTTCGACGCCGGGAACTTCGCCCGCGCCGTCGAGGTGATGGCCGGCTTCGCGGTGCCACTCGACCTCCCCGAACTGGTGCTCGGTGGAGGGCTCGGCGTCGCCTACGTCAACGGCGAGGAGACGCCGTCGATCGCTGCCTGGGGGAGCGTGCTGCTCGATGCCTGCGCCGCGCTCGGCGTCCGGTCTCGGGTCAGCGTCGAGCCGGGCCGGTCGATCGTGGCGGCGGCCGCGGTCACCGTCTACACCGTCGGCACGATCAAGCCGATCCCCGGCATCCGGACCTACGTCGCCGTCGACGGCGGCATGAGCGACAACCCGCGGCCGGTGCTCTACGGCTCCGGGTACGAGGTGACCCTGGCCCGGGCACCCTTCGCCGATCGGACCGAGGTCGTGCGCGTCGTCGGCAAGCACTGCGAGAGCGGCGACGTCCTCGTCGATGCCGGTCGGGTCCCGGCCGGTCTCGTCGTGGGTGACCTGCTCGTCACCCCCGTGACCGGTGCCTACGGGCACTCGATGGGGTCGAACTACAACAAGGTCACACGCCCGCCGGTGGTGTTCGTCGCCGACGGCCGCGCCCGGCTCGTCGTCCGACGCGAGACGGTCGAGGACCTGCTGGCGACCGACCTCGGGTGAGGGTCGAGTCCGACCGCCCTCAGCGGCCGCGCGACTCGAGGTAGCGGGCCGAGGCCGCTCGGGACTCGGGGTCGTGGAGCGCCACGACGAGCGTGTCGGCATCGTTGGCGTTGCGGCCGGTGCCGGCGATCTCCTCCATCACGGCGTTGACCTGGGTCTTGGTGGCGGTGATCGAGAACATCGGCTTGGTCGCGAGTTCGCCGGCCAGCGCATCGGCGGCGGCGACGATGTCGCCGGCGGGCACCACCCGGTTGACGAAGCGGATGGCGTGCGCCTCGGCGGCGTCGAAGGGACGACAGGTCAGGATCAGCTCCTTGGCGATCGCCGGGCCGACCTCGCGCACCAGGCGCGGCACCCCGCCCCAGGCGAGGGGGATGCCCAGGTCGACCTCGGGGATCGAGAACCGCGTGTCCTCGGCCGCGATGCGCAGGTCGCAGGACGCCGCGATGACCACACCGCCGCCGATGCAGTGCCCGTGCACCGCGGCGATGGTCAGAGGGCGCAGGCCGGTGAGCGCCTCGGCCATCCGACGACCGAGGTCGGCGCCGGTCCGGGGGTCGGATCCGCCGTACACCCCGGAGAAGTCCGCGAGGTCGAAGCCGGCGGTGAACGCCCGGCCCTCGCCGCGCACGACGACGACCTTGATGTCGTGCTGACGGTCGATCCAGTCGCACAACTCGATCAGTTCCTCCATCAGGCGGATCGAGAGAGCGTTGAGGCGCTCGGGTCGGTCGAGGACGATCGTCGCCACGGACGAGGCCGGGGCGTGCTCGAAACGGAGCGTGGTCAGGTCCGGCATGCCGGCGTGGCTCGTGCGGTCATCCATCGTGACAGCACACCAGATCGGGCACGCGCCGAGCGGATCGGGACGACCACCGGTCCGGCCCGGGCGACCGGCGACCCCCGGCGGATAGCCTCCGATCCGTGGCTGTCAAGGGCGCGGAGCGCATCGTCAGGGTCGGACTGTTGGGCTGCGGCAACGTCGGCGGAGCCCTCGTGCCGCTGCTCGAGGGGCAGGCCGACCGCATAGCGGCCCGCACCGGGGTCCGGCCCGTCGTGACCCGGGTCGCGGTGCGCAACATGTCGCGCGATCGTGGCGTGGTGTTCGCCGACGGGGTCCTCACCCACGATGCGATGGCCGTGGTCACCGATCCCGAGATCGACCTCGTCGTCGAGGTGATCGGCGGAATCGAGCCGGCCCGGGAACTGATCGTGGCCGCGCTCACGGCAGGCAAGCCGGTGGTGACGGGCAACAAGGAGCTGCTCGCCAATCACGGTGCCGAACTGTTCGAGATCGCCGACGCCCACGGCGTCGACCTGCTCTTCGAAGCCGCCGTCGCCGGTGGGATCCCGCTCATCAGGCCGCTGCGCGAGAGCCTGCGCGGTGAGCCGATCACCCGGGTGATGGGCATCTTGAACGGGACCACGAACTACATCCTCTCCAAGATGTCGAACGAGGGTGCCGACTACGGCGAGGCGCTCGCCGAGGCCCAGCGGCTCGGGTACGCCGAGCGTGACCCGACGGCCGACGTCGAGGGGTACGACGCCGGCGCGAAGGCCGCGATCATCGCCACCATCGCCTTCGGAGCCAAGGTCGTGGCCGGCGACGTGTACCACGAGGGGATCAGCCAGATCACCTCCTCCGACATCGCCATCGCCCGACGGCTCGGGTACGCAGTCAAGCTGCTCGGCATCGCCGAGCAGGATGCCGACAGCGGTGAGATCGCCGTGCGGGTCCACCCGGCGATGGTCCCCCTCACCCACCCGTTGGCCTCGGTTCGCGACAGCTTCAACGCGGTGTTCGTCGAGGGTGACGCCGTCGGTTCGCTGATGTTCTTCGGCCGGGGCGCCGGCGGCGCGCCGACGGCGAGTGCCGTGCTCGGCGACCTGATCGACGCCGCGGTCAACCTGAGCCGGGGGACCCATGGCGCGATCGGGACGTTCGCCCGCGCCCGGGTGCGCCCGATCGATGCGACGAGCGCCGAGTACCTGCTGTCGATCGATGTCGACGACCGCCCGGGCGTGCTGCACCAGGTGACCGGGGTGTTCGCCCGTCACGAGGTCAGCATCCGCGCCGCTGAACAGGAGGGGATCGGCGCCGAGGCCCGGTTGGTGTTCATCACGCACGCCGCGGTCGAGTCGGCCGTCCAGGCCACCGTGCGCGACCTGCGCGACCTCGATGTCGTCCGGCGTGTCGGTGGGCTGCTGAGGGTGGTCGGGGGCTGAGTGCGCTACGTCTCGACGCGCGGTGATGCCCCGAGCCTCGGCTTCGCCGACGTCCTGCTGACCGGTCTGGCCGCCGACGGCGGCCTCTACGTGCCGGAGACGTGGCCGTCACTTCCCGCGGCGGTGCCCGGCGCCGACTACGCCGCGACCGCGGCGGCCGTGATGGCCCCCTTCGTCGTGTCGGAGGATTCGCCCGAGATCTCGGCCGCGGACCTCGAGCGACTCTGCCGCGAGGCGTACGCGACGTTCCGCCACCCGGCGGTGGCCCCGCTCGTGCAGATCGACGACCGGCAGTGGTTGCTCGAGCTCTTCCACGGACCGACCCTGGCCTTCAAGGACATCGCGTTGCAGCTCGTCGGGCGCATGTTCGACCACGTGCTCGCGACCCGCGACGAGCGCATCACCATCGTCGGCGCCACCAGCGGTGACACCGGTTCGGCGGCGATCGACGGTGTGCGGGGTTGTGATCGGGTGGACATCGTGATCCTGTACCCGGCCGGCAGGACCAGTGAGGTGCAACGTCGGCAGATGACGACCGTCGACGCGTCGAACGTGCACGCCGTGGCCGTGGAGGGGACCTTCGACGACTGCCAGGACCTGGTGAAGGCGATGTTCGCCGATGCCCCCTTCCGCGATCGGTTGCGGCTGTCGGCGGTGAACTCGATCAACTGGGCCCGCGTCATGGCCCAGGTCGTGTACTACGTCACGACGGCGCGGACCCTCGCCGGCCCGATCGACGTGACGGTCCCGACCGGCAACTTCGGGAACGTGCTCGCCGGGTGGATCGCCCGCCGCATGGGCGCCGGGATCGACGGCCTGGTCGTGGCGTCGAACAGCAACGACATCCTCTCCCGTTTCATCAACGAGCGTGACATGTCGACCACCGGCGTGGTGCCGACGCTCAGCCCGAGCATGGACATCCAGGTGTCGTCGAACGTCGAGCGACTGCTCTTCGAGATGAACGGTCGGGACGGAGCGCGCACGGCCGCGCAACTGGCCGGCTTCCGTTCCTCCGGCCGCCTCGACGTCGATGACGGGGCGTTCGACCGCTGGGTCGCCGCCACGTTCCGGGCGGCGAGCGTCGACGACCCGGCCACCCTGGCCGAGATCGCCCGGGTGCACCGCGAGACGGGGCTGTCGATCGACCCGCACACGGCGACGGGGACGGCGGTGGCACGACGCCTCGCCGGGGACCGCCCGATGGTCACGCTGGCGACGGCGCACCCGGCGAAGTTCCCCGATGCCGTCGAGCGGGCCACCGGGCTCCGGCCCTCGCTGCCGGGGGCCCTGTCCGACCTGATGTCCCGTCCCGAACGCACCAGCACCCTCCCGGTCGACCTGGCAGCGGTGCAACGCTTCGTCGAGGGCGTGTCGCGGGCGACGGGCTGAGCCCGGGGGTGATTGTCGCCCGCTGCCCCCGCTGCTAGGTTGTTACCGCCGGGCGCTCTCGTCCGGCCGCACGTTGTCACCGGATTCCCCGGATTCCCCGGAACGTCGATCCGACCCGATGCCGAAAGCCGGTTCCCGGGTGCCTCGGTTCGACGGGCTCGGCAACCACCGTTCCCTCGATGTCCGGTGGGATGCCCTCCAGCCGTCTCGCTGATCCGCCGGTGACCGGTCCGCCCCCCATCGGTGGTCCGATGCGAACGACGTCCCCGCTGTGCGGAGGGAAGGTGAACGTGGCTGCTCAAGCGCTCGAGAAGTCGGTCCTGGAGACCAAGGACAAGGACCAGTTGCTGGCGATCGCCAAGGCCCTCGGCCTCAAGGCGACCGCCCGGTCGAAGAAGTCCGACATCATCGACCAGATCCTCGACATGACCGGTACGGAGGCCCCGGCCGTCCCCGCGACCCCGGCGCAGCCCGCCACCGCACCGGCTCCCGTGGCCGATGACGACACCGCGGCCGACGGGGGAGCGGCCGCCGACTCGGTCCCGGTGGCCGTCGCCGACGCGGCCGAGCCGCCTGCCGAATGGGAACTCGAGTTCAGTGCCGAACCGCTCGAGGAGATCGCCGAGCCCGCCGGGGACGCGTCCGGCGGTGCCGATCGCCGCGGGCCGGACCGGCGTGACTCCGACCGGCGCGACCCGGACCGTCGCGAGCGGAACCAGAACCAGGGTCAGAACCGCAACGGGCAGGACCGCTCCGGGCAGGACCGGGCCGGGCAGGATGGTCAGCGCCGTGATGACGATCTCGACGGAGACGGTCGCAACCGGCGCCGGCGCCGCCGCCGCAAGCCACGCGGCTTCGAGGGCCCCCAGGGTGAGGACGGCGAGGTGCTCGAGGGTGACGACCCCGGCGCACCGGTGAGCAACGAGCCGGTCACCGTCGAGGGGTACCTCGACATGCGCGACGAGGGGTACGGCTTCCTGCGGGTCAACAACTACCTGGCCTCCAAGCAGGATGCGTACGTTCCGGTGAAGCTGTCCCGTCAGTACGGTCTGCGCAAGGGCGATCACATCACCGGGTCCATGCGCCCGGCGGGCCGCAACGAGAAGAACCCCGCCCTGCTCGAGATCAGCTCGGTGAACGGTCGCGACCCGGATGCGGCACGTCGTCGTCCGAAGTTCGAGGACATGACGGCGTTGTTCCCGGACGAGAAGCTCAAGCTCGAGGACCCGGACGACCCGACGAACATGACCGCCCGGATCATCGACCTGATCTGCCCGATCGGCAAGGGTCAGCGCGGTCTCATCGTCTCGCCCCCGAAGGCCGGCAAGACGACGATCATGAAGACGATCGCCACGTCGGTCGAGAAGAACAACCCCGAGGTCCGCCTCATCGTGCTGCTCATCGACGAGCGGCCCGAGGAGGTGACCGACATGCGTCGTCATGTCCGCGGTGAGGTCATCGCCTCGACGTTCGACCGGCCGAGCGACCAGCACACACAGGTCGCCGAGATGGCGATCGAGAAGGCGAAGCGGATGGTGGAGTACGGCGAGGACGTCGTGGTGATCCTCGACGGCATCACCCGACTGAGCCGCGCCTACAACCTGGCGGCACCGGCGAGTGGGCGGATCCTCTCGGGCGGTATCGACGCCGGGGCGCTGTACCCGCCCAAGCGCTTCTTCGGCGCGGCCCGCAACATCGAGGAGGGCGGCTCGCTGACGATCCTGGCGACCGCCCTCGTCGAGACGAACAGCCGCATGGACGAGGCGGTGTTCGAGGAGTTCAAGGGAACCGGCAACATGGAACTGCGTCTCGACCGCCGCATGGCCGAGCGTCGCATCTACCCGGCGATCGACGTCGACGCCTCGAGCACCCGGCACGAGGAACTGCTCTTCGACCGGCGCCAGTTGCAGATGGTCTGGAAGCTGCGGCGGGTGCTCTCGGGACTGGCCGCCGACGGCAACGCGGCGCCCGGCCTCGAACTGCTCGTCGACCGCCTGCGGACATTCCGCACCAACGACGAGTTCCTGGCCGAGGTCGCGAAGCAACCCGGTATGTGAGAGCGCATCGGCCGACCGCCCGATACCCTTCCCCCGTCCTCGATCAGGAGTGCCCAATGAAGTCCGAGATCCATCCCCGATACGACGTCGTCACCGTTCGCTGCTCGTGCGGCAACGCCTTCGAGACCCGCTCGACCAAGCCCGGCGAGCAGATCCTCGAGCTCTGCAACGAGTGCCACCCATTCTTCACCGGCAAGCAGAAGCTGGTCGACGCGGGTGGCCGGGTGGAGCGCTTCAACAAGCGCTACGGCCAGCGCGCCAAGAAGTGACGGTGGCCGACGGCCACCGGACGCGTGACTGATCACGACTCCCGACGGCCCGGCCTGATCGCGGCCGCGCTCGCCGGCATCGCCCGCGACGACGGAGCGAGGCCCGGTTCGACGGCCGACCCCATCCCCGGGGGAGCCGTCCTCACCTCCGGAGGCCACCTGTGGGCGTGGCTCGAGGATCGTCCCGAGCACGCCCTCGGTGCCGTGATCGCCCGTGCCGTGCGCGGCGCGGCCGACGGTGTGACGATCGTGGTGCCCGAGTCGTGCCACGACGAGGCCGGGACCGTGGCCCGTCGGGCGAGCCAGTGGGGAATCCCGATCGCCGTGTTCCTCCTGGCGGGGCGCGAGCGGCGTGCCGTGCCCGCCTCCGTCGCCGGTCCGGAACCCGCACCCGCCGAGGACGTCGAGGCGCTCGTGCCGTCCCTCGTCGCCGCCGGGGCAGACCCGGTGTTCGAACACGGGGTGCTCACCGGCGAGGTGGCCGGTCTCGAGGTGTGCCGGGTCGTCGACACCGACTCCGGCCCGCGGCTCGAGGTCGGGGTCGGCGCCCACGATCGGGAGGCCTTCGGGATGCTGCACGGTGACGTCCCGGCACTCGACTCCCTCGCCCGCATCGTCGAAGTCGTTCGTTCGCACCGTCGACCCGGCGCCGACCCGCACCCGCTCAACCGACTCGCCCCGGAGCGGTACCTGCGGCACCGACTGCTGACCGATCCGACGGCATCGGTCGCGACCGACGCCCGAGCCGTCGCCGGGGCGCTCCGGCGGCGCAACCTCTCCGAACCGGCTCCGGCGCACCTGATCGGCACGGTGGACGGTGCCCCCGCACTGATCGCGTGCACGACGGGTGTCGACCTCGGGGCACTGGTCGACGCCGTCGACACCCGACACTGGCTCGGACACCGAGTCGATCGACTCGTCGTCGTCGTCCCCGCTCGAAACCGCCTCCCGGTGCTCGACGCCATGGGTGCCGTCGCCGGTGTGCCGACGGAGATCCGGACGGTCGACGATGTCGGCTGAGACCGACGGCAGCTCCGACGACGGGATCGTCGGTCGACTCGCCGCCCTCGCCGACGAGCATCGGGAACTCGAGTCTCGCCTCGCCGATCCGGCCACCGCCGCCGACCCCGTCGAGCTGCGCCGGGTCAGCCGTCGCTACCGCGAACTCGAACCGGTGGTGGCGGCCCTCGCCGAGCATCGCGCGCTCGACGCCGACGCCGGTGCGGCAGCAGAGCTCCTGGAGGTGGCCGATCCCGGGGAGCGGCCGGCCCTGGTCGAGGAGCTCGATCGCATCGCCGATCGCCGCCGTGACCTCCTCGCCAGGGTCCGCGAGCTGTTGATCCCTCCCGACCCGGACGCCGGTCGGGCCGTGATCATGGAGATCCGGGGTGCCGAGGGCGGTGAGGAGGCGAACCTGTTCGCCGGCGACCTGCTGGCGATGTACCGCGCCTATGCGCAGCGGCGCGGCTGGGCCGTCGAGGTGCTGTCGCTCGACGCCAGCGATCTCGGAGGCGTGAACCAGGTGACCTTCGTCGTGCGCGGTGACGATGCCTGGCAGCGCCTGCACCTCGAGGGTGGACCACATCGGGTGCAACGGGTTCCGGCCACGGAGAGCCAAGGCCGGATCCACACCTCGTCGGCGACCGTCGCCGTCCTGCCCGAGATGGCCGAGGTGGAGGTGGACATCGACGAGCGGGATCTCGACGTGGACGTCTACCGCTCCTCGGGGGCCGGAGGCCAGCACGTCAACACCACCGACTCGGCGGTGCGGATCACCCATCGTCCGACCGGGATCGTCGTGACGATGCAGGACGAACGGAGCCAACTGCAGAACCGGCTCCGGGCCATGCAGGTGCTGCGGGCCCGGCTCCACCAACGACTGCTCGCCGACCGCGATGCCGAGCGCTCCGCCGAGCGCCGCTCACAGCTCGGTGGCGGTGGTCGCAGCGAGAAGATCCGCACGTACAACGCCAAGGAGAACCGGGTGACCGACCATCGGATCGGGCTCACCGTGCACCGGCTCGCCGACGTCCTCGCCGGCGACCTCGACCATGTCGTCGAACCCCTCCTCGCCCGTGAACGCGAACGTCTCCTCAGGGAGGGGACAGTGTGACGACCACCGTCGGCGACCTCCTGCGCGAGCTCGAGGGTGTCGTCCCCGCACCCGAGGCGCGCTGGCTCGTCGAGGCGGCCGTCGGGGTGCCCCCGATCGGACCGGTCCTCACCGAGGAGGTCACCGAGCGCATGGTGCGCCACCTCGAGGTGATGGTCGGTCGCCTGCGCGCCGGGGAACCGCTGCAGTACGTACTCGGGCGCTGGTCGTTCCGACACCTCGACCTCGCCGTCGACCAGCGGGTCCTGATCCCGCGTCCCGAGACCGAGCAGGTGGCGGGACTCGCGATCGAGATCGCCTCCCGGGTGCCCGGCCCGCGCCGCGTCGCCGACCTCGGCACCGGGTCCGGCGCGATCGGCTTGTCGATGGCGGTCGAACTGCCCCTCGACGACACCGAGGTGTGGATCACCGATGTCGACCCCGACGCGCTGGAGGTGGCGCGGGCGAACCTCGCCGGGATCGGTCGGGCCGCCCGCAACGTGCGGGTCGCGCTCGGATCGTGGGCCGAGGCCCTCCCGGCGGGCATGGCGTTCGACGTGATCGTGTCGAACCCGCCCTACGTCGCCGAGGGCTCCCCGCACCTCGAGCCGATCGTGGCCGCCCATGAGCCGGCACGGGCACTCCTCGCCGGACCGGACGGCCTTTCGGCCCTCCGCCGGATCGCGGAGACCGTCCCGTCGCGGCTGCGGCCCGGAGGGACGCTCGTGCTCGAGATCGGATTCGACCAGGGGCAGGCGGTCCGGTCACTCCTGGACGGCGGGGGACTGGTCGGGATCGAGGTCGTGCGCGACGCCAGCGGTCACGACCGGATCGTGGTGGCCCGGACCTCGGCGACCTGAGAGCCGGCGGTCGGACGCCGCCGGTACCGGACTCAGCCCGGGGGCTGCGCCTGCCGGACGGCCTCGGCCATGCCGGCGGCGAGCACCGCCACATCGGCGGCGACGGTGATCATCCTGAAGCCCTGTGACCGCCGACGATCGGCTGTCGCCGCGTCGGAGTGGACCCCCGGCACCACACCGTGCCGACGGCACGTCTCGACCACCCGGGCGAGCGCAGCGTCGAACACCGGGTGTCCGTCGTTGCCGGACGGGCCGAGGCCGAGGCTGATGGCGAGGTCCGATGGTCCGACGTACACCGCCCGGACCCCGTCGAGGGCGCAGATCCCGTCCAACGCCTCGAGTGCCTCGACCGTCTCGATCATGGGGATGACGGTGACGTTCCCATCGGCCCAGGGCCGGTAGTCGTCGTGACGGCCGGCGACCAGCATCGGGCCCCAGCTGCGACGGCCCGACGGGGGGTACGACCCGGCGGCGACGGCTGCCGCCGCCTCCTCGACCGAGTTGACCATCGGCACGATGACCCCGTGGCAGCCGGCATCGAGGATGCGGCCGATGGCCCCGGGCTCGTTCCAGGGGGCCCGGGCGATCGGCAGACCACCGGCGAGTTCGATCGCCTGCACGAGTTGGAGCAGGTCGGAGCCGTCGACGAGACCGTGCTGGAGGTCGACGCACACGTAGTCGACGTCGAGGCGGGCGACGATCTCGGCAGCCGCGGTCGACGGCAGGGTGAGCCAGGCTCCGAGGGTCTCGGCGCCGTCGGCCCAGCGGGTGCGCAGCGAACTCCGGGTCGATGCCATGGCTGCGGACCGTAGCCGCCGCAGGTCTGGGCGGCCGCGGACGGGGACCGGTAGCGTCTCTTCCGGTCGGGCGGTCCGCGCCCGCCGAAGCGAACGAGCAGCACCGTGACCGACGAACGACTCTCCACCTACCGGGCGAGCATCGACAACATCGACGCCGCGCTCGTGCACATGCTGGCCGAGCGCTTCAAGATCACCCAGGCGGTCGGCGAGTACAAGGCTGCCGCTGGCTTGCCGGCGGCCGACGAGGCCCGCGAGCGCGCCCAGGTCGACCGCCTCCGGACGCTCGCCGAGTCCGCCGGCCTCGACCCGGCGTTCACCGAGAAGTTCCTCCGCTTCATCGTCGCCGAGGTGATCCGCCACCACCAGCGGATCGCCGGTGACGACCGATGAGCGCCCCCGAACGAGCCGATCTCGTCGTCATCGGCGGTGGGCCGGCCGGGGCCGCGACCGCCATCACCGCAGCGCGCGCCGGGGCGCGGGTGGTGGTCCTCGAGGCCGGTGCCCACGGTCGTGACAAGGTCTGCGGTGACGGCCTGACCCCGCGCGCCGTCGCTGCGCTCGACGATCTGGGGATCCCGCTCGACGGGGCCCATCGGATCGCCGGACTGCGGATGATCGCGGGTCGACAGGTGCGCGAGCTCCCGTGGCCGGGCGGTTCGCGCTTCCCGGCGCACGGTGCCGTGTGGCCCCGCCGGCGCCTCGATGCAGCTCTGATCGACGCCGCCGCCGCGTCCGGAGCCGACATCCGCTTCGAGAGCACCGCCGAGCCGGTCCTCGACGGGGACCGCGTCACCGGGGTCGACGTCGAGTCGGCATCGGGCCGGACCCGGATCGATGCCGACATGGTGGTCGTCGCCGCTGGCGCCCCGGGCCGGGTGGCCCGGGCCATCGGGGCGGAACGCGTCGCCGACGAGCCGTTCGGCCTGGCGATCCGCGCCTACGCCGAGACCCCGCGTCACGCCGAGGACATGCTCGAGGCCTGCCTGACCCTGCGCGATGCCGAGGGCACCCCGGTTCCCGGGTACGGCTGGATGTTCCCGTGCGGTGACGGCACCGTCAACATCGGTGTCGGTGCGCTCTCGACGATGAAGGGCTTCCGGAAGCTGAATCTCAACACCCTGCTCGAGTCGTACCGGTCCATCGTCGGCGAAGCCTGGAGCCTCGGTGAGAACCTCGAGCGTCCTCGGGCCTGGCGGTTGCCGATGAGTGTGGTGCGCCGCCACGGGCCGGGGTGGGTGGCCGTGGGTGACGCCGCCGGCCTCGTCAACCCGATGAACGGTGAGGGCATCGACTACGGGCTCGAATCGGGCATGTTGGCGGCGCGGTCCTTCCTCGAGTCCCCGGCGACGGCGCCCGTGGCGTACGACCGCGCGGTGGGTGAGCGCTTCGACTCGTTCCTGCGCACCGGCCGGCGCTTCGCCTTCGTGATCGGTCACCCGTGGCTGCTGCGCAGCGGCCTGCGGGTCGCCGTGGGGACCCAGGCGGTTGCCGGGATCACCCTCCAGGTGATGGGGAACCTCGTCGATGCCGAGACCCCCGGTGCCTCGGGGCGTGTGCTGCGACTCGCCGACCGCGCCCTCGGCCTGGCCGACCCGCTGCTTCGTCGGACCCGGGCGCGGGCCTGAGCGACGGTCCCGAGACCATGACGACCGGTGCGTCGGGGATCGCCCTCGGGGTCGACATCGGCGGTACCGGCATGAAGGCCGCTCCGGTGCGGGTGGCGGACGGGGCGACGGTGACCGCACGCCATCGGATCCCGACGCCGCGTCCGGCGACGCCGGCGGCCGTCGCAGCGGTCGTCGGGCAGCTCGCGGATCACTTCGCCTGGTCCGGGCCCGTCGGGGTGGCGCTCCCGTCGGTGGTGCGTCACGGGGTCGTTCGCTCGGCGGCCAACATCGACCCGAGCTGGATCGACACCGATGCGGCGAGGCTGTTCGCCGACGTCCTCGGTCGTCCCGTGACGGTGCTCAACGATGCCGACGCGGCCGGGATCGCCGAGATGGCACATGGGGCCGGTCGGGGGCACCGGGGCGTGGTCGTGATGCTGACCCTCGGCACCGGCATCGGCTCCGCCGTGTTCATCGACGGCCACCTGGTCCCCAACACCGAACTCGGGCACCTCGAATTCCGGGGTGACTCGATCGAACGGTGGGCCGCGGCGAGCGCCCGCGAACGCGACGGGCTCGACTGGCGGGAGTGGGCCGGTCGGGTCGACGACGTGCTCGACGTGGTCGGTCGCCTGCTCTCACCCGACCTGGTCATCCTCGGCGGTGGGGTGAGCCGCACCCCCGAACAGTGGGTCCCGCACCTCGTGACCGACTGCGAGGTGGTGGTCGCCCACTCGGCGAACTCGGCGGGGATCGTCGGTGCGGCGATGGTGGCGGCCACCGCCTGAGCGCCGCTCAGGCGTGGGGGACGATCGTGCCGGCGCGCCAGGCGCTCCAGCCCCGCCAGCCGACCACGGCGAGCGTCAGTGCCGTGATGGGAACCACGAAGCCGAGCATGGCGAGGGAGAAGGTGCCCTCGAAGCCGTTCTCGGCCGCCTTGAGGCCGAGCCACACGAGGTAGGCCACGTAGTAGCCGAGGAAGACCGCCCCCTCCCACCGCTTCAACACGAAGCCGTTGACGAACATCGGGAGGCAGGCCACGGCGACGGCGAGCATGAACGGCAGGTCGAACCCGAGGGCGCTGTCGCTCACGCCGATCGGCGTGATGATCGATGAGATCCCGAGCACCGCCATGATGTTGAACAGGTTGGAGCCGATTGCGTTGCCCACGGCGAGGTCGCGTTGCCCCCGGGCGGCGGCGATCACCGAGGTGGCGATCTCGGGGAGCGACGTCCCGACGGCGACGACGGTCAGCCCGATCACCAACTCGCTGACCCCGAGGGAGGTGGCGATGTCGGTGGCCGCACCGACGAGCGCCTGGGCGCCGACGACCAGCAGCCCGAGACCGGCGACGAGGAACAGGAGGTCACGCCACACCGGCTCGGCCCGCAGTACACCGGCCGACAGACCCTCGCTGTACTCCTCCTCCAGCTCGACGGCGTCGGGGATGTCGTCGTGGTCCTCATCGGCGGTCGAGCTCGCCTCGCGACGGTTGGCGACGACCAGCCACGTGAGGTACGTCACGAGGGTGACCGTGAGGAGGGCGCCGTCGATCCGGCCGAGGCGACCGTCGAGGCCGAGCAGCAGGACTGCTGCCGAGACCGCGATCATGATCGGCACGTCGATGCGGACGATCCGCTGGGCCACGTACAGGCCACCGCCGGCGACCGCCGACAGGCCGAGCACCAGGAGGATGTTGGCGATGTTCGAGCCGACGACGTTGCCGAGCGCGATGTCGCTCTCACCACCGAGGGCGGCCCCGAGGGACACGGCGAGTTCGGGGGCGCTCGTGCCGAAGGCGACGACCGTCAGGCCGATCACGATGGCCGACAGACCGGTGCGAGCCGCGAGCCGTGCCGCGCCACGCACCAGCCACTCGGCGCCGACCACGAGGCCCACGACCCCGACCACGAAGGCGACGGCGGTCAGCAGCGACATGGTGCCCCATCCTCGCAGGAGAGTCGACGGTTCGTGCGCGTGGCCTGACAATCTGTTGCGATGTCGGCCCCGGTCCCCCTCGGTCCCCCGCGGTCGGACGCGGCTTCCCCGGCTGCTCCCGGCGCGGTCACGGTCGTCGGCGAGGCCCTGGTCGACCTCGTCAGCACCCCGGACGGCGGTCTTGCGGCGGTGCTCGGCGGGGCGCCCTTCAACACGGCCCGCGCCCTCGGACGCCTCGACGTCCCCGTGGGGCTGCGGGCGGCGATCTCCGAGGACCGATTCGGCGGTCGACTGCTCGACACCCTCGTCGCCGACGGGGTCGCGACGGACCGGGTGCGCCGTTGCGCCGAGCCGACGACGCTCGCCCTCGCCGAGGTCGATGCCGACGGCTCGGCGGACTATCGCTTCTACGTCGAGGGCACCTCGTGCACCGTCGTGCCGGACCTGACCGTCCCGCCGGCCGGCTGGCTCTTCACCGGTGGCCTGGCGCTCGTGTTCGACTCCGTGGCCGAGGCCGTCGAGGGGATGCTGGGTGTGGCGGCGGGGCGGCTGCCGATCATGGTCGATGTGAACTGTCGGCCCCGGGTGGTACCGGCCCGGGAGCCCTTCGTCGAGCGCGTGCTGCGGGTCGTGGCCCTGGCCGATGTCGTGAAGGTCAGTGACGAGGACCTCGGCTACATCTTCCCCGACGTGCCGACCGCCGACGCCGTCGGACGTCTGCACGCGCTCGGCGCATCGGTGGTGATCGCGACCGCCGGGGCCGCCGGCGTGACGGTGCACTGCGCGAGCGGGGTCTGGACCGAGCCCGTCCCCTCGGTGGCGGTGGTGGACACGATCGGGGCCGGGGACACCTTCGACGCCGGCTTCCTCGCCCGGTTGGTCGCCGTCGGCGACGGGGTGCCCGACCGTGACGGGTTGTCGGCCGCCGTGCGCGCCGGGGTGGCCGCCGCCGCCGTCGTCGTCGGTCGTCGCGGCGCTGACCCGCCCCGTCGGGGCGAACTCGACCCCGCCGTGTGGGCCGGCCCGCTCGGCTAGCGTGTCGGCGTGCTGGTGGACGGCTCCGGGGTGTCGCTCGAGGCGATGGTCGACGACCTGCGACTCCTCGTCGAGGTCGAGTCACCTTCGTCGAACCGCGATGCGCTCAAGAGCTCGGCGGCGGCGGTCGCCGCTCTGATCGAGCGTCGGACCGGGCGCCCGGCGCGCCTCGTCGACGGACCCGCCGGCCCGCACGTCCACTGGTCGGGCGGCGGGGAGCCACGCGTGCTGATCCTCGGGCACCACGACACGGTGTTCCCGCTCGGCACGCTCGACCGTCGTCCGTTCGCGGTCGTCGACGGACGGGCGACCGGCCCGGGGGTGTTCGACATGAAGGCCGGCATCGTGCAGGCGGTGCACGCAGTGGCCGCCGTGACCGATGCCAGCCACGTCGAGATCCTCATCACCTGCGATGAGGAGATCGGCTCGGGTTCGTCCCGTGCGCTCCTCGAGGAGCGCGCCGTCGCCTGCGGCGCCGTGCTGGTCCTCGAGCCGAGCGCCGACGGCGGTGCATTGAAGTCGGGGCGCAAGGGGACCGGCACGTTCGAGGTGGTCGTCCATGGGCGAGCCGCCCATGCCGGACTCGAGCCCCATCTGGGTGTCAACTCGCTCGTCGAGGCCGCCCGTCAGATCCAGTACATCGCGACGCTCGGGGACGTGGCGGCGGGAACCACCGTGACACCGACCGTCGTCGCCGGTGGCACGGCCGACAACGTCGTGCCGGCCGAGACCCGGGTCAAGGTCGATGTCCGGGTCACCAGTGCCCACGAGCGGGAACGCATCGAGGTGGCGATGCGGTCGCTGGCGCCGGTCGACGCGGCGGCGAGCATCGAGGTGCTCGGCGCGATCGGTCGGCCTCCGATGCCGGAGTCGGCTGCGGCCACGCTGCTGCCGGTCGCGCTCGAGCACGACCCGACGCTGCGGGCCGTGGCGGTCGGCGGGGCGAGCGACGGCAACTTCACGGCCGCCCTCGGTGTCCCGACGCTCGACGGACTCGGCGCCGTGGGCGGCGGGGCTCACGCCGAGCACGAGCACGTGCTGGTCGACACGATGCCCGGACGGGTCGCGCTGCTGGCGGCGCTCATCGCGTCGCGTGACGCGGCCGGCCGGGACTGAACGTCAGTCGCGGCCGGGGTCGAGTTCGAGTCGTCCGCCGCTGCCGAGCGTGCCGACCCGGCGGTAGACGTCGAGTTTGTCCCGGGAGTCGGCGATGTCGAGGTTGCGCATGGTCAGCTGGCCGATGCGGTCGATCGGGCCGAAGGCGGCGTCCTCGACCCGCTCCATCGAGAGGCGCTCGGGCTGGTACGTCAGGTTCGGCCCCGTGGTGTCGAGGATCGAGTAGTCGTCACCGCGCCGCAACCGCAGCGTGACCTCTCCGGTGACGGCGGCGCCGACCCAGTGCAGCAGAGGTTCCCGCAGCATGAGGCTCTGCGGGTCGAACCAGCGACCCTCGTAGAGCAGTCGACCGAGTCGCCGACCCATCGTCCGGTAGTTCTCGATCGTGTTCTCGTTGTGGATGGCGGTGACGAGACGCTCGTAGGCGATGTGGAGCAGGGCGAGGGCGGGTGCCTCGTAGATGCCCCGCGACTTCGCCTCGATGATCCGGTTCTCGATCTGGTCGCTCATCCCGAGGCCGTGGCGTCCGCCGATGGTGTTGGCGGCCATGACGAGGGCGACCTGGTCGTCGTACTCGACCCCGTCGATCGCCACGGGCCAGCCCTCCTCGAAGCGGATCGTGACGTCCTCGGCCGGGATCTCGACTGCCTGGTCCCAGTGGGCGACGCCCATGATGGGGCGGACGATCTCCATTCCGGTGGAGAGCTCCTCGAGGGCCTTGGCCTCGTGGGTGGCACCCCAGATGTTGGCATCGGTGGAGTACGCCTTCTCGACGGGATCGCGATAGGGCAGGTCCCGGGCCCGCAGGAACTCGCTCATCCCCGTGCGACCCCCGAGTTGGTCGACGAAGGCCGGGTCGAGCCAGGGCTTGTAGATGCGCAGGCGCGGGTTGACCATCAGGCCGTAGCGGTAGAAGCGTTCGATGTCGTTGCCCTTGTAGGTGGACCCGTCGCCCCAGATGTCGACGCTGTCGTCGGCCATGGCCCGCACGAGCAGGGTCCCGGTGACCGCCCGTCCGAGCGGCGTGGTGTTGAAGTACGTGCGGCCGGCGGTCGAGATGTGGAAGGCGCCGCACTGCAGTGCCATCAGGCCCTCTCGGACGAGTTCGGCTCGGCAGTCGATGAGGCGCGCCGCCTCGGCGCCGTAGGTCGTGGCGCGGTCGGGCACGCCGGAGAGATCGGGCTCGTCGTACTGGCCGAGGTCAGCGGTGTACGCGTAGGGCACGGCGCCGCCCTCGCGCATCCACGCGACGGCCGCCGAGGTGTCGAGGCCGCCGGAGAAGGCGATCCCGACACGCTCCCCGGCGGGCAGTGACATCAGCACGTTCGACATGACGAGTGAACCTACCGTCGGCCGTCCCGGTAGGTGCCGGTCCAGGCGGCGGCCGAGGCGGCGGCCCCACTCGCCCCGAGCAGGATCTCGACGACCGCCAGGCCATCGACACGGCCGAGGTCGCCGAGGCCGATCACCATCGTGAGCGTCCCGGCGACGAGACCGACGAGCCACAGCCGTGGCTGACGGAGGAGGATCAGCACGACCATCGTCATGGGGGTGATGAAGGGGGTGAGCCGCACGACGGACGCGACCCCGTCCATCCCCGGGGCCAGCCACCAGGTGCTCAGACCGATCTGTCGACTGGCCGCCCAGACCGCGGCGAGCCCGACGATCACGGCTCCCCAGGCGACCAGCAGCGCGAGTCTCCAGCCGGTGGTCAGCGCGCCGACGGCCGGGGTCGGTGCCGTGCCGTCGTGTCCGTCGCCCGACGCCGATGACATCCCCTCAGTGTACGGAGGCCCCCTTGTCCCACCGATCCGTCCCCGGGGCCGCACCCGGTCCGCTCGATAGCCTCACCGCGATGGCGAGTGAGTCACCCGGCACGCCGGCCTTCGCGAAGCTCTCGGTGTTCTTCCCGATGTGGAACGAGGAGGAGTACATCGAGCGGGCCGTCGCCTACGCCCGGCGAGCGGCCGAGCGCCTCGTGGTCACCGGTGACATCGGGGGATTCGAGTTGATCATCGTCGACGACGCATCGACGGACGCGACCCCGGCGATCGCCGACCGGCTGGCGGCCGAGGATCCGCGGGTGCGTGTCGTCCACCACGAGGTGAACCGCAAACTCGGTGGCTCGATGAAGTCGGGTTTCGCGGCGGCGACCGGGGACCTCGTGCTCTACACCGACGCCGACCTGCCCTTCGACATGAACGAACTACCGAGGATCGTGCGGTTGATGCGCGAGTACGAGGCGGACATCGTCAGCGCCTACCGGTTCGACCGGACGGGGGAGGGTGTGCTGCGCGCCGTGTACACCTTCGCCTACAACTGGCTGGTCAAGGCGGTCTTCGGGGTCCGCGTGCGCGACATCAACTTCGCCTGCAAGCTCGTGCGCAGACGGGTCCTCGACCACGTCGAGCTGCAGTCCGAGGGGTCCTTCATCGATGCCGAGCTCATCATCCGCGCCACACGGTCCGGCTTCGAGGTGATGCAGATGGGTGTCGACTACTTCCCGCGCACCAGGGGCACGTCGACGCTGTCGTCCCCCGGCGTGATCCTGCGCATCGTGCGTGAGATGTGGGGCCTGCGACGCGACCTCGCCGACGTCCGCCCGATCGCCGGGCCGCGATGACGGGGCGGTGACCCGTCGGTATCGTGGGGTCGTTCGGCCGAGACCCGACCTGCGCGATGTGAACGACCGTCCCACCCCCCGATCCCCGATCCCCGGCGTTCCACGGCGCTGGGTACCGGCGTTGGCCGCGTCGCTGTTCCTCGTGGTGGTGGTCGTCATCGGGGCGACCGAGGGGGACGACACCGGTGCCGAGACCCCCGTCGACCCGGTTGCCGCCTCGACGACGGTCGATCCGGCGACCGCCCCGGTGCCGACGACGGACCCGCCCGTCGTCAAGGTCCCGCTGTCGACGACGCTCGAGCGCGGGTCCGCCGGGGCCGAGGTGACGATGGTGCAGGAGCGGTTGCACGCGATCGGCTTCGACCCCGGTCCCGTCGACGGCATCTTCGGCACGATGACGACGCAGGCGGTGTGGGCGTTCGAGAAGCTCGTCCTCGGGACCCCGCGCACCGAGGCCACCGGACGCGTGACCCCGGCGATGTGGGACCGCATGCAGGACCCGATCGACATCCGGCCGCGGCGCTCGACCGGGGGTCTGCTCGACCACACCGAGATCTACCTGCCCGAGCAGGTCATGGTCGTGTTCCATCTCGACGTCCCGGTCCTGGTCACCCACATCTCCTCCGGGGAGCTCGACGAGTTCGGCCAGCCGGCGGTGTACTGCGAGGAGGTCACCTACGACACCGACAACTCCGGTGACCTGCTCGAGGAGCCGGTGACCGAGTACGTGTGCGCCTACGCGAAGACGCCCGGCGGTGTCTTCCGCTACGACCGCAAGGTCGCCGGGATCCGGAACGGTCCGCTCGGCGACATGTGGGACCCCGTCTACTTCAACTTCGGGATCGCCGTGCACGGTGCCCTCAACGTCCCGCTCGAGCCGGCGTCGCACGGGTGTGTCCGCATCCCGATGCACATCTCGGAGTATTTCCAGTCGCTCGTCGAACTGGGCGATTCGGTGCTGGTGTGGAACGGTGAGAAGGAACCCGAGGACGTCACCTACGACGAGAGCCTCCCGAGCTGGTGGGCCGAGACGCCACCGGAGTTGACGACGACCACGTCGACGACCACCACCACCACGACCACGACGACGACCGTCCCGACCTCGACCAGCACGGTCGCGTCCGGCCCCGGCACCCCCGCCACCGACTCGGCGAACCCGGTGGACGACGCCGACCTGCCGGCCACGCCGTCGGTGACGAGCACCTCTGCGCCCGATTCCGGCGACCCCTGAATCGGCAGGGTTCAGGCGCAGGCCTCGAAGCCGCCCAGCACCCCCGAGCGGAAGGCGGAGATCCGGTCCACGGAATCGGCTCCGCCCTCGCCGTCGAGGGTCAGGATCGTGATGATCGCCTCGTCGAGGTCTCCGGGCGAGGTGACCACCGTGCTCGACCGGCGCGGGTCGCGTCGTCGGCCGGTGGTGATGTCGGCCACCCACACGCCGACCAGGCAGTCGCGGAGCAGCTCCGTGGATCCCTCCTCGGCGCCGACCGACCCGGGTGCGATCACGAGCTCCGTCCACGCCGCCCCGAGCAGGTAGCCGAGGGCGAAGTCGCCGACCTCGTCGTACAGCGGTCGCACCACCGACTCGTCGAAGCGCACCGTGCTGTCGAGCGGACACACCTCGATCGCCCCGTCGATCACGACGGCGTCGGGACAGTCCCGTGCGGCCCCCGAGGTGGGTGGTCCGGGGGATGGGAGAACGGTCACGGTCGAGTCGGTGGCGAGTGACCAGAACTCGTCGAGGTCGGCGCCGAGGAACTCCCAGGACGGGACGCACTCCGGGTCGCGGTCGAACGTGCAGTCGTACGGCGCGTCGCCACCGCGCAGGTAGTCATCGAGACTGGTGAACTCGTTCGGCATCAGTTCGCGCGGCTCCTCGAGCAGCGGCACGCACGCCGGCGCACCCCCGTCGAAGCCGTCCTGGAACGCCCCGACACGGTCGAAGGCGGTGCCGTGCCCGCCGGGCGTGGTCGTCGCGACCCCGAGCGGGTCCCGCACGTTGACGAGGGCGATCAGTCCGGCGCGGACGGCGTCGGGTCCGGCCCGCAGGAGCGACGAGGTGCCGTCCGACGCCCGTCCGAGCCACGCCCCGGTGAGGCAGTCGGCCTGCTGCTCGGTGACGACTGTCGGCAGCGCCAGATCGAGGGCACCGATCCTCTCCTGGATCGCGTGTCCGTACTCGTGGGCGATGACGACGGCGATCGTCAGCGGTCCGTGCTCGTCGACGAGGTCGCCGAGGAGCCCGTCGGGGCTGGCGTCCACGGCCACGAAGTCGGCTCCCCGGCAGTAGAGGGCGACGTACTCCCGGAGGTCGTCCGGGTCGGTCTCGGACTCGCCGCATCCCGGGATCGCGTCCTCCCGCCCCGGGTGCCCGGCGTGGATGCCGCCGGTGAGCGGGGCGTCGTCGATCCCGTAGGACCCGAGCAGGACCTCGGCGGCCCACTCGTCGATGTCGGCGATGGCAGCGGCCAGCAGCGGGTCGTCGTCGGTCAGCCCGGCCAGTCGGCCGATGTCCATCACGTCGGCGAGGTCGATGTCGACGAGGGGGAGCGAGGACGGGGCGGTCGTCGTCGGTGCCTCCCCGACGGTCGTGGAGGGTGTCGCCGTGGTCGCCCCGTCGGCCGGTTCGGAATCCGCCGAGGTGTCCGCCAGAGGGCGGGACGACACGATGCTGACCTCGCCGACCGATGCGCACCCACCGAGGACGAGGGTCAGCGATGTGACGACGACCGCCCGAGGGCGCCGCATCACGACCCCGACGACGCCAGGACCCCGGCCAACTCGGCGATCTCGCCGCGCTGGGCCATCGCCATCGAGGCGGCCATCGCCCGGACCTCGGGGTCGAGTGCCCGTTCGGCGGCGAACTGAGCCATGTCGGCCCCGCCGATGTGGTGTGCGGTCATCAACTCGACGAAGAGTTCGTCCGCCTGCGACCCGGTGGCGTTGCCGAGTGCGATGAGCTGCTCGCGCGAGGCCATGCCCGGCATGTCGTCGACCGCCGAGGACATGCCCATCCAGGTCATCGCCGCTCCGGACTCGTTGACCTCCGCCGCGCCCATCGACCGGAGCAGTTGGACCATGCGGCCGATGTCGATGCCCTGACCGAGGATGATGCTCCGGGCGATGGCCCGCAGGCCGGGGTGGGTGTCGTCGATCGTGAGGAAGATGAACCCCATCTGCACGGCCTGTTCGTGATGTCCGCGCATGTCCTGCAGGAAGCCGACGTCCACCTCTCCGGCGTCGGGCACCGAGCTCTCCTGGCCGGCCATGAAGCCGATCATCCCGGCGACCAGCGCGATCGTGACGGCGAGCGCGCCGAGGTTCAGCCTGCTGCGCCACCACGGCAGGGGCGAGTCCGGCGTGTCGTCACCCGCCCCGTCATCACCCGAGCCGTCGCGATCGTCACCGGCATCGCCTCCGGCCCCACCGTCGGCGAGCGCCTGCAGGGCGACGAGTCGGTCGAAGGACAGGTCGTCGGGTCCTGAGCCGGCAGCGACCGGCACGCCGTCGTCGATCCGACTGCGGGTCATGGTGACAGTGTGCCAGCCTGATCGGTCGTCGGGGTGACGCGAACCGTCCGTCGCCGTTGGACGAGGACGGATTCGGTGGCGACCGTGCCGAGGGCGAGCCAGACGAGGGCGAAGCCAGCCAGTCGGGTCGCCGGCATCTCCTCGCCGAACGCCAGCCACCCGAGCCCCAGGTTGATCACCGGGATCAACCAGCCCATCGGTCCGAGCAGGGTGAAGGGCACCCGTGGCGCCGCGTGGGCGAAGAGGAGGAGCGGCATCGACGTCACGAGTCCGGTGCCGGCCACCAGGGCCCAGTCGGTCGCCACCGCGGTCGACACGAGCCCCGCCGGGGCGTCGAGGCGCAGGAGGACGACGGCGAGGGCGATCGGCGCGAGCACGAGCACCTCCCCGGCCAGGCTCTCGACCGGATCGAGGGGAACCCGGCGTTTGACGAGACCGTAGAGCGACCAACTCCCGCCGAGGGCGAGCGCCACCCAGGGCAGCCGGCCGTACGACACCGTGAGCACGACGATGGCGATCCCGACGAGGCCGATCGCCGCCCCCTTGGCGCGACTGAGTCGCTCGCCGAGGAGCACGACGCCGATGCCGACGGTGAGCAGTGGTGACAGGAAGTAGCCGAGGGCGGTCTCGATCACCCGATCGGCCAGCACGGCGTAGACGTAGGTCGACCAGTTGACGGCGAGCAGGGCGGCGGCGGTCACGAGGTGCCGACGGACCGGTGCGTCGCGCAGGGCCAGCACCACGGCGCCGACGGTCGAACGCCGGACGACCAGGAGGGCGAGCACGGTTCCGGCGGCGAGGATCCTCCAGCCGACGAGATCCAGGGCCGGGAAGTCGGCGAGGAGCTTCCAGTACGCCGTGAAGCCGCCCCACATCACGTAGCAGGCGAGCGCGGCGCGCACGCCGGAACGGACGTCGGGTTCCACGGCGTCAACCTAGATGGGCCGGGCCCGACTCGGTACTGTCCACGCCGTGGAACCTCACCCGGACGTGGTCCGCCGCCTGCTGGCCGTCGAACCGGTCCGTCGCCACCTCCGGGACCTGTTGGCCGACGACCCGGGCCGTGCCGAGCGGTACGTCGCCACCGTCGGTGACCTCCGACTCGACTGGTCCCGTCAGCCCGTCGACGATCGTCTCCTGGCCGATCTCCGAGGGGTCGCCGAGGCCGCCGGTGTCGCGGGGCGGTTCGCGGCGATGCAGGCCGGCGACCACGTCAACCCGACCGAGGACCGGGCCGTCGGTCACATGGCGTTGCGCGCCCCGGCGGGGACGTCGTTCGTGATCGACGGTGTCGACGTCGTGCCCGAGGTCCATGCCGTGCTCCGCGACATGGCCGCCGTCGCCGAGCGCATCCGAGCCGATGGGTCGATCACCGATGTCGTGAACATCGGGATCGGCGGCTCCGACCTCGGACCGGCGATGGCGGTCTCGGCACTGGCCGACCATGCCCACCCGCGTCTGCGCACGCACTTCGTGTCGAACGTCGACGGCGACGACATCGCCCGAGTGCTCGCCGTCTGCGAGCCGTCGTCCACCGTGTTCATCGTCGTCTCCAAGACCTTCGGCACAGTCGAGACGCTGACCAACGCCCGCACCGCCCGCCGATGGGTCGTCGATGCGCTCGGCGAGCACGCCGTCGCCGAGCGCTTCGTCGCCGTGTCCACCGATGCCGGGCGGGTGCGCGACTTCGGGATCGACCCGGAGGGGATGCTCGGCTTCTGGGACTGGGTCGGGGGTCGCTTCTCGGTGTGGTCGGCGGTCGGGCTGAGCCTGATGATCGCCATCGGTCCCGATGGCTTCTCCGACTTCCTGGCCGGTGCGCGGCTCGTCGATGAGCACATGAGTGCCACGCTGTCGGACGGCCGACTGGACGAGAACGCCGTGGTGACGCTCGCCATGATCGGGATCCTCCACCGCTCGGTCCTCGGACGCGCCTCGCGGGCCGTCGTGCCGTACTCGGCGGCCCTGGCCCGTCTCCCCGCCCACCTGCAGCAACTCGAGATGGAGTCGAACGGGAAGTCGGTCACCCTCGGCGGCGCGCCGGTCGGCGTGCCGACCTCGGGGGTGGTGTGGGGGGAGCCCGGCACGAACGGCCAGCACGCCTTCTTCCAGCTCCTCCATCAGGGGACCGACGTGATCCCGGTCGACCTGATCGGGTTCGCCACCGCCGGGCACGGCCTGGGCGGGCACCATGACCTGCTGTTCTCGAACCTGCTCGCCCAGGCCCAGGCGCTGGCTCTCGGTCGCCGCTCGGCCGACGAGCCGCATCGCAACTTCGACGGTGACCGGCCGAGCACGTTGATCCTCGCCGAGCGCCTGACCCCGTCGGTGCTCGGGCAGCTGATCGCGCTCCACGAGCACATCGTGTTCGTGCAGGGTGTCGTGTGGGGGATCGACAGCTTCGACCAGTGGGGTGTCGAACTCGGCAAGGAACTCTCCGGTCGGATCACGCCCGACCTGATCGGATCCGGGCCGCTCGACGGACACGACGCAGCCACGCGCGCCGCGATCGAGTGGTACCGCTCGCACCGCGGCGGCTAGGCGACCCGTGCCGCCCGCTACCGGTCGGTGCGGGCGGGGTCGGTGCGGCGCAGCACCATGAGCGAGCGCGCGCCCACCGTGATGGCGTCCGCGGCGGTCACCCGACGGCCGGGTCGCGATGGTCGGGACCCGTCCGGGTCGGCGGTGTCGAGCCACACCTCCCAGGTACGACCCCAGCGCTCCGGTGGGAGCGTCCACTCGAGGTCGAGTTCGCTCGCCGAGACGATGCAGTAGAAGGTGTCGTCGACCACGCGCTCTCCGAAACGGTCCGTCGACGAGATCGCCTCGCCGTTGAGGAGGATCCCGATCGACTTGGCGTACCCCTGCTCCCAGTCCTCATCGGTCATCTCGCCGCCGTCCGGGCGGAACCATGCGAGGTCGTCCTCACCGCGGATGCGTCGCCCCTTGAACCACCGGCGTCGTCTGAACACGGGGTGGTCGTGGCGCATGGCCACCACGTCACAGCACCAGTCGAGGAAGTCGTGGTCGACGGATCCCCAGTCGAACCACGAGGTCGGGTCGTCGAGGCAGTACGCGTTGTTGTTCCCGTGCTGGGTGCGGCCGAGCTCGTCCCCGCCGAGGATCATCGGGACGCCCTGGGAGATCAACAGCGTCGTGATCAGGTTGCGGCGCTGGCGCTCGCGCAGGGCGATGACGGCCGGGTCGTCGGTGGGGCCCTCCACGCCGTGGTTCCACGAGCGGTTGTGGGACTCGCCGTCGCGGTCGTCTTCGCCGTTGGCGAGGTTGTGCTTGTGGTCGTACGAGACGAGGTCGGCGAGCGTGAATCCGTCATGGCAGGTGATGAAGTTGACCGAGGCGCTCGGCCGGCGGGTGTCGGCCATGTACAGGTCCGACGATCCGGTGATCCGCTGGGCGAACTCGCCCAGGCGTGACGGCTCGCCGCGCCAGAAGTCGCGCATCGTGTCGCGGTACTTGCCGTTCCACTCCGACCACCGTGGCGGGAAGCGTCCGACCTGGTAGCCGCCCTCGCCGACGTCCCACGGTTCGGCGATGAGCTTCACCTGGGAGATGACCGGGTCCTGCTGGATGATGTCGAAGAAGGCCGAGAGCCGGTCGACCTCGAAGAGTTCGCGGGCCAATGCCGAGGCGAGGTCGAAGCGGAAGCCGTCGACGTGCATCTCCGTGATCCAGTACCGCAGGCTGTCCATGATCAGCTGCAGGACGTGCGGGTGACGCATGTTCAGGCTGTTGCCGCACCCGGTGAAGTCGAGGTAGTGCCGGGGATCGCCGTCGACGAGCCGGTAGTAGGCGTGGTTGTCGATGCCGCGCCACGACAGGGTCGGACCGAGGTGGCTGCCCTCCGCCGTGTGGTTGTAGACCACGTCGAGGATCACCTCGATGCCGACCTCATGGAGGCTGCGCACCATCGACTTGAACTCGTGGAGCTCGCTCGGCTGGCCCGGGGACCGATAGGCGTGATGGGGGCTGAAGTAGTTGACGGTGTTGTACCCCCAGTAGTTCCGTCGACCACGTCGGGCGAGGTGGTGGTCGTGGACGAACTGGTGCACCGGCATCAGTTCGACGGCCGTCACCCCGAGGCGGAGGAGGTGGTCGAGCACGGCCGGATGGGCGATGGCGGCGTAGGTGCCGCGCTGGTGGTCGGGCACGTCCGGGTGGCGCAGCGTCATCCCCCGGACATGGGCCTCGTAGATCACGCTGCGGTGCATGGGCACCCTGGGCGGCCGGTCGTCGCCCCAGTCGAAGCGGTGGTCCGAGACCACGCCGAGGGGGACGTGGCGCGCCGAGTCCTCGTGGTTCGGACGGTCGGGGTCATCGAGGTCGTAGGCGAAGCACGCCGACGCCCAGTCGACGTCCCCCTCGACGGTGCGGGCGTACGGGTCGAGGAGGAGCTTGGCGGGGTTGCACCACAGTCCCCGTGCCGGGTCCCATGGGCCGTGGACGCGGTATCCGTAGCGCTGCCCGGGGCCGACCCCGGGCAGATGGGCGTGCCAGATGTGCCCGTCGACCTCGGTGAGTTCGATCCGTTCCTCCTCGCGTCGGCCGGCGGCGTCGGCCGGGCCGAGCAGGCACAGTTCGACCATCTCGGCGACCCCGGAGAACAGGGCGAAGTTGGTGCCGTCGTCGACGTGCGTGGCGCCGAGTGGGTGCGGCTCGCCGTTCCACACCGGGCGGCGGCCGCTCGGGTGACGCCGCCGAGCCGCGTCCGGGGTGTCGCCGTCGGCCATCCGGCCAGTCTGCCCGTGCACGCCCCCCGAGGGGACATCGGTCAGAATGGCGTCATGACAGATGCCTCCAACCCAGTTGAGTCCACCACCACGATCGAACGGGTCGGAGTCGTCGGCTGCGGACTCATGGGGTCGGGCATCGCCGAGGTGTGCGCTCGTGCCGGGCTCGACGTGATGGTCCGCGAGGCCACCGCCGAGGCGGCCGAGGCCGGTCGCTCGCGCCTCGTGACCTCCCTCGATCGGGGCCTGACCGCCGGGAAGATGAGCGAGGATGAGCGGGACGCGGCGCTGGCCCGCCTGTCGTTCACCACCGATGTCGCCGATCTGGCCGACCGGCAGCTGGTGGTGGAGGCGATCATCGAGAACGAGACGATGAAGGTCGACCTGTTCCGCGACCTCGATCGGGTCCTGACCGATCCGGCGGCGATCCTGGCCT
This sequence comes from Actinomycetota bacterium, assembly GCA_041164245.1. GTDB lineage: Bacteria > Actinomycetota > Acidimicrobiia > Acidimicrobiales > Ilumatobacteraceae > Casp-actino5. The sequence goes on along the minus strand of JBEAPU010000083.1, from coordinate 7,999 downwards.
CGAACACCTCGTCGATCCCGATCATGAAGCTCGGCACGGCGACGAGCCGGCCGGAGCAGGTCGTCGGGATCCACTTCTTCAACCCGGTGCCGGTCCTGCGCCTCGTCGAGTTGGTCACCAGTCTCATGACCTCGCCCGAGACGTCGGTGCGGGCCGAGTCGTTCGCCGTGGACCGGCTGTCCAAGCGGGTCATCCGCTCCCAGGACCGCGCCGGATTCGTCGTCAACGCGTTGCTGATCCCGTACCTGCTGAGCGCGATCCGGATGATGGAGTCGGGTTTCGCATCGGCTGAGGACATCGACGTCGGCATGGTCGAGGGGTGCAGCCACCCGATGGGCCCACTGCGCCTCACCGACCTCATCGGTCTCGACACGACACTGGCGGTCGCCGAGAGCCTCTATTCCGAGTTCAAGGAGCCCCTCTACGCTCCGCCGCCGCTGCTGTCCCGCATGGTCGATGCCGGCCTGCTGGGGCGCAAGACCGGACGCGGTTTCTACGAGTACCGCCGCTGATCGTGGACCGGGTCGAGCGACTCACGAACCTCCTCGCACTGCTGCTCGAGACGCGCGAGCCGCTGACGCTCGTCCAGATCGCCGGCGAGCTCGCCGGTCAGTACCCCGACGCCGCGCAGGCTCGCCGGGCCGCCTTCGAGCGGGACAAGGCGGCCCTGCGGGAGATCGGCGTGGTGATCTCGACCGAGACGCTGTCGGGGGACCGGGCCGGCGAGATGGCGTACCGGGTGCGCCGGGAGGACTTCGAACTGCCCGACCTCGGTCTCGAGCCCGACGAGGTGCGGGCGCTCCAGGTCGCGCTGGCGGCCACGCGTCCCGACTCCCCGGCGGGGGAGGAGGCGCTGTGGAAGCTGGGTGGCCACGTCAACGGCCAGGGCGGCCCGGTGCGGGTGCACCTCCCCGAGCTCGACGTCCTCCCGTCGCTGCGCACCGCCGTGGCCCGACGGGCCGTGCTCTCCTTCGGCTACGCCGGATCGGTCCGGCGGCTTCAGCCGTGGGGACTCGTGCTCCGGGACGGCTTCTGGTACCTCGTCGGACATGACATCGACCGCGGCGAGCGCCGGACATTCCGGGTCGATCGGGTCGAGGGCTCCCCGACGCTGGACGGGGAGGGGAGGTTCGAGCGTCCGCCCGACCTCGACCTGCGGACCGCGCTCCCGGCGGATCCGATGATGCTCGGCGCCGATCATCACCGGGTTCGCACGGCTCGGATCCTCGTTGCGCCCCGCCGGGCCGTCGCGGTGGAGCGCGAGTTGGGAGCCGAGCGCGTGCTCGCCCGGCACGATGACGGGTCGATCGAGGTCGCCGTGCCCTACGCGAACCTCGGGGCACTGCGGTCGTGGGTCATCGGGCTGCTCGAGGACGCCGTCGTGCTCGAGCCGGACGACCTCCGGGACCACATCATCGAGTGGTTGCAGGAGGTGGCACGGTGAGCGCGGTTCCGGCGTCGGAGCGGCTGCGACGTCTGCTGCTGATCCTGCCGTGGCTGATGGAGCGCGGCGAGGTGAGTGTGGCCGAGGCGGCCGAGCGCTTCCGGGTCGACGAGGAGGCCCTCGTCCGAGACCTCGAACTGGCGTCGATGTGCGGCCTGCCGCCGTATGTCGACGAGATGATCGACCTGTTCATCGACGACGGCACGATCCACATGGGGGTGCCGCGCCTGTTCACCCGGCCGTTGCGCATCGACCAGGTGGAGGCGTTCGAGCTGCTCAGCGCCGGCCGAGCGGCGATGCAACTCCCGGGCGCGGACCCCGATGGGGCGTTGAACCGTGGCCTGCGCAAGCTGGCCGAGGGGCTCGGTGAGGACGACACCGGCGTGCTCGTGGTCACCCCGCGCCCGCCGGAGATGGCAGCACTCGCCGATGCCGTCGCCGAGCGGCGCCGAGTGCGGATCGTGCATCAGTCGCACACGGCCGATGAGTCGACCGAGCGTGTCGTCACGCCGTTCCGCGTCTTCGCGACCCAGGGCAACTGGTACGTGGTCGGGCACGATGATCGCAGCGACGAACTCCGCACCTTCCGGATCGACCGCATCTCCTCGGTCGTCGATGCCGGACCGGCCGAGGTGCCGGTCCCGTCCGACCTGCCCGACCCCGATGACTGGTTCGCCGAGGGTGACGTGTCGAGGGTCGTCCTCGAGGTCGGCCCGGCGGGGCGGTGGATCATCGAGCGCTACCCGGTGGACGAGGTGTCCGGTCCCGACGACGAGGGCTGGTGGAGGGTGCGCCTCGCCGTGACGAGCGACCGGTGGCTGGCCCGCCTGCTCCTGCGTCTCGGGCCGGCGGTGCGGGTGGTCGAGCCAGCCGGTGGCGATCGCGTCCGGCGCGAGGTGGCCGAGCGGATCCTCGAGCGCTACCGGTCCTGATCAGCGCAGTCGCGGGCGGCGAGCAGTCGCGGGAGGACGAGGGCTGTGGTGCGGGCGTCGCCGAGCGCGTCGTGAGCGTGCTCGTGCTCGATCCCGAGGCGGCGGGCGATGTCGGTGAGGCGGTGTGAGACCGTGCGCCCGGGGTCGAGGGACCTCGACAGCTCGAGCGTGCACAACCGGTCGCCCGCCGGTGGGGGGATCCCGGTCCGATCGCTGGCGGAGAGGATGAACGACCAGTCGAACGCCATGTTGTGCGCGACGATCAGACGGCTCTCGCACCGGTCGACGAGTCGCTGCATCGTGGAGCCGATGCTCGGGGCGAGCAGCAGGCGATGGCGGCGTATGCCGTGGATGTGCCGTGCCCCGTAGCGGCGCCACGGTCGGTCGAGACGGACCGTCGTGCACCACTCGTCGGTGATCTCGATCCCGTAGCGGCCGACGATCGAGGCGTGGACCACGGCGACCTGGAGGATCGGGTCGGTGGACGGGTCGAGACCACCGGTCTCGAGGTCGATGACGGACACCCTCGAGCAAACCGGGGGTTCGGTCGACGTGGCCTTCGACCGGGCCGGGCCGGGCCCGAGCGATGTCCCGTGGGCCTCGTTCTGCACGCCCTCACCCTAGGGGAGGGCTGTCACCGTCGGTCAGGCGTTGCGCGCCCGGATGCCGATCGGTGCGGCGACGGTGTACCCGAGGAGGTGTCGGTCCTCCTCGTTCTCCCCGCCCCAGTACCCGTACTCGTGATTCTGGCGGGCGAAGGTACGACAGGGGATTCGGACCGGGCAGGCGCTGCACAGCAGGTTGGCCTTGGCCTCGCGGCGGGCCCGGGCCTGCGGGCGCTCGGCCTTCTTGGCGAAGAACAGTTCGAGTCGGCCTTTGCACATCGCGTACTCGCGCCAATCGACACCGCGGGGGAGTTCGGAGGCCGAACGGAATTCGAGGGTCTCTGCAGCAGACATGGTCCAATTAACACTAATTGGGATCCGTCTATTCCGCAACCATCGCGGTGGCGTGGACACGGCTCCGCGGGCCGGTCACGGTCGGCTGGACGGATCCGGTGTCGGCCACCCGGGTGGGGCGCCGGCACCGCGCCTTCGAGCCGACCCTCAGAGCAGTTCGGCGGCGAGACTGGCGACCCCCGAACGCTCGCAGGCCTGGAGCGTCACGTGGCCGAAGCACTCCTGCCCTGCGAAGGCGTTCGTGAGGACCGCCAGAGCGTTGTTGGACTCGCCGAGATAGGGGGCGTCGATCTGGCTGGTGTCGCCCGTGAAGACGACCTTCGTCCCCTCGCCGACACGGGTGAGGATCGTCCGCAGCGTCGCCGGTTCGAGGTTCTGCGCCTCGTCGATGACCACGATCTGATGCTGGAGCGACCGCCCGCGGAGGAACGTCACCGATTCGAGCGACAGTTTCCCGCGCTCGGTCAACTCGTCGACGAGCCGACGGGCGTCGGTGCTCGACCGCCGGTCGGTGAGCGCCACGACGGCGTCGTGGATCGCCGACATCCACGGGTCGAGCTTCTCGTCGAGTCCGCCGGGGAGGAAGCCGACATCGGCTCGCCCGACCGGGACGAGCGGTCGATAGATGGCGACCCGTTCGTAGACCGGGTTCTCGACGACCTGCTCGAGGGCGGCGGCGATCGCCAGGATCGTCTTGCCGGTACCGGCGCGCCCGTCCAATGCCACGACCGCCACGTCGGGGTCGAGGAGCAACTCGAGGGCGAAACGCTGCTCCTTCGAACGCGGGTGCAGGCCCCACGGCTCCGGCGTGGAGTGGGGCAGGAGCAGCAGGTCGTCACCGCGCCGTCGGGCGAGGGCGGACTGCGAGCCGGCCCGCAGGACGACGAACTCGTTCTCGCGGATGCGGGCCGGGCTTCCCGCCCCGTCACGACGCAGGCCGGTGGGCGTCGGGTCGCCGAGGTCACCGGTCCCTCTCCAGTCGACGTCCTCGACGTCGATCGCGCCATCCCGGTAGATCGCGTCGACCACCCCGTGCTCGACGTCCGTCACGTGCCACCCGGCCGGTTGCACGCGCCGGGCGCCGCGGGTCGGTCGGTGCTCGATGGCCGTGACGCCGAGGTGAGCAGCCTTGATACGCAGTGCCGCGTCGTTCGAGACCATGACCGTCGGCGCCGCAGTCGACTGCCCGAGTGCGGCCCCGATGATGCGGTTGTCCGGTGAGCCGAGGTCGAGACCGTGCTCGGCCATCCGCCCGTGGTCGACCCCGTTGACCTCGATGCGGAGCAGTCCACCGGCGATCGGGGCCCCGTCGGCGAGCGAACCACCGTTCGCCACGCGCAGTTCCTCGATGGTGCGCAGGGCTGAGCGGGCCGAACGTCCGACCTCGTCACTGCGCGTCTTCAGGCCGTCGAGTTCCTCGATCACGGTGAGCGGGATCACGACGTCGACGTCGCCGAAGGAGTGCAGGCACGTCGGGTCCGCAACGAGGACCGAGGTGTCGAGCACGAGACGGGTTCGTCGTTCGTCGGCGACCTCGCCGGGACGGTGCTCCGTCGGGGAGGGGCGGAGTCGGGCGAGATCGGTCACGCATCACCTCTCGGCATCGAGAACCCGGTGGTCGGGTCGGCGGGCGGGTCGGCCATCAACGTCCGATTGTGTAGTCGCCACGACGGCCCGAGTGGTGGATGGCGGCACCGTGATCGATCGACGTCCGCCCCGGCGCGCGGCGTGAGACGCGTCGCGCGACCGACCCGGAGTGATGTCCACCTCCTGGGACCGTTGACACTCAAAGATCACAGCCACCTCTCGCTTGCAAATGCAACGAGATTGGTAGTTGCACGGTTGTCATTTGGATCCGTTACATGGAGTCGATCCACGTCACCGACGGTTCGTTCTCGGCGCCGACCGAGGGCACCCTCCGACGGGTGCGGGGATCCGGCTCGCAAACCTGCGGGTCGACCACGAACACCGAAGGACACCCATGACCAAGTCAGAACTCATCGAAGCCGTTGCCAACGCAGCCAACGTCTCGAAGGCCGACGCCGAGCGCACGATCGGTGCCTTCTTCGACACCGTCGTGGCCGAGACCAAGAAGGGCGACAAGGTCTCCTGGCCGGGCTTCGGCTCGTTCAGCACCTCCAAGCGCCCGGCCCGCACCGGTCGCAACCCGCGCACCGGCGAGGCCGTCAAGATCGCCGCTTCGACGGCGATGAAGTTCAGCGCCTCGTCGACCCTCAAGTCGACTCTCAACGGAAAGAAGTGACATCACCATGGCTGTGAAGAAGGCTCCCGCGAAGAAGGCTGCCGCCAAGAAGGCCCCGGCCAAGAAGGCTCCGGCGAAGAAGGCCGCCGCCAAGAAGGCTGCCAAGAAGGCTCCGGCCAAGAAGGCCGCTGCCAAGAAGGCGGCCAAGAAGGCTCCGGCGAAGAAGGCCGCCGCCAAGAAGGCTCCGGCCAAGAAGGCCGCCGCCAAGAAGGCTCCGGCCAAGAAGGCTCCGGCGAAGAAGGCTGCTGCCAAGAAGGCTCCGGCCAAGAAGGCTGCTGCCAAGAAGAAGTGACCTCACGTCCTCGGACGTGATGCGACCGTGACCGGCGGGGCTTCGGCCCCGCCGGTTCCGCGTCCGGGCTCGGACCGTCAGAGGTCGCGCATGAGGTGGAAGGCCTCGGCGGAGCGCATGCCGAGCGGTCGACCGATGTCGGACGCCCGGGTCCTGATGCGCTCGCGGAAGGCGTCGAGATCGGCCGTCGACGAGGCCTTCATGGTGGACTCGAACTGGCTGACGTGCGCCTCCAGCGCGTCGAGCTTCGCATCGAGGTGACGAGTGACGTCCTCGACGTGGTTCGGCTCGTCCGCCTCCCACAGGAGCAGGGCACCGGGTCGGTGAGGGGGCAGTCCGTGCTCGCGATGGAAGTGGGGGTCCCGTGCCGCGACGATCGCATCGCAGGCGATCAGACCAGCAGCTCGATGGTCGGGGTGGAGGCGGTAGCGCTTCCACGGGTCGTGGGCCAGGATCACATCGGGTCGCACCTCGCGGATGACCCTCGCCACTGAACCACGCGCCTCGACATCGGCGACCAACTCACCGTCGACCCGCCCGAGGAACCGGACCGACGCCCGCCCCGCCCCGCCGAGCCGCACGCTCGCCTCCTCCTGCTCGATCCGGCGACGGAGGACGAGTTCGGCGGTGTCGGCGTCTGGATCCCACGTCCCCTTCGAACCGTCGGTGAGTACGAGATGGTGCACACGGCAGCCGGCTGCGGCCCACTTCGCCAGCGTCCCACCGGCCCCGAACTCGACGTCGTCGGGGTGCGCACCGATTGCGAGGGCCGTCCCCGGCACGTCGAGGTTCGACGTCCACCGATCCCGTCGATCGCCCGGGATCGGGGGCTGCCCCGGATCGTTCGCCCCGTCGGCTCGTTCGTTCACGGGAACCTCCTGCGGTCGTCGGCGATCCGCCCGGTCATCGGATGCCGGAGATCGTCGAGTGTGTCGATGTCATGACCGAGTGACCGGTCCCGGCGGACGCACACCGATGCCCGGGTGACCTCGGCGAGGTGCGTCGCGGCCCCGAGATGACGGTTGAACGAACCGGGCCCGTAGGCGAACGCGAAGGGCCCCTCGGTCGGGATCACGATCACGTTCGTGCCGTCGAGTGCCAGGTCGGGGACGAGCACGATCTCCGCGAGGTCGGCGACCGAGCGCACGCGATCGGGAACCCAGATGTCGGCGTGCACGACCATGATCCGTCGGACCCCCGATGCGCGCAGGTGATCACGGGCGGCCGTCGCCGCCCGGTCCAGGCCCGGGGTGCCCGGGGCGAGGGTCGGGACCCCACGATCCTGCGACCAGTCGAGCACCTCGTCGTCGTCGGAGACGACGAGCACCGGACCGTCGATGAGGGCGTCGAGGACCCGCTGGGCTCCGTCCCGGACCAGGGCGGCGCGGCCCGCGGCGTCGAGGCTCCCGGCGAGGCGACTCTTGGCGTCGCGGAACGACCGGATGGGCACGACGGCGGTCGGGTGGTCCTCGACGTGTCGTGCGGGCACTGGATCATCGTAGGAGCCCGACCCCCGTGCGGCACCGGCGAACGGGGGGTTGACTGGGGGCATGACCGCTGCCACCGAGAGCCGTCCCGTCCCCTCGCTCCCGGCGACGACGACAACCGGCGCACTCGGCGGCATGTGGCGGGCTGCAATCACACCCTCGGGTGCCATCGAGACCGTGGAACCGTCGGGCGGGCTCCGCTACTGGGTGGCGGCGGACGATCGGTGGCACGACCCGGCGGCCGAGACCTCCGTCCGTCAGCGCAGAGTCGAGGGCACGCCGGTCACCGAGACCCGGGTGCGGGTCCCCAACGGCGATGTGGTGCAGCGCGTCTGGACCGTGCCGGACGCGGGTGGGGTGACCCTCGTCGAATTCGAGAACGACTCGACCCTCCCGGTCGCCGTGGCGCTGGACCGACGTGACCTGCTCGCGGACCGTCCCCCCGCCGACGTACCGATCGAGGGGATCACGCTCCCGTCCGGGAGCATCGTGCTGCCGCTTGGGCATCGGGCCCGGGTGCGGGTGGGCCTGGCCCACGACGGGCGGGCCGGAGGTCGCCCGCCGAGCAGCCTCCCCGATCACGACGCCGTGGTGCGCGGTTGGCGCACCGTGCTCGACGGTG
>JBEAPU010000082.1:0-23692 GCA_041164245.1 Actinomycetota bacterium | reverse complement strand
CGCGCAGCGCCGGTCGGGCCGCCAGCACCTCCGGGCCGAGACCGAGCGTGTGCGACCCGAGCGTGACCGACCCCCGGTCGCCGTCGATCGACACGACACCGTCATAGAGGTTCATCGAGGGCGACCCGATGAACGCTGCCACGAACACGTTCACCGGCCGGTCGTAGAGGTTCTGCGGCGTGTCGACCTGCTGCAGGAAGCCGTCCTTGATGACCGCCACCCGATCCCCCATCGTCATCGCCTCGACCTGGTCGTGGGTGACGTAGAAGGTGGTGACACCGAGGTTGCGCTGCAGGGAGGCGATCTCGGCGCGCATCTGCACGCGCAGCTTCGCGTCGAGGTTCGACAGCGGCTCGTCCATCAGGAAGGCGGCGGGCTGACGCACGATGGCCCGACCCATCGCGACCCGTTGGCGCTGACCACCGGAGAGCTGACCGGGCTTGCGATCGAGGTAGGTCGTGAGTTCGAGGATCTCCGCGGCGCGGCGCACCCGGTCGGCGATCTCATCCTTGGGGACCTTGGCGAGCTTCAGGGCGAAACCGATGTTGTCGGCCACCGTCATGTGCGGGTACAGCGCGTAGTTCTGGAACACCATCGCGATGTCCCGATCCTTCGGCTCGACGTCGTTCACGACCCGGTCGCCGATGCGCATCTCGCCCGATGTGATCGTCTCGAGGCCGGCGATCATGCGCAGGGCCGTCGACTTCCCGCACCCGGACGGCCCGACGAGCACCAGGAACTCACCGTCGACGATCTCGAGCGAGAGGTCGTGGATGGCGTGGTAGCCGTTGTCGTAGACCTTGTTGACGGAGTCGAGTGAGACGGTCGCCATCCCACGAGACTAACCCCCGCCGGTAGCCTGCCCGCCGTGAACCAGGTGAAGACCCGTCTGCAATCCCTCGGCCTGCTCGACCGCACCTTCGCGATCGCCACCGACGAGGAGTTGTCCGCCCTCGTCGACGCCCTCGATGAGGACCACGCCGGTGCGCTGGTCGACATCGTGGGTGCCGACACCGACGCGGTGCACATCCGCGACGCGGTCAGCCGGGGTCGGCTCGACGGCACGATGGAGGGCATCGCCATGGTCATCACCGATGCCTGCCTCGCCGACTGCATCGAGCAACTCGGCGACCGCTACGAGCACCCGTCCACCGAGGACCTCAACGAGGTACTGCCGGGCCTGATCGAGCGTCACGGGATCGCCGCCGTGCGGATCATGCTGGCCTCGACCGTCGTCGGTGAGGCCGTCGCCGCCCCGATCATCCGGGACATCCTGAAGAACGACGAGGTGTTGAAGCTGCCGCCGGCGGAGTCGCGTTCGGTCGTGCCCCAGCTTCCGACCGCCGAGCCGGCCGACTCGGCCGAGCGGGCCGCCCTGAAGGAGCGCCGGCGCGAGGCCAAGGCCCGCAAGCAGGCCGAGGCCCAGGCCCGACGCGAGCAGTCGGCCAAGGCCCGCAAGCGCTGAACGGCGCCGGATCGTCCCTCAGGCGTCGACCGGCACCATGTCGACCGCGACCTCGAGTCGCTGCTCGGCGGTCGGACCGATGACCACACCGCGCACCGGCGTCACGTCGGCGTAGTCCCGACCCCACCCGACCGTCACGTGACGTTCGACGGGCAGGTGCCCGTTCGTCGGATCGAGGTCCACCCAACCGGCGCCCGGTGTCCACACCGAGCACCATGCGTGCGACGCGTCGGCACCGACGAGCCGCGGTTGGCCGGGCGGCGGTTCGGTCTCGATGTAGCCACTCACGTAGCGGGCGGCGAGCCCGAGCCAGCGGAGCGCCGCGATCGCCAGGTGAGCGAAGTCCTGGCACACGCCACGGCGCGCCGCCAGCACGTCCGCCAACGGCGTCGACACCTCGGTGAACGTCGGGTCGAACCCGAAGCCACCATGGATGGCCGAGCACAATGCCCGGGCCCCGTCGACGATGCCGGTGCCCGGGGCGAAGGCCCGTCGGGTCAGGTCATCGAGAGCCGCCGCCGCCCCCGAACCCGGGTCAAGTGCCGTGAAGGATGACGTGGCGCGGAACGGTCGGATGTCGAGCGCATCCTGCCCGACCATGGAATCGAGGATGGCGACGACCTCCTCCCATGGGGTCTCGTCCACAGGTGACACCGGTGGCTCGAGCTCGACGACCGACACCGACTCGACGACGAGGTCGCGGTGCGGGCGATGCACGCCGAACTGCACGATCGGGTTCCCGAACTGGTCGAGTCGCTCCTCGTGCTCGTCGGGCTCCGGGACGGCCCGCACGGTGCTCGACAGCACCCGTTGGTTCGGTGTCGTCCGCGGGACGAGCGTGGTGACCGAGTAGCCGTCGGTCATCTCGGCGCCGTAGGAGTAGGTCGTGCGGTGCGTGACCCGGTACCGCCGGGTGCCCGGCTCTCCCCCTGCCCGGCTCACGACATCCTCCCGGACATCGCCACCGGCTCGGTCGGAGCGGAGAACCAGCGTCGGACCAAAGCTGCGCCGAGGCGCTCACCGACCTCTCCGACGAGCGGCAGGGCGACGTCGAGTGGTCGCCGCAGCGCGTCGAGACCGTCGTCGACCAGCAGCGTCCCGTCCGCCCACTCGAGTGCGACGGTGTGGGCCCGGGCCGTGGTGAGCGCTGCGGCCACCGACCGGGGGTTGTCGACGTCGAGAACCAGCAGCCGCCCGGCCGCCTCGGCCTCGACATCGCTGCGATAGCGACGGCGGTAGGCGACGAGGCTCTCGGCTGCGGCCAGGGCCACCTCGACCGTCCACGGGTCGGGATCGTCGATCACGGTCGACGAGACGAGGTCGACCATCACCGCGGCGCGTTCGATCCGCCGACCGAGGTCGCCGATGTGCCAGGCCGGACCGCGGACCGTGCTCTCGTTCCACAGGCCGGCCAGCGCCGCGAAGTCGGCGAGCGCGGCGTCGAGCGAGTCGACATCGGCGAGGTGACGGTCGAAGGCCGAGCGCAGGCGCGAGAGGTGCTCGAGGACGCGGCCCGTCGTCGAGGACAGGTGATCGCGGACCTGGGTCGCCTCGGTGAGCAACGAGCCGGTGACGCGCACGAGGGCGTGGTTCACCGAGCCGAGGGCGGCGTCGAGCCCACTCGGAGGTCCGTCCTCGTGCATCATCCCGCCGATGATGTGCAGCACCCGCGCCGCCCGCTCGGCCAAGCGGCCGTCGTCGACGAGGAGCAGAGCCGGGTCCTGGTCGAAACGGCTGTCGATGGTGCGCATCAGCCGGGTCATCGCCTCAGCCCGCTCCGCGTAGCGGTTCATCCAGTACAGCGAGTCGGCGACCCGCGTCGGCACCGAGCGCGCGAAGTCCACCTGGGGCAGCCGCCAGACGCGTCCGGGCACCGCGCGGTCGCCGAGGACCCACACGTCCTTGGCGAGACCGGCCATCGGCTCGGCGGGGTCGTCGGCGGGGGCGAGGACCCGTCCGCTGCCCCCCGGCAGGACCGTGACCCGCTCCCCGTCGTCGACGGCGAACATGCGCAGCACGACCGGTGCCGGCTCGCCGGTGGCGAGCGGGTGCGTGAGGAAGTCCCGGCGGCCCGCCGGGAGCATGTCGATGGCGGCGGTGAGCGGGGCGACGGCGTCGATGGCGGCCGCCAGCCACGGTCGGAGGCCGGGAGCCTCGATCACCCCGGACCCGTGGGCGTTGGCGAGACCGACACCACCGGAGCGGACGGCGAGCAGCAGGCCGGGCACGCCTGCGGCACCGTGCCCATCCGCCTCGAGTGGATCGATGGCGGCGTCGTCGAGACGCCGGTAGAGCACGTCGACCGGTTCGAGGCCATCCAGGGTGCGCAGCCACAGTCGTCGTTGCCGCACCACGAGGTCGGCACCCTCCGCGAGGTGCACGCCGAGCTGCACCGCGAGGTACGACTGCTCGATGTACGACGGATGGTCGATGCCGCCGGAGAACACGACGGTGCGGGGGCTCTCGACCGGTGACACCGACGCCAGGGCCCGGCGCAGCGCCGGGGCGTACCCGTGCAGCGGTGCCACCCCGTGGAGCGCCATCACGTCTGGCGCGACACGGGCCATCACCGCCCGGTCGAGCAGGGCGTAGCCGAGTCCGACCGGGGCGTCGGTCAGGTCCTGCACCACGTGCCACACGCCGTCCGCGGTCTGGACGAGGTCGACGGCGTACGTGGTGAGCCAGCGCGGGGGGCGCGAGCCCACGGCGTCGCTGCGGTACCGACCCGACGCGTGCAGGACCTCCGGAGGCACGGTGCCGCCGGTGATCAGTGTGCGGTCGCCGTGCAGGTCGGCCAGCACTGCGCCGATCGCCTGCATGCGCTCGGTCACGGCGGCCCGCAACCAGTCGAACACCAGCGTGTCGAGCGCGAACGGGATCGGGTCGAGGCGCCACGGCCGGCTGGAGGGACTGGCCGTCCGCCCGTCGGCGCGCACCGGCAGGTCGTGGACCAGATGCCCGGCGCCCTCGGCGGCCAGAAGACGGTCGGCGCGGTCGCGCCACTCGTCGACGCGGGCCGCGTCGGCTCGGAGGTCGGCGATCACCGACTCGGATCGGGGGGTCATGTCGTTCACTGTCTGGTGTGCGTACGCATGTAGCGCTCGGCGATGGCCCGGTCGAGGGCGGCGATCGCCGTCTGCAGGCGGTCCATGTCGGCGTCGATCGCTTGGCCGTCGGTGGTGTCGGGGGCGCAGGCGACGAGTGCGTGTTCGAGCATCGACAACGCGTCGAGCACCGGCGACGGTCCGGGAAGCGACTGCAGTTCGCGTCGGATCTCGCTCAGGCAACCGCGCACCGAACGCGGGAAGGGTTCATGGAAGAGCAGGAAGCGCAGCACCGCCCCCGACTCGATCGGTCCCCGGGCGGCCCGCTGGTACATCTGCAACGCCGAGAGCGAGCGCAGCACACCCATCCACTCCACCTCGTCGACCCGGCGCACCGGGTCCGTCGTGTCGCGCCCGAGGAGCGCTGCTGCCCGCACGCCGATCACCCGGGTCGTCATGTCGGCGCGCTCGACGAGGCGGCCGAGCCGCCACATCCGGTACGGCGCGTCACGGCTCATCGTCGACTCGAGCACACCGTCGAGGCGTCGGCTGATCTCGGTGACCCGTCCGAGGAACCAGTCGCGGGAACGGCGGTCCATCGACATCGGGGCCTCGGCCCGGACGAACCGCGACAGCTGGTTGATCGCGAGCCACGCCTCGCGGGGCATCACCTCGCGTGTCGTGCGCAGGTTCTCGCGGGCCGAGGCGACGCTCGCCGCGATGCTGCCCGGGTTGCCCGAGTCGACGATCAGGTGGTGCAGCACGGCCGCCTCGCCGTTGTCGGCGTGGTGGACACCCACCCCGAGCACCGACTCGGGCGGTGTGCCGCCGATCGCGATCAACGGGTCCCAGCGCAGACCGGCGGCCACCGGGAAATCGACGTACAGGTCGCCGAAGGCGCGCACGATGCGTGCGGTGTCCTCGGCGCGCTCGGTGTAGCGCGCCCCCCAGTAGACCCGGTCGGCGACCCGGGCGAGCAGCGCCATCAGGTACCACCCACCTCGACGTCGACGATCCAGGTGTCCTTCGAACCGCCGCCCTGCGACGAGTTCACGACCAGCGAGCCCTCGGGCAGCGCGACCCGGGTCAGGCCACCCGCGGTGACGTAGCTGGTCGCGCCGCTCAGGATGAACGGGCGCAGGTCGACGTGGCGCTGGCCGACGGCGTCCTCGCCGATGACCGTCGGCACGGTCGACAGGGCGAGGATCGGCTGGGCGACCCAGTTGCGTGGATCGGCCTCGATGGCCGACGCGCACTCGGCGAGCTGCTCGGGTGTGGCGCGATCACCGATGACGATGCCGTACCCTCCCGACTCGTTCGCCGGCTTCACGACGAGTTCCCCGAGGTGGTCGAGCACGTGACGCCGCTCGTCGGGGTACATGCAGCGCCATGTCGGCACGTTGTCGATCAGCGGCTCCTCACCGAGGTAGTAGCGGATGAGGTCGGGCACCCACGCGTACACGACCTTGTCGTCGGCGACACCGGCGCCGGGGGCGTTGGCGATGCCGACGTTGCCGGCGCGCCAGGCCCGCATGAGACCGGGCACACCGATCAGCGAATCCGCCCGGAACACCTCGGGGTCGAGGAACAGGTCGTCGATGCGCCGGTAGATGACGTGCACCCGCTCGAGTCCCTCGATGGAGCGCATGTACACGCAGTCGTCGTCGCCGACGACGAGGTCGGCCCCCTCGACGAGTTCGGCGCCGAGCCGTTGGGCCAGGAACGAGTGCTCGAAGTAGGCGCTGTTGAACACGCCCGGGGTGAGCACCGCGAGTTGTGGTTCACGCACCCCGGCGGGCGCGAGGGCGGTGAGCATGCGCTTGAGTTCGTCGGCGTAGCCGTCGACCGGACGGATGCTCTGCCGTTCGAAGAGGTCGGGGAAGACCCGCTTGGCGACGGCCCGGTTCTCGAGCATGTAGCTGACCCCCGACGGGACGCGCAGGTTGTCCTCGAGCACGTAGAAGCGCCCGTCGGAATGGCGCACCAGGTCCGAGCCCGAGATGTGCGCCCACACACCGAAGGGCGGCCGGACACCCCGGCACTGGGGGCGGAAGTTCACCGAGTCGGCGAGCAGTTCGGCCGGGAACACGCCGTCGGCGATGACGCGCTGTTCGTTGTAGACGTCGTCGATGAACGCATTGAGGGCCCGCAGACGCTGGACCAGGCCGGTCTCGACGGCGTCCCACTCGGCACCGTCGATCACGCGGGGGATGACGTCGAAGGGCCAGGCCCGATCGATGTCGTCACCGTCGGTGTAGACGGTGAACGTGATCCCCATCGTGAGGATCTCGGCTTCGGCTGCCCGTTGGCGCTCCCACAGGCCGGTGGGGCCGAGGCGGCCGACGAGGTCGTCGAGCACCTGGGACGCTCGGCGCGCCGTCCCATCGGGGGCGAACCGCTCGTCCATCGGCGGAACGTTACGCCGGCTTGGGCTCCTTGGGTAGCCCGAGCACCCTCTCACCGACGATGTTGCGCTGGATCTGGCTCGTGCCGCCCCAGATCGTCTCCGACCGAGAGAAGAAGAACGCCGACATCATGGCGCTCGTCGGGTAGCCGGGGCGGCGCCTCTCGCGCATCGCACCCGGCCACGAGCCGCTCCCCGGACCGGCATCGACGAGCATCGACTCGGCGCCGAGGATGTCGAGGGCCAACTCCATCGCCGCCTTGTGCATCTCGGACCAGAACATCTTGTTCGTCGCGCCGAGGGCGATGACCGACATGTCCTTCCTGCCCGTCACCGCGCTCGTCAGGTTGCGCAGGCCGTTGATCCGCAGGATCTGGATCTTCGAGTAGAACTCCATCAACCGCTGCCGGATGACGGGTTCGTCGATGCGGCCGTTGGCGCGGGCCGCCTCGAGCATGAGCCGGTACTCCTCCTCGAAGCGCCGGTAGCCGGTGGTCGCCGACTGGCCGCGCTCGAAGGCGAGCGTCGAGTTCGCGACCTTCCAGCCGTTGTTGATGCCGCCGACGACGTTGTCCTTCGGGCACTTGGCGTCGGTGAAGAACACCTCGCAGAACTCGGCCGTGCCGTCGGGCTGGGTGATGCCGCGCACCTCGACACCGGGCTGGCGCATCGGCACCAGAAGGTACGAGATGCCGGCGTGCATCGGCGCGTCGGCATCGGTGCGGGTGAGCAGGAAGCAGTAGTCGGCGTGATGGCCCTGGGTGGTCCACACCTTCTGACCGTTGATCACCCACTGGTCACCATCGAGCACCGCCGTCGTCTTCAAGCTGGCGAGATCGGAGCCCGAGTTGGGCTCGGAGAACCCCTGGCACCACCGGGTCTGACCCTTCAGGATCCCCGGAAGGAATTCGCGCTTCTGCTCCTCGGTGCCCCACTGCAGCAGCGTCGGCCCGACGAGCGTGTCACCGAAGAAGTCACCGCGCATCGGCGCCTTGGCCCGGGCGAACTCCTCGGCCAGCACGACGCCCTGCATCGTGGTGAGGCCCTTGCCGCCGTACTCGGACGGCCACGTCGCGCAGATCCAGCCGCCGGCGAAGAGCTTGCTCGGCCACTCACGGTTGAACTCGGCACGCTCGACGTCGGTCATCTCGAAGCCGGGCTCGAACCATCCGGCGGGCAGGTTCGCCTCGAGCCAGCCCCGGATCTCGGTGCGGAACTCCTCGGCGTCGGCGGGGTAGGTCAGATCCATGTCCCGAGTCTGCCCGAGATCGGCTACCCGCCGGTAACCGAGACGGGAAACAGAGCGTTCACACATCGCCAACACCCGCGCAACGCTCGGGTGTGAACCTTCGGGGATGACCGCTCAGGAACTCGCCGTGTACCGCGCCCTGCTCGACCGTCAGGGCCGGGTGGTCAGCCGTTCCGAACTCGCCCGGGCCGCCGAGATCGCCGACCTGTGCGACCGCCGCTGCGACTCGCTCATCGTCGGCATCCGACGCGCCGTCGGTGCCGAGCGGATCGTGACCGTGCGTCGCCGCGGCTGGATGCTCACGGACTGACCTGTCACGAACCGGAAACATTCGGGCGACAGTCGCGAAACCCGGGCCTCCTACCTTTCGCATCGCCCTACCAACCCCCAAACCCGAGGAGGTCCCGTGCGCTCTCGTGCACTTCGCATCATCTCCGGGCTCGGTGGAGTCGTCGCACTGCTGGCGATCACCCCGAGTACCGGTCTCGCCCAGGAGTTGACCCCCGAGGACGTCCAGGTGGTCCTCGACAACCTCTGGGTGTTCATCGCCGGAATCCTGGTGTTCTTCATGCAGGCGGGCTTCGCCCTCGTCGAGGCCGGTCTCACTCGCGCCAAGAACGTGGTGAACATCTTCGCCAAGAACATGGCGGACGCCGTGATCGGCATCCTGGCGTTCTTCGCCACCGGCTACGCCTTCGCCTTCGGCGCCGGCGGCAGTGACTGGATCGGATCCGGGAATTGGTTCCTCACCGGCTACGACGACTACTCCGCCTTCGACGGGGGTCTCAGCCCGGCGACCACCTTCTTCTTCCAGGCCGTGTTCGCCGCCACCGCGGTGACCATCGCCTCGGGGGCGATGGCGGAGCGCACCAAGTTCTCCGCCTACCTGCTGTTCAGCCTCGTCATGTGCGCCTTCATCTACCCGGTGGTCGTGCACTGGACGTGGGGCGGTGGCCTGATCGCCAACATCTCGATCGGCGACGCCGTGTACTCCGACTTCGCCGGCTCGGCGATCGTGCACATGACCGGCGGCATCGCGGCGCTCATGGGTGCGATCTTCCTCGGGCCCCGCATCGGCAAGTACGGCCCCGACGGCAAGCCCCGGGCCATCCCCGGACACAACATTCCGTTCGCCATCCTCGGTGTGTTCATCCTGTGGCTCGGCTGGTTCGGCTTCAACCCCGGTTCGGAGCTCGCCGCTGACCAGTACGTCATGTCGGTCGGTGTGAACACGATGCTGGCGGCTGCTGCCGGCGCCCTGTTCGCGGCGATCACGATCTGGTTCAAGGCCGGCAAGCCGGACCTCGCCATGATCGGCAACGGCGCCCTCGCCGGACTCGTCGCCATCACCGCCCCGTGCGGTGCGGTCGACCCGCTCCCGGCGGCCATCATCGGCGCAGTCGGCGGCGTGCTCGTCGTCTTCTCGGTGTACATGTTCGACGGTCTCAAGATCGACGACCCGGTCGGTGCCGTCTCGGTGCACGGTGTGGTGGGCGTCTGGGGGACACTCTCGATCGGTCTGTTCGCCAAGTACGACGACGCCTTCCTCGGCCGTGAGGACGCCGGCCTGTTCTACGGTGGCGGTGTCGACCAGCTGCTGATGCAGGTCGTGATGGTCGTCATCATCGCCGCCTGGGTGGCCATCGCCACCGGGATCCTCTTCGCCATCCTGAAGGCCACGATCGGCCTGCGGGTGAGCGCCGAGGAGGAGACCGCCGGCCTCGACGTGCTCGAGCACGGCTTGCAGGGTTACTCCACCGATTCGGTCAAGGCCGGCGTCTGAGCGCCGCCAGAGCAAGGAGACGAGAACATGAAACTCATCACCGCAGTCATCAAGCCGTTCAAGCTCGACGACGTGAAGGACGCCCTGAAGGGCATCGGGGTGGCCGGCATGACGGTCACCGAGGTGCGCGGCTTCGGCCGCCAGGGCGGCCACACCGAGACGTACCGTGGCGCCGAGTACAAGATCGATTTCGTGCCCAAGGTGCGGATCGAACTGGTGGTCGACGACTCGATCGTCGATCAGGTGGTCGACACCATCACGGCGGCGGCCGGCACCGACAAGATCGGTGACGGCAAGATCTGGGTCACCGGCGTCGACCGCCTGATCCGCATCCGCACGGGCGAGGAAGGTGCGCAGGCCGTCTGACGCAGCCGACAGTCCGCTCGACCCCGCCGCCCGTGCGGGGTAGGGGCACCCCCGGGTCGCATCGTTGCGGCCCGGGGGTGTGTGGTTTTCGGGCTGGCGACCGTGGGGCATGATGGGGGCATGCGGCTCGTCACAGCGGTCATCAAACCCTTCAAGCTCGACGACGTGAAGGACGCGCTCAAGGAGATCGGCGTGACCGGCATGACGGTCACCGAGGTGCGCGGCTTCGGCCGGCAGGGCGGCCACACCGAGACGTACCGCGGTGCCGAGTACCGGGTCGACTTCGTGCCCAAGGTGAGCGTCGAGGTCGTCGTCGACACCGAGCTCGCCGACCGGGTCGTCGAGGCGATCGCAGCCGCCGCCGCGACCGGCCAGATCGGTGACGGCAAGATCTGGGTCACGGAGGTCGAGCGGCTCGTCCGGATCCGCACCGGCGAGGAGGGCTCGGCAGCGGTGTGAGCCGCACGAGCGTCTAGGTTCACCACATGTCCGTCTCCGACGCCCCTGCCCGCTGGACCGCTCAGTGGAAGGAGCTCTACGCCGAGGTCATCACCACCGGACTGTGCACCGGGTGCGCCGGCTGTGTCGTGACCTGCCCGCACGACGTCATCGGCTATGAGCACGAGGAGGGCAAGTACATCCCCTTCCACCTCGAGGAGGAGCTCGGCCTCGACAACTGCATCCACGGCGAGAAGGGGTGCACCACGTGCACGCGGGCCTGCCCGCGGTTTCGG
Source organism: Actinomycetota bacterium (assembly GCA_041164245.1). Lineage (GTDB taxonomy): Bacteria > Actinomycetota > Acidimicrobiia > Acidimicrobiales > Ilumatobacteraceae > Casp-actino5. Next base: position 12,647 of record JBEAPU010000082.1, on the reverse strand, counting down.
GCCTGGGAGCCGTCGGCTGACATGCACCTGTTCGGTCGCACCCGCGAACCCGACGAGATGGCGGGCATCTGGCAGCAACTGCTCCTCACCCGGGCGAGCGACGAGATGGTCCACAAGATGGGTCAGGACGGTGGGCTCGTCTCGGCGATGCTGATCTGGTTGCGCGAACACGACTACATCGACGCCGCCCTGGTGTCCGGTGTCGAGGATGACGATGCGTGGAAGGCCAAGCCGGCTGTCGTCTCCACCCGAGACGAGATCCTCGCGACGGCGGGCAGCCGCTACACCTACTGCGCGAACCCGTTGGCGTTGCGCGACGCCAAGGCCGCCGGCCACGAGCGCCTCGCACTGGTCGGCATGGGTTGCCAGACCTCGTCGCCCCCCACCATGTGGGACCGCAAGGCCGGGAAGGTGTCCAAGCCGTTCCTGTTCAACATCGGACTGCTGTGCTCCAAGACCTTCGACGACGCGATCTTCACCGAGCTGTTCGAGGCCAAGTACGGCCTCAAGAAGCAGGACATGGTGAAGATGAACATCAAGGGCGTGTTCCAGATCTGGATGAAGGACGGCTCGTACCACGAGGTCGACCTGAAGGAGTGCCACCAGTGGACGCGCAAGGGCTGCCTGCACTGCCCCGACTTCGCGGCCGAACACGCCGACGTGTCGACCGGCGGTATCGGTGAGGACAACGACTGGACCCTGACGATCGTGCGCACCGACCTCGGTGTGGAGGTGATCAACCGCATGATCGCCGACGGGTCGATCATCGCCCGTCCCGCGCAGGAGGACGAGAAGGCGATGAAGCTGCTGCGGATGCTCTCGATCGTCAGCCGTCGTCGCTGGCCGAACGATGCCGACCCGAACCCGGCGATCGGGGTCCCGCCGCCGAAGAAGAAGGCCGCGGCCCCGGCCCCCGAGCCGTCACCGGCCTGATCGGGGCGGGCGTTCAGAGACAGCCGGCGAGATCGGCGCTGAAGCCGTCGAGCGTCAACTGATCGGCGGCGGCGATGGCCGCCACCTCCTCCTCGCTCATCGCCTCGACCTTGGCGGTCATGCAGGCCTTGACCTCGTCGGGCTGATCGAGCGTGGCGATCATCTCGAGGGCGACGAGGCGAGCCGGCGGCGGGGTCGAGCAGGCGGTGCCCCCGAGCACCACGGCACCGAGGATCAGGGCGGTGGGCAGGGCACGTCGACGCGGGATCACGGGCTGGAGGTTATCGGCGAACACTCGCGGCACTAGGTTGCTCCCGATGGCTCCCTCCCACACCACCATCCTGCTGGTGCGCCACGGCAACACCCCGACGACCGGCAAGGTCCTGCCCGGCCGGGCCCGCGGGCTGCACCTCTCCGACCTCGGCCGCACCCAGGCCGCCGGTGCGGCCGAGCGCATCGGTGCCCTCGCCCGGGTCGACGCCGTGTACTGCTCCCCCCTCGAGCGGGCCCGGGAGACAGCCGCCCCGATCGCCCGGGGACGGGGCCTCAAGCCGGTCGTCGACAAGGGGCTCCTCGAGTGCGACTTCGGCGATTGGACCGGCAGGCAGTTGAACAAGCTCGCCAAACTGCCCGAGTGGCGGACCGTCCAGCAGGCTCCCTCCGCGTTCCGCTTCCCGAACGGGGAGAGCTTCACCGAGATGCAGGTACGGATGGTCTCGGCACTCGACCGTCTGCGGCGCGAGCATCCCGGTGGCACGATCGTGTGCGTCTCGCATGCCGACCCGATCAAGGCCGCCGTCGCCCATGCCGTCGGCACCCATCTCGACCTGTTCCAACGCATCGTGATCTCCACCTGCTCGGTCTCCGCCGTCGCCTGGTCCGACCACGGTCCCGCCGTGCTCGCCGTGAACACCACCGGTGGTCCGATCGGCGATCTCGCACTGTCCTGAGGAACCGACGTGTACGGACCGCTCGACGAACGCCTCGATGACGTGGATGCCTTCACCACGGGCACGGTCGGCCGACCGGGGCAGCGCACCTTCTTCCTCCAGGTGCGCTCCGGCGGGGCACGGTACGACATCAAGTGCGAGAAGGTGCAGGTCGCGGCGATGGCCGACTTCCTGCGCAACGTGCTCCAGGACCTCCCGCCGGCCGAGGACCGCCCGGTCGACGGTGCGATGGAGTTGTTGCCGCCGCACGACGATGACTTCGTGCTCGGTCAGATCGCCCTCGGCTACGACCCGCACGCCGACCGTCTGGTCGTGCAACTGATCGAGGTCGGCGAGCGCGACGCCGTCGACGATGACGAGGACGATGACGACGATGACGACGACGACGGACTCGACCTCGACGACGAGTCGGACGACCGAGCCCGGATCCGCATCTCGATCACCCGCAGTCAGGCCACCGCCTTCTGCGCCCACGCCGACGAGGTCGTCGCCGCCGGGAGGCCGAACTGCCGGTGGTGCGGCCGCCCGATCGACCCGGACGGGCACCACTGCGTGCGGATGAACTGATGGACCCGCTCGCGTTCCTCGAACACGGCGAGATCGAGATCGAGGGTCGGATGCCGTGGAGTTCGAACGCCACCTTCGCCGTCGTCGTCCGCTGCGGCGACGACGAGCACCGGGCGATCTACAAGCCGCTGCGCGGCGAGCGTCCACTCTGGGACTTCGAACCCGGCCTGCACCGACGCGAGCGGGCCGCGTACCTGCTGAGCCGACACCTCGGTCTCGACGTCGTCCCACCGACGATCCTGCGTGATGGCCCCTTCGGTCCCGGATCACTGCAGTGGTTCGTCGAGGCGGACCATCGCGAGCACTACTTCACGATCTTCGAGCAGCGTCCGGAGTTGCACCCCCGCCTGCGCGACATCGCCGTCTTCGACGTGGCTGCCAACAACACCGACCGCAAGAGCGGACACTGCCTCCTCGCCGACGACGAGGTGTGGGCGATCGACAACGGTCTGTGCTTCGCCGCACCGTTCAAGCTCCGCACCGTCATCTGGGAGTTCGCCGGACAGACGATCCCGGCGGCCACCCTGGCGCGCCTGGCTGCCGTCGCCGAGAACCCGCCGCTCGACCTCACCACGCTGCTCACCGACGACGAGGTCGACGCGCTCCGTCACCGATGCGGGCAGCTCGTCGAGACCGAGATCCTGCCGATCGACGAGACCGGCCAGCGCTACCCGTGGCCGCTGGTGTGAACCGCCCCGTCGACGACGACCGGCTCGACGAGCTCATCGGCCGCGCCGATCTCGACGACCTCGTCCGCCTCGTCGACTCCCGCACGCTCGACGGCGACTGGGCCGGACTGCTGCGCCTGCGCGACCGGTGCCGGGCGGCGGTCGAGACCGGCCGTCAACTGTGGCCGGCGGCGACACTGGCCGAGTACCGCCTCGCCCTCCACGCTCCGGCCCAATGGTGCGCCCGGGTGCTCGACGAGGAGTCGGGGCGCTTCACGATCGGCCCGCTGAGCGAGGTCGCCGCCGTGCACCACACCTTCGACGAGCTCGCCCCGCACCTGTCCCCCGGACCGACCGCCACCTACCTCGCCCATGAACGGGCGCTGCGCGGCGAGGCGATCGGCGACGGCCACCTCGATCTGCTCGTTCCGGTGATCGACATCCCGGTGACCCCGGCCGAGTGGGAGCCGTCGTACCCGCTGGCCGAGTACGACGACGACGGGGTCCATGTCGACCGGCCCTCGCCGCCCGGCCCCTCGGCCGAGGTCGTCCTGCCACCGGCGGGTGGCGGGGAGCCCGCGGCATCGGTCATCGATGATCCGGAGACCGCACTGGCCGTCGCCCAACTGCTCGAGACCTGGACCACGCGGTCCAACGGACGGGTCGACACCGTGTGCGTGGAGGGTGGCCACCTCGATGCGATCGCCGCGATCGGGCCGGCGCGGGCCCGGGTGATCGAGGTGGGATCCTCACACGCGCTGGCGTTGCTGGCGTGGGCGGCGTCGTCCGGCGGGGCGCACGGGCGCAGGCGCGGGATGGCGATCGGGCGCTTCGGTGTGTGGTGGCTGCTCGCGACCATCGGTGACCTCGCCGATCCCTGGCCACCCGACCCCGCAGCCCTCGGCGACGTGGCCGGGCGACTGCGGTGGTACCTGTGGGACGCGTTCGAACCCGACAGCGGGTGGATGGTCCGCCTCGCCGTCGAGTCACCCGACGACGGGCTGGCGTGGGTGATCGTCGCCGATGACGGCGACTGACGTCGCCGTCATCGGCGAGTCGATCAGCTGCGGGCCTTGAGCGCCTCGATCAACTTCGGCAGCACCTTGTGCACGTCGCCGATGATGCCGAGGTCGGCCACACCGAAGATGGGCGCCTCGGCGTCCTTGTTGATGGCGATGATGTTCTTCGAGCCCTTCATGCCCACCATGTGCTGGGTGGCACCCGAGATGCCCGCCGCGATGTACACGTTCGGCTTCACGACCTTGCCGGTCTGGCCGACCTGCATCGAGTAGGGCACCCAGCCGGCATCGACGATGGCCCGTGAGGCACCGGCGGCACCCTTGAGGACCTTCGCCAGGTCGTCCACCATGGCGAACTTGTCGGCCTCGCCGAGGCCGCGCCCACCGGCGACCACGATGTCGGCCTCGTCGAGCTTGGGCCCGGTCGACTCCTCGACGTGCACCGCCACGACCTTGGCGCCGCCGGTCGAGCCGAGGTCGGGGACCGGGGCGGCGACCACGGAGGCGGCGCCACCGCCGGCCGACTCGGCCGCGAACGACTTGGGTCGGAAGGCCGCCAGGTACGGCGCCCCACCGGAGAAGGAGGTGCTGACGAGGGTGTTCCCGCCGAAGATCGGGGTCGTCACGACGACCGAGTCGCCGTCGACGGCGATGTCGGTGTTGTTCGTGATGACGGTGCGGTCGAGTTTGACCGACAGGCGGGCCATCACGTCGCGACCCTCGTAGTTCTGCGGGAACATGATCAGGTCGGGGGCCGCGCCGCCGTCGATGACGGCCTTCATCGCAGCCGAGACGGCGGCCCCGGGCAGGGCACCGCCGAGGTCACCGGTGGCGTACACGGTGCTGGCGCCGAACTCGCCGAGGGCCCCGGCGATCGCCGAGGCGTCACCGCCGACGAAGGCGGCGACGCTGCCGCCGAGGGAGCGCGCCTTGGTGAGCAGCTCGAGCGTCCCGGAGGTGGGAGCGCCGTTCGACTCCTGTGCGAAGACCCAGATGGTGGTGAGTGCCATGTTGTCGTGTCCTGTCCGTGAGATCTGCTGTGTGCTGTGCGGTACGGGTCAGATGACCTTGAGGCCCTCGAGGTACTCGACGATCTTGCCGAAGGTCTCGCCGTCGTCCTCGATGATCGTTCCGGCCTGACGGGCCGGCGCTTGGGTGACCGATGCGATGGCCTGTCCGGCACCGGCCCAACCGACCGGGGTGATGCCGAGGTCGCCGGCGGTGACCGTGTCGACCGGCTTGGACTTGGCGGCCATGATCCCCTTGAAGCTCGGGTAGCGGGGCTCGACCACACCGGCGGTCACGCTCACCACGGCCGGGAGCGGACAGGTCACCTCGTCGTAACCGGACTCGGTCTGGCGGTCGACCTTCAGCGAGCCGCCGTCGACGGTCACCTTCTTGGCGAAGGTCACCGACGGCAGGCCGAGGAGCTCGGCCATCTGCTCGGGCACCGTCCCGGTGTAGCCGTCGGACGACTCGGTCGCCGCGAGCACCAGGTCGGCTCCGCCGAGGCGCTGCACGGCCGCCGCCAGCACCTTGGCGGTGGTGAGGGCGTCGGAGCCGGCGAGTGCCGGGTCGGACACCAGCACGCCCTGGGCCGCACCCATGGCGAGAGCGGTGCGCATCCCCGAGGTCTCGCCGTTCGGGGCCATCGAGACGAGGGCCACCTCACCGCCGCCGGCCGCGTCGACGAGCTGCAGCGCCATCTCGACGCCGTAGCTGTCGGACTCGTCGAGGATCAGCTTGCCGTCACGCTTCAGGGCGTTGGTTGACGGGTCGAGCTCCCCGGGGAGGGCGGGATCCGGAATCTGCTTGACGCACACGATCACCTTCATGGCGACATTGTTACCCGCCGGTCAGGACCGCGCCCAACCGCACCCGCAACTGGTGCCGGGCGAGCCGGGGCGGGTCCGCTGCTACCGTCGGCGCCGGTGCGGATCCTGCTGGTGGTGAACTCCTTCGCGTCATCGGTGACGGCCCGCAACACCGTCATCGTCCACCGCCGGCTGAGCGCCCACCACGACGTGGAACTGGTCGAGACGAACCGGCGCGGTCACGCGATCCGCTTCGCCGAGGACGCCGCCCGACGGGGTCTCGATGCCGTGATCGCCTTCGGCGGTGACGGCACCCTGAACGAGGTCGCGACGGGGGTGGCGGGCTCGACGACGGCGCTCGGGACGCTGCCGGGCGGGTCGACGAACGTGTTCGCCCGCACCATCGGCCTCCCCAACGATCCGATCGCCGCGGTCGATCGCCTCGCGGCCGGCCTCGACGCCGGCCGGATCGGCCCGATCGGTCTCGGCCGGGTCGGGGCCCGGCGGTTCTGCTTCCACACCGGCGTCGGGTTCGACGCGGCGGTCGTCGCCGCCGTCGAACGGCGGGCCCCGCTCAAGCGGTGGTTCGGCCACCCGTTGTTCATCGGTGCGACGGTGCGGACCTGGGTGGCGGGCTACGACCGCCGCCGACCGCACTTCGCTCTGCGCACCGGCGACGGGCGCTCCACCGACCGGGGCTTCTTCTCGGCCGTGCTGAACACGAACCCCTACACGTTCCTCGGGAACCGGGCGCTCGATGTCGCCCCATCTGCCGACCTCGACGGTGCGCTGGTCGTGGTCACCTTCACCGACCTGCGTCTGGCGACCGTCGCCGGGGCCTTCGGACGGGCCCTGGCCGGCCGCGGCGTCGACGGCTCACCCGGCGTGCTCGTGTGGGAGGACGTGCACGACCTCGTGATCGAGTCGGACGACCCGTTCCCCCATCAAGTCGACGGTGACCACCTCGGTGACGTCCGACGCCTCGAGTTCGCCCACGAACCCGCTGCGGTGCGGCTCATCCGGCCGGCCTGATCGAACGCGCCCGACGGGCGAGCGCCACGTCGGGCACGTTCGTGCAGATCCCGTCGACCCCGGCGGCGAGCAGTCGGTCGATGGCCTCCGGGTCGTCGCAGGTCCACACGTTCACACCGACCCCGGCGAGGTGCGCCCGCCGGATGTGCTCGGCCGTGACCACCCCGAACCACGGGTGCCACAGCGGGTGACCGGAGGCGATGACGGCGTCGAGGTCGCGGTCGGGGTCGCCGGCGGTCAGGTACGCGGTGGCGACGTCGGGCAGGAGAGCGCGCACCCGGTCGACGGTCGCCAGGTCGAACGACGAGACGAACCAACGACCGACCGGTTCGTCCCGACGACTGATGATCCGGCACACCTCGTCGGCCAGCGCGCAGCCGGGATCGTGATCGGGGTCCTCGCGCCAGTTCTTGATCTCGATGTTGACCCGCACGCCACGGCACGCGTCGAGCGCCGTGTCGAGGTCGATGACCCCGCCGGGGAGGTCCGAACGGCCGAACGAGACGATCGGGCGGCTGACGCCGTCGACGACCACGTCCGGGTCGTGGTTGACCACCGCCCGGCCGTCGGCGGTCCGCCGGACGTCGAGTTCGACCGCGTCGGCACCGAGTCCGACGGCGAGCTCGAAGGCCTCGACGGAGTTCTCGGGTGCCCGGGCACTGGCGCCACGGTGGGCGATCACGATGGTCACGGCTCGACGCTAGCGAGCGGCGATGCCATCGCTGTCAGCGATGCGGTCATCGAGACGAGCGACAGCTGAACACGGCGTGAACTCTTGTCACCGCGGACGTTTCCACCTAGTTTGCGAGACGCCCCCCGGAGCCGTCGCCGCTCCTTCGGCCCCGTGCCCGCCCACCACCGAGGAGCTCACCTGTGACGATGACCGGCAGCCCCGACGCCCTTGCCCAGGCTGATGACACCTGGCGCGATCATGCGCTCTGCCGGGACACCGACCCCGACCTCTTCTTCCCGATCGGCACCACCGGCTACGCGGTCGTCGCCATCGAGGAGGCCAAGCGGGTGTGCGCCGAGTGCCTCGTGACCGACGCCTGCCTCGACTACGCGCTGGCCACCAACCAGGACTCGGGCATCTGGGGCGGCCTCTCGGAGGAGGAGCGTCGCGACATCCGTCGACGGCGGGCCGCCGAGGCCCGCGCCGCCAAGGTCGCCACCACGGCCCGCCTCATCGGCTGAGCGACCGCGGCGGTCTACTCGGCGCGTTCGTCCTCGAGTGCGCGTTCGGCGCGGCGCACGAGTCGGGCCCGCTCCCGCTCCTCGAGCGGCCGTGGTGTCGTGACCTCGACCTCGATCTCGCCCGTCGTGGGCTGGTGGGCGGCGATGTCGCTCACGAAGATCACATCGGTCAGGCCCGGCGTGCCGGCGAGGTCGCGCAGGGTGGCCGAGATCTGCTCCGGGGCCACCCGGTCACTCACCTTGAGGTGCAGGGTGGTGGATGAGGCCTCCTGTGACAGGTTGCGCACCACCGACATCGCCGTGTTCGGGACGTGCAGCGATGCCTCGTCGTCCCGCACCCGCGTCGAGAACAACCCGATGTGGTCGACCACCCCGCGCATCTGGCTCCCCGTCGCCGTCTCCCATTCGACGAGGTCGCCGATGCCGTAGCGGTCCTCGAAGTGCACGAGCAGACCGGTGAGGTAGTCGTTCACCTTGTGCTGCCCCCCGATCGCCACGGCCGCACCGAGGAAGCCGGCGCTGGACAGGAAGAACGCGGCATCCACCGACAGCACGTGGAACACGACGATCAGGGCCGCGATCCAGACCACGAGCCCGACGAGGTGGTTCAGCATGCGACTCGCCGCGTCGACCCTCTGACGACGGCGCTGTTCCCGAAGGACCGTCGAGTCCTCGCCGGTCCGGCCGGAGCGGACCCGCCACGGACCGCCTTCGAGGCGCACGGCCCGGTCGGCGAGCCGGCGGACGATCCGCCGCAGGAGGAACCCGGTGACGCGGGTCAGGAGCCAGGCGCCGATCACCACGCCGAGGGCGACGAGGGTGGCGGGGAGTGTCATGCGCAGAGTCTGCCAGCCGTCAGTCGTCGACGACCGGCACGCGCAGCGTGACGATCGTCCCGCGTCCCCCGACGGGAAGCCCGGCCCGGTCGAGGTCGGGCGGGTTCGCCGGCTCGATCGAGATCGTGCCCGCCAACTCCGTCGTCACGAGCGTGCGCACGATCGACAGGCCGAGTCCGGTCGCCTCGTCGAGGTCGAACCGTGGGTCGACCCCACGGCCGTTGTCCACGACGGTGATCGACAGGTGGTCGTCGTGGTCGAGCAGCACCGCGACCTCCCCGCCGACACCGCCGTCCCCGAAGGCGTGCTCGACCGCGTTCTGCAGCAGTTCGGTGAGCACCACCGACAGCGGCGTCGCGATCCGGGCCGGGATCCGACCCCCGTCGCCCGAGACGGTGAAGCGGACCGGGCGGTCGGGCGACTGGAGCCCCTCCTCGGCGAGGCGCACGAGCGGGCGGACGATCTCGAGGAAGGTCACGTCCTCGCCGGGTTCGCGGGACAGCGCCTCGTGCACCAGAGCGATGGTCCGGATCCGTCGGACCGATTCGCCGACCGCGGCCACCGCCTCGGGGTGCGTCAGGCGGCGGGCCTGCAGTCGCAGCAGCGACGAGATCGTCTGCAGGTTGTTCTTCACCCGGTGGTGGATCTCACGGATCGTGGCGTCCTTGGACAGCAGCAGGCGATCCCGGCGGCGCAGCTCGGTCACGTCACGCACGAGCAGCACGGCACCGGCGACGGCACCCCCACCGAGGAACGGCACGCACCGGCACAGCAACGTGATGTCGGCACCCTGCTCGAACTCCTCGATGACCGGCAGCCCACGCTCCAGGGCCTGGCGGACCGGACCGTCGTGGAAGCCGAGTTCGGCGAGCCGCAGGCCGACGGCGCTCGACTGGATCCCGACGCGGTGCAGGGCCGAGTTGGCGTTCGGTGAGACGTAGCGCACCGTGGCGTCGGCCTCGAGCACCATCACGCCGTCACCGACCCGTGGTGCGGCGCTCGAGTCGCCGACGCGGGCTGCGAAGGGGAACGAGCCCTCGGCGATCATGCCGACGAAGTGCTCGAAGATCGTCGTGTAGACCCGCTCGAGCTCACCGGGCCGACGGCCGGTCTGTTCGATCCACTCCTTGGTCAGCACGGCGATCGGCACGCCCTCGAACACCACCGGGATGGCGAGCATGCGCGACTCGTCCGCCAGGTCCTCGACGCGGACGTCGGCCTCGTGCACGGTGCAGGTGGCCAGGCACTCGGAGAGCACCGGGACCTCACTGGCGTTGGCCCACGCCCCGACGAAGTCGGTGGGGAAGATCGTCTGGCCGGTGGCGGGCCGCACCTGGGCGACGGTCAACCAACGCCCGTCGCCGGTCGGGATGTACAGCAGCAGGTCGGAGAAGCAGAAGTCCGCCAGCATCCCCCAATCGGCGACGAGCCGGTTGAGGTGGGCGACCTGCTCCCGACCGAGGTCGCCGTGCGCCTTGACGAAGTCGGTGAGCGTCGACATCGACCACGAGTCTGCCCGATCCGGTTCGCTCCGACCGGCACCCCCGTCACGCACTACGGTGTCGCCATGAGCACGAAGGCCGCTTTCACCAGTTTCGAGAACGCGACCGCCGACGACTGGGCGATCATCAAGGGCGAACTGCCGATCACCCAGGCGATGGCGGCGGCCAACATCATCGACCAGTTGAAGATGCTCGAGCGCGACGACGGCGGTTTCCCGGTGAACCGTCTCGAGCACTCGTTGCAGACGGCGACGCGAGCCATGGAGGACGGCCGTGACGAGGAGTACGTGCTGTGCGCCCTGCTCCACGACATCGGGGACACGCTCGCCCCGATGAACCACCCCGACATCGCCGCCGGCATCGTCAAGCCGTTCGTGTCCGAGGCGAACCATTGGCTGGTCGCCCACCACGGCATCTTCCAGGGCTACTACTTCTGGCATCACATCGGCATGGACCGCAACGCCCGCGAGGCCTACCGCGACTCCCCGTACTTCGAGTACACGGAGGAGTTCTGCGCGAAGTACGACCAGGCCGCGTTCGACCCGGCGTACGTGTCGGCGCCGTTGTCGACGTTCGAGCCGTTGATCCGTCAGTTCTTCGTGCCGGCCACCGAGGCCGCGACCTCGACGTACAACGCCTTGAGGTAGCCGCCCTGGGCGAACCCGATCGGATGGTCGATCGGGTGAGCGGTGCGGCGTCGCTCCCGGACCCGGCGGCCGGTGCCGCGGGTCGCGAGTCGCAGCGCCTCGGCGAGTTGGTCGACGTCGACGCGACTCGAGCACGAGGCCTGCACGAGGGTGCCGCCCTCGGCGGTGAGCCGGATGCCGAGCCGGGCCAGCCGCTCGTAGGCCTCGAGGGCGTTCGGCACCGATGCCGCGTTCTGCGCGAACGACGGCGGGTCGAGGATGACGAGGTCGTACTCGCGTCCGTCGGCGGCGAAGCGTTCGAGCACTGCGAAGGCGTCACCGCGGGTCGTCGCGACGTCGCATGCCGCGACGCCGGAGATGTGCCGGTTGCGGGCGAGGTTGGCCATCGCCGTGTCGAGTGCCGGTTGGCTGACGTCGACGAGGTGCACGGACGTCGCCCCGCCGGCTGCTGCGGCGAGCGCGAATCCTCCGGTGGCGGAGAAGACGTCGAGCACCCGACACCCCTCGGCCGCGGATCGCACGAGCGCCCGGTTGTCGCGCTGGTCGAGGAAGTGACCGGTCTTGTGACCGCTGACGACGTCGGCAGCCATCGTGAGGCCGCGTTCGCGGAACACGACCGGCCCGGTCGGGGCCGCACCGCGCACCGTCTCACCGTCGGCGTACGGGAAGGCCTCGCCGATGCGGCGGGAGTGGCGGATGACGATGCGTTCGGGGGCCCCGAGGTCGACGAGGGCGGCGAGCACATCGTCGAGATGTGGCACCCAGGCAGCGGTGTAGCACTTGATGACGAGTGTGTCGGCGTAGCGGTCGACGACGAGCCCGGGCAGGCCGTCGTTCTCACCGTGCACCCACCGCCACGCCGTCGTGTCCGGGTCGTCGATCAGTGAGCGTCGGCGTTCGAGGGCGGCGCGCAACCGGGTGAGCCAGAACGCGGCATCGACGGTGACGGAGCCGCCGCCGTGGAGCATCTTGACCCGGATCGGCGAGTCCGGGTCCCACAGTCCGACACCGGCGACCCGTCGGCGGTCGTCGAAGACGATGGCGACCGAACCCGACGGCAGGTCGGGCGGCGTGGCCGAGGTGATCGAGCCGTCGAAGAGCCATGGCTCACCGCCGCGGACGGCGCGCAGACCGGCTGGCGTGACCCGCACCCCGACCCGACGGCCGGACGCGGTGTCCTCAGCCACCGAAGCCGATGCGACGGCCCTCGGCGTTCCCGACCTCGACGTAGGCGATCTTCGCTGCGGGGACGATGACGAGCCGACCGCGGCGATCGGTGATCCGCAGCGTGTCGACGGCTCCCGAAAGGGCGGCGTCGACCCGGGCGACGACGTCGTCGTGCTCGGTGTCGTCGACCTCGACGGTGAGTTCACGGGGGGCCTGGGTCACTCCGATGCGTACGTCCACCGGTCCGAGGGTACCGGCTCAGGTGAGCAGGAGCGTGCCGAGCCGGCGACTGGCGATGCGCAGACCGACGGCGGCCAT
>JBEAPU010000081.1:0-13319 GCA_041164245.1 Actinomycetota bacterium | reverse complement strand
AGCGAGGTCGCGAAGTTCGGGCACTCGGTCTGCGCGTACAACTGCTGCAGCACTGGACCGAACAACCCGATCGCCTGACGGAGACGCTCCGGCGAGATCGGTGCCGCCCCGTACTGGATGGTGCGCAGGGTGCTCGGCCGGATCCCGGTCGCCTCTGCGGCGTCGAGCATCCGGTAGATCATCGTCGGCACCGCGAACGTCCATGTGATGCCCTCGGCCTCCATGGTGCGCAGCACCCCCTCGGCGTCGAAGGTCGGCTCGACGCGCACGTGGGCACCGCGCATCAGGCCGGCGAGGGCGAACAGGCCGGCCGCGTGCGGGAGGGGTGTGGTGAGCAACAGTCGCTCGTCGGGACCGATCGAGCCCTCGACGATGTGGGCGAACATGTTCAACACGAACGGGTGTTGACGGTGCACGATCCCCTTCGGCTTGCCGGTGGTGCCGCCGGTGAAGCCGACGAAGGCGAGGTCGTCGGGCCCGCACGCCCCGAGTGGCGGCGGCTCGATCGCCGGGTGACCCGGGTCGACGGTGACACCGGCGATGAGCGCGCACTCGGCGGGCAGGTCGGTCGCGAGGTGGTCGAGCGAGGCCGTGACGACGGCGGCGCGGGGTCGCACCCGACGGGCGATGTCGCCGATCTCGGCCGCGGTCAGCATCGAGTTCAACGGCACCTTCACGGCACCGAGGGCCATGATCGCCAGGTCGTGAACGGGGAACGCGGCCGAGTTGTCGCACAGCAGGATCACCCGATCGCCCGGGACGACACCGGCATCGGCCAGCTTGCCGGCGGCGACAGCGACGGCGGTCGACAGGTCGTCGTACGTCCAGGTCGTGTCACCGACCGACAGGGCCGGACGGGGCCCGTTCGTGACCAGCGACCGACGGAACACGTCCCACAATGTCTCGAGCATCCCCGAACACTAGGTGCGGGTCGACACCACGTCAGCAGCCGTCGATGGTGTCCTCGGCAGCGAGGACACGGATCGCCCGGAGCTCGCTCGCCCACCGGTCGTCACGTGGATGACGCCGGAGAAGCGCCTTGATGTCACGACCTCGCCCGACCACCGTGCGCGTTTCCTGCGAACCCTGCGGATCGGCCGCCGTGACGGGCCGTCTGCCGCCGTCGGATTCGCCGGACATCAGCGGGCCGACTCGGAGCGGATGCGCTTCCTGGTCGCGGCCCACGAGCAGATCGGGCAGGTGCTCAGGTCGTGGCCACGGGCCGGGCAGTGCTCACGGCCGAAGAAGATGATCTGCAGGTGGCGGCGGTTCCACGTGTCACGGGGGAACACGGCCTTGAGGTCGCGTTCGGTGCGTTCGACGCTGGAGCCGTCGGAGAGTCCCCAACGCGCCGCGAGTCGGTGGATGTGGGTGTCGACCGCGAAGGCCGGCACGCCGAAGGCCTGCGACATGACGACGCTCGCCGTCTTGTGCCCGACGCCGGCGAGGGATTCGAGGAACTCCCAGTCGGGGATGACCTCACCGCCGGCATCGATGATCTGCTCGGCCATCGTGCGCAGGTTGCGGGCCTTGGTCGGAGCGAGGCCGATCTCGCGGATGATCGCCAGGATCTGCTCCGGTTCGAGTTGCACCATCTTCTCCGGCGTGTCGGCGATGGCGAACAGCGCCGGGGTGACCTCGTTGACCTTCTTGTCGGTGGTCTGCGCCGACAGGGCGACGGCAACCATCAACGTGTACGGACTGGTGTGGTCGAGCGGGATCGGCGGGTCCGGGTAGATCTCGTCGAGCATGACCCCGATCCGGTCGGCCTTGTCCTGTCGACGCACGAGGAGACGCTAGCGATGCACTCAGTCCGGTGTGTCGTCGGTGGCGATGGAATCGACCATGACGCCCCCGGAACGGCGCTGCGAGAATGGGGTTGTGATCCGCGTCGTGAGCCTCGTCCCGTCGGTGACCGAGACGCTGAGTGCCTGGGGGGTCGAGCCGGTGGCGTGCACCCGGTTCTGCGAGCGTCCCGACATCGCCCACGTGGGCGGCACGAAGAACCCCGACATCGCCGCGATCGTCAGCCTCGTACCCGACCTCGTCGTGATGGACGTCGAGGAGAACCGTCGGGAGGATGCCGAGGCCCTCACCGCAGCCGGTCTCGAGGTGCTCGCCCTGCACGTCGACTCGCTCACCGGCCTGCCCGACCAACTCGATCGTCTCGCCGGGGCCCTCGGTGTCGACGTGCCCCGACTCGGCCTGCCCGAGCCCGCCCCGATCCGGCTGCGGGCCGTGATCCCGATCTGGCGTCGGCCGTGGATGACGATCGGCGCCGACACCTACGGGACCGAGTTGCTGCGGGTGATCGGCGTGGCGAACGTGTTCGCCGATGCCGACCGCGCCTACCCGGAGGTGACCATCGAGGAGATGGCGGCCCGGTCGCCTGATGCGGTGCTCGTGCCGTCGGAGCCGTACGTGTTCACCGACGAGCACCTCACCGAGCTGGCGAGGGTGGCACCGGCGATCCGGGTCGACGGGCAGGACCTGTTCTGGTGGGGTTCCCGCACCGCCGGTGCGATCGATCGCCTCGGCCGCGCACTCGGGTGAGCGCGCGCGTCAGACGATGACGCGTTCATCGCCGAGCCACATCGGCGAGCGGGCGAGATCGATGAAGCGTCGCTCGTCCTCGAGGAGTTCACGGGCCGCCTGCTGCGAGGCCGGGTCGCGCGACGCGGTGAACGAGTCGACGTCGTCGAACCACAACTCGGCGATCCCGTCGAAGGGCACGGGGGCACCACCATTGCGACGCTGCAGGGCGGCGTGCAACGCCGGGGCGTCGACGGTGCGCACCTGCTGATAGCGGCGGATGCCGAGCAGCGGTGCCCGCTCGGCGACGAGCGGTGCGTGCACGTCACCCCAGTACCGGGAGAACTCGTCGAACGAGAGCGACGGCAGACGGTGCAGGCAGAACGTGAGCTTCACCATCCCCACATGGTGACCGCGCCGGCACGGTCGTCTCCGGTCGGAGGTCAGTCCCGGTCGCCGACCGGTTCGACCTGGCCGACGACGGCCCCGCCGTCGATCACGAACTCGTGCCCGGTGGAGTAGGTGGCGTCGGCGAGGAGGAACAGCAGCAGGTCGGTGACCTCGGCGGGTTCGCCGATGCGGGCGATCGGCTGGCCGGCGGCGAGGGTCGACTGGTCGAGCGAGGCGATCATCGGTGTCCGGATCGGTCCGGGGTGGATCGAGTTGACCCGGATGCCGGACGGCCCGAGTTCGAGCGCTGCCGTCTTGGTGAGCCCGCGCAGCCCCCACTTGCTCGCCACGTACGCACCGAGGTTGGCATACCCCTGGAGACCGGCGGTCGAGGAGATGTTGACGATCGACCCACCACCGGCACGGCGCAGCGACGGGATGCAGTGGTGCATGCCGAGCCAGCATCCGGTGAGGTTGATGTCGATTGTGCGGCGGAACTCGGCCGGGTCGGTCGACTCGATCGTGCCGAACGAGACGATGCCGGCGTTGTTCACAAGGTGGTCGACCGGACCGAACGCAGCCTCGGTCGCCGCGACGACGGCCACCCAGTCCTCCTCGGAGGTGACGTCGTGATGGTGGTGGCGGGCGTTGTCGCCGAGGCCGGCGACGAGCGCCTCGCCCTCGGCGTCGAGCACGTCGGTCGCCATCACACGGGCACCGTCCGCAACGAGTCGTCGAACGTGCTCGGCCCCCATGCCCCGCGCTGCGCCGGTCACCAGGACCACCTTGCCGTCGAGCGAGTTCCGCATCGTCCACCTCCCGAATCGGGCTCCTCATCGACCATACGAGCGGAGACCGGCTGACCGACAGGGCCGACCGTCATGCTCGAGTGCCGCGGTTCGTCCGGGGATGCACCGCTCAGAGCAACGTCGTACTCTTCGGCCATGTTGCACGGTCGCGATGACGTGATCTCGATGGTGCGACGCTGGCTGGACGGCGTCGAGCACGGGGCGGGTGGGGCGGTCCACCTCGTCGGGGTGGCCGGAGTCGGCAAGTCCGCGATGCTCGAGTGGACGGAGGCGCAGGCCAGAGCGCGATCGATGCGGGTCCTGCGGGTGACAGGTCACCCGGAGGAGTCGAGGATCGCCTGGGGCGGGGTCAGCCAGATGGCCACCCCGTTCCTCCCGTCGCTCGAGATCATCGATGATCGGCCCCGATCGACTCTCCTGCGCGTCCTTCGACTGGGCGACAGCGGCCCGGTCGACGACGTGTCCGTGGCCATGTCGCTCCTCCTGATGTTGACCCGCTCCGACGAGCCGCTGATCGTCACCGTCGACGACACCCAATGGTTGGATCGCGAGTCGCAGCGGGTGTTCGCCTTCGTCGCCCGACGCCTCCTCTCGACCGGGGTCGGGATGATCGCCGCCGGCCATCCGGACGGCGCCGTCATGGGCGAGGCGGTCGACTTGCTGCCGCTGCGCAGGACGGATCTGCATGCCATCGCGCGTGATCTCGGTGTGACGACCGCCGTCGCCGAGGTGCTGGCCGACCAAGCCGACGGCCTTCCACTCGTCCTCGAGCAGATGGTGGCAGGACTCGATGAGAGCCAACGTCGCGGGTTGCGCCCACTGCCCGAGCCGATCACCGAGGTCGGACGTGTCGACGAGGCACTGATCACACGCATCGAGGCACTCGCGGATCCGGCACGTCGACTGCTGGCGGCCGCCGCACTCGCTCCCTCGCTTCCCGTCGATCTCCTGACGGTCGCAGCCAGGGTCACCTCGGCGGACGAGGTTCTGGCGGATGCAATCACCGACCGTCTGGTGATGGTCGCCGATGACCGCATCGTGTTCCCGCACCCGACAGTCCGGGCTGCGGCCACCAAGATTCCCGCCGACGACCGGCGGGACCTCCACTCACGACTCGCCGAGGTCGCCGATGTCGGCTCGGCGGGCTGGCACCTCGCCGCAGCCCGAGCGGGCCCCGACGACTCGGCAGCGAGGGCCCTCGATGCACTCGCTGCCGACGCCGAGGCGAGAGGGGCCCACTCCACCGCCCTCCGAGCACGACAGACGGCCATCGAATGCTCGACTGCCGTCGATGTCGGGCGCCTGCTGGCGACCGCCCGAAGTGCCATCCGCTCTCGGCTGCCAGATGTGGCCGACGCCCTCATCGCCGACCTCGTGCCGTCGACCGACTCGGCGCGCATCGCCGCTGAGTCCGCATGGATCCGAGGGGACGTCGGTCTCGCTCGGCGTCGCTGGACCGAGATCAGTTCGGACGAATCGGTTCCGGCCGAGATCGCCCTCGGGGCACGTCGCGACGCGGCTCGGGCCGCCTTCCGGATGTACGACATGCCTGGGGTCGGGACTCTCGTCGGCGACTCCACTGACCCGATCCTCCGACTGATCGACGCGGGCCAGCGGGCCATCTCGGGGCAGCCCGGTGCCGGAGACGAGCTCGCAGCAGTGGCATTGGCGATGGTCGACCAGCACCCCGATGAACACGCCATCGCGGCTCTCGCCGAGGTCGTCACCCTCGCCCTCGCCCGGTCCGGACGTGTCGGCGAACTCGAGGTGTTGTCAGAGCGCGTCGGTGACCTGGCGAACGAACACGCGCCCCATGTGGTTCCGGCGCTCCTGATCGCGAGGGCCTCCCACCGTTCCCGCTCGGACCTCATCGGCTCGATTGCGCTCGCCAGGGACGCAATGGCCCTCGCCGAGGAGTGGGAACTCCTCGAGCATCGCCCCTTCGCCCTCGGCATCGCCGCGATCGGTGAGGCGAGCACTGACGGAGCCGACGCCATGGAGCTGGCCGCTCAGATGCGGGCCTATGGGGTTCCGATCGCCGTCGCCGTGGCCGCCTACGCCGAGGCGCTCGTCCACTACGGCCGCAACGAGCTCGAGGAGGCTCGCGCTTGCCTGCTGCCAGTCCACGACGAGCATCCGACCGCCACCCACTTCGGGTTCTTCTGGCACCATGACCTCGTCGACATCGCACTCCGGCTCGATGACCGGACGTTGGCCGAGGGCGTCGCAGCAGACCTCCTGACGATCGCCTCGACGACGTCGAGCCCGTGGGTCAAGGCCGCCGTGCGACGGGTGGACGGGCTCCTCGCCGTCGATCCCGACGAGATGGACGCGGCCTTCGCGGACGCCGCGGAGCGCTTCGCCTCGGAGGGGTACGCGATCTCTGCTGCCCGCTGCCGCCTCGATTGGGCGGAGCGTCTGCGTCGGACTCGTCGACGGGCCCGGGCACGAGCACAGATCGAACTCGCGCGCCCGGTGCTGCTCGCTGGCGGTGCGCGACGCTGGGTCGGGCGGTGCGACGTGGAAGCCGCAGCGCTGGGCCTCGTCATCCCGGAGGCTGCGACAGCCGCGTCAACGCTCCTCACCCCCCGAGAGCTGCAAGTCGCGCGATGGCTCGTGAGCGGTCTCACCTTCAAGCAGATCGGGACCCGGCTGTTCCTCAGTCCCCGGACCGTCGAGGCCCACGGTCAGACCGTCTACAGGAAACTCGGGGTCAGGGGCCGAGCGGAGTTGGCCCAACTCGCGCAGCGCGACCCATCGGTGGCGCCACCACCCGGCTGAGTCGGGGCGTGCGGTTCACGACACGTAGATCGACTCGAGGATCGAGAAGAAGGCGTCGAACTCACGGTCGAAGTCCACGAACTGGAACCGGATGACGACGATGTGATTCGTGCCGACGATCTCGAATGCCGACGTGACGTATCCGGTGCCAGTGCCCCCGCACTCGCTCCATGGCCGAGCGAGTCCCGTGAAGGAGTGATACTGACCCGGGTACCCGTCGAAGGGCAGGGTGTCTCCACCCGTGCAGTAGTCCCCGAAGTCCTGCGTGTCGAGCGCCTGTTGGGTCGTCAGCGCGGGGATGATGTCGAGGCAGAGCTTGACGAGGGCACCCGGGGCATCCCAGCCACCCGCGAACTCGTCGAGGTCCGGGGACGCCGCGATCTCCTGCGGGCACCCGTCATCGGCTGGGTTCGTCGTGACTTGACCCCACTCGGCCGGCATCTCGACGGAGAGGCGACCGGTGTCGTCGGCGAAGGCGACGAACGCCCCGTCCGAGAGCGGAGCCCCGGCACCCGACCCCCCTCCGGAGTCGGACTGGGCCTGACTGCCACCTCCCGAGGCCCCGGCATCGGCAGCATCGGTGCCCGAGCCCGATGCTGCCTCGAACGGACGGCCGTTCAACTCGCCCTCGAGCACCTCGCCGGTGTCGACTCGCAACACCGTGATCGAGATCGGCTTGTCCGTGCCCTGCGTCCTCAATACGTCGCAGTACCCCGACATCGTCCCGTTGTCCGCCATCGTCTGACCGGCCAGTTCGAGCACGAAGTCGCCCGGCTTCACGCCGGTCACTCCCGCCGGGGACCCCGGGGTCACTCCCGAGACCCAGATCCCCGAGCTCCCGTCATCGAAGAGGTAGGCCTGGCCGTTGATGCCGATCGAGTCGACGTTCTCACCCTGCGTGAGACGCTGCACCAGGGGCCGGGCGATGTCGTTGGCGATCGCGAAGAACTGCGACTGGTTCGTCAGTGACCCACCTGCGTAGTTCACCCCGACCACCTTCGCCTCCGGTGTCACCAGGGCCCCACCGGAGTTACCGGGCTGGATGTTCGCATCGTGCTCGATCACGTGATCCACCGACGCCCAGTTGGTGTCACCGATCGCCCGTGCCTTCGCCACGATGCCTCGGGTCAGCGTGAACTCCGGATCACCCAACGGGAACCCCGCTGCGTAGACCTCCAACGGCGGCTCCACGGCACCCTCGAACCACTCGACGTACGGGTAGCCCTCACCATCGAGGTCGATCACCGCCAGGTCCGAGCACTCGGACACGCCGAGCACCCTCGCATTCACCGGATCCGGTGATCCACCGACGTACACGGCGAGGCTCGCTGCGCCGGTGACGACGTGGTTGTTGGTGACGGCGATGCCCGACGGGTCGATGATGAAACCCGAACCCGCACCCGACCCCTCGAACACGCCATCCGGCTCTCGGAATGACCCACGGGCCACGATCTGGATCGCCGCCGACCGCATGTCGTCGATCGACGTCACCAGCTTCCCCTCGAACTGGCGGGCCCCCGACGGCGGCCCGCCAACCTCGTCACCGCCGCGCAGGAGGAGGAATGCACCACCGCCGACGACGAGCAACGCGACGACGGCGATGATGGCGATCAGGTTCGAGTTGCGCTTCCCGCCGGCGGGCGGGGCCCCCGGGGGTGGACCGCCGTACTGCGGCTGCTGGTAGCCGGGCTGCTGGTAGCCGGGCGGCGGCTGCTGGGAGTACTGCGGCTGCTGATACCCGGGCTGCTGCCCATACGGGGGCTGCTGATGGCCGGGCTGCTGGTAGCCGGGCGGCGGACCACCCGGTGCCGTCGGGAACGGCACCGTCGCTCCCGGCGGCGGGACCGGTTCGCCGTGGCCACCCGGTGGCACACCCTGGTTCGGATCGCTCATGTCGAAATCCCCTTCCCCGGCGACCATGACGGCGGTCACCGGCACCGAGACGGCGTGCTGCGCCGCCTGAAGTTCCCTCGCCAGCGCGAGGGCTGATCCATGTCGAACGGATGGATCCTTGGCGAGAGCCCGTTCGATCACCCGACAGACCGCGTCGGGCACACCGCTCGACCGCAGATCGGGTACCGGCTCCACCGAGATCCGACCGATCATCGGAGCCAGACTCGTGTCGCCCGAGCGCTCGAACGGTGACCTGCCGGCCAGCAACGAGAAGACGGTTGCCCCGAGTCCGTAGACATCGCTCTGGGGTGAGGGCCCGACGCCAGCGAGGATCTCCGGAGCCGCGTAGGCCACGGACGTGGTGACCGCACCGGTGCGGGTCTGCGCGCCGCCGTCGACCCGGGCGATGCCGAAGTCGGCGAGCTTCACCTCACCGAGCGCCGAGACGAGGATGTTCTCCGGTTTGAGGTCCCGGTGCAGGATCCCGGCCCGGTGGGCTGTCTCGAGCGCGCCCGCGATCTGGATGCCGACCGCAACGGCCTCGGACCACGGCATCGGGCCTCTCTCTGCGATGCGGTCACCCAGGGAGCCGCCGGTCATCAACTCCATGACGATGTAGGGGGACCCACTGGCGGTCGTCCCCGTCCCGTGGACCACGACGATGTGCGGATGCCCGCTCAGGGTGCCGAGGGCCTGCAGTTCACGGTCGACCCGGTCGGCTTCGTCACCGCGGACCGGAGCAAGGATCTTGACCGCCACGCTCCGGTGGAGGGCGGGCTCCTGCGCTCGGTAGACCGTTCCGAAGCCGCCCTGACCGAGGAGGCGCGCATCGGTCAGACCGAGGATCCCGAGCTCATCGCCTCGGTCGTCCGACGTTCCGCCGTCCGCCATGGGCCAAGTCTGATCAGCACCGGTCCAGAGCGAATCCGTAGAACTACGTGCATCGTGATCACGGCTACGCATTCCGGCCGCGGCCCCTTGCGTCCAGCGCCGACGGGGCGTCTGCTGTCCGAATGCGGCGGGACATCACCCCAGAGCTGTTCGCGAGTCCGTGGTGGACCGACGAGGACCTGATCGGCCTCGGGGTGCCGATCATCGACGTACCGATCGTCAGCGTCGGGGCCGGCATGGGCTCGTTCGCCCTCGTCGACCTGTTGCGCATGTCGGGTGTGCCGACCTCCGACATCCGGGTGATCGGGCCCGAATCGGCCCCGTACCGCACCTACCGGTACCTGTGCGACAACTCCCAGATCGACGAGGCGACCCGGATCCGCTCCGACTCGTCGTCGATGATGGACAACGTCTGGGGTTGGCCCGGCTACGCCGTGCGGGAGGCTGCCGGCTTCCGACCCGAGGGTGCGATGACGCCGCTGTGGAGCGTGCTCACCGAACCGCTCATCGCCGACTACTGGACGCCCACGGCCGGCCAGGTGTTCCGCTCGATCGACCGGGAGATGCCCCGCATCGGCTGGCACGAGATGCACGTGCCCGGGCTCGTCCGCACGGTGCGGCGCCGCACCGGCGGTGGCTACTTCGTGATCAACACGCCACCGGCGGGCACGGCTGCCCCCAAGCGGGTGGCGTACCGCTGCAGTTACGTCCACATCGGTGTCGGCTACCCGGGGCTGAGGTTCCTCCCCGACCTGCAGGAGTACCGCCAGCAGTACGGCGACCACCAGCGGGTGGTCAACGCCTACGAGCCCCACGAACACGTCTACGAGGAACTGATCCGCAGGCCGGGCGTGGTTGTCGTGCGCGGCTCGGGCATCGTCGGCACCCGGATCCTCGCCAGGCTCATCGAGGACCGCGACCGTCGCGGTGCCCGCACCGTGATCTGGCACCTGTTCCGCAACTACGTGGCCGGGCCGCAGGGCCCCCGTCGGTTCCGACGTCCTGGTGCCGATGGCTTCGCCTACCAGGGCTTCAACTTCGCCAGGGCGGCATGGGGTGGCACGGTGAAGGAGCACCTCGCGGCGATGCACCCGACCGACCGACCCGATTTCATCCGCCGGATCGGCGGGACGAACACGCCGTGGCGCGCCGAGTGGCAGGAGCAGTTGGCTCGCGGCCGACGCGAGGGCTTCTACCGCACGTTCACCGGCCAGGTGTCCGAGGTCGTTCCCGGGAGCGACGGCACGGTCGTGACCCGCATCACCGGACCGGACGGAACGGCGCTCGAGATCCCGGCCAACTACATCATCGACGCAACCGGCCTGGAGGCGACGGTCGACGACCACCGACTCCTGCGCGAGTTGATGGAGTTCTCGGGGGCCCGGCGCAACCCGCACGGTCGCATGGACATCACCGACGACTTCGAACTCGCCGGCACTCGGAGCGACCCGGGCCGCATGTACGCGTCGGGGTCGATCACGCTCGGCGGACCCTACGCCCCCGTCGACTCGTTCCTCGGGCTGCAGTACGCGGCGTTCCAGATCGCCGATCACCTCGCGTCGATCGGCGCCGTGCCCCGCTTCGGTCCCGGGTCCTCGATCCTGAACTGGATCCGCTGGGCGCGCAACCGTCCGGTGCCGAACCGGGTCTCGGCCGTGGGGGGTGAGCGATGACCCCCACCCTGCTCGGACGTCTGCAGACCCGGGTGTTCGTCACCCTCGTCGTCGGCCTGCCCTGGACGGTGCTCCTGTCGTTCGTCCTCCCCGACGTCGACCGCACGGCGATCGTGTCGATCGTCATCACGATGGGGGTCATCGGTCTCGGCTGGGAGCTTCTCTACCACTGGCTGATGGGCTTCCGCTGGGAGAAGGACTGGCCGTCGTTGCTCGCGCTCGTGACCGGCGTGAACGAGGGGATCCTCCTCGGTGTGCTGCTCGCGCTCGGCGTGGTGCCCGGGGTCGAGATCGGACCGCCCGTGTGGGCGTTCGTCGTTCACTTCACGACGGTGTGGCTCCTGATCTGGGGATGGCTGCAGGGCCCGATGAAGGTCGTCCATCCGCGGTGGAGGTTCCGCGGCGGGAGGTTCGTGTGAGCCCGAACCCGTCACCGCTGGTCGATGGCGTCTGCTGCGTACGCGACCACTTCAACGATCCCCGTTCGCTCTACTGCACGATCTGCGGCATCTCGATGCTGCAGCAGACCGCCAGGCTCGTCCGCCGGGAACGCCCACCGCTCGGCGTTCTCGTCTGGGACGACGGCTCGACGCACTCGGTCACCGTCGACACCGTGATCGGGCGGCACCCGTTCGCCCACGAGTTGGTGACGACGGGTCAGGCAGTGGCCGTCGAGGTGGTCGACGGCGCCGAACGTCTGTCTCGCGCCCACCTCGCGATGCATCTCGACGGGTGGGACGTGATGGTCGAGGACCTCGGCTCGACGAACGGAACGGTGGTGACGGTCGACAGCACCGGAACCGCGGAGCGCCTCGTGCCCGGTCATCCGCTCCGCCTCGCCGACGGGGACACGGTCTGGCTGGGTGCCCGTTCGTTCACCTTCCAGTCCCATCACATCGGGTGACGAGCGGCGATGGGACCGGTGCTGCTCGCCCTCGCCGTGGTGATCTTCGCCGCCCGCGTCGGCGGCTGGGCGGCCGTCCGGATCGGCCAGCCCCGGGTCGTCGGGGAGATCCTGGCCGGGGTGGTGATCGGCCCGTCGGCTCTCGGGCTTCTCGGTGGTGTGGTGACGACGGATCGCCTGTTCCCCGCCGAGGTGCGCTCGGCCCTCGGCGTCATCGGCCAGTTGGGGCTGCTCATGTTCATGCTGCTCGTCGGGGTCGTGTTCGAGCCGGCCGATGTCGGTCGGCGATGGCCGGCGGTCGGGGTGGTCGCCGTGACGGTGGTGGCCGTCCCGGTCGGCCTCGGCTTCGCACTCTCCCCGGTCCTGGACTCGGATCGGTTCTCCACCGGCGCGTCGGCCACGGCGTTCGCCCTGTTCCTCGGGGCGATGCTCTCGGTGTCGGCGTTTCCCGTGACGGTGCGGATCCTCGAGGAGTTGCGTCTCGAGCGGTCGACCCTCGGAGTGGTCGCGATCGCCGCAGCGGCGGTGGTGACGGTGCTGATGTTCATCGTGTCGGCGACCGCTCGTGCCGTCGCCGACGGTGCCGATGCCGGTGGTTTGGTGGCGGTGCCGGTCCGAGCCGTCGCCTACCTGGGGATCATGCTGCTCGTCGTCCGACCCGCCCTGCGGGTCGTCGGTGACCGCATCGCCGGCCTGCCTACTGGTGGCGGGTTGGCCGTGGTCGCCGTGGTCACCCTCGTGTCGGGGCGACTCGCCGTCGAGGCCGACCTCGGGGTGATCGTCGGTGGCTTCATCGCCGGCGTCGTCCTGCCGCGCCGTGACGTGCTCGCTCCGGTCGTGATCGCCCGCACGAGCGACCTCGTCGCGACGATCCTGCTGCCGGTGTTCCTCGCGACGAGTGGGCTGATCACCGACCTGACCAGCGTCGGTGTGGGATCCCTGCCAGGCATCGCCGTCTTCCTCGTCGCGGCGGTCGTCGCCAAACTCGCCGTCGGCTGGGCGGTCGCCCGCGCCGTCGGACTCGCCGACCACGAGGCGCGGATCCTCGGGGCGTTGATGAACTGCCGCGGACTGTTGGTGCTGGTGATCGGGATGACGGCAGTCGAGGCGGGTGTGATCACCGCCCAGATGCAGGTCGGCTCGGTGCTCGTCGCCCTGGTGACGACCGCGATGACCGGTCCGCTGGTGAACCGGTCGCTGGCGGCAGCGCCGCCGGTCAGCGTGAGGTGAGAAGCGGGAAGAGCGGATCGTCGAGCGGCGCGCCAGCCGGGAGGCGATCGGCGAGGCCCGGGAACTCGGGCGAGGTCGTCCACGGGCGCGGGGCATGCACCATGTCGTCGCCGAGGAACCGCAGCGACAGGACCCGACGCCGTCCCGGGCCGGGGTTGCCGGCCGCTCGGTGCAGGGTCTGCATGTGGAAGCAGACCACGTCGCCGGGTTCGAGCT
>JBEAPU010000080.1:0-20860 GCA_041164245.1 Actinomycetota bacterium | reverse complement strand
AAGCTGTCGGAGTTCAAGGTCGCCGTCATGCTCGACACGCCGGTCATCGCCAACGACACGGTCATGCTCGACCGACTCCAGTGGGCCGTCGACCAGCTGGCCGCAGCCGGGTGCACCGTCGTCGAGGCCACACCGGACATCGACCAGCACGAGTACTTCGAGAACTACCTCATGCTGCTGCGCGCCGCGACCGGCGCGATGTTCGACGACGACGCCTACGCGGCGGCCGTCGCCGGTTCGGACGCCTGGACGGCGGGTGACCGCGGCTACCAGGCCCTCGTCGACCACGCCGTGTCGATGAGTCACCGCGAGTGGTGGCAGCACCACAACCGCCGGGAGGCCTACCGCCACCGCTGGGCCGAGTTCTTCGGCGAGTACGACCTCCTGCTGTGCCCGACGGCGGCGTCCACCGCCTACCCGCACGACCACACCGGCACGCGGGCCACCCGCCGCATCCCGATCAACGGGTCCACCGAGCCGGTCGTCGACCAGTTGTTCTGGGCTGGATGGTCCTGCAACGCCTACCTGCCCGGCACCGTCGCCCCGGTCGGTCTGTGCGCTGACGGCCTCCCGGCCGGTCTGCAGATCGTCGCGCCGCACCTCCACGACCGTCGCTCGATCCGCTTCGCGACCCTCATGGAACGCGAACTCGGCGGCTTCGTCCCGCCCCCCGGCTACGAGTGAGCAGCGCCCGCCGTCAGTCGAGTCCGCCGCGGTCGATCACCTGGCGCACGATCACGTTGCGCAGGATCTCGTTCGTGCCCTCGCCGACGATCATCAGCGGCGCATCGCGGTAGTACCTCTCGACGTCGAACTCGGTGGAGTACCCGTGCCCCCCATGGATGCGGATCGCGTCGAGCGTGACCTGCGCGGCCATCTCCGAGCAGAACAACTTCGCCATCGAGGCCTCCATGTCGGCCCGACCACCCCGGTCGTAGCAGTCGGCGGCGTGGTAGTTGAGGCGACGGGCCGCCGAGATGCGCGTCGCCATGTCGGCCAGCAGGTTGCCGACCGACTGGTGCTGCCAGATGGGCTTCCCGAACGTCTCGCGCTCCCGGGCGTAGGCCAGGGCGTCGTCGAACGCCGCCCGGGCGACCCCGATGGCCCGACCGGCGACCTGGATGCGGCCGATCTCGAGCCCACCCATCATCTGGGTGAACCCCTGGCCCTCGATTCCGCCGAGGAGTGCGTCGGCCGGCACGAAGCAGTCGTCGAAGGACAGCTCGCAGCTCTCCACACCGCGGTAGCCGAGCTTGGGCAGGTTGCGGCCGACGGTGAAGCCGGGGACCTTCTCGACGAGCAGGATCGAGACACCGCGATGGCGCGGTTCGGCATCCGGGTCGGTCTTGCACAGCAGCGCCACCACGCCGGCGGTGCGGGCGTTCGTGATCCACGTCTTCGAGCCGTTGATCACGTAGCCGTTCACCCCGTCGCGCGTCGCCGGCCGGGCGACCGTGCGCATCGCCTGCAGGTCCGAACCACCATCGGGCTCGGTCAACGCCATCGTCGCCCGCATCTCCCCGGTCGCCATCACCGGCAGGTAGCGGTCGCGCTGCTCGGCGGTGCCGTGGCGGGCGATCAGCTTCGACACCACCGAGTGGCCGCCGAAGGCACCGGCGAGCGACATCCAGCCCCGGGCGATCTCCTCGGTCACCCGGGCGTAGCAGCGGCCCGACACGGACGACTCACCCCATGGTTCCGGGATGGCGAGGCCGAACACGCCCATCGCCTTCATCTGATCGATCAGGTCCCCCGGGTACGTGTCGCCGTGCTCGAGGTCGCGCGCCAGTGGGCGCACCTCGCGGTCGACCCACGATGCGACCGCCTCGACGATCGTCTCCTCCTCGGGGCTCAACTCGCTGTGGTTCACGTCCACAGCGTGGCATCCACGCAGTGCCGTCACCGACTCGTCCCCGTCGACGGTGCTCACCTAGCGTCTCGGTCACGTCGGGTCGGTCTGGGCCCGCTGTCACCCGAGGGAGCACCATGAGCACCGTCACCCGCATCCCCTTCGTCGACTACCTCGTCCTCGATCCCACCCCGCATCTCGTGGCCAACGAGTGCACGGCCTGCGGTGCCCGCTACTTCGACCGCCGGAACGCCTGCGCGGCCTGCTTCGCGACGGACTTCCGACCGGTCGAGGTCGCCACCGAGGGGGAGGTGCGGGCCTTCACGATCGTCACGTTCGCCGCCCCCGGCGTCGAGGTGCCCTTCGTCGCCGCCGTCGTCGACTGCGACGGGACGAGCGTGCGCGGCAACATCATCAACTGCCCGCCCGATCCCGAGCACGTGTCGCTCGGCATGCGGGTCCGCCTCGCCACCACCGTCGTCGGGGCCGACGGCGCCGGCGTGGAGGCGGTCAACTACGGATTCGAACCCGCCTGATCGGGCGACGGCACACCAGAGAGCACAAGGAGACACCGCACATGAGCAGGAGCGACGACATCTGGATCCTCGGGATCCACATGACCAAGTTCGGCAAGCACCCCGACCTCGACGTCGTCGACCTCGGCGCCCAGGCGATCATGGGCGCGCTGGCCGACGCCGGCGTGACGATGCGCGAGATCGGCATCCTCGCCGCGGGCAACCTGCTCGGCTCGGGCTCGATCGCCCAGCAGTTGCAGAAGCAGGTCGGCCAGACCGGCATCCCGGCGTACAACGTGTCGAACGCCTGCGCCACCGGCGCCACCGCGTTGCGCACGGCGATCATGGCCGTCAAGGCCGGTGAGGTCGACTACGGCCTCGCCGTCGGGGTCGAGAAGCTCGCCGGCGCCGGGCTGCTCGGGTCCGGAGGGAAGGCCAAGGCCGACGGTGACGAGTGGGCCCGCTCCGGCCGCTACGGCGCCGTCGCACCGGTCGACGGCCGCATCGGCACCGAGGCGATGCCCGGCGTGTTCGCCCAGATCGGGATGGAGTACGGCCACAAGTACGGCGGTGCCGACTTCGAGTTGTTCGCTCGGATCAGCGAGAAGAACCACGGCCACTCGACCCTCAACCCGCTGGCTGCCTACACCAAGGCGATGAGCCTCGAGCAGATCATGAACGACGTGATGATCGCCTACCCGAACACGCGGCCGATGTGCTCGGCGAACTGCGACGGTGCCGCTGCGGCGGTCGTCGTCAACGGTGAGACCCTGCGCACCCTGTCGCTCGAGCAGCAGCGGCGCGCCGTGAAGGTCTCGGCCTCGATCCTCACCTCCGACCCGTGGCAGGAGGCCTGCCAGGTGCTCCCCGATGTCAACACCCTCACCCGCAACGCGGCCCGCCAGGCCTACGAGCAGGCCGGAGTCGGCCCGGGCGACCTCGACCTCGTCGAGTTGCACGACTGCTTCGCGACGGCCGAACTGGTCCATTACGACAACCTGATGCTGTGCGAGGAGGGTGGAGCCGTCGACTTCTTCGAGTCCGGCGCGCCGTTCCGTGAGGGCCGACTGCCGGTGAACGTGTCCGGCGGTCTGCAGTCCAAGGGCCACCCGATCTCGGCCACGGGCATCGCCAACATCTGGGAGGTCTGCCAGCACGTCCGCGGTGAGGGGGGCGACCGCCAGATCGAGGGGGCCAAGGTCGGCCTCGCCCACGTGATCGGCCTGGCGTCCGCGTGCGGTGTGCACATCCTCGAGCGCTCGTCGCTCGCGGCCTGAGGGCTCCGGCTCCGTCGACCGCGGCGGCTGCTGATCGGGGCCCCGCTCCGGCGAGCATCGCTACGCTCGGGTCGTGGCCGTACCGACGATCGACATCTCGGGACCGATCGATGTCGTCGGTACCGAACTCGACGCCGCGTGCCATCGCATCGGCTTCGCCCAGATCGTGGGTCACGGTCTCGACCCGGACCTCGAGGGCGAGGCCTGGGAGACCGCCCGGCGCTTCTTCGAGTTGCCGGCCGCCGACAAGTCCGCCGTCGCCATCCCGAGCGGTGACGCCTACGGGTACGGGCCGTACCTCGCCGAGCGATTGGCGGCGAGCCGTGGGGCACGCACCCCGGCCGACCTGAAGGAGACCTTCTCGATCGGGCCGTTCGTCGAGGCGTCGAGCATGGCCGCGGTGATCGCAGCCGACCCGGCGGCAGCGTTCGCGTACTCGCCGAACCGGTGGCCGGACGCGCTCGATGCGATGGCGGTCGTGATGCAGCGCTACTACGACGCCCTCGCCGACCTCGCGGCCCGCCTGCTCTCGGCGATGGCGGTCGGTCTCGGCATGACGGCAGACACCTTCGCGCCAGCCATCGACCGGCACACCTCCGCCCTGCGGCTGCTGCACTACCCCCACGTCGACCTGACGGCGGTCGAGCCGGGTCAACTGCGGGCCGGGGCGCACTCCGACTACGGCACACTCACCCTGCTCCGTCAGGACGACGCCCCCGGCGGACTCGAGGTTCTCGATGCCGAGGGGGCCTGGCACGCCGTGCCGGCGACACCGGGCGCGTACGTCGTGAACATCGGCGACGCCCTCGAGCGGTGGACCGCCGGACGTTGGCGCTCGACGCTGCACCGGGTCCAACTCCCACCGGCTGGTCACTCCGGGAGCACCGAACGTCAGTCGATCGCGTTCTTCCACAACGCCAACTGGGACGCCGTCATCGACTGCCTCGATGCCTGCCGCCCGCTCGACGGGCGACCGGTGCCCGAGCCGATCACGGCGGGCCGCCACCTGATGGAGCGCTTCCGCAGCACGCAGGACGCCGAGTGAACCCGGCCGATCGCTCCCGGACGTTCAAGCCCCGGCGCCGGCGGATGTCACCGACGCGCGCCGCCGCCTTCGAGCGGCTCCTCCCGATCCTCGGCATCGCCCCGTCCGGCCCCGGGGTCGACCCGGTCGACCTGTTCGGTCGGCGCGCGCCGCTCGTGCTCGAGATCGGCAGCGGTGCCGGCGAGGCCGTGTTGGCAGCAGCGACGGCGAACCCCGACGTCGACCACATCGCAGCCGAGGTCCACACACCGGGTCTGGCCCGGCTGCTCGTCGACGTCGAGGCCGCCGGGCTCGGCAACGTGCGCGTCGTCCACGGTGACGCGCTCGAGGTGATCGGCCGCTTCGCGCCCGGGTCCTTCGACGAGATCCGGATCTGGTTCCCGGACCCGTGGCCGAAGGTCCGACAACTGCAGCGACGCATGGTCAGCCCGGAGCCCATCGGGCGTCTGGTCACGGGTCTCGCCCCGGGT
Organism: Actinomycetota bacterium; assembly: GCA_041164245.1. Lineage (GTDB taxonomy): Bacteria > Actinomycetota > Acidimicrobiia > Acidimicrobiales > Ilumatobacteraceae > Casp-actino5. The sequence goes on along the minus strand of JBEAPU010000080.1, from coordinate 15,704 downwards.
GGGCGCCTCCGTCTCGCCACCGATGTCGCCGACTATGCCGAGCAGATGTTCACCGTGTGCGCCGCGGTCGACGCCCTGAGCGGGGGAGTGGTGCCACGACCGGACGATCGCCCGGTCACGCGTTTCGAACGCAAGGGGATCGACGCCGGACGGGCCGTCACCGACCTGTGCTTCACCCGGGTCGACCTCCCGGTACCGTTGACGACGTGACGGTACCGACCGATCGGCGTGGCGCGGTGATGCCCCGGCCACTGCTCAGCCAACGCGCCGAGGAACGTCTCGGACCGCGCCACCGTGAGGTGCTCGACGCCATCGAGCGCCTGTTCCTCACCGAGGGTTTCTCCGGCGTGTCGGTGCGCGAACTCGCCGCCAGCGTCGGCTGCTCTCGTCGGACCCTGTACGACCTCGCACCGTCGAAGGACGAGCTGGTGCTCGTCGTCCTCGACCGCTTCCTCCACCGGGTCGGGCGCACGGCACTCGAGGCGATCGATGCCGACAGCGGGTTCGGGGATCGCATCCGCGCCTACTTCCTCGGCGCCGTCGAACTGCAGCGCCTCAGCCAGTCCTTCGCCGACGACCTCGCCGACGACCCGGCCGCCCGACGCCTGTTCGACCGGCACTTCCGGTACGTCATGGCCGTCACCGAGGACCTCGTCGATGCCGGGATCGCCGCCGGCGAGTTCCGGCCGGTGTCGCCCGCCGTCGTCGCCGGGATCCTGGCCGGCAGCGGCCTGTACTTCAACCAGGTCGAGATCGCCGCCGACGGTGACGCCGTGCAGGAGATGCTCGACCTGGTGATCGACGCGATCAGTCGGTCATGAGCGTGCCGAGGCGCTGCACCGACTCGATGAACTCCTCGACCATCTCGTAGACCACGCGGGCCGCCGGCTTCGAGACGTTCATCGTCCCGACGATCTGGCCGACGAAGTAGTTGGCCAACTGGGCCGCGCCCGAGCCCGCATCGTGGGCGCTGCGGTCGATGCGACGGATCGCCTCGTCGACGAGCATCGGCTGCAGCGGCATCGGCAGCGGCTTCGGGTTGGCCGGGTCCTCCCAGGCGTCGGTCCAGGCGGTGCGCAACTGGCGCGCCGGCTTGCCGGTGCGGGAACGGGAGCGCAGCGTGTCCGACGAGGTGGCGGCGAGGAACTTCTCCTTCACCACCGGATGCGTCTCGGCCTCTTCGGTGGTCAACCACACCGACCCACACCACACGCCCTCGGCACCGAGTGCCATGGCCGCCGCCATCTGCCGCCCGCGACCGATGCCGCCGGCTCCGAGCACCGGCACCCGATCACCGACGGCGTCGACGATCTCTGGGATCAGGACCATCGTGCCGATCTCACCGGTGTGACCGCCGGCCTCGGAGCCCTGGGCGATGACCATGTCGACCCCGGCTGCCACATGACGCTCGGCGTGCTGCGCCTTGCCGGCGAGCGCCCCCACGAGACGCCCGGCTCCGTGGGCCGCCTCGAGCATCGACGGCGGGGGCGGTCCGAGCGCGTTGACGACCAGCGCCGGTCGGTGCGCAAGGGTGATCTCGAGTTGCGGCGCGGCCCGGTCGGCGGTGAGGGGCGCCCGCTCGGACTCGGCGCCGAGGCCCCGGGCGGGTCGATCGTCGGGCAGCGTCGGCACGCCGTAGCGGTCGAGCAGGTCGTCGACGAATCGGCGGTGCTCGTCGGGGATCATCGCCGCGAGGTCCTTGACGCTCAACCCACCCTGGTCGGAGCCGGTGTACTTCGCCGGCACGATCAGGTCGACCCCGTAGGGCAGGTCGCCGACCTGCTCCTCGATCCAGTCGAGGTCGATCTCGAGCTGGCGGTCCGAGTGGCCGGCGGCGCCGAGCACCCCGAGGCCACCGGCCCGGGTCACGGCGGCCACGACGTCACGGCAGTGGCTGAAGGCGAGGATCGGGATGTCGATGCCGAGCTGGTCGGTGACGCGGGTTCTCATGACTGCTCCTTGCGGGTGCGGGACTCGGACCAGGTCATCCCGGCGTCACCGTGGATGTCCCGGGGGAGGCCGAGCACGTGCTCGGCCACGATGTTGCGCTGAACGGCGAAGGTGCCGCCGCCGAGGGTGAGCGCCGGGCCGAACAGCCACCCGTAGTGCCAGAGGGGATCGACCGCCGGGAACTGCGATCCGGCTCCCCGCGCGAAGTTGACCTCGGTGGCACCGGACTGCGACCGCGCCGGGATCTCGCCGGCGGGACCCGAACCGGTGAGCATCCCATCGGCGCCGGCGAGGTCCTTGGCAAGTTCCATCACGTGCTGGCCGTGCTCGTCGCCCATGATCTTCTGGATCGAGGCCTCGGGGCCCGGGGTGCGCCCGCTCAGTCGGGCGCTCAGCGTGCGCAGTCGGTTGAGGCGCAGCACCTCGGCCTCGATGTGCAGCGCGGCGAGCCGGTCGCGCAGGACCGGGTCGTCGACGCCCGGGCCGCGCCGCACCAGGTCGAGCAGGTCCTCGGCGGATGGGCCGGTGCCCCACAGCGACCCGGATGACGACAGCGACACGCGTTCGTTGGCCAGGGTGACCTTGGCGAGCCGCCACCCGTCACCCTCGGCCCCGACGAGGTACTTCGCCGGGAGGCGGACGTCGTCGAAGAAGGTCTGGTTGAACGAGTGCGCCGTCGTCATGTCGACGATCGGCGACAGGGTGATGCCGGGCGTGTCCATCGGCACGATGAAGTACGACACGCCCTTGTGCTTGGGGACGTCGGGGTCGGTGCGGGCGATCAGGATCCCGAACTGGGAGTGGTGGGCGCCGCTCGACCAGATCTTCGAGCCGTTGATCACGTACTCGTCGCCGTCGCGCACGGCCCGCGTCGACAGGCTGGCGAGGTCGGAACCGGAGTCGGGTTCGCTGAAGAGCTGGCACCAGATCTCGGTCCCGGTGAAGATCGGGGTCAGGAACCGCTCCTTCTGCCAGTCGCTCCCGGCGAGCAGGATCGTCGGTGCGGCCCAACCGACGCCGATGGCGTTGGTCGAGACCGATGTCCGGCTCACCCCGGCCCGACGCAGTTCCTCGTCGATGATCAGCTGGTGCATCGGGTCGGCATCGAGGCCCCAGGGTCGCGGCCAGTGCGGCACGATCAGCCCGGCGGCGTGCAGGTCCTCGTTCGTCGGCGACGGGTTGTCGGCGAGCCAGGCGCGGATCTCACGGCGGCGTGGGTCGTCGTCGGGTGGGAAGTCGAAGTCCATCTCGTGTGCTCCTGTCGTGGCTGGCTCGACGGTCTCAAGCCCAGGCGCCCGCGCTCGGCCCGTCGGTGGCACCGCCGGCGAAGGCCTGGGCCCTGATCATCCAGTCTCGGGCGGCGGCACCCTCGACGGCGAGTCCGGTGTCGTCGACATGGCGGCGCTGGGTCACGACCAGGCAGAAGTCCTCGGCGGACCCGGTGACGGAACCGACCGCTCCCTCGTGCTCCCACGTCCACGTGGCACCCGACGGTGCGGTGAGGGTGACCGACACCTCGCCCGCCGGCGGTTCGAGGCCGCGGTTCCGGTAGCTCCAGCCACGGGTGATGACCCCGAGTTGCACGATGTGCCGGATCCGGTCGCTTGCGGCCCGGGTGGCGCCGACGGTGTCGACGATGTCCTGACCGTGCGCCCACACCTCCATGAGTCGGGCGGTGAGGAACGACTTGGCGCCCATCGACGGCCCGTACCACTCGACCCGGGCGTCCTCGGCCAGGTCGGCCGCGGCGTCGGCGAGGGCACGACGATTGTCACGCCAGGCGGCCAGGAGTTCGGCCGGTGTCATCGCCCGGTAACGGCCGAGCGTCTCGACCTCGACCGTGGCCGGGTCAGCCATGGCGACGACCAGTTCGGACCGGTGGGCGCGGAAGCCCTCGGGGTCGGCGATGGCGAGGGCCGCTGTTGCGTCGAAGTACGTGAGATGGCCGATCTGGTCCGTGACGCTCCAGCCCGGGCTCGGAGTCGGTCGACCCCACGCCGCGTCGTCGAGGGACGTCATGACCTCGTCGAGTGCGGCCTGTTCGGCGATCAGGTCGTCGAGCACTTCACGGACCAGCATGTGCACCCCCTGCGCGAATGCCGGGAGCGGTGGCCCGGCGCGGTACCAGTTGACACCGAACGGTACCACGCCGTACGGTTCGGCCTCGTGTCGAACCCTGCTCCCGGAGGTGCCCCGGTCGGCACCCGAAGCGTGCTCCGCTCCCGGCTCGACGTCCGCAGCGAGGAGTACCTCGCCAACCGGGCGGCGATGGAGGGGCTCTGGGCAACGGTCGCCGACGAACTCGCCCGCGTCGAGACGATCGGTGGCCAGCGCTACGTCGACCGCCACCGCCAACGCGGCAAGATGCTCGCCCGCGAGCGCATCGAGCAGCTCGTCGACCCGGACACGCCGTTCCTCGAGATCAGCCCGCTCGCCGGCTGGGGCTCGGAGTTCCCGATCGGCGCCGGGATGGTGTGCGGCATCGGCATCGTGGAGGGCACCGAGGTGGCGATCAGCGCCACCGACATGACGTACCGCGGTGGTTCGTCGAACCCCCGCACCGTCGACAAGAGCGCCCGATTCGCCGAGATCGTCGAGCAGAACCGGCTGCCGTGGATCACCCTCAACGAGTCGGCCGGCGCCGACCTCCCGCACCAGGCCGACATCTTCGTGCGCGGCGGTGCCAGCTTCAGGAACCAGACCCGGCTCTCCAAGCTCGGGATCCCGACCATCACCCTCGGGTTCGGCCCCGCCACCGCCGGTGGCGCGTACACCCCCGGCATGAGCGACTACACGGTGTTCGTCAAGGGCCGTGGCACCGCCTACCTCGGCGGCCCGCCGCTGGTGAAGATGGCGATCGACGAGATCGTCGACGAGGAGACGCTCGGCGGTGCCGAGATGCACGCCCGGGTCAGCGGGCTGTCCGACTACCTCGCGGTCGACGAGATGGACGCCCTGCGCATCGCCCGCGAGATCGTCGCCCACCTCCGGTGGCGCAAGCTCGGACCCGGTCCGAGCGAACCGGCCGACGAGCCGCTCTACCCGGTCGACGAACTCATCGGCTGTGCATCCGCCGACGTCCGGGTGCCCTTCGACATCCGCGAGGTCTACGCCCGGCTGCTCGACGGCAGCCGCTTCGAGGAGTTCAAGCCGCTGTACGGCGAGAAGCTCGTCTGCGGGTGGGGATCGGTGTGCGGCTTCCCGGTCGGCTTCATCGGCAACAACGGCATCCTCTTCTCCGAGGAGTCCGCCAAGGGCGCCCAGTTCATCCAGCTGTGCAACCGCACGAACACACCGCTGGTGTTCCTCCACAACATCACCGGCTTCATGGTCGGCTCGAAGGCCGAACGCGGCGGGATCATCCGCAACGGCGCCAAGCTGATCAACGCCGTCTCGAACTCGTCGGTACCACACATCGTGCTGATGGTCGGCGCCTCCTACGGCGCCGGCAACTACGGCATGGCGGGCCGGGCCTACGACCCGCGGTTCGTGTTCACCTGGCCGAACCACAAGATCGCCGTGATGGGCGGGCGCCAGCTCGCCGGCGTGATGGACATCGTGGCCCGCAACGCGGCGGCCGGACGCGGCATCGAGGTCGACGAGGACCAGCTCAACGCCCAGAAGGACGCCCTCGAGGCCCAGATCGAGAGCGAGAGCTCGGCCCTCTACGCCACGGGCCGGCTGTGGGACGACGGCATCATCCATCCGAACGACAGCCGATGGGTGCTCGGCATGGCGCTCTCGGCGGTGCACACCGCCGAGGTGCGCGGCGCAACCGAGTACGGCGTGTGGAGGCACTGAGATGGACCCGACCGACACGGTCCCGGCGACGCCGATCCGACGCCTGCTGGTCGCCAACCGCGGCGAGATCGCCGTGCGCATCGCCCGCACCGCCCGCCGACTCGGCATCGGCACGGTCGGCATCTACTCCGACGCCGACCGGGCGGCGCTGCACGTCGACGTGATGGACGTCGCCGTCGCCCTCGGGGGGTCGACGCCCGCCGAGTCCTACCTGCGCATCGACGCCGTCGTCGACGCTGCCGTGCGCACCGGGTGCGATGCAGTGCACCCCGGGTACGGCTTCCTCGCCGAGAACGCCGACGCCGCCCGGGCCGTCGAGGCTGCCGGCCTGCGGTGGGTCGGCCCGACCCCGGAGCAGATCACGCTCCTCGGCGACAAGATCGCCGCCAAGCGCACCGCCGGCGCCGCCGGCGTCCCGACCACACCGATCCACGAGGTCACACCCGGCGGTCCACTGCCGTCGAACCTCGCGATGCCGGTGCTGGTCAAGGCCGCCGCTGGTGGTGGGGGACGCGGTATGCGCGTCGTCACCTCGGCCGACGACCTCGCGTCGGCCGTCGAGTCCGCCTCCCGGGAGGCGGCTGGGGCATTCGGCGACCCGACCGTGTTCATCGAGGCCTACATCGAGAACGGTCGCCACATCGAGGTCCAGATCATGGGCGATGCCCACGGGTCGGTGATCCACCTGGGCGAGCGCGACTGCTCGGTGCAGCGCCGCAATCAGAAGGTGATCGAGGAGTCACCGGCGCCCGGTCTCGACGGTGCCGTGCGCCGTGCACTGCACGACGGGGCCGTCGCCCTCGCCCGGCACGTCGGGTACCGCGGTGCCGGGACCGTCGAGTTCCTCGTCGCCGACGATGGGACGATCACCTTCCTGGAGGTCAACACCCGACTCCAGGTGGAGCACCCGGTGACCGAGGCGGTGACCGGGCTCGACCTGGTCGAGATGCAACTCGCCGTCGCCGAGGGGCGACCACTGCCCGTCGCCCAAGACGACGTGAGGTTCAGCGGTCACGCAGTCGAGGTGCGCATCGTCGCCGAGGACCCGGCGAGCGGCTGGCTGCCCTCGACCGGCACCATCACGGGGTTCTCGATCGACGACACGGTGCGCTGTGACAGCGGCGTCCGCCCGGGCAGCGTCATCTCCGTCGACTACGACTCGCTGCTCGCCAAGGTGATCGCCCACGCGCCGGAGCGACACGGGGCGCTGGCCCGGCTGGCCGCCGCCCTGCGCAGTGCCGACATCGGCGGGGTGCGCACCGACGCCGACGCCCTGATCGCGATCGTCACCGAACCCGACTTCGTCGCCGGCGGAGTCGACACCGGCTACCTCGGTCGTCATCCGGCGGTGCTCGACGGTGATCGGCCGCACGCCGACGCCATGGCGGCGCATCTCGTCGCGGTCTCCCTGGCCCGGGCCACGGCCAACCGGTCCGCCGATCGCCACTGGGGCTTCGCCCCGGCCGGCTGGCGCAACGTCGCCACCCGAGGTCAGCGGGTCACGTGGAGCGAGACCGCCGGTCCGCACACCGTCGAGCACCGCATCGAGTACCGGCGCTCCGGCGACTCGTGGCAGGTCACCCTCGGCGACTGGCCCGAGCCCGGACCCGACGGGGCGCTCGGGGACGACACCCGCACCACCTGCACCGTGCGTGCCACGTCCGACGGTGAGACGTGGTCCGTCGAGATCGACGGGACCCGCCAGCGCGTCCGGGTCGTCGCCGAGCACGAGACGTCAGCTGGCGTCACGTGGCGCGCCACGTCGGCCGCGGGTCGCACCCGCTGGCGGGAGCACCCGCGGTTCGTCGACCACGACGCCGAGATGGCCGGGTCCGGTCCGGTGGCCCCGCTGCCTGGAACCGTGATCGCGGTCGCCGTCAGCGCCGGAGATCGCGTCGAGGCCAACCAGGTGCTGATGGTCATCGAGGCGATGAAGATGGAGCACCGGATCACCGCCCCCGCCGACGCCGTGGTCGGGACGGTACGGTTCGCAGTCGGGGATCGAGTGGACATGGGCGACCTGCTCGTCGAACTCGACACATCGACCAGCGACTGAGCCACACAGGGGGATGACCATGACCGATCCGGCGTCGGCCGATCCGATCCGCATCGCGAACTGCTCCGGCTTCTTCGGCGACCGCCTGTCGGGAGCCGTCGAGATGGTCGAGGGCGGCCCGATCGACGTGCTCACCGGCGACTGGTTGGCCGAACTGACCATGCTGATCCTGTCCCGCATCCGCGCCAAGAACCCGGGCCGCGGATTCGCCGGCACGTTCGTGACGCAGATGGAACAGGTCATGGGCACCTGCCTCGACAAGGGGATCACCGTCGTGTCGAACGCCGGTGGTCTCGACCCGGCCGGCTGTGCCGACGCGCTCTCCGAGGTCGCCGACCGCCTCGGTCTCTCGCCGCGCATCGCCTACGTCGACGGCGACGACCTGCTCGACCGGGTGGCCGAACTGGCCGCCAGCGGTGACCTGACCGCCTTCGACCCGGCCAACGGACTCGGCGACGTGTCGCGCTACCTGACGGCGAACGCCTACCTCGGATGCTGGGGCATCGTCGAGGCCCTCGCTGCCGGTGCCGACATCGTCGTCACCGGCCGCGTGACCGATGCCGCCGTCGTCTGCGGTCCCGCTGCCCACCACCACGGCTGGGCGCGAGACGACTGGGACGCCCTCGCCGGCGCGGTCGTCGCCGGCCACGTCATCGAGTGCTCGGCCCAGACGACCGGCGGCAACTACAGCTTCTTCCGCGAGGTGCCCGGACGCGAGCGCATCGGTTTCCCGTGGGCCGAGATCGCCGCCGACGGGTCGTGTGTGATCGGCAAGCACGACGGCACCGGCGGCCTCGTCTCGGTCGGCACCGTCACCACGCAGTTGCTCTACGAGATCGGCGGCATCCGGTACCTCGGCCCCGACGTCGTCTCGCGCTTCGACACGATCACCCTCGACCAGGTCGGGTCCGACCGGGTGCGGATCTCGGGGGTGAAGGGCGAGCCGCCGACCGGCACGATCAAGGTCGCCATGAACGAACTCGGCGGCTACCGCAACGACGTGGTCGTGGCCCTCACCGGCCTCGACATCGAAGCCAAGGCCGAGATGGCCGAGGCCGCCTTCTGGGCCGGATGCCCCCACGGCCCCGACGACTTCGCGACCTGCGACGTCCGCGTCGTGCGCACCGACCACGCCGACCCGACCTCGAACGAGGCGGCGACGGCGCAGTTGCGGATCTCGGTCAAGGATCCCGACGAGCGCAAGGTGGGTCGGGCCTTCGCCAACGCCATGGTCGAGACCGCCCTCGCCGGGATCCCCGGGATGTACCTCATGTCGGGCATGCCGGCGGCCGGTCAGCCCTTCGGCGTCTACCGTCCGGCGCTCGTGCCGGCCGAGCTCGTGCCGCAGTACGTGCACATCGACGACCGCACCACGATGGTCGACGCGACCCTGCCGGAGGGGCGGACCGTCGAGGTCACGCCGACCCCCGGCCCGGCGGTGCCGACACCCACCGGCGAGACCCGCCACGTCCCACTCGGGAGCATCTTCGGCACCCGCTCGGGTGACAAGGGCGGTGATGCCAACCTCGGGATCTTCGCCCGGGAGGATGCCGCATGGGCATGGTTGCGCGACACCCTCGACGTCGCGATGTTCCAGCACCTGCTGCCCGAGACGGCGAGCCTCGTCGTCGAACGTCACGAGTTCCCGAACATCCGGTCACTCAACTTCCTCGTGCGCGGCCTCCTCCAGGAGGGCGTCGCCGCCTCCACCCGCACCGATGCACAGGCCAAGAGCCTGGGCGAGTGGTTGCGGTCACGATTCGTCGACCTGCCCGTCGCTCTGCTCGACTCCTGAGCCGATGAACGCCTTCCGACCCCTCGAGGGTGTCCGGGTGGTCGACCTCACGTCCGTCGTGATGGGTCCGCTCGGCACCCAGATCCTGGCCGACATGGGCGCCGACGTCGTCGTGATCGAGACCCCGCTCGGGGACGCCAACCGACACATGGGGCCGGGCTCCCATCCCGACCTCTCCGGCGTGGCGATGAACCTGATGCGCAACAAGCGCAGCATCGTTCTCGACCTCGCCTCACCGGACGGGCGCGAGGTGCTGCGGCGCATGGTCGCCGCCGCCGACGTGTTCGTCACCAACCTGCGCCCCGGCTCACGACGGCGCGCCGGCATCACCTTCGAGGACCTGCGAGCCGTTCGCCCCGATCTCGTGTGGGTGGCATCCGCCGGCTTCGACCCGGCGAGTGAACGCGCCGACGACTCGGCCTACGACGACCTCATCCAGGCGGCGACCGGTCTCGTCGACACCAACGCGCGAGCCGGCCTGCCGCCGGTCATCAGCCCGAACCTCATCGCCGACAAGGTGGCCGGGATGGCCATCGCCCAGGCCGTGACCGCCGGGCTGCTGCACCGGGCCACCACCGGCGAGGGCATCGAGATCGTGCTCGCCATGTACGACCTGCTGCGCGCCTTCCAACTCGTCGAGCACGGGGCGGCGGCCATCCCCGAGCCCGCCGTCGGCCCGTCGGGATACCCGCGTCTGCTCAGCCCGGAGAGGCGACCGCTCCAGACCACGGACGGGCTCGTCGTCATCCTCGCCTACGAACGGCATCACTTCGAGGGCCTGATCCGCGTCGGCGGCCGACTCGAGATGCTCGACGACGAGCGGTTCATGTCGCGGCTCGGCCGCCTCCAGCACATCGACGAGCTCTATCGCGAGTATCAGCGCACCGCCGCCGCGTTCAGCACCGAGGAGTTCCTCGAGCGGTGCCGTGCCGAGGGCGTCCCAGCCCATGTCGTCGTCACCCTCGACGACGTCGTCGCCGGACTCCCGATCGTCGAGCACCCGACTGCCGGTCGCTATCGGGTCACGCCGTCGCTGGCGCCCAGCGCCGACCACACCGCACCACCGCGTCGCCCGGCGCCCCTGCTCGGCGAGCACGGACGGGAGGTGCTCGTCGAGATCGGCTACCCGCCCGATGAGATCGAGCGCCTCATCGCCGGTGGGACGCTCGGCGACTACGGTTCGCCGTCGTGAGCAGCGCTGACGCCGCCGGCACCATCGGGCGACCGCGACCCGTCGTGGCCTCGCTCCCGGCGTACAAGCCGGGAAAGGACGCCAAGCAAGCCGAGGTCGATGACGGGGTCGCCGACGCGATCAAGCTGGCCTCGAACGAGAATCCGGCGGCACCGATCGACCCGGTCGTCGAGGCGGTGCGGGCCGCGGTCAGTGGCGTGAACCGCTACGCCGATCATCGGGCGGTCGAGCTGCGCCGTCGGCTCGCCGAGTGGATCGGCGTCGACCCGACGATGGTCACCGTCGGCAACGGGTCGGTGGGCATCCTGCAGCAGATCCACCTCACCTGGGTCGACCCGGGTGACGAGGTCCTGTTCCCGTGGCGGTCCTTCGAGGTCTACCCGATCTTCGCCCAGCTCGCCGGTGCCACGGCCGTCACCGTTCCGCTCACCGAGCGCCTCGACTACGACGTCGACGGTCTCCTCGCCCGGCTGACGGAGCGGACGAAGCTGGTGATGCTCGCGACCCCGAACAACCCGACCGGGACGGTGATCGCCCTCGACGACATCGCCCGCATCGCGGCGGCGGCCGGGCCGGGGACACTCGTCGTGGTCGACGAGGCCTACCGCGAGTTCGTCGGCGACGACCTCGGCGACCCGGTCCACGACCTGCTGCCCGACCACCCGAACGTGCTCGTCACCCGAACCCTGTCGAAGGCCCATGGGCTGGCGGGGCTGCGGATGGGCTACGCGATCGGTCACCCGCAGGTGATCGCCGACTTCGACAAGACGACCCTGCCGTTCGCCGTGAACGCGCTGGCCCAGGCCGGGGCGATCGCGGCCATCGGACACATCGACGAGATCACGGTCCGGGCCCGGGCCATCGTGGCCGAGCGCGGGCGGGTCGAGGCGGTTCTGCGGGATCGGGGATGGTGGCTGCCCGAGCACCGGGCGAACTTCGTGTACCTCTCCACCGGAGTCCGCACCGAGGAGCTCACCGCGCTCCTCGAACGACGCGGTGTCGTCGTCCGACCGTTCGCCGGCGAGGGGATGCGCATCACCATCGGCTCGCCCGAGGAGAACGATCGCTTCCTCACCGCCCTCGAACCCGTCGAACCGGTCGGTCGGTGACGGTGAGACTGTTCCGCTACTTCTTCCCGGGCGACCCGCGCTCGGCCGGCACCGACCCGGACTACCGGTTCAGCCTCGCGAACGAACGCACCTTCCTCTCGTGGATCCGCACCTCGCTCGCGCTCGTCGCCGGCGGCCTCGGTGCGATCGTGCTGCTCGAGGACGTCGCCGGTGCGGAGGTCCTCGGGATCGTCGTGCTGGTCCTCGCCTTCGTCACCGCGGCCACGGCCTATCGACGCTGGGCGGCGAACGAACTCGCCATGCGACTCGACCGGCCCCTGCCGCCCTCGCGGCTCCCGGCGGTCGTCACGGCGTTCGTGGCCCTGATCGGCGTGATCGCCGTGGTCCTCCTGCTCGTCGATTCGCGATGAGCGACGGCGCTGGCCGCAGTCGCCGACCCGGGCGGCCGCCACGACCCGAGACGATCTTCGACAAGGGTGTCCAGCACGAGCGGACGGCGCTCGCGTGGGAGCGCACGGCGATCGCCGCGATGGTCGCCGGGGCGATCCTCGCCCGCTACGCGTCCACGCACGACCACTTCGTGCTCGGAGCGCTGGGGGTGGCCTGGGTGGTGTTCGGCGGAGGGGTCCTGTTCTGGTCGGGATGGCACTACGAGGACCTGCACGGTCCACTCCGCGAGGGCCGTAGCCCGACCCACGTGACGGCGTCGAGGGTGATGGGCATCTCCACGGTCGCCTTCGTCGGCATCGCGCTCGTCCTCGCCGTGTACCTTGCCGTCATCGATCGCTGAACGACGGACGTTCGACGGTCGAGAGGGGGGCACATGTTCGGACAGGGAGCACTCATCACCGGGTGGGGCAAGTGCCGCCCACCGCTGTCGTTGACCAACGCCGACCTCGAGCGGCTCGTCGACACCGACGACACCTGGATCCGCGAGCGAACCGGCATCGAGTCGCGCGGCATGTGCCACCTCGAGACCACCGACATGGCCGAGGTCGCCGGCCGTCACGCCCTCGCCGCCGCCGGCCTGGAGCCCACCGACCTCGATCTGATCGTGATGGCCACCGTCACGCCCGAGATCACCTGTCCGAGCAACGCCGCCGTGCTCCAGGAACGGCTCGGTGCCGTCAATGCCGCGGCCTTCGACCTGAACGCCGCCTGCTCGGGCTTCGTGTACGGACTGTCGACCGTCGCGTCGCTCGTCGCCAGCGGCGCCGCCGGTCGGGTGCTGCTGATCGGTGCCGAGAAACTGCACTTCGTCATGGACTACCGCGACCGGAACACCTGCGTGCTCTTCGGCGACGGGGCCGGGGCTGTGGTCGTCGAACGTGCCGACCCCGGTGTCGGGGTCCTGGCGGTCGACCTCGGCGCCGATGGTGCGACCGGGTCGACGATGGTCTTCGAGACGCTCGGGACGCGCGGCGAGTTGTCGGCCGAGCGCGACCCGGCCCACAACCGCCTCCACTTCGAGGGTCAGGCGGTGTTCAAGATCGCCGTCAAGGGGATCGCCGACTCCGTCCGTCGGGCCCTCGACCGCGCCGGCCTCGGCATCGACGACGTCGACCTCGTCGTTCCCCACCAGGCGAACGAGCGCATCATCCGAGCCGCGACCGCCCGCCTCGGCGTGCCCGACGACAAGGTGATCGTGAACATCGCCCAGCACGGCAACACGTCAGCAGCATCGATCCCGATGGCGCTCTGCGATGCGATGGACCAGGGCCGCGTGCGTCCCGGCGACCTGGTCGTCCTCACCGCCTTCGGCGCTGGGGTCACCTGGGGCTCGGTCGTCCTGCGGTGGGGGGACCGGGTGGAGCGCATCGCGACCAGCGATGCCGCGATGGCACCACCGACGATGGACGTGTTCGACCTGCTGTCCGGCAACCGGGAGTTCTTCGCGCCCCTCCACGAGGCCTGAGGCCGGACCGACCCCGGGTTCAGAGCTCGTCCACGGCATCGGGCACGCGGATCCGCCGTTCGCCGGCGTGGTCGTGCTCGACGATCGTGGCGGACAGCCCGTCGAGGTCGATGTCGACCTCGAGCGTCCCGATGGACTCGTCCGCCCCGGTCCAACGGACGTGCAGGTGATCGACGGGTGAGTCCATCACCTCGAAGGCGCCGTCGAAGGCCGGGTGGCTCGCCCGCCAGCGGAGCATCGTCAGCAGCCGGTCGACCACCGGTGTCGCCAGTGCCTCGTTCAACTCCCACGGGCTGTAGTGGTGACGGTTGATGTCACGTCCGACACCGGTGCGCTCCAGCAGGTCGGTGTCGTTGCGACCGGCGAGCAGGCCCACGTAGTAGATCTGCGGCACACCGGGGACGACCAACTGGATGAGGCGTGCGATCAGGTAGGCGCGCTCGTCGGCACCGAGGGCGTCGAAGTAGGTGCAGTTCACCTGGTAGATGTCGAGGTTCGAGGCTGCGGCACCGGTCGCGAGCCGACTCGTGCCCCCGCTGCGACGGTGGATCTCGCTGACGAGGGACGCGATGCGATCCGCAGGGAGCAGACCCTCCCGAGTCGCGTCGTAGGGGTCGGCGGCGACGTCGACGATCCCGATCCCGTCGTGCGTGTCGAGCACCGTCACCGTGTTGGTGGGGCGGATCCGGAGCCACTGCTCGAGGGGACGGGAGTCTCGACGGTAGATCGCATCGAGGACCAGGGGTGGCAGGGCGAAGTCGTACACCATGTCGACGCGCTCGGCGATCTCGATCTGGGACCGGTGGTACCCGTGGATCTCGACGAGGACGGTCATGCCGGCGTCCCGGCAGAGCGCTGCGAAGCGGTCGATGAACTCGTAGGTCTCCGGGATCATGAAGCACGAGGTGCCGGCCCGCTTGATCGCGTAGCCGATGGCATCGAGCCGCACGAGCGTGACACCGGCGGCGCCGAGTCGCTCGACGATCGACCCGAGGTACGCCTGCCCGGAGGCGCTCAGGACGTCGATGTCGATCTGCTGGGGGGTGAACGTCGTCCACACCAACCGTGCGCTGCCGTCGGTGAGGGCGACCTTGGTGAACGGCATGCCCGGCCGGGGGCGGTAGATCATGGCCAGGTCGGCCTCCGACGCCGCCGCCCCGAACACGCTCGACATCGTCAGGAACAGGTCGGCGAAGGGCGAGGCGTCCCCACGGTCGAGCCAGTCGCGGAACTGGGTCGACGAGTCCGACATGTGGTTCACGATGATGTCGGCCATCACGTCGTAGCGCTCGGCGAGCGTCCCGACGTCGTCCCAGCCCCCGACCCGCGGGTCGACCGCCGTGTGGTCGCTCGGGTCGAACCCGGCGTCGGACCCGTCGATCGGCACGTAGAAGGGCAGGACGTGCACACCCCCGAAGGCCCCGGCCAGGGGGCCGTCGAGCATCTGGAGCACTCCGAGCAGGTCGCCGGCCAGGCGGTCGGCGTAGGTGATGAGTTGGGGTTGGTTGCGCACACGGCGACCGGCGGTGTCCATGGGAGGACACACGGTACCCATTCCCCGACCGCTGCCCGACCGCTGCCCGAGCGCGACGGTACGCGGGCCGTCGTCAGGGGTGGCCCGGGGTCGGACCGAGAGCCCGGCGGAGGAAGTCGAGTTGGTGGAGCAGCAGGTTCTCCGCGACCACCTCCTGGGGAGTCATGTGGCTCACCCCGACCAGTGGCAGCACTTCGTGGGGTGAGCCGGCGGCGAGCAGTGCGGACGACAGGCGCAGCGTGTGGGCGGCGACGACGTTGTCATCGGCGAGGCCGTGGATCAGCAGCAGTGGTCGCTCCAGTCTCGGCTCACCCGTCAGGAGTGACGAGCGGTCATAGGCAGGTGCGTCGGCGTCCGGGTGGCCGAGGTAGCGCTCGGTGTAGTGGGTGTC
>JBEAPU010000079.1:0-12148 GCA_041164245.1 Actinomycetota bacterium | reverse complement strand
AGACACACCGTTCCGTCCACCGACACCGGCGCGATCACCGCGTTCGGGACCGTCTGCCCCGATGTGAAGTTCAGGTTCGACACATCCGGACGAGCCACGTCACACGGGAACACCGACACGTACCCACCGAAGTCGTTCGCCGACCCGTCCACCACCGTCACGTTCAACGCCACGGCCGACACACCGGTCGTCGGCACACCACCCCTACCGGTCACCTGCAACGCCAACGCCGTTCCCGACCCGTCGAGCGCACCCGCCCGACCGGCGACAGCACCGACACCCGACCGGGTGTCCAGGACCCGGGCCGGGGTCACCGGCGAGAACCCGGCCACGATGTACCCCGACACGTCGACGAGAAGATGCGCTGAGCCGTACACGTACAGACACACCGTGCCTGCCGTCGACAGCGGTGCGATCACCGCGTTCGGGACCGTCTGCCCCGACGTGAAGTTCAGGTTCGACGCATCCGGACGGGCGACATCACACGGGTACACCGTCACGTACCCACCGAAGTCGTTCGCCAGACCATCGACCACGGTCACGTTCAACGCCACGGCCGATGCACCGGCCGCCGGCACACCACCCCGACCCGTCACCTGCACGGTCAGGGCCGCGCCCGACCCGTCGAGTGCACCGACACGCGGTCCGGACCTGCTGTCGAGGATGCGGGAGGGGGTGAGGGGCGCGAACACGCCGGTGACGTCGATGCCGATGCGCACTCCGGCGCCGCTGACCTGGCCGAGCGCCACGAGGGTGTGGGCCCCGCTGGTCGTACTCGTCGGGATGGTCACCGTCGTCGACAGCGAGCCGGCGGCGCCGGCGTCGACGTCGGCGAGCACGACCGGGTCGGAGTGCAGTGTGATCACCACTCGTTCGTGCGGGTCGAAGGTGCCGTCGGGAGCGGCGACGGTGACGGTGTCGCCGACGATGGGCGTGGTGTCGGACGCGAGCGAGGCCAGTTCGGGCAGGGAGATCAGGGTCGCTGTCGACGGCACAGTCGCCATTCCGGTCGAGCGGAGGAACGCGGTGATCGTGGTGTCGGTCGTCGGGGTGACGTCGCACACGTTCGGTGCGTCGGCGCGGGGTGTGCACCCGTCGGACCAGGCGACGAACGCCGAGCCGGTGGCGGCCGTGACGGTCAGGGTGGTCGATGTCCCGGGAGCACGGGAGATGCTGCAGGTCCCCTCGCCGTCGACGCACACCACGCCATCGGGCGCCGAGGTGATCGTCCCCGAGCCGTCGCCGCGCTGCCTCACGTCGATGGTGATCCCGGTACCGAAGGCAGCTGACACGAGTGTGTTCGTCGTCGGTGTGATGGTGCAGGAGGTGCTCGTTCCGTTGCAGCCGCCGTCCCAGCCGAGGAAGATCCGCCCGTCGTCGGGTGTCGCAGTGAGGGTGATGGTCTCGCCGAGATCGATGAAGCTCGCACAGTTCGTGACACACGGGCCGACGCCCGGGAGACCGGCGACGGACCCGCCGCTGCCGACGTCGGCGAGCACGATCGCGGTGTCACCGGGATCGGTCCACGTGCACCGGTAGGCGGTCCGGTCGGCGATCTCGTCTGCTCCCGGGAGCTCGATGTGCGCCGAGTTGTCGGGGGACGTGATGGCGGCGCCGCCGAGCGACGCGTGGTCGGCGGAGAAGGTGAGGTCCTCGTACTGGAGGGTGATCGTGCCCGTGGCGCGTTCGATGGCGAACTGGAAGGTGACATCGCGCTCGCTGGCCGGAACGGAGGAGGCGGTCCAGTGCGGGACGTCACTCCATGTGACCACCGTCGACCCGCTCCGGTCGGCGACGTGGCGGACCGACCCGCCCTCCGACGGATCGAGGTCGGCGGTCAGGGGTGCGATCAGTCCCGACGGCCAGATCCCGCCCCGGAACGGCAGAGCGTGGATGTACGTCCCGGTGGCGAGCTCCGATCGGCCGGACTCGCCGAGCGAGACGTATCCGTTCGAGGCCACCACCATGGACCGCGTCGCGGTCGTCTCACCGAAGAATGCCGTGTCGATGGGGATCGGCGTGGCGAGTTCGTCGTCGCCGAGCTGGAGGTCATCCCCGGCCCTGCCGGCCGTCATCAGAGCGTCGTCGTACGCGATGGACGCGCACTCGTATCCGGGGCGGGTCGTCCAGACGATCTGTTCGCTCCAGCCGGTCACCGACGCCGAACCGATGTCGTGCACCCGGGCGCGCACGCAATACGGGCTGCGTGTGTCGAGGAGTCCGATGTCGACGGTGGTGAAGGAACTGGTCACGGTCTCGTAGCGCCACCTCGTCGTCGACCCACAGGTGCCGTCCTCGCGTGGGGAGACCTCGACCTCGACGATGTCGCCCCCGACCACGTCCGATGAGTCCACGACTGCGCTCATGTGACCGTTGGTGATCGTCTCGTTGACGCTGAGGGCTGGTGTGCCGGTCACTGCGCTTCCGATGTCGGTGCATCGTTCGAGCATCGAGTCGATGTCGAGCATGCCGCCGCTGTCGATGAGCGTGGCGAGTGCCGTGTCGTCACGGGTCGAGCCGAGGAGTGCCGCGCGGAGTGCGCGACCGTCGAGCAATGCGTTGGTGGACGCGCACAGTGCGATCGCCCCGGTGACGTGCGGAGCGGCCATCGAGGTGCCCGACAGGGTGTCGTAGGTGTTCGGGGGATAGGTCGAGTGGATTCCGGCACCGGGGGCCGACAGGTCGACACTGGCACCGACGTGGGGGCCACCGGCGTCCCAGCGCCCGGTGTCCGGGTCGAACTGGGTCCAGTCGGGGATGGAGCCCGATGAGTCGTGGGCGGTGACCGACACGATGCAGTCCCAGTCCCGAGTGCCACCACCGTCGCACACGTAGGTCGACGGGTAGTCGGGTCGCACGTCGTTGTCGTTCCCGCTGTTGCCGGACGCGACGACGAACAGGATCCCCGCCTCCCCGAGCCGGTCGATGGCCTCGAGCTCGAGGTCCGACCGGCAACCATTGCCGCTGCAGCCCCACGAGTTGTTGATGGCGACGATGTCGTGTCCGCTCACCTTGAGGTCGAGGATGTACCCGAGGGCGGAGAGTTCCATGGCGAGCGTCGATGCCGTGTCGCCCAGGAATTTCACGGGGAGGATCGAGACGGCCCAGTTCACCCCGACGACACCGAGCGAGTTGTTGCCGACGGCGCCGATCGTGCCGCTCACGTGGGTGCCGTGGAGGTCCTCGGAGGCGGAGTCGTAGACCTGGTTGTCGCTCCGGAGGAAGTCCCAGCCGTTGACGTCGTCGACGTACCCGTTCCCGTCGTCGTCGATGCCGTTGCCGGCGATCTCGTCCGGGTTGGTCCAGATGTTGTCTGCGAGGTCGGGGTGCGCGATCTGGGTGCCGCTGTCGAGTACGGCCACGATCACGTCACGGGAGCCGGTGTGGCCGTCGGCCCACGCTCCGGCGGCGTCGGCCCCCGGGGCGGTCTTGAGTCCCCACATGGCGAGGTTCGAGTAGCGGGGGTCGTTCGGTGTGCTGCGGAGTTCGCGGTACTGGTTGGGTTCGACGTGGGTGATGCCGGGTGTGCCGGCGAGGGATTCGATGACCGATGAGACCGGGGTGTCGTCGTCGAAGGTCAGGAGCCGGGTCGGGGATCCGGCGGGCCCGATCGGGACGCTGGTGACGTCGGGGAGTGTCGCGTCGAGGGCACCGGTGATGGCTCGGAGTTCACGCCGGTCCAGGACGTCGTCGTAACGGACGATCACCTCACCCGGGACGTAGCTGCCGTCGACGAGTTCGACCACCGGGTCAGCGACCGCGGCCGGTCCGTCGGCCGAGGCCGCCACGGGGAACGTGACGTGGCCGACCCCGACCACGAGGGCGAATGCCGGGAGGAGGTGAGGTCGTCGTCGGTTCATCATGGGTCTCGGCTGGTGATCGCACTGTACGACCCGGACGTTTCACTTCAGGCGACGACTGCATCGCACCGCGACCTGCACCGCCGGTCCGGGCTCGCCCGACGGGCCCGGAATCGAGGGTGCCTCTGCCGAACGCGCCTACATGTGTCCGGACACGTCGACGAGCAGGTGCGCCGTGCCGTACACGTACAGACACACCGTCCCATCGGCACTGACGGGCGCGATCACCGAGTTCGGCACCGTCTGGCCCGACACGAAGTTCAGGTTCGACGCATCCGGCTTGGCCACGTCACACGGGTACACCGTCACGTACCCACCGAAGTCGTTCGCGAGCCCATCCACCACCGTCACGTTCAACGCGACAGCAGAAACCCCGGTCGCCGGCACACCACCACGACCCGTCACCTGCAACGTCAACGCGGTCCCCGACCCGTCCAACGCACCGACACGGCCGGCGACAGCACCGACACCCGAACGCGTGTCCAACACACGCGCCGGGGTCACCGGCGAGAACCCGGTCACGAAGAATCCGGACACGTCGACGAGCAGGTGCGCGGTGCCGTACACGTACAGGCACACCGTGCCGGCGGCGCTGACGGGCGCTATCACCGAGTTCGGCACGGTCTGGCCCGATACGAAGTTCAGGTTCGACGCATCCGGCTTGGCCACGTCACACGGGAACACCGTCACGTACCCACCGAAGTCGTTCGCGAGCCCATCCACGACCGTGACGTTCAACGCGACGGCAGCGACACCGGTCGTCGGCACACCACCACGACCGGTCACCTGCAATGTCAGAGCCGTCCCCGACCCGTCGAGCGCGCCGACACGGCCCGCATCAGCACCGACGCCCGAACGCGTGTCGAGCACTCGAGCCGGTGTCAACGGCACGAACGTCGCCCCGCCGGCGCCGGACCCGGACACGGCTCCGGCGGCGACGGGAGCGGTCGTGGCCCGCGACCCGCCGAACCGGTTCACGGCCTTCACACCGACCGTGTACGCCCCGCTGGTGTCGACCCCGGTGAGGGTGCAGGTCGACTCGGCAGCACCCGCGGTGCACGTGGCACCGGCCGAGGTGCCGGACATGACGGTGGCGGTGTAGCCGGTGATGGCCGAGTCGCCGATGGTACGTGGCGTGGTCCAGGTGACGGCGACGCTCGACGCACCGGCCTCGGTGGCGGTGACGATCCGTGGGCTCGAGGGCGAGTAGCCGAGCGGGACGAGTTGGTAGCCGAAGAACTGGGCGTGTTGTCCGTAGGACGCAGCCCATCCGTCGAGGACGGTGAGGTCGCGTTCACTGCTGTCGGCCCACAGCGTGGTGAGCGGTTCGACGAACTCGACCGGGTCGCTGTCGGTGGCGCGGTGGAGGGTGAGCACGCCCTGGGCGTCGATCTCGATCATCTGCTGGAAGCCGAACCCGGAGATGCCGAGCACCGCCCGCTCGTCCCATCGGGACATCCAGGCGAGGGTGTTGAGGTGGTCCGGGAGGTCGATGGGGGTGACGGTGGTGCCGTCGTCGACGGCGATGCTGCGGTTGGCTGCGTACACGAGGGTCTCACCGAGGTCGATGACCGACGGCACCTCCGTCGAGGTCCAGCCGGTGCCGGGGTCGACGACGGTGAGTCCGGATGTGGTGATGTCGAGCAGTCGGGCGCTGCCGGCGGTGTCGGTCGCCCACGCCCGCACGTGTGAGCCGATCGTGCCGGTGTAGCCGACGACGCTGAGGTCCGTGAAGCCGTCGGGCATGCCGAGGTCGGTGAGGACACCGGTCGACGGGTCGAGGATGCCGAGGTGGACGGAGGTGTTCACGCCGTCCGAGACGCCGTGGGAGACGACGAGTCTGTCGCCGAGGGCCTCGACGATGTTGAAGGCCGTGGCGACGACGTCGAAATCACTGCCGTTCCACGTGAGGATGGCGTTGTCGAACCCGGTGGCGGTGGTCTGTCCGGCGAGGTAGGTGCGGCCTTCGATCTCGGCGATCCGTCCGCAGCGGACGAACTCGAGGCTGCCGGCGTGTTCGGTGAGGGTGGTGCCGTCCCAGGTGAGGAGTGCGGAGTCGTAGTTGTCCTCGGTGGCGACGATGTGGATGACGTCATCCGCCCGGGCGCAGACCGAGAAGTAGGTGTAGGAGCCACTGAGGGTGAGCGGCGTGACGGTTGTGCCGTCGAAGCGTCGGAGGTCGAGGATGCCGTCATTGTCGGGGTCGACGGGGTAGAGGATGTGGTCGTCGAAGGGGATGCCGTCGCCGGCGGGGGCGTCGGTGGTGACGACCGGGGTGGTCGAGGTGTCACCGAGACGGTGGATGCCGGTGACGCCGTCGATCGTTCCGCCGATGTGGCCGTGGCCGTCGATGGCACCGACGATGGTCGTGTAGGTGGCACCCGCTTCGGGCGGTCCATAGAACGAGGAGTTGCCCCAACGTGTGACGGGTGAGGTGAGGATGGTGGGGTTCCCGGCGCGCATGCGGACGATGTGGGAGAGCGTGGCCGGTGCGATGTAGGAGGTGGCAGCGATGTAGCGGTCGGCGCCGTCGACGATGACGTTGAGGCTGTAGCTGCCGGTCACGATGATGTCGGGTGTGTCGATCGGTGCGATCCAGATGACCGGCAGGTCAGTGCCGTCCCATTCGCGGATGCCGGGGGCGTCACCGGAGCTGTTCGGGTACTGGCGGGCGACGTGGACGACGTTCCCGTGGCGGACGATGGTGAACGGGTCGCCGTAGGCCCGGTTGCCGACGACGAGTGTGCTGTTGTCGACGACCTCGCCGGCCGCTGGTGTGGCGGTGGCTCCGATGACGGTGTGGAGGGCCCAGATTCCGTCGCCGGTCCTGAACGAGGTGAGGAGGACGTCGCCGAGGCTGGCGCCGGTGGTCTCGAATCCGACGCTGGAGCCGAGGGCGTTCGGTTCGGCACCGCCGCTGACGGTGACCTTGGTGAGCACGGTCGGGTTGGTGCGTTGCACGACGAAGAGCTCGGTGTTCAATCCACCGTCGTCGGCGATGATGTAGATGTTGCTGGTGCTGACGGCGAGGATCCGCGCGATGGTGGGGGTGACGCCGAGGAGGTGCGCCGTCACGGTCGTGCCGTCGTAGTGCAGGACGGCGTCCTCGGTGACGAAGTAGGCGTCGGTGCCGTCGACGACGGGACGGGCGATGACATCGAAGGCCGACGCGACGTTGAGGTCGGTGACGCCGCTGGTGCTGATGCGCTTGACGACCCCGTCGATGGTGATGAGCAGGTCGTCGCCGAAGGGGACGACGGTCCGGTCGTCGAAGGTGAGCGCACTGCTCAACGTGACGGTCGTGGTGGTGGTGCCGTCGTAGGCGATGAACTCGTCGGTGTCTGGTGTGGACAACAGCTCGCGTTGGGCCCAGATGCGGTTCGGGGTGCCGTGGAGGCTGACCCAGGCGGTGTCGGTGGGGTCGTCGAAGGTGAGCACCCGGGTGACGGTGGTGCCGTCGGTGGCGTAGACGCTGGGGCCGAGGTCGGCGTCGGTGGCGACGAAGTGGGCGAGACCGCCGAGGGTCGGCATGCCGGTCGGGGTGGATGCCGGGTAGGAGGAGCCGACGCTGTTGATGTCGGCGAGGAGGGCGAGACCGTCGCCGTCGACGACGAAGACTTCGGAGCCGATGCCGTCACCGTCGGCGCGCACGACGACCTTGCCGTTGACGGTGCCGAGGAGGACGGGGTTGTAGCCCTCGCCGGCGGGGTCGGAGTCGAGGGTGGCGTAGCCGAGGACGCGGCCGTCGACGTGACCGGTCGGGTTGGCGACGGTCGTCGCGACATCGGTGGCGGTGATCGTCACGGGCGCTGCGACGCTGTCCTGTGATGGTTCAGCGCTGGTCGGCGGTGCGGCGAGGAGGCTGGTCGGGGCGATGACGGCGGTGGCGAGCAGGACCCGCGCTGTAAACATGTACGGAGAGTAATCACAGACCTCACGCCGGCGATGTGTGGCCGGGCTGACCCGGTCGCGCCTTCCCCACTACCCTCGCCGGCGATGGGTGGCTGGCCGTTCGCTCCGGGGATGGGTCAGGTGGCGTCGGGTCATCATGTGGACGACCCGCAGTACCAGATGTCATCCAATGCGCTCGGTGAGGGGAACCTCTTCCACCGCAAGCACTGGGAGTGGGTGTTCATCCATGCGACCGCTGAGCGGGCCGGTCTCCTTCAGCCGGGGTGGAGTGCGCTCGGGTTCGGTGTGGGACGTGAGCCGTTGGTGTCGGCGTTCGCCGCAGCCGGGGTGAGAGTCGTTGCGACGGATCAGTCGGCGACGACAGCGGGCGCCTGGGCCGATACCGGTCAGCACGCGCAGCGGGCCCGTGAGCTGCACCGGCCGAATCTCCTGAGCACGGACGACTTCGATCGTCTCGTCGAGTTCCGTCCGGTCGACATGACCCGTCTGCCGGACGATCTCGGCACGCATGACCTCGTGTGGTCGTCGTGTTGTTTCGAGCATCTCGGCTCGCCAGACGCCGGGTTCGATTTCGTTCGCCGGGCGATGCGTTTCGTCGCGCCGGGTGGGGTGGCGATCCACACGACCGAGTTCGACACGACCCGCCTCAGGCCGTTGAAGACGACGGGCACGGTCACGGCCGGGGATTACGTCTGCTACTACCGGCGTCACGAGATCGCCGAGTTGGCGCAACTCCTCCGCGGTGATGGTTTCGACGCGCAGGTCGACCTGCGGGTGAGCCGTGATCATCCGATGGAACGCCGGATCGACCGCGAGCCCTACAGCCACGACCCACATCTGCGCGTGGCGATGGCGGGTCGGATCATCACCTCGGTGGGTCTCGTCGTGCGCCGTCCCGCCTGACCCGCGCCACCTGGCGTCGACCGTGTCGGTTCCGTCGCGGGCGCGTCGCGCTGACGCCGAATCGTTCGTCAGAGATGCCCGGAGACGTCGACCAGCAGATCCGCTTGGCCGTACACATACAGACACACCGTCCCTGACGATGACAGCGGGGCGATCACCGAGTTCGGCACCGTCTGACCCCCGACGAAGTTCAGGTTCGAAGCGTCAGGACGAGTCCCACACGGGAAGACCGTCACGAACCCACCGAAATCATTCGCCTGACCATCCACCACGGTCACGTTCAACGCAACCGCTGTCGCCGATGCTGGCACGCTCGACCCCGTCACCTGGAGTGTGTACGCATCACCGCTGCCGTCCAGTTCACCCACTGGATCCGAGCCACGGGTGTCGAGAATCCGGTCCGGCACCTGTGGTGTGAACCCGGACGTGACATAGCCCGACACATCAACCAACAGATCAGCGACGCCGTACACGTAGAAACACACCGTCCCCGACGACGACAGCGGGGCGATCACCGAGTTCGGCACCGTCTGACCACCGACGAAGTTCAGGTTCGACGCATCCGGGCGCGTCCCACACGGGAACACCGTCACGAACCCACCGAAATCATTCGCCTCACCATCCACCACCGTCACGTTCAACGCGACCGCTGTCGCTGATGCCGGAACACCACCAACACCGGTCACCTGCAACACATACGCATCGCCCGAACCATCGAGTTCACCCACCGGATCCGAACCACGCGTGTCGAGAATCCGGTCCGGGGTCAACGGCACGAACCCCGAGACGAAGTACCCCGACACATCAACCAGCACATCGGCGACGCCGTACACGTACAGACACACCTCACCGTCAGCAGACAGCGGCGCGATCACCGAGTTCGGCACCGTCTGACCAGACACGAAATTCAGGTTCGACGCATCCGGACGCGTCCCACATGGGAACACCGTCACATATCCACCGAAATCATTCGCCTGACCATCCACCACGGTCACGTTCAACGCAACGGCCGTGACACCAGACGACGGCACACCACCAACACCGGTCACCTGCAACACATACGCATCACCCGAACCATCGAGTTCACCCACCGGATCCGCACCACGCGTGTCCAGAATCCGGGACGGCGTCAACGGCACGAACGCCCCCGCCAGATAACCAGGATTCATGCCCCACAACTCTTGGCCATTCGACCCGTCATCAGCTGAGAAGTACACGGTGCCACCAACCGCAGTCATGTACAACGGGTTGCCGTCGCCGGACGGGTTGATGTCCTTCACCATCACCGTCCCAGCAGCAGTGCCATCCGACTTCCACAACTCAGGCCCGTTCGACCCGTCATCAGCACGGAAGAACACGGCGTCACCAACCGGAATCAGATACGCCCCCGACTGCGATATTGCCGACTCTGTCCCGGGAAAGATGTCAGTCACGAGTCGGGTCTCGTCACCGTCGATCACCCACAGTTCCCTACCGTGTTGTGGGTCAAAGGCAATGAAGAGGACGAGATCACCGAGAGCCCTGAACTCGGCCGGTGACGATGAACCTGAGGACGACGGGTTGATGTCTTTGATCATCACTGGTTCGGTCGACTCGACCTCGGCCCTGACCTCAACGGCCGGTGTCAGCAACACAGCTGACGCCCCGCCCAACACCAGTCCCAGCCACACACGAACGCTCATCGCAACCCCCACAACTCGATCGGGCAACCATACGCGATGAGGGTCTGATGATTCGACCGACGTGGTGGTGCACCTGTGATGACGTCTGCGACCTCCGGAGGCCCGAGTTCGCCGAGTTGGCGCAACTCCTCCGCGGTGACGGTTTCGACGCGCAGGTCGATCTGCGGGTGAGCCGTGATCATCCGATGGAACGCCGGATCGATCGTGAGCCCTACAGCCATGACCCGCATCTGCGCGTCGCGATGGCGGGTCGGACCATCACCTCGGTCGGTCTCGTCGTGCGCCGCCCCGCCTGACCCGGCCGCCGAACCGGTCAGTCGCGCTCGATCTCGTCTCGGAGCGATTCGAGGTACGGCAGACTCCGCTGGTCCTTCGGCCGGTTGGCTGCTGTCTTGGATGCGATCACATCGTCGAGTGAGGCGACGGAGATCACCAGGCCTGTCTCGAGTTGAGCTGACACCGCCCCCTCGTGCCACTCCTCGTAGCCGGCCAGTGGGCCGGCTGGCGAGAAGACGAGGTCGACGTCACCTCGGTCGGTGACGAGGTTGAGCATCAGGGGCATGTTGTGGATGAACGCGGCATCGATGCGGGTCGGTACCGGGCCATCGCTCGTCCTGATCGCTGCGTTGAGGCGTCGGAGTGCGGTCGCCAGACGTTCGAGGTTGGCGGCATCACGTGCCGGCAGGACGTCGATGTCCTCCGTCGGGAGCGGTGATCCGTGGACGATTGCGGCGAAGCCACCGATCACGACGAAGTCGACACCCTCCTCGACGAGGATCCGACAGATGCCGACGGGATCGAATGTCATCGGCGCTCGGGGCGGCTGACGATGCGCACGGTGCGGCGGATCTCCATCAACCGGTTGGCGATGTCCACCATGTGTTGGACACGTTCTTCGACGCTGAGGCGCAGTTGGTGACGGATCTGCCCGACGTCGACCCCACGCCAGTCCTCGAGCGGCGTCCGTTCCATGGGCGAAGTGTAGGCCCCGCAGGAGGGCACAGCTTCGGGGTCGCCCTGCCGCGCCGTCGTTCAGATGCGAATGATGCGTACGGTCACCGCGGCGTCGGCGGACGCGGCTGCGATGCCGGCGGGGTCGCTGGTGAGCACGACGACGTCACCGGCGGTCACGGATCGCACCGTCGCACCGATGTGGGCGTCGGTCGGTCCGACGCCCGTACGGGCTTGGATGCCGGCGGCCACGTTCGCGGCCGGGGTGTCGAGGACGTGGTCGCGGACGCGCATGCGGTCGATGGCTGCGGCACTGGGAGTACTGCGGTCCCAGCCGGCTTCGACGCGCACGGTGGTGGGAACGACGATGTTCACCTCGATCCCCCGTCGGCGTCGTGACACTGCGCCGGCGAGGTGTGCGACGACGGCACGGTGGTGGGCGTGTGTCGGGTCGGTGAGTGCCTGGACGGCTTCGCTGTCGAGGACGATCGTCCTCAACGGGTGACCACGAGTTGGGCTTCTGCCCACAGCAGCACGTCGTGGGCGTCAGCATCGGGGCGTCGTTCGATCACGGCGGCTGCGGCGGCGATCAGATCGGGCCGGTCGGCGAGCGGTGAGCCGTCTTGGACGGCGAGGGCGTGGGCGATCTCGGCGAGGGTGGGTTGGGCGTCGGGGTGCTGGTGGTGGAGGCGCAGGGCTGTCGCCATGGCGAGGGTCTCGAGGTTCTGCCGGAGCGCTGCGGCCGCGAGGTTGGTCGCTGAGGGTGCTGCGTCGAAGTGCGTCACGGCGAGCGCGGCGGCGTCGCGCAACGACACCGACAGTCGCATGGAGGTGTTCACG
>JBEAPU010000078.1:0-156340 GCA_041164245.1 Actinomycetota bacterium | reverse complement strand
GGTTGGGCCGACCGGGTCCTCTCCTCGGTGATGCTGGTCTTGTTGTCGTTCCCGTCGCTGATCCTCGCGATCCTCATCACATCGCTCCTCGACCGTGGGCTCACGACGATCTCGGCCACCCTCGGGGTGCTGGCGGTCGCGCCCGTGGCGCGTCTGGCGCGCGCGGCGACCCTGGCCTACGCCGATCGCGACTTCGTCACGGCGACAAGGGCCCTCGGCGCCGGCGATCGGCGGATCATCGTCCGGGAGCTGCTCCCCAACGTCGTGATCCCGATGAGTGCGTTGGCACTGCTGGGAATGGCGGTGGCGATCGTCGCCGAGGGCGG
Source organism: Actinomycetota bacterium (assembly GCA_041164245.1). Classification (GTDB taxonomy): domain Bacteria; phylum Actinomycetota; class Acidimicrobiia; order Acidimicrobiales; family Ilumatobacteraceae; genus Casp-actino5. The sequence continues at coordinate 156,014 of JBEAPU010000078.1, read as the reverse complement.
ACTGGCGTTCCTCGGCCTGTCGGTCGAGAAGGGCACGACGTGGGGCAAGTTGATCCTGTTCGGTGCCGGCGCCCGCGATCTCGAACGAGCGCCGTGGATCGCCTTCGCGCCGATCATCGTGCTGTTCCTCACGGTGCTCGCCCTCAACTACGCCGGTGACCGGATCCGTGACCACTTCGACGCCAGGGAGATCGCCCTGTGAGCCCGTTGCAGGCCGAGCACCGCAGCGAGACGGAGCCGTTCCTCCGTCTCGAGGACGTCCGCACCCACTTCGAGACGGATCGTGGACTCGTTCGGGCTGTGGACGGCATCACGCTCGAACTCGCCCGTGGACGCAGCCTCGGGATCGTGGGTGAGTCGGGGTCGGGCAAGACCGTCCTGTCGCGGACGATCATGGGCCTGCTGCCCTCGACCGCCCGAGTCTCGGGCTCCGTCCGGCTCTCCGGGATCGAACTCGTCGGTCGCGGGGCCAAGGGCATGCGCGACTTCTGGGGCCGTGAGATGTCGATGGTGTTCCAGAACCCGATGGTCTCGTTGAACCCGGTCATGCGCGTCGGCGAGCAGATCGCCGAGCCGCTGCGCCTGCACCTCGGAATGACCCGTGCCGCGGCCCGGGAGACGGCGCTGCGCCTTCTGGCCGACGTGCGGATCCCCGAGCCCGAGCGCCGGCTCGAGCAGTACCCGCACGAGCTGTCCGGTGGGATGCGCCAACGTGTCATGATCGCGATCGCCCTCGCCTGTGGGCCGTCCCTGCTCTTCGCCGACGAGCCGACGACGGCACTGGACGTCACCGTGCAGGCGCAGATCCTCGAGCTGATCGACGAGCAGCGCCGGGACCGCAACATGTCGGTGATCCTCGTGACCCACGACCTCGGGGTCGTGGCCGGACACACCGACGACATAGCGGTGATGTACGGCGGCAAGCTGGTCGAGGCCGCTCCGACGCGCGTGCTCTTCTCCGACATGCGGATGCCCTACACCATGTCGCTGCTGCGTTCGATCCCGCAGCTGGACGACCCGCCGCACACGCGGCTCAGTGCGATCCCCGGGCGTCCGCCGGATCTCGTCGACCCGCCCCGTGGCTGTCGGTTCGCCCCCCGGTGTGCGTACGCCCGCGACCGCTGTCACGAGGAGGAGCCGCCCCTGCGCTCGACCGATGACCCGTCACACGTGTACGCCTGCTGGTTCCCGGTCGGGTCCCCGGAGTTCGTGGAGCGGGAGGCGGAGATCGCGGCCGGGGTCGTGCCGGTCACCATCGGTGCGGAGGGAGCCTCCTGATGGCGGGAACCGGACGGGCGCACCTGCGTGACTCCGACGACATCGTGCTGAGCGTCCGCGACCTCGTGGTGGAGTTCCCGGCCGGGCGTTCGCGCCGGGTGCATGCGGTCTCCGGGGTGAGCCTCGACGTGGCCCGCGGGGAGACGCTCGGGATCGTCGGTGAGAGCGGCTGCGGGAAGTCGACGACCGGCAAGGCCGTCATGCAGATGCCGCGGCCGACGTCGGGTGAGGTGGTTTTCGAGGGTGTCGACCTCGTGGGGCTCGACAAGCGGAGCCTGCGTGAGGCGAGGACCCGCATCCAGATGATCTTCCAGGATCCGATCTCGTCGCTCAACCCGCGTCGGCGGGTGTGGGACAGCGTCGCCGACCCACTCGACATCTGGGGGCGCGGGACGCGAGCGGAGCAGGCGGCGTTGGTCGATCGCATACTCGAGAGCGTCGGCATCGACCCGCAGCGGGCTCGGGAGAGCCGGCCCCACCAGTTCTCCGGCGGTCAGTGTCAGCGCATCTCGATCGCCCGGGCCCTGGTCCTGTCACCGTCCCTGCTGATCTGCGACGAGCCGGTCTCGGCCCTCGACGTGAGCGTCCAGGCACAGGTCGTGAACCTCCTCGAGGATCTGAAGGCCGAGTTCGGTCTGACCCTCATGTTCATCGCCCACGACCTCGCCGTGGTGAAGAACATCTCCGACCGGGTCGCCGTCATGTATCTGGGCAAGCTGTGCGAGGTCGCACCGAGCGCCGACCTCTACGCCCGACCGGCCCACCACTACACGCGGGTCCTCCTCGACTCGATCCCCGTCCCCGATCCGGAGGTCCCGCCGCGTCATGTCGAGCTAGGTGGGGAACTCCCCTCCCCGATGGCGCCTCCCGCCGGTTGCCGCTTCCACACCCGGTGCCCGGCAGCCGACGAACGCTGTCGTTCGGAGGAACCGCAGATGACCGACCTCGGTGGTGGCCACTTCGTCGCCTGCCATCACCCGCTCGTGACCCCGGTCACGATCGGCGCCGCCTCCTGACGGGAGCCACCCGCGTCGCCACGTCGGCGTCGAGGAGCATCTCCCGATCCCCGGCTGAATCCCCGTAGGCGTGGAGGGTGACCTCGTCCCGTCTCAGGCCCCGTGTTCCGAGCCACTCGACGAGTCGGTCGACCTTGACGGGCCCACGGCAGTTCGGCCCGTGCAGTTCGCCGGTCAGGATGCCATCGATGCTGGCGAGCTGCGTCGCCAGCACGGCATCGACGCCGAGGTGCGTGCCGAGGGGTTCGGCGTACACGGCGAACGAGGCCGACACGATGACCACCAAGTGACCGGCCTCCTGGTGGCGGGTGAGGCGGTCGAGCGTGTCCGTGCGCAGCCAGCCGGTCACCGTCTCGGTCGCGAATCTCGCAGCCAGGTCCTCGACGGTCGTCAGGCTCTCGCCCCTGAGGGCCGAGGCGCCGATCGCCTTGAGCCGATCCCGCGACCTGAGAGCCGACGGTGACGTGACGATGCCGCCGATCGTGGCCCGCCCGAGTCGCACCCGACCGGAGGCCCGCGTCAGGAACGGCACGACGCAGTCGCGTTCGGTCAGTGTCCCGTCGAGATCGAAGGCGGCGACGATCGTCATTGATCCGCGGCGAACGTGTCCAGCATCGTCCAGAAGGACGGCCAGCTCTTCCCGACGACCGCGGGATCGGCGATCTCGACCCCACCGATGGCCGTTCCGAGCACGGCGAGGGCCATCGCCAGCCGGTGATCGTGGTGGGTGGCGACTCGAGCTCCGGAAAGAGCGGAGGATGGTTCGATGTCCAGGCCGTCCTCGGTCTCGGTGACGAGCGCACCGCAGCGCCGCAGCTCGTGCGCCAGATCGCCGAGTCGGTCGCTCTCCTTGGCGCGGATGAACCCGACCCCCCGGATGCGCGTCGGGCCGGTGGCGAGGCATGCGAGCACGGCCACCGTCGGCACGAGGTCGGAGATGTCGGCCATGTCGACGTCGATCCCACTGAGCGAGACCGGACCGGTGACCGTGACATCGCCGCTGGTCTCCACCCGGCAGCCCATCCGCTCGAGCAGTCCGAGGAGCGCGATGTCACCCTGTGACGAGTCGGCTCGCAGCCCCGGGACGACGACGGTGGAACACGTCGCAGCGGCGATGGCCAACGGGTAGCTCGCCGATGACGCATCCGGTTCGACCTCGAACGTCCGCGCCCGGTATCGCCCGGTGGCCACGGTGATCGAGCCCTCGGTCAGGTCCACGGCCTCATGTCCGAAAGCCGCCATGACCCGTGCGGTCAGGTCGACGTACGGCCGTGAGACGAGGTGCCCGGTCACGGCGATGCTGATCCCGTCGGGCAGCGTCGGAGCTATGAGCATCAGGGCCGAGAGGAACTGGCTCGACACGTCGCCCGGCACGGTGACGGTCCCCCCGTGCGCCGGTCCGCACACGGTGACCGGCAGGTGACCATCGGCTGTCTCGACACGGGCGCCGATGGCGCGCACTGCATCGAGCAGGGGAGTCATCGGACGCCGACGCAGTGGCGGTCCCCCATCGACCGTGATCGGAGCCGACCCGGTCGCGGCGAGTGCGATCAGGAAGCGCGATGTCGTGCCGGCGAGTTCGGCCCAGGCGGCTCCCCCGGCCGGGCGGCCACCCGTCACGGCGATCACGTCGGTGCTGCCGTACGAGACCTCCACCGCGAACCCCAATTCGCGCAAGGCAGTGACCATGGCCGCGCTGTCGTCCCCGTCGGGCACTCCCCGCAGGATCGACGTGCCCGGCGCCAGGGCGGCGCAGACCAGTGCGCGATTGGCGACGCTCTTCGACCCGGGTACCGACACGCTCCGTACCTGCCCGACGGTGATCCGCTCGACCACGCGGACGGAGGCGTGCCCGGACGTGCCCATGGATCAGGCCAGCGCGGTCACGGTCGGTCGGAAGCCACGGGCGAGCAGCCCGCCACGGAACATCTCCGAGGCGGCGACGTCGACCAGGACGACGGCGAGACCCCGGTTCCCCTCGGCGAGGTGGACGACCTCGAAGTTGGCGATGTTGACACCCAGTTCGGCGGCCAGCGTGAAGACCTCGGCGGCGGCACCAGCGCGATCGGGTATGCGGATCCGGAACTCGGCGAGGGTCGTCGGGTCGGTGACCCGGCTCGGCAGGTTCGCTCGGGCCTCGCGGGCCTCGCTGAGCACCTCCAGCAACTCGTCGCGTCGTCCTCGGGCGACGACGTCGCGCAGATCCGACAGACTTGCGCCGAGCTCGTCGAGTGCCTCGAGGATCGCGGCACGGTTCTGAGCGCAGATGTCCAGCCAGATGCGGGGGTGCCCGCTGGCGATGCGGGTCATGTCCCGGAACCCGCCGGCGGCGAGGCGCAGGAGGGAGGCGTGCTCCTGCGATCGGGTGGAGGCGAGTCGCATCAGACTGGCGGCGAGGAGATGCGGGACGTGGCTCACGACGGCGACGAGGCGGTCGTGCGCGTCGGCCGAGAGGGCGACGACATCGGCTCCGAGGTCCGCCACGAGCGATGCCACCGTGGAGAAGGTCCCGTCGGCCACGTCGGGACGCGGGGTCAGGACCCAGACGGCCCCCTCGAACATCGCCTCGTCCGCACCGTCGAGACCCTCGAGCTCGCTGCCCGCCATGGGGTGGCCGCCGACGAAACGTCGATCGTCGACTGCAGAGCACACCTGCGCCTTGACCGAGCCGACGTCGGTCACGATCCCGTCGGTGGAGTCCAGCGCACGCCGGACCTCGGACTCGATGGCGTCCACGGGCACAGCGACGATCGTGATGGTCGCCTCACGAGCCAGGCCGACGGCATCGATCACCCCCTCGCCGAGGGCTCGGCTCACGACCGCTGTGTCGGTGTCCTCGCCGTGCACCACCCAGCCCCGGGACCGGAGCGCGAGAGCGACCGAACCCCCAATGACGCCGAGTCCGACGACGTTGGCTCGGGGTGCGGCGGCGGGCGTCACGGGCGACGATCGTATCGTCCGCCTCCCGTGGCCGTACCGAGGGCGATGACCTCCTCGGTGGTGAGGCTCCGCCATTGTCCGGGCGCGAGGTCCCGATCGGCGATGGGACCGATACGGGTGCGGACGAGTCGGGTCACCTGATGGCCGACGGCGGCGCACATCCGCCGAACCTGTCGGTTGCGGCCCTCGTGGATTGTGATCCGCAGGACCCCCGGCTCGGGCTGGGAGACTCGCGCCGGAGCCGTTCGCCCATCGTCGAGGTCGACACCGTCGCGAAGGCGACGCAGGGCTCCGTCGCTCAGCCGCCCTCCGTCGACCTGGACGAGGTACTCCTTCTCGACACCGTGCGATGGGTGCGCGATCGCGTTGGCGAGGTCCCCATCGTTCGTGAGGAGCAGGAGACCCTCGGAATCCATGTCCAGCCGGCCGACGGGGTACACGCGGGGGTCGGCGGGCACGAACTCCACGACGGTCGGCCGACCATGGGTGTCGGCGGCGGTCGAGACGACACCGAGTGGCTTGTTCAGGAGGTAGTGGACGAGCCCGGGGCGGGCCGCCACGGGCGCACCGTCGACGGTGATGTGCGCGGTCGCCGGGTCGACCCGTCGTCCGAGTATCGCCACCTCGCCATCGACCCGGACACGGCCCTCGCGGATGAGGTCCTCGCAGACGCGGCGACTCCCCCACCCGGCACCGGCGAGGACCTTCTGCAGTCGTTGCCCGCCGCCGGAGTCGGTCTCGTGGTCGTCGAGTGGGTCGGAGAGGTACCAGGGCGGCTCGTGGCCCGTCCCGCTCCCGGATGTCACGGGCGGGGTGTGGGCCCGTCGGCCCCCGTCGGGTCGATCCTGAGCCCGGCCTCGAGGGCCTCGACCACCGAGGCCTCGGGGATGAACTCGGCGATCGACGGCAGTTCGTCCAGCGATGACAGCCCGAGTTTCTCGCAGAACAGTGCGGTGGTGCCGAACAGCACCGCCTGGCCGGGTCCGTCATCTCGGCCCACCTCGGTGACATAGCCCCGGGCGCTCAGTGTCCGCAGCACGCCGTCCGGGTCGACGCCACGGATCGAGGCGATCTGGGCCCGGCTGATCGGCTGCTTGTAGGCCACGATCGCCAGAGTCTCGAGCGCGGCCCCCGAGAGCCGGGCCCGTTGCTCGTCGAGGATGAAGCGTTCGACGTAGGGGGCGACGTCGGCCACCGTCTGATACCGGTACCCACCTGCCACGAGCACCAGCTCGAAACCCGAGCCTCGGGCCCTGTACTCCTCGGCCAGCTCGTCGCAGATGACCTCGATCTCGTTCTGCGAGCGCTCGAGGAGCTGCGCCAGGAGCTCAAGTGGCACGGGCTCGGTGGCGACGAGCACGATGGCCTCGACGGCCCGTCGGAGCTCGGCGAGAGCCGATGAGTCGGGGTTCGCCCCCTCCGACGGGCTGTCGGGCACCCTCGGAGGGAACATCGTGTAGGAGCCGTCGGATCCACCGTCGCCCGGGTCGCCGATGATCGGCTGGTGCTGTCCGTCGTTCGCCATCTCTCCCTCAGCCCTCGTACACGTCCACGGCGAGCACCGACGAGTCGACGTCGTCGCCACCCGTCCAGCTGACCTCGATCTCGCCGAAGCGGTCGAACTGCTCGATCTCGACGAGCCCCTGCTTGTACAGCTCGAGGACGGCGAGGAAGCGGACGATCACCTCGACCCGCTCCACGAGCTCAGCGGTGAGCCGCCGGAAGCTGATCCGACCGACCCTCGGGAGCTCCTCGACGAGCTCGGCGACCGCATCGGCGACGGTGACCCGGATCGGCGTCACGTGGAAGAGGTCGATCACGGGCTGAGGGCGAGGCGTCAGCGCCCGGATGGCGGCGCTCTGGAGCCGTCGGGCACTGGTGCCCTCGAGCAGATCGGGGACGAGGCCGTGGAAGCGTTCGTCTGGACCGACACGTCGCGGGTGGCAGAGGTCCGCCTCCTCCGCGAGCCGGTTCAGGACCGCCGCGACGTCCTTGAAGGTCTTGCACTCGAGGAGTCGGGCCAACAGGAGGTCGCGCTCGGACCACAGGGCGAGCTCCTCGTCGAGGTCCACGTCGGTGGAGCCGGGCAGGAGACGTCGAGTCTTCAATTCGACGAGCGTCGCGGCGATCAGGAGGAACTCCGTCGCCACCTCCAGATCGAGGGCCTGCAGCCGCTCGATCTCCGCCAGGTAGGCGTCGACGATGCGGGCCAGGTCGACCTCGTACAGGTCGACCTGCTCCTTGAGGATCAACTGGAGCAGGAGGTCGAAGGGGCCCTCGTACACCGGTGTCGCGACGTCGATCGGCACGGGTCCACGCTACCCATCCTGACCGGCGCCCACGGGCCATCCCCGGACCCCGGGTAACCTCCCCTGGTGGCTCGTGTGCTGTCGTGCATCCAACCAACCGGGGACGTCCACCTCGGCAACTACCTCGGCGCACTGAAGAACTGGGTCGCCGGACAGCACGACAACGACGTGTTCCACGGGATCGTCGACCTGCACGCACTCACCGTCACCACCGAGCCCGATGTCGTCGGAACGGCGACGGTCGACCTGGCCGCGGTCCTGTTCGCGATCGGCCTCGATCCGGAGGTGGCGACGGTGTTCGTGCAGAGCCACGTCCCCGAGCACAGCCAGCTCGGCTGGATCATGGAGTGCACCGTCTCCTTCGGCGAGCTCTCGCGGATGACCCAGTTCAAGGACAAGGCGGCACGCCGCGAGGCCGACTTCGTCTCAGCAGGACTGTTCACCTACCCGGCGCTGCAGGCCGCCGACATCGTCCTGTACGACGCCGAGCAGGTTCCCGTCGGAGACGACCAACGTCAGCACGTCGAGATCACCCGTGACATCGCCCTGCGCTTCAACCACCGGTTCGGTGAGACGCTCGTGATCCCCGAGGCGGTGACGCCGACGGCTGGTGCCAGGGTGATGGACCTCCAGGATCCGACGTCGAAGATGTCGAAGTCGTCGACGTCGGACCTCGGGTGCGTCTTCCTGTCGGACGAGCCGGCGACGATCGAACGGAAGTTCAAGCGTGCCGTGACCGACTCCGACGGTGAGGTGCGACACGACGCCGCGGCCAAGCCCGGTGTGACGAACCTGCTCGACATCCTCGGCGCGGCGAGCGGCCGGGATCCCCGTTGCCTGGTCGACGACTACTCGCAGTACGGACCACTCAAGGCCGATGCCGCCGCGGCGGTCATCGAGATGCTCCGACCGATCAGGGAACGACGGGCCGAGCTCCTCGGCGATCGGGGAGAGCTCTCACGTCTGCTCGGCGTCGGTGCGGAGCGGGCACGCGCCGTGTCAGCCCAGACGCTCGACCGGGTCCACCGGGCCATCGGGCTGCTTCAGATCTGATCGGCATGGCGTAGCGCCGACCCAGCCGGGCCGCGGCCCGAGGCGGTGGCGATCGTGGCCGGGTCGGAGCCGATGGACTCGAGCAGCGCCTCCCCGATGGCCTCGTGATCGACGTAGCGCCGGGCGATCTGGTCACCCGGGTCTCGTCCGAGGGCCGACCGAAGGGTGACGATCACCCGCCGCCACACCGGCAGGTCGGCATCGATCTTCCCGATGTCGTGCAGCAGGGCCCCGGCGATCTCGGCGATTGACGCGTCCGGGCGGCGGTCCGCGAACCGTCGGGCGACGAGGACGGCATGCCGCCGGTCGGCGTTGCCGAGCCGGGTCCACAGTGAGTGCTCTGCCGTCGAGAGGTGAGTGCTGGCGAACAGCTCGTCGGAGATGGTGGGCGGGCGTCGGTCGAGCGACGACGCGAACCGCTTCGCCAGGTGGATCGGATGCAGGTTCACGGTTCGCTCCCCTTCACCGTGTGGCCCGGGGGTGGGCCGACCGGTACACGGTCCACAGGCGTTCCTGGCTGACCCTCGTGTAGACCTGCGTCGTCGAGATGGACGAGTGTCCGAGCATCTCCTGGACGATCCGCAGGTCGGCCCCATGATCGAGCAGGTGGGTCGCGCAGGAGTGTCTCAGCACGTGGGGCGAGAGATTGTCGGCGATCCCGACCCGCTCACCGGCCGACTTGACGACGAGCCAGATGCCCTGACGGCTGAGTCGACCGCCACGACGATTGAGGAAGACGGCCTCGGCGTCACCCCGACGCGCCCAGCGGACCGGGGTCAGCGTCGGCCGACCGGGTTCGTCGTACCACGCGCCGAGGGCGCTCGCGGCGGCACGGCCGAAGGGCACGATCCGCTCCTTGGAGCCCTTGCCGAAGAGTCGCACCAGTCCCCCGTCGAGGTCGATGTCGCCGGTCGAGAGACCGGAGACCTCTCCCACCCGGGCGCCCGTCGCGTACATGAGTTCGAGGATGGCGCGGTCCCGTCGTCCGATCGCCGAGGAGTCGTCGGTCGACTCGATCAGCCGGACGACCTCGTCCTCGGTCAGGGGTCGCGGGATGCCGGACGGCACCCTGACCCCCTCGATCCGTGCAGTCGGATCGTCGCCGCGCACGTTCTCGGTGGCCAGGTGGCGATGGAGCATGCGGATGGCGGCCACGGCCCGGGCGACCGATGCCGGCGCCGCGCCCGCGGCCGTCAGCGAGCGCACGTGTGACTCGATCGCGTCGCTGTCGGCACTGAGCACGTCCGAGCCGTGATCGGCGAGGTGGCGGCAGTAGGCCCGCAGGTCCCGCCGGTAGGCCGCGAGTGTGTTGGCCGAACGGCCGCGTTCGCTGGCGAGCCAGACCAGGAAGTCCTCCGCCTCGATCGGCAGCTCGTCGGGGCCGATGTCGGCATCGGCGAGGGGACTCACGTGGAACCGCCGGTGTCCCCATGTGCCAGGTGCCGTGCTGCGGCCAGGATGCCGATCACCGACTTGGCATCGGTGATCTCGCCGCGATGGACCATCGCCTCGGCCTCGGCGAGCGACATGTGGAGGGTGGTCATGTGCCGCTCCTCGGGGCCCTGGAGGTCAGGGTCGACCGACCGGCAACCGGACGCCAGGAACACCTCGGTGGTCGAGTCGGTCATCCCCGGCGAGGGCCGGAGCCGGGCGAGCCACATGAGGGAACCCGCGGCGAGCCCGACCTCCTCGATCAGCTCACGCGCCGCCGTCAACTCGGGCGGTTCACCCGGGACGTCGCGCATGCCAGCGGGGATCTCGATGATCTCGGTGTCGAACGCCGGCCGGTACTGGCGCAGTAGGACCGTCGAGGGGACACCCTCCGGGTCGAACAGGATCGGCACCACCCCGACCGCGCCGGGTGAGCGCACGATGTCACGGTGGAACCGGTCGCCGTCAGGGGACTCGAAGTCGGCGACGACGACCGTCCAGATGTGGCCCTCGTGGACGACGCGGTCTCCGAGGTGCCGGAATCCCGGGTGCCCACCGTCGAGGGTCACCACCGCACCGTGCCGATCAGCCGAGGTGCTGCGCCGCAGGGACCGATCCGACGTCGGCGGCGACGGGGTCGGTGGCTCCGTGGGCCGCCCGGTGAGTCAACGCAGCACCGATCAACTCACGGAACAACGGGTGGGGGCGGTCCGGCCGGCTCTTGAACTCCGGGTGGGCCTGCGTCGCGACCCAGAAGGGATGGTCGGCCAGTTCGATGAACTCGACGAGTCGACGGTCCGGGGACACCCCACTGCAGACCAGCCCACCCTCCTCGAAGCGCGTCCGGTACTGCGGGTTGAACTCGAATCGGTGGCGATGGCGTTCGCTCACAACCGGCTCCCCGTACGCCTCGGCGACGATGGTGCCGGGTGTCAGGACGGCGTAGTAGGCGCCGAGGCGCATGGTGCCGCCCTTGTCGACCACCTCGCGCTGGTCGTGCATCAGGTCGATCACCGGATGGCGCGTGCTCGGGTCGAACTCGGTCGAGTTGGCCTCCACAAGTCCGACGACGTTGCGGGCGAACTCGACGGTCATGGCGTGCAGCCCGAGGCACAGGCCGAGGCACGGCAGACCCTGCTCTCGGGCGTGCCGGGCCGCTGCAATCTTCCCTTCGAACCCACGAGCCCCGAATCCTCCGGGGATGACGAGGCCGTCGAGGTGTGAGAGTCGTCCTGCGGCAAGCAGGCCCTCCACCTCCTCGGCCTGGATCCAGTCGATCTCGACCTTGGCGCCGTGGTGGAAGCCGGCGTGCTTCAGGCTCTCGACCACCGAGAGGTAGGCGTCCGGCAGCTGGACGTACTTGCCGATCAAGCCGATGCGCACCGGGTCGGTCGCCGACTCGACGGTGGACACGAGCGCCTCCCAGGGAGCGAGGTCGATCTCGTCGGTCTCGAGGCGGAGCACGTCGAGTGCGACGGTGTCGAGACCCTCGTCGTGGAGGATCAGCGGAAGTTCGTAGATGTTGCGGACATCGGCGGCGTTGACGACCGCCCGCTCGTCGACGTCGCACAGGTTGGAGATCTTGCGTTTGAGGTCGTGGCTGAGCGGCGCCTCGCTTCGGCAGACGATGACATCGGGCTGGATCCCCCGGCTGCGCAACTCGGTGACCGAGTGCTGGGTGGGCTTGGTCTTCTGCTCGCCGGCGGGTCCGATGAACGGGACGAGGGTGACGTGCACGTAGCAGACGTTGTCGCGGCCGGCGTCCTTTCGGAACTGCCGAATCGCCTCCAGGAAGGGAAGGATCTCGATGTCACCGACCGTGCCGCCGACCTCGGTGATGACGACGTCGACATCATCGGTGGAGATGCGCTGGATCCTCCGCTTGATCTCGTCGGTGATGTGCGGGATGACCTGGACGGTCTTGCCGAGGTAGTCGCCTCGACGCTCTGCGGCCAGAACTGCCTGGTAGATCGAGCCGGTGGTGGCGTTCGATGCACGGGTGAGGTTCTCGTCGATGAAACGCTCGTAGTGACCGAGATCGAGGTCGGTCTCCCCACCGTCGTCCGTGACGAACACCTCCCCATGCTCGAACGGGTTCATCGTGCCCGGGTCGACGTTGATGTACGGGTCGAGCTTCTGCATCGTGACCCGCAGGCCACGCATCTTGAGGAGGCGACCGAGCGAACTCGCCGTGAGTCCCTTGCCGAGCGAACTGACCACTCCCCCGGTCACGAAAATGTGCTTCGGCACCCTGCCCTCCGTCCTGTGATCACCCGGCGGACCCACGTCGGCTCCGCACCCATGACGGGACCTCACCCTACCCAGATCCGCGACGCCTCGTCGGTGATGCCGGGCGCAGGAGTCGCCGGGCATGCCCCCTGGCGGTGTCGTCGACCCGACCGGCGAGCATGCGGGCCAACTCATCGACCCTGGAGTCCCCCGCGACCGTCTCGACACTGCTGGTCGCCATGCCCTCGCCGTCGGCGCCGGAGGCCACCACGGACTTCGTGACCAGGATCTGCTGATCCGCTGCGGCGGCGACCGTGGCCATGTGGGTGACGGCGATGACCTGGCGGCCACTGGCCAGTTCGCGGAGGGCCTCGGCAACGGCGGTCCCGGCGACACCGCCGAGTCCGGAGTCCACCTCGTCGAGCACCACCGTTCCCGGCCAGTGCGCCGGTCCGGTCTGGCGGGAGTGCACCAGATCGATCGCCAGCATGCAGCGCGCCGCCTCACCACCCGAGGCGACGCGTTGCACGGGCCGCGGTCGCTCCCCCGGACCCGATGAGAAGAGGAACTCGACCGACGAGCCGTCCTCGCCATCGACGGTGACGGCGATCCGGGCGTGCTCCATCCCGAGTCCCCTGAGCTCCTGCGTGATGAGTTCGCCGAGTCCGCGCGCCCCCTCGTCTCGGAGGCACCGGACGCGCTCGCTCTCGGACCGATGCTCCTCGGTGGTGGCGGCCAACCGTCGATCGAGCTCGCCGAGCCGCTCGTCATGTGACTCGAGGAGGTCCCGTCGTTCGGCTGCCTGGTCCCTGAAGGCGAGGACCTCGGCGAGGGTCTCCCCGTACTTCCGCTTGGCATCGGTGAGTGCGGAGAGACGCTGGACCTCGGTCTCGAGCCGGCTCGGATCGAGATCGAGCGCCTCGAGAGTGCGCCTCAACGACGCAGCGAGGTCACGGAGGTCCTCGATGGAGCCTGCGAGACGTGAGTGCTCCTCGTCGAAGCCGGGGAGGCCGTCGAGGGCCCGGAGGGCAGCGCCGAGACGCTCATCGTCGTCGAGGAGCTCGACCGCTGACCCACCCCGTCTCCGGATGTCGTCCACCGCACCGAGCTGCTCGATCGACGATCGGATGCGGGTGTCCTCGTCCGGTCCGTCGATGTCGAGTCGGTCGATCTCCTCGATCTGGTAGGTCAGGAGGTCGAGCTCGCGGGCCCGATCCGTCGTCGACCCACCCAGGGCGGCGATCTCGGCCGAGATCTCGACCATCTGGTGGCGCAGCGCGTCCAGCACCGTGGTGTCCACACCACAGTGCCCGTCGAGCAGCGAACGGCGCCACGACATGGTGGCGAGACGGTGCTGCTCGTGTTGCCCGTGGAGGTCGAGCAGACGCCCGACCGTCTCGGCGAGCGCCGCAGTCGTCGAGGGTCGGCCATCTATGTAGGCACGTGAGCGCCCGTCGACCGGCACGACCCGGCTCACCACCGTCTCCCCGGACATGCCTCCGCCTCCCTCCCACTCGAACCGGGCGTCGACGCGGGTCTCGCTCTCGTTGCGGCGCACCGCGCCGGTGTCGGCTCGGCCACCGAGGAGCAGTTGGAGGGCCGTCACGAGCATCGACTTGCCGCTCCCGCTCTCTCCGGTCACGGCGGTCAGTCCGTCGCCGATCAGGACCGTCGCCCGGGCGAGTACCGCCAGGTTCTCCACGTGGAGTTCCACCAGGCGGGAGGAGCGGTGTGCGGTGACGGGCGGAGGGGCCATGCCGAATCGCTCAACGGTCGAGCAGACCGAACTTGGCCTTGAGGATCTGGTGGTAGCGACGCTCACCGAAACGGACGAACCGAGCCGTGCGCTCCGACGGCCGACAGGTCACGGACGCTCCGTCGTGGAGGTCGACGACGCTCTGTCCGTCGGCGACCAGGCTCGCCGAGCGGTGCCCGAGGACGATGATCTCGGCAACCTCGGTCGGGTCGAGCACCAGGCTCCGATCGAAGAGCATGTGCGGGGCCACCGGCGTGATGAGCATCGCGCGGTGCTTCGGGGAGACGACCGGTCCGCGGGCCGAGAGCGAGTAGGCGGTGGAGCCGGTCGGCGTCGAGACGATCAGACCATCGGTCGCATAGGACGTGAAGGGCGACCCGTCGATGTGGAGCGCCAGCCGGACGGTGTTCCCGGACGACCGCTTCTCGACAACGGCCTCGTTCAGGACGGTCCACCTGCCCAACGGGTCGCCCTGTGGGCTGCGGGCGACGACGTCGAGCATCATTCGTTCGTCCAGGGACCACGAGCCGTTGGCACTTCCGGAGAGGAAGCGCTCCAGTGCGTCCTCGACCCCTCCCGTCTCCACCTCGGTGAGGTAGCCGAGCCAGCCGAGATTGACCCCGAGCAGCGGCGCCCGGCCATCGCCGAGGAGCTGCACGGCCCGCAACATCGTCCCGTCGCCACCGAGGCTCAGTACGAGGTCAGCCTCGTCGAGGGGACGGTCCGACCCGATCCGGGTCGCGATGGACGGTTCCAGCAGACGGCCGGCATCGTCGGAGTGGAGCCACGCCTCGTGGCCCCGGGCGAGCAACCAGTCGTGGATCTGCACCACGAGCTGACCCGCGTCGCCCCGCTCTCGATGGGCCACCATCGCCACTCGGGCCATCAGTCCCGGCCCCGATCAGGTGCCTCGAGCCAGAGCAGGAACTCTCGGTTGCCGTCCGCCCCGTGGACCGGGCAGTCGATCGATCCGCGAGGACGACAACCCAGTGCCGAGAACGAGTCGGTCACCGAGGCGAGGGCGCTCCGCCTCAGGTCGTCGTCGTCGATCACGCCGCGCCGACGCGCCGCGTCGGCCCGACCGACCTCGAACTGGGGCTTGACCAGCACGATCATCGTGGCCACAGGTTGACACATGGCGACGAGTGCCGGCGCCACGGTGCGCAGGGAGATGAAGGAGAGGTCGGCCACGACGACCGCGAACGGTGCTCCGACGGCCTGCGGGTCGGCGGTGCGGAGGTTCGTGCGTTCGATGACCGTGACCCGGACGTCGGCCCGCAGGCGTTCGTGCAGTTGCCCGTGCCCGACGTCGAGCGCCACGACCGAGTCCGCGCCCTCCTGGAGGAGACAGTCAGTGAACCCACCGGTCGATGCCCCGCAGTCGAGGGCACGGGATCCGGCGATCATCGCCCTGGCGTCCGGGAACGCCTCGAGTGCGGCCAGGAGCTTCTCGCCGCCCCGACCGACGAAGCGGGCCGGAGCGCCCGTGACCGTGACGGCATCGCCCGGGTCGACGAGTCGCGACGTGCGATCCGTCGGGGCGCCGTTGACCAGGACGCGTCCGTCTCTGACGAGGTCGGCGGCGAGCGACCGACTGGAGGCCAGACCTCGGCGCACCAGTTCGACATCGAGGCGTCGCCGACGGTTGCTCATCGTGGTCGTCCGGGAGCGTCTCCGACGAGCAGGCTCCTGAGGTCCGGCAGGATGACCTCGAGGGTCGCCCCCTCGACCCTCGGCCGCTCGGAGGGCCGGTCCCCCGCGACCCCACCGCTCACGTAGGCGAAGGGGAGCCCGAGCGCACGGGCGAACTCCCCGTCGGTCGAGGCGCGGTCCCCGATCACGATGGCCCGCTCAGGCGACACCGGTCCGGGCGCCATGGCGAGGGCGAGGTCGACCATCGGTCGATGGGGCTTGCCGGCGATGACCGGGACGGCCCCGGCGGCCGTGGCGACCGCGGCGAGCAGTGATCCTCCCCCCGGTTCCTCACCCCCGCGCGTCGGGAAGGTCGCGTCGGTGTTCGTGCCGATCAGGCGCGCACCGCCCCGAACCGCCGCCGAAGCGTTGCTCAACCGCCGGTAGTCGAAGTCGTGGTGCAGTCCGACGATGACGGCACCGATCGGTCCGTCGCATTCGTCGGGGTGCAGGCCGGCGGACTCCCAGAGCCGACCCGACCGTTCGAGGGCGTCGACCACCCCGGGTCCGGCGCACACCATCGTACGGTCGACCTGCCCCACGAGTGAGGCTGCGGCGAGTGCCGATGTGGCGACCCGACCCGTCGCCTCGACGCCGAGGGACTCGAGACGTCCCTCGTAGTCGGCGACCGGCCGATTCGAGTTGTTCGTGACGAAGACGATGTCACATCCCGACCGGGTGAGTTCGAGGAGGGCGTCCACCGCGCCGGGGATCACGTCGGGTCCACGCCAGACCACTCCGTCCAGGTCGCAGAGCACGAGCGGTCGGTCCACGGGGCGTTCATAGCAGGTGTCGGCCGTCGACGGGGGTTCGCATGGCAGAGTGGGGGCGTGCCCAGATTCGAACCCTTCGCCGCACTGCGCTTCACGCCGGGGACCGTGGAGACGCGGGTCGCGCCGCCCTACGACGTGCTGTCGGCCGAGGAGGTGGCCGCACTGAGGGCGAGCGACCCCCACAACATCACCCACGTGGACGTGCCGCTGCCCGAGGACGGTCCGGATCCCTACGCAGTGGCGGCGCGCCGTCTCGCCGAGTGGTTGTCCGAGGATGAACTCCGTCTCGACGAGGAGCCGTCCTTCACGATCTATCGGATGTCGTTCAGCGATGAGAGCGGCACCCGGCGGACCATCATCGGGGTGATCGGAGCCCTCGAGGTGGTGGATGAGGGTGCCGGTGGTGTGCTGCCCCACGAACGGACGACGCCGAAGGCGTCGACGGACCGTCTCGACCTGACGAGGGCCACCGGGTGCAACCTGTCGCCGGTGTGGGGCCTGTCGCTGGCGACCGGACTCACGGAGATCCTCCGCGAGCCCGGGGAACACGTCGGGACTGTCGTGCGGGACGGTGTCGAGCATCGTTTCGAACGGGTGAGCGATGCCCGACGCATGTCCGAGATCGCGGCCGCCGTCGGATCCGCCGACGTCCTGATCGCGGACGGACACCACCGATACGGCGTCGCCCGGCGGCACCGCGACGATCGGCGCACCGAGTCGGGTGGGCGGACCGGAGGGGCGGAGACGACGATGGCATTCGTGAACGAACTCGTCGACGAGCAGCTCGCCGTGGCGGCCATCCACCGTCTGTACTCGGGCTGTGACCCGTCGGACGTCCTCGCCGCCCTCGCGAGTCGATTCGAGTCGGAGGAGATCGGCATCGTGGACGACGGTGTCCTCGCCGTGATGGCTCGTCGGGGTGCGCTGTGCGCCGTGGACCGGGACGGGCACGGCCGTCTCCTCATCCCTCGCCCCGGTGCCTTCACCGGCCTGCGGGAACTGGACGGGCTCTGGCTGGAGGAGACGCTCTCCGGGGTGCGCCACGATGTGCGCTACCAGCACGGCGTCGGCGAGGTCCTGCGCGACCTCGCTGCGGGCACCGCCACCATGGCGGTCCTGATCCGACCGGTTCCGCTCGCCGAGATCATCCACACGGCGCGAGCCGGCGAGCTCATGCCGCCGAAGTCGACGTTCTTCACACCCAAGCTGCTCACCGGACCGGTCATCCGACCCATCGGCGACGCGGGCTGAGCGTCAGGTGATCGAGGCGCGGTAGATGCCCTCTATCGACTGGTCGAGGACGCGGTCGAACTCGTCATCGCTCTGGTCGACGTCGAGCCCCTCGGTCAGTGCCCGGCTGAAACTGGCGATCATTCCGTGGTTGCGGGCGAGGCGCGCGTTCGCATCGCTGCGGCTGTAGCCACCCGAGAGGGCCACGACCCGCAACACCGCCGGATGTTCGATCAGCGGACGGTAGAAGTCGTCCTCAGCCGGGATGGTGAGCTTCAACATGACAGGGTGCTTCGGATCCGCGCCTGCGAGTCGGTCGAGGATCGACTGCCTGAGGATCTCCTCGGCCTCGGCCTTGTCGGGGATGGAGATGTCGACCTCGGGCTCGATGATCGGCACCAGACCGGCGGCGAGGATCTGCTCCCCCACCGTGAACTGCTGATCGACGACCGCAGCGATCCCGGAGCGGTCGGCGCGGGCGATGACGGAGCGCATCTTGGTGCCGAACACGCCATTGTCGTTGGCGCGCTCGAGCAGGCCGTCGAGCTCCGGCATCGGCTTCATGACCTGGCAGCCGTTCTCGGCATCGGCCAGTCCCTTGTCGACCTTGAGGAAGGGCACGACCGAGCGTCGACTCCAGAGGTACTCGCAGGTCGGGACTCCGTCGACCGTGCGGTCCATGGTCATCTCGAAGAGGATCGCCCCGAGCACCCTGCGTCCGTCGAACGCCGGGGACATCATCATGCGGGACCTCATGGCGTGCATGAGATCGAACATCTCCTCGTCCGAGGACCATCGGTCGGCCTCGATCCCGTACAGGCGCAGCGCCTTCGGGGTGCTGCCACCGCTCTGGTCGAGCGCTGCGATGAAACCCCGTTCGCTGCGCATCCGCTCGAGTTGCTCGTGGTTCATGGTGTGACTCCGTTTCGTGTCAGTCGGGTCGGGGAAGCAGGCGGAGACCGAGTTCGTCGAGTGCACCGCCGCCGACCGGCCGGGGCGACTCCGTCATCGGGTCGGAACCGCTCTGGGTCTTCGGGTAGGCGATGACCTCCCGGATGTTCTCCTCACCCGCGAGGATGGCGACGAGTCGGTCCAGACCGAAGGCGAACCCACCGTGCGGCGGCGCACCGTAGTCGAAGGGTCGGAGGAAGAAGCCGAACTTGCGGTCGGCCTCCTCGGCACTGATACCGAGGGCGCTGAAGACCCGGCGCTGGAGTTCGGGTTCGTGGATTCGGATCGACCCCGAACCCAGTTCCCAGCCGTTCAGGACGAGGTCGTAGGCGATCGACCTGACCCTCAGCGGGTCGCTCTCGATCAAGTCGACGTCGTCCGGGTGCGGCCTGGTGAAGGGATGGTGACCCGGCTTGGGGCGGCCGGTCTGCGCGTCGACACCGACGAACAACGGGAACTCGACGATCCAGACGTAGCGGTACGGCCCCTCGTGCACCGGTGGCCGGCCGAGTTCGTTGCGCAGGGTGCCGAGCACCTCGCAGGTCGTCATCCACTCGTCGGCGACGAGCAGGAGCAGGTCCCCGGGCTCGGCGGAGAGAGCGCTCCGCAACGCCCCGAGCGTCGACTCGTCGAGGAACTTCGCCACCGGGGAGTCGAGGCCGTCGGCGGTGACCTTCATCCAGACCAGCCCCTTGGCACCGAGCGCCTTCGCCCGATCGGTGAGTCGGTCGAGTTGGTTGCGGCCGAAGTCGTCGGCCCGGCCAGGCACTCGGATGCCCTTGACGCTGGGCGCGCCGGCGAATGCGGCGAACCCCGAACCGGCGAAGAGCGCCGTGAGCTCGACGAGTTCCATCCCGAACCTGAGGTCGGGCTTGTCGATGCCGTAGCGGTCCATCGCCTCATGCCAGGTCATGCGCTCGATCTCGGCGGGGCGTTCGCCGAGCACCGCCTCGGCTGCGGACAGGACCGCCTCCCCGACGGCGGACAGGACGTCGTCCTGACCGACGAAGCTCATCTCCATGTCGAGCTGCATGAACTCGTACTGACGATCGGCGCGCAGGTCCTCGTCGCGCAGGCAGCGAGCGATCTGGTAGTAGCGGTCGACGCCTCCGACCATCAGCAGCTGCTTGAAGAGCTGCGGCGACTGGGGAAGAGCGTAGAACGAGCCCGGCGCCTTGCGGGCCGGCACGAGGAACTCGCGAGCACCCTCCGGGGTGGACGGCACGAGCATCGGCGTCTCGACCTCGACGAAGCCCTGGCGCTCCATCGCCGTCCGCACCGCCGAGTTGACGGCGGCCCGGACCCGAAGGTTGCGTTGCATGCGCTCCCGGCGCAGGTCGAGGTACCGGTACTGGAGCCGGACGTTCTCGTCGACGGCGTCAGCACGTTCGTCGATCGGGAACGGCGGTGGGTCCGCTCGCCGCAGGACCTCGACCCGGCAGTCCCCGAGCTCGACCTCCCCGGTCGGCAGGCCCGGATTGACGGTCCCCTCGGGACGCGCCCTGACGGTGGCCGTGATCCGACACACGTACTCCGACCGGATGTCGACTCCGTCGTCGATCACGCATTGGACGATCCCACTGTGGTCCCTGAGGTCGATGAAGGCGAGGTGCTCACCGTGCTCTCGGCGGCGGCCGACCCAGCCGCAGACGCTGACCTGCTGGCCGATGTGGTCCGTGCGCAGTTCGCCGCACAGGTGGGTACGCATGGAGGTGCTGGTGCTCATGTGTGTCATCCGGGGGTGGTTGTCGGTGTCGGGTCGATGGTGCTCCCGCCCGGAGGGGGTGACAGCACCTCGTTCAGGCGCATCACGAGCTCGGAGCGCGGGACGACCCGTTGCTCGGCATCGCTGCGCATCGGGCGCATGACGGCACTCATCGATTCGGCCTCATCGGGGCCCACGATCACGGTGATCGCCGCTCCGCTGCGATCGGCGGCCTTCATCTGCGCCTTCATGCTCCGGGCGTCGTAGGCGCGGTCGGCGGCGAACCCCGCACGTCGCAACTCGGTCGTGATCGCCAATGCCGCGGTGCCGTCCGATGTGTCGACGACGAACACGTCGACTGACGGGTCGGGTGTCGGGAACGTGCCCTCATCGTCACAGGCGAGCAGGGTGCGGTCGACGCCGATCGCGAAGCCGACGCCGGCCGTGGGCGGACCGCCCAGATCCTGCACGAGTCCGTCGTAGCGACCGCCTCCACCGAGGGCGTTCTGCGCCGAGTCGAGGGTCAGGCCACGGAACTCGAAGGTCGTGCGTCGGTAGTAGTCGAGCCCGCGCACCAGGCGATGGTCGACGGTGAACGGGACCCCCACGGCGCCGAGTCCCCGGATGACGGATCCGAAGTGATCGGTCGCCTCGGGCGACCAGTGCGCGTCGATCGTCGGGGCACCGGCGATGATCGGGGCGTCCGGCGCCCGCTTGGAGTCGAGGACCCTGAGCGGGTTGCGCTCGAGCGTCGCCCGGCTCTCGGCCGTCAGGCCGTCGGCTCTGCGCAGGTGGCTGCGCAGCGCCTCGACGTAACGCTCCCGATCCTCCGGCTCCCCGAGTGAGTTGACCACCAGTTCGACTCGTCGCAGGCCTAGTGAGCGGAGGAAGTCCCAGGCGAGGGTGATCACCTCGACATCCACCATGGGGTCGTCGGTGCCGAGCACCTCGACCCCGACCTGGTCGAATTGGCGGTAGCGACCTCTCTGGGGCTTCTCGTAGCGGAAGTTCGGGCCGGCGTACCAGGCCTTGAACGGGGTGGTCGGGCGATGCTCCACGAACGCCCGGCACACGCTCGCCGTCTGTTCCGGGCGGAGGGCGACATGGCGCCCACCCCTGTCGACGAAGTCGTACATCTCCTTGGCCACGACGTCGGTCGCCTCCCCGATCCGGGAGAACACACCGATGTCCTCGAGGAGCGGCGGCACGACCTGCCCGTAGCCCGCCCGTCCGACCGCATCGGCGAAGGCCGACACCAGCGCTCGCCACCGAGCGGAGTCCGGAGGCAGCAGGTCACGCATGCCGGGACTGGTGGTGAACGTGGGCACGTGGGGAGGCTACCGGTCAGCCACGATCGCCACCGGGAACGGTCCGGTAGGCGTCGTAGACCGAGTTGATCGACTTGATGCGGGTGATCACGGCAGCCAGCTGGGCCGGGTTCGACAGTTCGAACTCGAACCGCATCTTGGCGACGCGGTCGTCGCCGGTGAGCGTGTCGCAGGCAACGATGTTGACGTGATGGTCGGACAGCGCATTGGCGACATCGCGTAGGAGGTTGCTTCGGTCGAGGGCCACCACCTCGACGCCGGCCCGAACCGCCTGTCGGGGCGCCTCGACGTCCCAGTCGACGTCGATCACCCGTCCGGCCTGATCGTCGACCAGTGAGAGCGCGTTCGCGCAGTCGGCACGGTGGACGCTGACCCCTCTCCCGCGGGTGACGAAACCGACGATCGGATCACCGGGGAGCGGGGTGCAGCAGTTCGCGAGACGGACGAGCAGGTCGTCGAGCCCCTCGACATGCACCCCGGCTGAGCCGTCACGGCGCAGCCGGTGGCGAATGAGGTCGTCGGGGCTCTCGATGCCACGGGTGTCACCGCGCAGCTGTCGAGCGATGCGCTGGGCGACTCCACGCGCCGACTGATGCCCCTCCCCGATCGCGACGAGGAGCGACTCGACGTCGGCGGACCCGGTGTCGGCCACCACGGCGGCGAGTTCGGCGGACTCCCACACATCGCGCAGCACGAGACCCTCGCGCCGGAACTCGTCGGTCAGCTCCTCGCGGCCGGCCTCGATCATGTCCAGTCGGCGCTCGCGGCTGAACCACTGACGGATCTTGTTGCGGGCTCGGGTCGAGCCGACGAAGCCGAGCCAATCCTGTGATGGCGCCGCCGTGTCGACCTTCGAGGTGAAGATCTCACAGGTGTCCCCGCTGGCGAGGCGCGAGTCGAGGGGGACGAGTCGTCCGTTCACCTTCGCGCCGATGCAGGCGTGGCCGACCTCGGTGTGGACGGCGTAGGCGAAGTCGACCGGACAGGAGTTCACCGGAAGCGACACGACACGGCCCTTCGGCGTGAAGACGAACACCTCGTCCTGCTCGAGGTCGGACTTCAGGGTCTCCATGAACTGCGTCGGATCGCTGACATCGGCTTGCCAGTCGAGGAGCCGGTTCAGCCAGTCGATCTCCGGGGCCGCATCGCCCGCCTTGTAGGCCCAGTGGGCGGCGATCCCCCACTCGGCACGCTGGTGCATCTCCAACGTTCGGATCTGCACCTCGATCGGCCGCCCGCCGGGGCCGATCACCGTGGTGTGCAGGCTCTGGTACAGGTTGAACTTGGGCATGGCGATGTAGTCCTTGAAGCGGCCGACCACCGGCCGCCACCGCCCGTGGATGCTGCCGAGCGCGGCGTAGCAGTCCTTCACGCTCGAGACGATCACCCGGACCGCAACGATGTCGAAGATGTCGTCGAACTCACGGCCCTTGACGACCATCTTCTCGTAGATGCTCCACAGGTGCTTGCCCCGGCCGGTCACCTCGGCCTCGATGCCGAGATCGACCAGTCGGCTGCGGACCTCGGCGATCGCCTGGGCGACGAACACCTCCCGCTCAGGTGTCCGACTCGCCACGAGGTGGTCGAGCTCGGCGAAGCGCTTCGGGTGGAGGGCCGCGAACGAGAGGTCCTCGAGCTGCTGACGGAGCTCCTGGATGCCGAGGCGGTGGGCCAGCGGAGCGTAGATGTCGAGGGTCTCCTGGGCGATCCGGTGCTGCTTGGCCGCCGGCATGGCGGCGAGGGTGCGCATGTTGTGGAGGCGGTCGGCAAGCTTGATGACCAGGACGCGCAGATCGCGGGCCATCGCGACGAGCATCTTGCGCATCGTCGCGGCCTGCTGTGCCTCCCGTGAGTCGAACTGGATGCGGTCGAGCTTCGTGACGGCGTCGACGATGGCCGCCACCTCGGGCCCGAAACCGTCCTCGACCTCGGCCCGCGTCAGATCGGTGTCCTCCACGGCGTCGTGGAGCAGGGCGGCGGCCAGCGAGACGTCGTCGAGCCCGATGTCGGCGACGATGCGAGCCACTGCGAGAGGGTGATTGATGTAGCTCTCACCGCTCGACCTCGTCTGGGCACGATGCGCCTCTGCGGCCACGCCGTAGGCGCGGGTCACCAGCGCCGTCGGAGCCCTCGGATGGTGACGACGATAGACCGCCAGAACCGACGCCAACTCCCCGGGCGCAGCCTGCTCGTGGTGCCGTCGCCACGGGAGCACACGGTCGACCGTCGACATGTCAGTACTCGACGAGGGAGGCGACGCGACGGCCCTCGAGACGACGGCGTCCGTCGAGGCCCCCGAGTTCGATGAGGAAGCCGAGGCCGACGACCCGCGCGCCGAGGACCTCGATGAGCCGGCAGGTGGCGGCCGCCGTGCCGCCGGTGGCGAGCACGTCGTCGACCACGAGCACCCGTTCGTCGGGGTGCACGGCGTCCCGATGGATCTCGAGCTTGTCACTGCCGTACTCGAGGTCGTACTCCTCGCGGGCGACGGCCCACGGGAGCTTCCCGGCCTTGCGGACCGGGACGAAGCCGGCTCGCAGACGGTAGGCGACCGGGGCCGCGAGGATGAATCCCCGGGACTCGATGCCGACGACGCGGTCTACCTCGATGTCGTCGAAGCGGCTGACGAGGTCGTCCACGGCCCGTCCGAAGGCGGGCGCCGACCCGAGCAGAGGTGTGATGTCCCGGAAGACGACGCCCGGCTTGGGGTAGTCGACGATCTCCCGGATGTGATCCAGGATCCACGGCGAACCCGCTGACATGTCCACAGGCTACCGCGGACCCGTCCCCAGCCGAGGTGCGGTCAGCAGCACCCCGGCCCGTTCAACGTCTGCGCTTCTTGCGTGGGCGAGGGGCATGGCTGAGGATCGCCGCCGCATCGGCGACCCGTCGCCCGGCGGACTCGTCCTCGGCCTGGTCTGCGCCCCGTCGTCGACCGACCGGCACACCACCGAGCACCAATGCCCGCAACGCGTCCCCGGTCGCCGGTGCCCAGGAGCGTTCGGACCATTCCTGCGTCCGGGACTTGAGCCAGGCCAGTGTCGGCGCCGCGATCAGGATCGACGAGTAGGTCCCCGTCGCCATCCCGAGCAGCAGGGCGAGGGCGAACTCGCTCAGCGCCGAGGCACCGAGGAGTCCGGCCCCGACCGCCAGGAGGGAGATGACCGGGAGAAGCGACGAGATGCTGGTGTTCAGCGACCGCATCACGACCTGGTTCATCGAGACGTTGAGGATGTCGGCGTAGGGCACTCGGTGGCCGGCGAAGCGGGTCTCGTTCTCGCGGACGCGGTCGAACACGACGATCGTGTCGTAGAGCGAGTAGCCGAGGATCGTCAGGAACGCGATCACGGTCGCCGGGGTGACGACGAGCCCGAGGATCGAGTACAGGCCGACGGTGATCACGACGTCGTGCACCATCGCCAGGATCGCCGCCAGAGCCATGCGCCATTCGAAGCGCAGAGAGATGAAGACGGCGACGGCGAGGATGAAGATCACGAGAGCCCGGATGGCCTTGTTCGTCACGTCGGCTCCCCAACTGGCGCTGACGACGCTCAGGCCGACATCGTCGGTCGTCACCCCGGCAGCCGACGCGAATTCGGCGCGCAGGCGCTCCGCCTCGCCCTCGGCAACCGACGAGACCTGCACCTTGACGATGGTGCCCGACTCGGACTCGCGGAGTTGCAGACGGGCACCATCGGTCTCGATCCCGTTGTCCACGAGCAGCGACTGCGCCTCGGCGATCCCGAAGGTCGCCGCCGGGACGTCCCACGAGGTGCCACCCTCGAAGTCGATTCCGAGATCGAGGCCGCGTGTCGTCAGGGAGGCCACGGTCGCCAACAGGAGGACGACGGTGACGACGAGGCCGAGGCGGCGCCGCCGATGGAAGTCGACGGCGGTCTGGCCGCGGTACAGCCGACCGAGCGCCGAATCGGCGACCGGCTCGACCGGCAGTGTCCGCGCCGTGGCGGTGTCGTCGACGTCGCTCATCTGCCGGCTCCGATGCCGAGGATGCGTCCGGCGTCGT
The DNA here is from genome assembly GCA_041164245.1 of Actinomycetota bacterium. GTDB lineage: Bacteria > Actinomycetota > Acidimicrobiia > Acidimicrobiales > Ilumatobacteraceae > Casp-actino5. Next base: position 130,299 of record JBEAPU010000078.1, on the reverse strand, counting down.
ACTGCCGTCTCCGGGTCAGGAGTATCGACGCCGGTCGGGTGAAGAACCAGCAGACGATCAGGTCGCACATCGTCGTGAGCCCCAGGTACAGCGCGAATCCCTTGACCGAACCGACGCTCAACCAGAACAGGATGGCCGCTCCCATGATCGACACCAGGTCGGCCGCCACGATCGTGCGCCAGGTCGCCCGGAAGCTGCGCAGCGCCGCGTTTCGTGGACGTCGCCCGTCCCGGACCTCGTCCTTGAGCCGCTCGAACAGCACGAGGTAGCTGTCGACCGTGATCCCGATGGCGACGATGATCCCGGTCACGCCGGCGAGGCTCAACGCGAAGTTCGTCGCCTGCGAGACCAGCGAGGCGAGGGAGAGCACGAGCGCCGCCCACACCACGATGCCGGTCACGATCACGACCGCCATGGAGCGGTAGTAGGCGACCAGGTAGGCGAGCACGGCGAGGAGACCGATGGAGCCGGCGAGGACGGCGGCCCGCAGCGAGTCCGAGCCCGCGGTCGGTGACACCGTCTCGACGCGCTGGGGCTCGACATCGACCGGGAAGGCGCCGCGATTGAGCACCCGTGCCAGGTCGCGCACCTCGTCCTCGGTGAACGAGCCGGAGATCTGCACGCCGGTGCTGAACGAGGGTTGGTTGACCGTCGGCGCCGACTGGATCACGTCGTCGAGCACGATCGCGAGCTGACGTGAGGGACAGGTCGCCGAGCCGGCGAAGCACTGCTCTGCCAGCGAGTTCCAGGCGATCTGCCCGTCTGATCGAAGGTCGACCGAGACGATCCACTGTGCGGTCTGCTGGTCGATCTGGGCCTGTGCACTCCCCCTCTCGAACACCTCACCGGTTCCGCCGGCTTGACCCACCAGACAGGCCTGTGACCCGTCGGCGAGATCGAGGGCCGTCTGGCCGGCGCCGGCGGAGGCGGCGAGCTCATCCGCCCTCACGCCCGGGGCGCAACTGATCACCGGGCGCAGTGTGACGATCCCGGCGACGTCGACGGCGGAGAGCGCCTGCGCCTGATCGCGGACACCCGGGAGGTCGACGACGATGTTCGTTCCCTCGACCCGCACATCGGGTTCGGCGATGCCGAGTCCCTCGAGTTCGTCCCGGATCAGGTCACGGACGATGATCAGGTCGTCGGCGGAGGCTGTGGCGGTCGGCTGGAGGATGACGGAGACCCCGCCTTGCAGGTCGAGCCCGAGGACCGGGGTGTTGCCCGTTCCGAGGTTGACCCCGAGCAGCGCTCCCACCGCGACGACGAAGAGAACGAGCGAGAGCAGGAGGCGGCGACTGCTCACTCTGCGGAGGGCTTCTCGCCGCCCTCTGCAGCAGTCGGCGCGCTGACTCGACCCTGGACGGCTGCCTTGGCCACCCGGATCTGGACGTCGTCATCGATCTCGATCCAGAACAGGTCGTTCTCGACGCCGACGATGAAGCCGTAGAGCCCCGACGACGTGATGACCTCGTCACCCACACCGAGAGAGGCCTGCAGTGCCGCTGTCTCGCGCATGCGCTTGCGCTGCGGCCGGATCATCAGGAAGTACAGGGCCAGCGGAACCATCAGGAGGATCGCGAACTGGACGAGTGCCGCCCCGGACGAGGCCTCGGCGTCCTGGGCGATCACGATGGCGGCGATGTCGGAGGGAGCGCGCATGAGGGCACAGACTAGCCAGCGGTCGGGGACGATGACCGGCCACCACCGTCGGACCACACGGACAGGATCTCCGAGCGGAGCGCTGCGAACCGACCCTCGAGGATGGCCGCTCGCATCGAGGCGACGAGGTCGATCGTCCACGCCAGGTTGTGCAGGCTGAGGAGACGGGATGCCGTTGGCTCGCCGACCTGGAAGAGGTGGCGGACGTATCCACGGCTGAACCGGCCACAGACATCGCAGCTGCACAGTGGGTCGATCGGATCGTCGCTCATTGCGTTCGCTGCAGCCTTGGCCTGCCAGCGTCCACTCGACGTCAGGGCGGTGCCGTGGCGACCCAGGCGTGTCTGCATCACGCAGTCGAACTGGTCGACCCCCAGCGCGACCGCCTCGACGAGCGAGGCCGGGTCCCCGACCCCCATCAGGTAGCGCGGGCGGTTCACGGGCAACTCGCCGAGAGCGGCGGCGAGCGCCGGCAGCATCTCGGAGCGCGACTCACCGACCGACAGACCACCGACACCGAATCCGTCGAAGCCGAGGTCGACGGTGCGCCGGGCGCTCTCGGCACGCATCGACTCGCTGATCCCACCCTGGGTGATTCCGAACAGCGACTGGTCGGTCCGGCGATGGTGCCTCACCGCTCGCTCAGCCCAGGACGCCGTGCGCTCGACGGCGAGTCGGATCACCTCAGGTGGGCTCGGCAGGGGTGGGCAGACGTCGAGCACCATCTGGATGTCCGCTCCGATGGCCTCCTGCACCTCGACCGCCCGTTCGGGGCCGAATCGATGTCGCGAGCCGTCGTAGACGCTCTTGAACTCGACGCCGTCGTCGTCGACCTTGGGATCGAGCGAGAAGACCTGGAACCCGCCCGAATCGGTCAGCGTCAGCCCGTCCCAGCCGGCGAACCTCCCCAACCCCCCGAAGCGTTCGATCACGTCGGCTCCGGGACGGAGCATCAGGTGGTAGGTGTTGCCGAGGACGATCTGCGCGCCGAGGCTCGCGTAGTCGCGGGCGTCGAGGTACTTCACGGCGGACCGGGTGCCGACGGGCATGAACGTCGGTGTGGTGTACGTACCGCGGGCCGTGCGCGCCGTTCCCGCACGGGCCGACCCGTCGACCGCCTCGACAACGACCTCGATCGGGAACATCGGGTCGAGGCTAGTGGCGGGGCCCAGCTGAGCCCGGGGCGTGCCGGTCGAGGAGCATCGCATCCCCGAAACTGAGCATCCGATAACGCTCCTCGATTGCCGCGGAGTACAGCCGACGCCAACGCGGACCGACGAAGGCCTCGATCATCACGAGGAGTGTGGTGCGCGGGAGGTGGAAGTTCGTGACCATCAGGTCGACCACCTGCCAGTCGAAGGGAGGACGGATGAACAGGTCCGTGCGACCCTCCAGCCGATCGCGTGCCGCCGCCGACTCGAGGGCACGAGTCGCCGTCGTCCCCACGGCGACGACCCGGCGAGCGGAGCGGCAGGCGGCCATCGTCTCGGCCGGGACTCGGTAGCTCTCCGTGTGCATCCGATGGTCGTCGAGGTCGCTGACCGCGATCGGCCGGAAGGTGTCGAGGCCGATCACGAGTTCCACGGTCGCCAGTCCGACACCGCGGTCGGCCAGGTCGCCGAGCAGCTCGTTGGTGAGGTGCAGTCCCGCCGTCGGGGCGGCCGAACTCGCCGGACGATCGGCGAACACCGTCTGGTAGCGGTCGGGATCGGACGCTCCCCCGCCGATGTACGGCGGCAGAGGGATCTCGCCGTGGTCGAGGAGGTCAGCGGGGTCGATGAGGGCTGAGACGACGAATGTCCCCTCGGCAGGTGCCGGGGACCGCCCGTCGACCCTCAGGATCGACCTCCCACCGGCATCGACGAGGGCCTCCCCCGCCGAGAGCCGGCCGCCCGGGCGGATGAGACACTCCCATGTCCCCGGCGAGATCTCCTCCAGCAGCAGGACCTCGACGGCCCCGCCGCTCACGCGACGGAGCCGGAGGCGGGCGGGGATCACCTTGGTGTCGTTGACGACGAGCAGGTCGCCAGGTTCGAGGATGTCGACGAGGTCAGCCACACGTCGGTGATCCGGATCGACCGTGCCACGGTCGACGAGTAGCCGAGCCGCGGAGCGGGGTTCGATCGGCGTCTGGGCGATGAGCTCCTCGGGCAGGTCGTAGTCGAAGTCCTCGATCCTCATGGCCCGTCCGCGCCAGCATCGAACAACGAGGGATCGGTGAGTGCCGATCGGGTAGGACCGTCGAGTCCGAGGTGGGCGAAGGCTGCGGGAAGCGCGACCCGACCGCGGGGTGTTCGGGCGATGAGCCCCTGCTGTATGAGGAAGGGCTCGTGGACGTCCTCGACGGTCTCGGGTTGCTCGCCGACGGCGATCGCCGCGGTCGACAACCCGACCGGTCCGCCGCCGAACTGCACGCACAACGCCGTCAGGAGGGCACGGTCGACCTTGTCCAGACCGCGCTCGTCGACACCGAACACGCTCAGCCCGGCGCGCGCGACATCGGCAGTAATCGAGCCTGTCGAGCGGACCTCGGCGAAGTCCCGAACCCGTCGCAGCAGCCGGTTCGCGATGCGGGGCGTCCCGCGGGAGCGCCGCGCGATCTCCCACGCGCCGTCGGTGTCGATGTCGACACCGAGGATCCCGGCGGCCCTGGTGACGATGTCGCGCAGCTCCTCGTGGCGGTAGTAGTCGAGCCGGGCGACGAAGCCGAAGCGGTCCCGGAGCGGACCGGTGATCATCCCGGTCCGCGTCGTCGCGCCGACCAGGGTGAACGGTGCCATCGTGAGGCGGATGCTGGACGCCGCAGGACCCTTCCCGACGACGATGTCGAGCTGGAAGTCCTCCATCGCCGGGTACAGGATCTCCTCGACCGCGCGCGAGAGACGGTGGATCTCGTCGATGAACAGCACGTCGCCCTCACCGAGTTTGGTCAGGATCGCCGCGAGGTCGCCGGCCCGCTCGAGTGCCGGTCCAGAGGTCACGTGGAGGGTGACGTCCATCTCGGTGGCGATGATCCCGGCGAGCGTCGTCTTGCCGAGGCCGGGGGGACCGGCGAAGAGCAGGTGGTCGACGGACTGACCGCGGCGGCGGGCGGCCTCGAGCACGATGGCGAGGTGCTCCTTGAGCTCGGACTGGCCGACGAACTCGTCGAGCGCCCGCGGGCGCAGACCGATCTCCTGCGCCTCCTCGACGGCACCGTCGATCCCCGGATCGAGGAACTCCTCACGCATGGCGTGCCCCGAGCGCCCCGAGGGCGGCCCGTAGTGAGGTGGCGGTGTCGGCATCCGGATCGGCCTCACGCAGCACCTCGACGATCTCCGATGTGCTGTATCCGAGCTGCTCGAGGGCGGCCCTGACCTCGGTGAGTCGCCCGAGCGCCCCGTCCGATCGTCCGGCCTCGAGGGTCGGCAGGTCGAGGCGCGAGCGCAACTCCACGAGGAGGCGCTCAGCGGTCTTGCGACCGATGCCCGGGACGAGGCACAGCGCGGCGGTGTCGGACCGGGCCACGATGTCGGCGAGGGCGGCCGGCTCGTGGATGTCGAGTATCGCCAGTGCGAGGGCCGGCCCGACCCCGTGGGTCGCGATCAGGATCTTGAACGCCGTGCGGTCTGCGCCGGAGATGAAGGCGAAGAGCTGCTGGAGATCCTCTCGGACGTGGTGGTGGACGTGGACGAACACCGCTCCTCCGACGACGAGTCCCGCCGCCGAGCGCGTCGTCATGGTGACCTCGTACCCCACGCCGGACACCTCGATCAGCAGCTGACCGGGAGCGATGCGCTCGAGAACCGTTCCGCGGAGTGAGCCGATCATGATGCAGAGCCTCCTGCGGGCCGGTGGCTGGGGCCGAACGGGGCCATGGCGAGATGGCACAGGGCGACCGCCGCGGCATCGGCCGCGTCAGCGGGAGATGGTGGGCGGTCGAGTCCGAGCCGGATCTGGACCATCCGTTGGACCTGCGCCTTGTCCGCGCTGCCGCTACCCGTGACCGCATCCTTGATCTGGTTCGGGCTGTACTGGGCGATCAGGCACCCCGCATCGGAGGCCTCGCACAGGGCGAGTCCGCTCGCCTGTCCGACACTCATCGCCGTGCGGACGTTCACCTGGAAGAAGACCCGCTCGACCGCCACGACATCGGGCGAGAACTCGGCGAGCAGCGCCACGATCTCGCGGCGCAGGCTCGCCAGACGGCTTGGCAACTCGTCTCCGGGCGGGGTGCGGATCACCCCGAGCGACCTGGCGGCAGGACGGGGACCTGAGCCCTTGTCGATGACGGCGTACCCGCAGCGTGTGAGACCGGGGTCGATCCCGAGCACCCGCAGCCCGTCCCGGCGACGGGTCGGGGTCGGAGCGAGGTCGGAGCTGCCCGCGACGAACACAGGTTCGATGTTAGTTCCCGTCGGCCCGGGATCGGGAGATACCGGTCGGCTCCGGTCCCGATCAGTCGAGTCCGGCGAGGACACCGACGAGTTCGTCGACGGGGCGGTAGGTCAGACCGGCCATGGCCCGGTGCACGTAGCGCACGACTCCGGAACGGTCGACGATCACGATGCTCCGCCGGGGGAACCCGAGCGGGCCGAGCGTTCCGTACCGGGCCGCCACCACCTTGTCGGTGTCGGCCAGCAGCGGGATGCGGAGGCCGTGTCGTTCGGCGAACCGTTCGTGGCTGTCCACGTCCTGAGCGGAGATCCCGATGACCTGGGCGTCGAGATCGACGAACTGCTCGAGACCGTCGTTGTAGCTGTTCAACTGCTTGGTGCACACCGGTGTGTCGTCGCCCGGGTAGAACACCAGCACCACTGGCCGACCGAGGAACTCCGAGAGCGTCCATGTCCGCCCACCGGTGCCCGGGAGGGAGAAGTCCGGGGCCGGATCCCCGACCCCGACCGAGCGTCCGCTCATGATGTCGCCGCCTCGATGATCTCGTCCGGGATGTCGAAGTTGGCGTAGACATCCTGGACGTCGTCGTTGTCCTCGATGACGTCCAGGATCCGAAGGACCGCACGGGCCGCCTCCACGCTGTCGACCGGCACGAGGTTGTCCGAGACCATCGGTGTCTCGGCACTCAGGACATCGAATCCGGCGGCGGAGAGGCGCTCGGAGACGGTCATCGTCGCCGACGGCTCACACGTCACGCGCCACGTGCCTCCGTCGTCCTCGAGGTCGTCGGCCCCGGCGTCGAGGGCAGCCTCGAGGAGCGCGTCCTCGGGTGCCCCGCCCGTGACGAGCACGACACCGCGGCGGGAGAACTGCCAACTCACCGATCCCGGTTCGGCCATCGAACCGCCGTGCTTGGTGAAGATGCTGCGGATCTCGGCTCCGGTCCGGTTCCGGTTGTCGGTGAGCACGTCGATGAGCAGTGCCACCCCGCCCGGCGCGTAGCCCTCGTAGGTGATCGGCTCGTAGGTGTCGGCCCCGGCCTCGCCCGTGCCGCGCTTGATGGCTCGGTCGATGGCGTCGTTCGTCATCTGGGAGCCCTTGGCCTTCCCGACTGCCGTCCTCAGGGCGGGGTTCATGTCGGGGTCCCCGCCACCGGACCGTGCCGCCACCTCGATCTGGCGGGCCAGCTTGGCGAAGAGCTTGCCACGGGCCTTGTCGGCCGCACCCTTCTTGTGCTTGATCGTTGCCCACTTGGAGTGGCCGGACATCTCACACCTCCTCGAGGTCGTTCGCGTGTCGTGTCATGTGGTGTTCGGCGGCCGCGACCAGCATCTGGTGGACGGCGTGGTCGTCGGTCAGTTCGGGATGGAAGGACGCGGCGAGTATCGACCCCTGACGCACGAGCACGGGATGACCGTCGTGGACCGCCAGGATCTCGACCTCCGGCCCGACCCTGGTCACCCTGGGCGCCCGGATGAACACGGCGTGCACTCGTTGGGCCCTGCTCGGCTCAGCGCCGTCGGGAACGAGGTCGAGATCGGTCTCGAAGCTCGCCGTCTGGCGTCCGTAGCCGTTGCGGAGCACGTCGATGTCGAGCGCGGCGAGGGCGATCTGGTCCGGTCGGCCGTCACGGATACCGGTCGCGAGCAGGATCATCCCGGCGCACGTCCCGAGCACCGGGAGGCCCTCGGCGATCGCCCGGCGCAGTGGCTCGGTCAACCCGCTCGATTCGAGTTGCATCGAGATCGTGGTGCTCTCCCCGCCGGGGAGCACGAGTGCAGCCAGGCCGGCGAGGTCACCGGGCGAGCGGACGGGCCTGACCGCGACACCGAGCGAGGTCAGGTGCCGGGCGTGGGCCTCGACCGCACCCTGCAGTGCGAGGATACCGATGACCACCTGGGGGCTCCCCTGCGGTCGTCATGTCGATCACCAGCCCCGTTCGGCGTACCGCTGGTTGATCTCGTCCATACCGATGCCGGTCATCGGGGCCCCGAGGCCGCGGCTCACCTTGGCGAGGATCTGCGGGTCGTTGAAGTGCGTCGTCGCCTCGACGATCGCCCGGGCGCGCGGGCCCGGCTCATCGCTCTTGAAGATGCCGGAGCCGACGAACACCGCCTCGGCTCCGAGTTGCATGGCGAGCGCCGCGTCGGCCGGGGTGGCGATGCCGCCAGCGCAGAACAGCGGCACCGGGAGCCGTCCCGATTCGGCGATCTCCTGGACGAGCGGGAGGGGTGCCTGCAGGCGCTTCGCCCAATCGAACAGCTCGGCGGAGTCCGCCTGTCCCACCCGACGGATGTCCCCGAGTATGGAGCGCAGGTGGCGCACCGCCTCGACGATGTTGCCCGTCCCGGCCTCACCCTTGGAACGGATCATCGCCGCCCCCTCGGCGATGCGGCGCAGGGCCTCTCCGAGGTTCGTGGCGCCGCAGACGAACGGCACGTCGAAGGCGTACTTGTCGATGTGGTGCGTCTCGTCGGCCGGCGTCAGCACCTCGGACTCGTCGATGAAGTCGACATCGAGGGACTGGAGGATCTGGGCCTCGACGAAGTGGCCGATGCGGACCTTTGCCATGACCGGGATGGACACTGCCTGGGTGATCCCATCGATCATGTCCGGGTCACTCATGCGAGCCACCCCTCCGTCACGTCGGATGTCGGCGGGAACGCGCTCGAGCGCCATGACGGCGCACGCCCCTGCGTCCTCGGCGATCTTCGCCTGCTCAGGTGTGACCACGTCCATGATGACGCCGCCAGAGAGCATCTCCGCCAACCCGCGCTTGACCGGGAACGACCCCGTGGTCTTGTTCGACATGCCGGTCAATCTACCGACGCCGATCCGAGTGCGTGGGATCGTCCGCTCGGGATCCCACTCACGAGACGTACTGGACGTTCGCCGGGTCGTTCCGGGGCAACTCGACCCAGGTGCGTCCCGGCTCGAGGCGGATCAGCTCGCCTCCGGTCTCGGCCGTCGCGAAGGTGAACGGGGCGAGGTTGTCGGGCCGGCTCCAGGTACCGGCTCGGACGGTGCCCGCGCTGAAGACGAGCAGCGGGCCCGAGCCGACCGACTGAGCCTCCGGGCTGCGGGCGTCGATGATCCCCGAGACGTAGTCCATGAACATGACGACGACGTTGTCGGCCCACACCTGCCCGGTCAGCTCGCTCATGTGCTCCTGGCCGTCCTGCCAGCGAAGGTACCTGCCGCTCGCCTCGTCGTACTCCCAGCGGACGTCGATCGAATCCATCGTCACCTCGATGATGGATGCACCATCACCCTCGGCGACCTCCCCCGGCCGGAGGTAAGGGAAGATGGGCGTCGGGACGGTGAAGTCCTCCGGGGTGTGCGACCAGAGGGTCTCGGTGTCGGAGAACAGGTTGTGCGGTGATCCGCCGCGTCCGTCACGCCGGTAGTAGCTGTTGCCGAAACCACCCACGTAGTTCAGGCTGACGAGTGACGAGGCGTTCACCACGCGGGTGACACCGGCGTTGCCACCCGACCAGGCGAAGAGCGGTGAGTTCAGGCTGCTGAGCAGGTCGACGTCCTGGGCTCGGCCGGAGCGGATCGGGCCGACGGGGTCCGAGCCCTCCGAGTGGAACACCGCTGCGAAGCGCGTGATCCGATCGTTGATGATCTCCTCGAAGACGATGTCGGCCTCGTTCAGGCCGGTCTGGGGCATCGCCTGTGGGTTGTTCGGCATCTTGATGGCGAGCGCGGGTCGGTCCGGGATCTCGTCGGCGGACTCGAGCGGTTCCCCGGTGAGCGGCATCCGGTGGGCCGGTTCCGCGAAGGTCTCCTCGGGGGTCGTCGTCGCCGTGCTCGATGGCGAGGTGCCACCGGTGGTTGTCGAGGTCACGTCGGCGACGGCCTCCCGGACGGCCTCCTGGACCTCCTCGACGGGGTCCCCTCCCCCGCAGGACGCCGCCATGAGCGCTCCGAGGGAGACGATGCCGACGATGGTCGTGCGGTGCCGGATCGAAGGTGTTCTCTGGCGCGATGTGCTCATAGCTCCCTCAAGTGTGCGATCCGCTCGTCGAGCGGTGGATGGGTGTCGAAGAGTCGATGGATTCCGGCGAGTCGCCCGGCATCGCCGACACCGGAGAGCGGCTGCTCGATCCACAGGTGGGCCGTGGCGACCGACGCACTGTGCGTCACCGTGGTGTCGTCGCGGAGTTTCTCCAGTGCCGAGATCAAGCCCGGGGGGTAGCGGGTCAGGCGGCAGGCCCCCTCGTCGGCCAGGGTCTCGCGGCGCCGCGACACCGCAGCCTGGAGGAGTCGGGCGATGATCGGTGAGAGCGCGATGAGGACGAAGCCGACGAGAGCGAGCGGGTTGGCTCGGTCGTCACGGTCGCCGGCGCGTCGGACGCGGCCCCCGTTCCACCACATGGTGCGGATCGCGAGGTCGCTCAGCAACGCGACCGTCCCGACGAGGGTGACCACGATCGTCGACACGGTGATGTCGTGGTGTCGGATGTGACTCAGTTCGTGGGCCACGACCCCCTCGAGCTCCACGCGGTCGAGCGACTCGAGGAGTCCGGTGGTCACGGCGATCGCCGCATGCCGGGGGTTGCGACCGGTCGCGAAGGCGTTCGGTGCCGGATCGTCGATCACGTAGACGCCGGGCTTGGGGAGGCCGGCCGCGATGCACAGCCCCTCGACCAGGTTGTGGAGGCGGCGGAACTCGGTCTCATCGGCCGGCCGGGCCCGGCTCACGGCGAGGGCCACCCGGTCCGATGTCCACCAGGCCGCGATCGCCGTCACTCCGGCGATGACGGCCGAGGCGATCGTGGCGGTCCAGCCGCCGCCGATGAACGAGCCGACGAGCGAACCCAGCAGCACCACACCGAGGATGAAGCCGATGATCACGAGCGCGCTCCGTCGCTGGTTCGACCTGATCAGTTCGTCCATCTCAGAAGCCGACGGTCGGCGGCTGGTCGGCGGCCGGTTCCGCCTCGAAGTACTCGCGCCGGCTGAAGGACCCCAGGCGGGCCACGACGACACCGGGGAACTGCTCGATGGCGTTGTGATAGGCGAGGACGGCATCGTTGTAGAACTGCCGGGCGTACGCCACGCGCCCCTCGGTCGCCGTCAGTTCCTCCTGCAGGGCGAGGAAGTTCTGGTTCGCTTTGAGGTCGGGATAGGCCTCGGCGAGTGCGAGCAACTGGCGGAGGGCGCCGACGAGGGGCACGTCCGCAGCCTCCTGCGCTCCGGGTGTCGAAGGGGCAGCCAGGGCCGTGTTCCGGGCGGTCACGACGGCATCCAACGTCTCGCGCTCGTGGGCGGCGTAGCCCTTCACGGTCTCGACCAGGTTGGGCACGAGATCGAGGCGCCGCTTGAGCTGCACCTCGATCTGTGACCAGCCGTTGTCGACTGCGTTGCGCCGCCGGACGAGGCCGTTGTAGACCACGACCCCACCGACGAGCACGACGGCGATGACGATCACGATGGTCCAGGTCACGGGATGAGTCTAGGCACGGGAGCGATGGCGGATCCGGGCATCGATCACCCGCTGATAGCGCTCGATGTACGCCTCGGCCAGTCGGCGCATCGAGAAGTCCGCCGCACGGCGGTGGCCGGCTCGGACGAGTCTGTCCCGCAGGTCGGTGTCGGCGATCACCCGTCGAACGGCCTCGGCGAGGGCCGTCGGGTCACCCGGGGGAACGAGGAGTGAGTCGACGTCATGTGTGGCGACGTTGCGGTAGCCATCGAGATCGCTGGCGACGACGACGGCACCTGCCGCCATCGCCTCGAGCAGGACCACGCCGAAGGACTCCCCATGCAGCGACGGCGCCGCGAACACGAGTGACGAGGTCAGCAGGTCGGACTTGGCGGCCTCCGAGACGCGGCCGAGCCACCACAGCGGCGGCCGGTCACCGTGACGTCGGCGCAGACGTTCGCTGTCGGGTCCGTCACCGACGATCCGGCACGCGACCCGGACGCCCTCGTCGTCCAGTCTCCCCATTGCGTCGAGGAGCACGGCGAGGCCCTTGCGCTCCTCGTGCCGGCCGATGAAGAGCACCCCGTCACGTCGCCGGTCGTCCCCCTCGTCGTGGGCGGTGCCGGGGGGCTCACCGGACGGGAGGACGATCCCGTTGAACAACACCTCGTACTCCCGTTCGAAGTAGCGGGCAGCGAGGTCCCTGGCGTGGGGGGACACGGCGACGGCGTGGTCGATCCGACGGACGAGCCCTGCGAGCACCGGGCGCAGCGCCCGGTAGCTCGACGAGCGACCGGCGGCATGGAAGGTGGCCACGATCGGGCGCGAGTGGAGGGTGAGGGCCGTCAGGGTCGGACCCGGAGCGAGCGGCTCGTGGAGGTGCCAGACGTCGAAGTCCTCGTCCCGCAGGGCGCGGATCGTCCGGAGGGCGGCGGACGGGTCGGGGGCGAGCGGAGCGATGGAGCCGTTTGCGGCAGTCGGGAGGCTGTCCCCGAGTGGGGTGACCCAGGGGGTGGGGGGTGGTCCGTCACACGGGCCGAGGACTCGCACCTCGTGGCCCATGCGCCGCAGCTCGGCGCCGAGGCCGAGCACCTGTGCCTGCACTCCTCCCGGGACCGTGAGGCTGTACGGGCAGAACATGCCGATCCGAAGGGGCCTCCCGGCAGCGGGATCGAGATCACTCATCGGTCGCTCGGCCAGTTGGGTTGGAGGAGGTGCCACTGCTCCGGGCTCGCGCGAACGAGTTCGGCGAGCCGGTCAGCGAGGGCTTGCGTGACGCGGGCGACATCGGCGCGGAGGCCGAGCGTCGAGCGTTCGGTGTCGAGAGGAGGCAGAACCCTCCCGAGGTGGGCCTCCCGGGCGTCGGTGTGGTGGACGGCGGTCGGGAGGAGCACGGCGCCGGTGCGCAGCGCGAGGGTGGCGGGGCCCGCCGGGAGCGTCGTCGTCTCACCGAGGAAGTCCACCTCGATCCCCGTACGGCCGACGTCACGGTCACACAGCAGGCAGACCACCTCGTTGCGGCGAAGGGCAGCCGCCACGCCGGTGGTCGCCTCGGGCCCCAGGGCGAGCACCCTGATGCCGAGGTCGGAGCGCAGACGCGTCATCCACTCGAAGAGCTCAGGTGGGTCGAGCCGCTCCGCCACGGCGGTGACGGGGACTCCACGATCGGCGAGCCAGCGGCCCGCCCATTCCCACCCGCCGAGGTGCGGGAGGGCGAGGATCACTCCCCTGCCCGCGGCGAGGCCGTCTGCAACGTGCTCCCAGCCCTCCACCACGAGACCACGTCGGACTCGGTCGACGCTCAGGGTGGGGAGCCTCAGGCTCTCGATCCAGTAGTGGGTGTACCCGGCGAACACGTCGTCGACGCGTCGGCGCAGGGCCCCGCCCTCGAGCCACGGATCGAGTCGGCGTTGGTGCCGGGCAACCATCTTGCGCGCGTCTGGTGCCAGAGCCCTGGATCCCAGGCCGACGAGCCGGCACACGGCGCCGAAAGCCCGAGGAGGGAGGAGTCGGGCCGCCGTCGCAGCCAGCCGGTACCCGACGACGGTCAGCTCCGCCCGGCTGCTGCCGGCCACGTCATTCGGGCCGATCGTGTCGGACGCGACGCTGGACCACTGTCCGGCGACCGCCCAGGCGGCCGGCGCGCACCGACCTGCGCTCGACCCGCCGCTCACGCCGCAGGTCGATTCGAGCCTGTGTCGCCGGTGCGACCTCGGCCTGACGCCAGACCTTCACGAAGCGCTGGACCGCCGTGACGCTGATCAGGGCCAACATGATCCACAGGATCCACACCAGCGACCAGGTCACCCCGACGGCCTCGAGCAGCAGCCCGATGCACAGGGCGACGATTCGTTCGGCACGCTCCATGAGCCCACCCTTGGCGTCCAACCCGAGCGATTCCGCCTTGGCCCGCTGGTAGGAGATGACCGATGCGACGGACGACACGGCGAATGGGAGGAGCGCCTGATGTGGGCCGTACTCCGAAGCCAGGTACCACGCGATCCCGCCGAGCAGGAGGGCGTCGGTCACCCGGTCCATCGTCGAGTCGAAGAACGCGCCGCGCTGGCTCGCCGTTCCCGATGCCTTCGCCAGGGCGCCGTCGAAGAGGTCGGGCAGTGCCGCGGCGATGACGAGTACGAGGCCGAGGAGCAGACGGCCGGAGGCCACGGCCACGGCTGAGGCTGCGGCGACGACCAGTCCCGCGAAGGTGAGGTGGTCGGGTGTGAGACCGGTCCGGCGCAGGGCGCGGCCGATGGGTCGCACCGCTCTGTCGACCGGGCCTCGGAACGTGCCGTCCAGCATCAGGTCTCCCCTTCGGGGTTCTCCTCGACGAGGTGTTCGACGACCCGACCGTCGATCGCGTCGACGAGGATGAGGGCCCGGCGCCGTGGCGGCTCCTCCGCCGAGTACGCGAGCACTCGCCAGGTCGGCCGGCTCGCGACCCCGCGCCAGACCTGCTGTGCCGACGCGTGCCCGATCGGGAAGCCGAGTTCCTGCTGGGCGGCCACGAGAGCGTTCCGTTCGTCGATGTGCATCCGTCGTCCGGTGGCCAGTCCGTAGGCGGCGAAGCCGACGAGACAGGCGGCCGCGAGGGCCAACCCGCTGTTGAAGCGTGCGCTGCCGGTCGCCCACCACATTCCCGACACGGTGAAGGCGCCGGCGACGAGATAGACCGTGGCCGGTATCCGACGCCGTGAGTTGTCGGGGAAGCGGTACGCCCCGGCGAAGGCCGTCGGGTCGAGGTCCTCAGGCAGGGAGTCGACGACCTCGTCGGGCGCCCGGACGTCGGGGGTGTCGTCGGACATCACGATGGGAGACTAGGCGAGGAGCCACCGACGGGCCATGCGTTCCGTACACGCGTCGCCGTGTCGCTCAGGGCCTCTGGAAGCGTCCGGGTGTCGGCGATCGTCGTCATGAAGTTCGAATCCCCGGTCCAGCGCGGGACGACGTGCACGTGGAGGTGTTGGGCGATCGATCCGCCGGCCGGGCGCTGCAGGTTGAGTCCGACGTTGAAGCCCTCCGGCGAGTGCGACGTCGTGAGGGCGGTCACGGCATCGGTGACGGTCGCCCACAGCTCGGCCGACTCGTCGGCCTCGAGCAGCTGCAGGCGGTCGACCTCGCGGTAGGGCAGGACGAGGAGGTGGCCGGTCGAGTACGGGAAGGCGTTCAGGATCGCGAAGCATCTCCTCCCCCGGTGGACGATGTGCGTCTCCGCATCCTCGAGTCCGGAGGCCAGAAGCTGCGTGAAGACGCTCGCCCCGACCACGGTGCCGTGCCCGGTCGGCGAGGTGGAGGACCTGACGTACTCCGCCCGCCACCCGTTCCAGAGTTGCTCCAGCATCAGGCGGTCAGCGCCCGTCGGGTGCTCTCGTCGACCTCGGACCGCAGGCGGCCGATGAACGTGTCCAGCGGGACGTCACGTTCGACCTCACCACCGCGCGGGTTGACCCCGACCGTGTTCGCAGCCACATCGTCGTCCCCGACCACGATCACGTAGGGCACCTTCTCGAGCTTGCCCGCACGGATCCGCTTGCCGAGGCCGTCGTCGGCATCGACGTGATCGACCCGCAGACCCACCCGGCGCAGGGCATCGACGACGGAGGCCGCATAGGACTCGTGCGCCTCCGAGACCGGCAGGACGCGCACCTGGACCGGCGCGAGCCACGTCGGGAGCGCACCCGCGTAGTGCTCGAGCAGGACACCGAAGAAGCGTTCGACCGACCCGAACAGGGCTCGGTGGAGCATGATCGGTCGGTGGCGGGCGTTGTCCGATCCGATGTATTCGAGGTCGAAGCGTTCCGGGTTGTTGAAGTCGGCCTGGATCGTCGACAACTGCCATGAGCGGCCGATCGCGTCCCGGACGTCGATGTCGATCTTCGGTCCGTAGAAGGCGGCGTCGCCCTCCTTCACGCCATAGACGAGACCGTGCCGCTCGAGCGCCTCGCGCAGCGCCGCTGTGGCCTTGTCCCAGACGGCGTCCGAGCCGACGTACTTGGCCGGGTTCTTCGTCGAGAGGTTGAACGTGAAGTCCTCGAAACCGAACGCACGGAGCACCGACAGCACGAAGTCCAGCAGCGAGGCGACCTCGTCGGCGAGTTGCTCCTCGGTGCAGAAGATGTGGCTGTCATCCTGGGTGAAGCCACGGATCCGCATCAGGCCGTGCAGGGTGCCGGCGCGCTCGTAGCGGTAGACGTTGCCGAGCTCGAAGAGCCGAAGGGGGAGCTCGCGGTAGCTGCGCTGGCGACTGCGGTAGATCAGGCAGTGCATGGGACAGTTCATCGGCTTCATGTAGTAGGTGCCGTTGTCCATCTCCATCGGCGGATACATGCCGTCGGCGTAGTAGTCGAGATGGCCGGAGGTCTCGAAGAGCCGACCGTTCGCGAGGTGCGGGGTGAAGACGAACTGGTAGCCGCCCTGCTCATGACGGGTGCGGCTGTAGTCCTCCATGATCTTGCGGACGATGGCACCCTTGGGGTGCCACACGGCGAGGCCGCCACCGATCTCACCCGGGAAGCTCAGGAGGTCCAGGTCGACGGCGAGTCGCCGATGATCCCGCTTGGCTGCCTCCTCCAGGCGATGCAGGTGCTCTTTCAGAGCGGCCTTGGACTCCCATGCCGTCCCATAGACCCGCTGGAGCATGCGGCCGGCCTCGTTGCCGCGCCAATGCGCGCCGGACGTGCGCTGCAGGGCGAAGTGCCCGAGGCGACCGGTGCTCGGCACGTGGGGGCCCACGCACATGTCGACGAACTGGTCGGAGTTCCGGTAGGCGCTGATCGTGTCGCCGGATCCGACCTCGCCGGCGTCGAGCTGGTCCCCGGAGGCCGAGCGGACCCGCTGGATGATCTCGCACTTGTAGGGCTGGTCGGCGAAGAGTCGCAGAGCTTCGTCCGGTGACATCTCGGAGCGCACGAACGGCTGGTCGGCCTCGACGATGGCCCGCATCTCGTCCTCGATCGCCCGTAGGTCGTCCTCGTTGAAGGTGCGGCCGTCCGGGAGGTCGAAGTCGTAGTAGAAGCCGTTCTCGATGGCGGGACCGACGGAGAACTTCGCCCCGGGGAAGAGCCTCGTGACGGCCTGGGCGAGGACGTGGGCGGTCGAGTGTCGGAGAACATGGCGGCCCGCATCCGTGTCGGCGGTGACGATCGCCACCCGGCTGCCGTCGACGAGCGGCGCAGTCAGGTCGACCTCCCGTTCATCGACCACGGCGGCGACGGCGGCTCTCACCAGTCCGGCGCCGATCGAGCCGGCGAGATCGAGCGCGGTCGATCCGGCAGGAAGTTCACGACTCGAACCGTCGGGCAGGGTCACTGAGATCGTCGACATGCGCCCCCGAGTCTACGAGCGCTCCGCCGGGGAGGAACCGGGCTCAACCGAGTTCGACGCCGAGCAGTCCTGCTGCTGTGCCCACGTCATGTCCGGCAGCCGCCGCAGCGTCGATCGCGGCGCAGGCAGACGGGGTGTCGAGGTCCGCATCGAGGTGTCCACGCACGACGTCGAGCACCCCGGACGGCGAACCACCGCTGGAGGCGCGCCAGCGCCCGAGACGCTCCGTCGATCGTTCCATGAGCCCGTCGTCCCACTCCCACTCGGTGCGGTAGTGATGGCCGACGATGCCGAGCCGAACCGCCATCGGGTCCCAGGAGGCGCGCAGTGCGTCGACGAAGACCAGGTTGCCGAGACTCTTCGACATCTTTGCGCCGTCCATCGAGATCAGGGCGGCGTGCATCCAGTGACGCACGAACGGCGCGCCGGTGGCCGACTCCGACTGTGCGCGCTCGCACTCGTGGTGCGGGAAGATCAGGTCGGCTCCCCCACCGTGCAGGTCGATCGTCTCCCCGAGTTCGCGAAGTGCGAGGGCACTGCACTCGATGTGCCAGCCGGGTCGTCCGGGACCCCACGGGCTGTCCCATGACGGCTCGTCATCGGCGGAGGGGTGCCACAGGACGAAGTCGAGTGGGTCGCGCTTGTTCGGGTCGTCGACCCGACCGCCGCGGGCGCTGGCCAACTCGAGCATCTGGTCCCGGCCGTAGTGGCTGATGGCGCCGAAGTCGCCGAAGGTGGCGACCTCGAAGTACACGGAGCCCCCGGCGACGTAGGCGTGGCCACGGTCGAGGACAGTCTGGATGAAGCGCCGGATGTCCGGGATCGCCGAGGAGGCCCGTGGGCTCGAGGCGACCGGCAGGGCGTTGAGGGCGGCCATGTCGGCTTCGAACCGTGCCTCCTCGCCGGCTGCGAGGTCGAGGTAGTGGACACCGAGCTCACGGGCCTTGGCGAACAACGGGTCGTCGACATCGGTCACGTTGCGCACGCACCTCACGGTGTGACCACGATCGATCAACCTTCGCTGGAGGACGTCGTAGGCGAGGAACGTCGCGGCGTGGCCGAGATGGGTCGCGTCGTACGGAGTGATCCCGCAGACGTACATGAGCACCTGCTCGTCCGCCGTGAACTCGACGACGTCCCGTCGGGCGGTGTCGAACAGTCGCATGGGGCCCGGTTCGGGCGCCTCACCCATCGTGGCGGCTCCCATCCTCGTCGACCCGTGCGCCTGGGGCGGCTGCGTCGGCTCGGATGCCCGTCAGCTTGGGGGCGACCCTCGTCCGGTAGCGCACGTTCAGCTGCAGGAGGACGGCGGTGAAGGCCTCGATGGCCATCGCGTTCGAGAGCTCACCGGCGTCGAGCGGTCGGCAGCCCGGGATGTCGCCGACGAGCGAACTCACGGTGGCGACGGCGGTCCGGTCGTCCCCGCAGATCAGCACGTCGGAGTCGATGGGGTGGCCGATGAGACCGAGCTCCTTGGCGGGCAGGTGGTGGAAGGCGGCCACGACTCGACAGTCCGGGATGGCGGCCTGGACGTGTGCGGCGACGGAGCCCCTCGGCGGCACCAGAGGTTGGAACTCCGGTCCGACCCGGACGAGGGCGTTGGCCATGCTGACGAGGATCTTCCCACTCAGGGCGCTCGCGTGCTCGCGGGCCGTCGTGGCTGCCGAGTCCCACGGCGTGGCGATGACGACGAGGTCTGCGTCGGCCGCGACGGAGTTGTCGCCGAAGCCGAGGGACGACGCCAGTTCGGGGTGCCGCTCCACGTACGCGTCCCGGGCCTCCATGGCGCGGTACTTCGATCGGGAGCCGATGACGCAGTGATGGCCGACGCTGGCCAGCCTGGCGGCGAGGGCACTCCCGGCGGGACCGCTGCCACCGATGATGCCGATGCGCATCGCAGGATCATCGCACACCGGTCGATCGGCGACTCACCCCGGGATGTCGGCCCGGGCGGGACCGGCTCCGGTACCGTCGTCGCATGGGCATCCTCGAGGGAAAGAAGATCGTCGTCACCGGTGTGCTCACCGATGCCTCGATCGCCTTCGGCGTGGCGCGTGTCGCGCTCGCCGAGGGGGCGGAGATCGTGCTGACCGGTGCAGGGCGAGCCCTGTCGCTGACGCAGCGCACGGCGCGGAAGCTGTCATCGGAGGTCGATGTCTTCGAGTTCGATGTGACCGTCCCGGAGCACGTCGAGTCGGTGCGTGAGTCGGTGCGTGAGTCGCTCGGCCGGGTCGACGGCGTCCTGCACTCGATCGGGTTCGCCCCGGCGAGCTGCCTCGGTGATGACTTCTTCGCCGCCCCGTGGTCTGACGTGGCGACGGCGATGCACGTCTCGACGTACAGCCTGAAGACCCTCGCGGACGCCTTCGTGCCGCTCATGGGACCCGGAGGGTCTATCGTCGGACTCGACTTCGACAACCAGCAGGCCTGGCCCGCCTACAACTGGATGGGGGTGGCGAAGTCGGCTCTGCAGAGCCTGTCGCGGTACCTCGCCAGGGAGCTCGGACCGTCGGGGATCCGCTGCAATCTCGTCGCCGCCGGGCCGGTCCGGACGATCGCCGCCAAGTCGATCCCCGGTTTCGCCCTGTTCGAGGACACCTGGGACTCCCGGGCACCTCTCGGTTGGGACGTCAACGACTCCGAACCGGTGGCGCGGGCGTGCGTCGCCCTCCTCTCGGACTGGTTCCCGGCGACGACCGGTGAGATCGTCCACGTCGACGGCGGACATCACGCCGTCGGCGCCTGAGGGCCCACCGACCGTCAGCGGAGGGCGGCGACCATCTCGGATGCGACGTCGTCGGTGATCCGGGGGATGACGTCGAGCGCCGCGAAGTTGTCGCGAACCTGCTCGGGTCGACTGGCTCCGGTGATCACCGTCGACACCATCGGGTGGCGGGTGCACCAGGCGATCGCCAACTGGGCCATGGAGCAGCCGAGACGATCGGAGATGGGGCGCAGGCGCTCGACTCGGGCCAGCGCATCGGCGTCGCTGAGCCGGTCGCGCAGCCATTCGTAGCCGGCGAGCGCACCGCGCGATCCCTCGGGGATGCCGTCCCGGTACTTGCCGGTCAGGAGCCCGGAGGCCAGGGGACTCCAGATGGTGTTCCCGTACCCGGTCTCGTGGTGGAGACGCTGGTACTCCTGCTCGACCCGTCGACGTTCGAGCAGGTTGTATTGGGACTGCTCCGTGATCGGGGCGTGCAGCGAGTGACGCTCCGCGAGTTCGATGGCATGTCGGATCTCCTCCGCCGACCACTCGCTGGTCCCCCAGTACAACGCCTTGCCGGCGACGATCATGTCGCTCATCGCCCGGACGGTCTCGAGGATCGGCGTCTCGGGATCGGGCCGGTGGCAGTAGACGACGTCGACGAAGTCGAGTTGCAGACGTTCGAGCGAACCGTCGATGGCCTGCATGAGGTACTTGCGGTTGAGGGTGTTGCGCATGTTCGGGTCGCTGCCGTGGATGCCCCAGAAGAGCTTCGTCGTGACCACGTACGACCAACGTGGCCAACCGAGCTCGGTCAGTGCCCGGCCCATGATGGTCTCGCTTCTCCCGCCGGCGTAGGCCTCCGCGTTGTCGAAGAAGTTGCACCCGGCGTCGTGGGCGGCCTGCATGCACTCCAGCACGGGGTCGAGGCCCATCTGCGTGTCGAAGCTGACCCACGATCCGAAGCTGAGCACGCTCACCTTCAATCCGCTCGGTCCGAGCCGCCGGTACTCCATGTTCTCCGCAGGAATGGCCATACGGGCAACCTAACCGTTGGGGGCGGCCGCGGACCGATCCGCACGGGTGTCAGCCGGAGGGCCGGACGGTCAGGCCGGCGGCCGTCATGGCGGCCTTCGCCTCGGCGACCGTGTGCTCGCCGAAGTGGAAGATCGATGCGGCGAGGACCGCGTCGACCCCGCCCTGGTCGACCCCGTCGACGAGGTGGGCGAGGTCCCCCACACCACCACTGGCGATCACCGGGACGTTGACGGAGGCGGTGATCGCCCGGTTGAGGTCGTGATCGAAACCGTTCCGCGTGCCGTCACGATCCATCGACGTGACGAGGAGCTCGCCGGCCCCGTGCCGTGTCGCCGACACTGCCCATTCGAGCGCGTCGATCCCGGTCGGTGTCCGGCCACCGTGGAGGAACACCTCGAAGCCCCCGGGCCGACGGCGAGCGTCGATGGCGCAGACGACGCACTGTGATCCGAACTCATCGGCGATCTCGGAGATCAGCGTCGGTCGCTCGACCGCGGCGGTGTTGACACTGACCTTGTCGGCACCGGCCCTCAGCAGCCTGCGGGCGTCCTCCAACGTGCGGATCCCGCCCCCGACGGTGAACGGGATGAAGACGGCATCGGCCACCCGTCGGACCATGTCGACCGTGGTGTCCCGCCGATCGCTCGACGCCGTGATGTCGAGGAAGACCAACTCGTCGGCTCCCTCACGGTCGTAGCGGGAGGCGAGTTCGACGGGGTCGCCCGCGTCGCGCAGACCCACGAAGTTCACTCCCTTGACGACCCGCCCGCCGTCGACGTCCAGACAGGGGATGACCCGGACCGCCCTCATCGACATCGCCCCAACGCGTCGAGGGCGGTCCGAACCGACAGCCGACCCTCGTAGATCGCCTTCCCGGTGATGATCCCGCCGAGGCCGTCGATCTGGCCGAGGGTCCGGACGTCGTCGATCCCGGCGACGCCACCGCTCGCGATGATCGGTCGATCGCACGCCGCGACGGCGGCGTTCAGGCCGTCGACGTCGGGGCCCGAGAGCATCCCGTCGCGATCGATGTCGGTGATCACGAAGGCCTCGGCCGCGGGGAACATGCCGAGAGCCTCAGCAACGTCGAGGTTCGACGTCTCGGTCCAACCCTGCACGGCGAGGCGTCCCGCGCGATGGTCGAGACCGACGGCGACGGGCACGATCCCGGCCACGGCGGTCACGAGGTCGGGGTCGGCGACGGCCGCCGAGCCCATCACGACGCGTGCCACACCGGCGCGTGCCAGCGCCTCGGCATCGGAGATCGAGCGCACCCCGCCACCCGTCTGGACACGGACCCGACCGCGGAGTGCCTCGGTGATTCCGGCGAGCACCGGCCGATTCACCGGACCGCCGCCCCGCGCCGCATCGAGGTCGACGATGTGGATCCAGCGGACACCCTCGGCGGCGAAACCCTCGGCGACGACGATCGGGTCGTCCCCGTACACGGTCTCGGCGGCGTAGTCGCCCTGACGCAGACGGACCACCCGCCCGCCGCGCAGATCGATCGCCGGGTACAGGTCAGGCGACACGGGTCTGCTCCCGCGCCCAGTCGACCCAGCGGCGCAGCAGGGCCAGTCCGGCCTCCCCCGACTTCTCCGGATGGAACTGCATCGCCGTCACGCTCCCCGATCGGCACACCGCCGTGACCGGTCCGCCGTAGTCGACGGTGGCCACGACCGTCGACGGGTCGGCGGGCACCGCGGCCAGCGAGTGCACGAAGTAGTACCAATCCCCGACGGGTCCGATGACCGGGTCGACCCCGTCGACCTCGAGACGGTTCCACTGCATCTGCGGCCGCTTGACCGACTCGGGGAGCCATTCGACCGAGCCCCGGAGCACACCGAGGCCCGGTGTGTCGGGACTCTCGGCCGAGGACTCGAACAGCATCTGCATGCCGACACAGATCCCGAGGAAGGGACGCCCCTCGGCCACGGCTGCGGACACCGAGCGATCGAGGCCGCGGGAACGCAGCGCCCGCATGCAGGCTCCGAAGTTGCCCACCCCCGGCAGCACGACCGCGTCGGCGATGTCCACCGCCGCCGGATCCTCCACGAGTTCTGCCTCGGCTCCGACGCGCAGCAGGGCCTTGTGCGCCGAGTGCAGATTGCCGATGCCGTAGTCGACGACGGCGATCCTCACCGCCGCCCCGCCCTCGGGGGTACGTCGGTCACAGCACGCCCTTGGTCGACGGGATCGCACCTGCCGCCTCGATGCGCACGGCATCGCGCAGACACCGGGCGAGCCCCTTGAACGCGGCCTCGACGATGTGGTGGACGTTGCGCCCCCGGACGAGCGAGACGTGGAGGGTGATCCCAGCCGACGTGGCGAGTGATGAGAAGACGTGCTCGGCCAGCTGCGGGTCGAACGCCGGGTTGCCGAGCGGGAGGCACTCCGGCATCTCGACCTCCCAGACCGTGAACGGTCGGCCCGACAGGTCCAGCGCGATGTCGACCAGTGCCTCGTCGAGCGGGAACCGGCCACTCGCGAATCGGCGGACGCCGGCCTTGTCGCCGAGTGCCTCGCGAAGGCACTCCCCGACGACGATCGAGGTGTCCTCGACCGTGTGGTGGGTGTCGACCTCCAGGTCACCGGTCGCACGCACCGTAAGGTCGAAGCCACCGTGCCGGCCGAGTTGGTCGAGCATGTGGTCGAAGAACGGGATGCCGGTGCTGACGTCGACGAGCCCGCTGCCGTCGAGGTCGATCGTGACCTCGACCGTGGTCTCACCGGTGGAGCGCTGGCGGCTCGCCCGTCGGCGATCGTTCCTCGGGTCGTCAACGGCGTCCATCGAGCACCTCCTCGAGTGCGTTCATGAAGAATCTGTTCTCTTCTGCAGTGCCGATGGTGACACGCAACCATCCGGCCAATCCGGCCCACCCCGAGCAGTCCCGAACCAGCACACCACGCTCGACGAGTCCGGCCCACACGGTCGTCGCGTCACCACCGGGGGGCGCGAACAGGACGAAGTTCGCAGAACTGTCGACGAGGCCGCAACCGAGCGAGCGCAGTCCGTCCGACACCACGGTGCGCTGGGCGACGATCTCTCGCACGCGTCCGTTCATCTCGTCGACGAATCCGAGCGCCGTCTCACCGGCGATCTGGGCGACGGCGTCGAGGTGGTACGGGAGCACGGCGGCCTCGAGCGCCCGGACCACCCATGTCGGGCCGATCAGGTATCCGAGTCGCGCCGCCGCCATGCTCCACGTCTTGGAGAATGTGCGCAGGACGACCATCGGCGAATCCTCGGACACGCGATCGATCGCCGTCCACGGGCCGAACTCCGCGTAGGCCTCGTCGACGACGACGAGGGAGTCGCCGTCGGCCATCAGGGACTCGAGCACCGCCGGATCCTCGGCGAGTCCGGTCGGATTGTTCGGTGTGGTCAGGAAGGTGACGTGTGGTCGATGGGTGAGGAGCGCTCGCGTGGCCGACTCCGGATCGAGCGAGAAGTCGGCAGCCCGCTCCCATGCGGCGACGGACGCCCCGGTGACGCGGGCGATCTGGGCGTGCATCTGGTACGACGGTTCGAAGGTGAGGACGGTGCGGCCCGGCCCCCCGAAGGCGAGCAGGAGTGTCTGGATGACCTCGTTGGACCCGTTGGCGACGAACACGTTGCCTGACTCGACCCCGTGCAGTTCGGCGATCCCGGTGCGCAGACGGCGTGCGCTGCGATCGGGGTACCGATTCCAGTCCAAGGATCGGACGGCGTCAGCGACCGCATCGACGAATGCGGGCGGAGGACCGATCGGTGACTCATTCGTGTTGAGGCGCACCGCGACGTCGACTTGCGGGGAGTGGTAGCCCTCGAGGGCGCGCAGATCGTCGCGGACGGAGATCACCCCGTCAGGCTACCGACGGCTCGGCATCGGTGCTGTGGGCCTATGGTGAGGGCGTGGAGCGCCGCGCGACCGAAGCCCAACTGGCCTCCCTCGCCGCGGAGCTCAGCGCAGTGACCGAATCGGTCCGACGCAGTCGTGATCGGGTGACGGCGATGGTCGAGCCGTTCCTGGGGACCGATCGCGAGGACCTCGTCTCGGCCCTGTACGAGTCGGAACGCATGCTCCGATCCGCCGAGCGGGCCCTCGATCGGGCAGCTCGCTCAGCCGGCTGACCGGCGGCCCCGCCGGAGTCCACGAGCGGTACCCTTCCCACGTGCGGGAAGTGACCACCACGGCGGCCGACGACGCCGTCCGGGCTGCGGTGCTCGGTTTCTGCGACAGGGTCTCCTCGGCCCATGGACACTCCCTGCTCTCCGACCACCTGCGACTCGAGCTCGCCGACGGGGATGCATCTCCATTGGTGGCGATCGCCCGCGGCGGACCACCGTTGCGGCCGATCATCGGTGTCGCCGTCGCCTCGGAGGCGAACCGGTCCGTCGTCGTGGAGGTCGCCACCGGCCATCTGCACGACGAGCCGACACCGACCGACCTGGTCGACGATCTCGTGACGGCATTGGTACGACGCGTCCGGGAACGGGATGATCGAACGATCACCTGGTGGATCAGGGAGCACGATGGCTGGGCCGACGATGTGGCCCGACGCTGCGGCTTCCGGGAGGACCGCCACCTGCTCCAGATGCGCGTCGAACTCCGACCCGAACTCATCGAGCAGCTGACGACCCTCCAGGTCGAAACCCGGGGATTCCGCCCCGGCGTCGACGACGCCGCATGGCTGAGCGTGAACAACCGCGCCTTCGGCGTCCACGGCGAGCAGGGCAGTTGGGACAAGGCCACGCTCGGTCGACGCCTCGCCGCCGACTGGTTCGATCCCGACGGCTTCCGGCTCCACGAGCGCTCCGGCCGCCTGGCCGCCTTCTGCTGGACCAAGATGCACGCCGCCACCGCGCACGATCCCGCATTGGGCGAGATCTACGTCATCGCCGTCGACCCTGACTTCGCCGGGTCGGGTCTCGGCCGTGCACTCACCGCCTCGGGTCTCGTGTGGATCGCCGATCGGGGCGTCCGCGAGGCGATGCTCTACGTGGACGAGGAGAACACCGCTGCCGTCTCGCTGTACCGCTCACTTGGCATGGAGACCCACCACGTCGACCGATCGTTCGTCCTCGACCGAGGGAGGATGCCATGAGCGCGGAGCGGGCCACGACCCCGACCGACGTCATCCGAGATGCAGAGCACGGTCGGTACTCCGTCGACCGGGAGAGTCTCGGTCGGGTCCTCCGAGGGGAGCCTCGGTATCGGGTCGACCAGGTCTGGGAGGGGCTGTACCGGCTCGGAGGCGAGCCGCGGGAGTGGACCGCATTGCCGGCGGCGCTCAGGGGCGTCATCGAACTCGCCTTGCCGCGCGAGCTCACCGGGGTCGCCGAGTCGATCAGTGACGACGGGTCGACCGTCAAGTTCCTCTGGGAGCTCGAGCCGACCGGGCGGGTCGAGACGGTCCTCATGCTGTATCCGGATCGTGCGACGGTCTGCGTGTCGAGCCAGGCCGGTTGCGCGATGGCGTGCGGGTTCTGTGCGACCGGCCAGGCCGGCTTCACGAGGCATCTCACGGTCGGTGAGATCGTCGAGCAGGTCGCGGTGACGCGCGACCGGGCCCGCTCGATGGGCCGACGGCTCTCCAACGTGGTCTTCATGGGCATGGGTGAGCCCTTGGCGAACGAGCGTGCGCTGTGGCCGGCCGTCGAGCGCATCCACGGCGAATTCGGCCTGTCGGCTCGACACGTGACGGTGTCGACCGTCGGTCTCGTACCGGGCATACGACGGCTCGCCGAGCACCCCCTGCCGGTGAACCTCGCCGTGTCGCTGCACGCTGCGGACGACGAACTGCGCAACACGTTGGTGCCGATCAACCGCCGCCACCCCATCGACGAGCTGGTCGACGCGTGCGCCGAGTACGTGTCGCGCCGGCGTCGGCGGCTGAGCTTTGAGTGGGCGATGATCGACGGGGTCAATGACCGTGCCGTCGACGCCGAACGTCTTGCCGGACTCTGCAGGCGGATGCGTCCGGCGGCCCATGTGAACCTGATCCCCCTGAACCCGACGCCGGGCTACCCGACCCGTGGCACGCCGATGGCCCGGGTCAGGGAGTTCCATCAGCGCCTCGTCTCACTCGGGGTGAACGCCACGGTGCGCCGAAATCGGGGGACCGACATCGATGCCGCCTGCGGACAACTCGCGGCCGGACATCCGATCACGATCTCGCCACGCCGGCGCGGCGACGACCGATGACGGGGTCCGAGACCGTCGTGGCGCTGCGCGCCGTCGGGTTCCAACGCGACGATCGGACGATCCTCTCCGAGATCGACCTGCGCGTCTCCGCCGGTGAGCGGTGGGTCGTGATCGGGGCGAACGGGAGCGGCAAGTCGACTCTGCTGAGGATCATGGCCCTGCGCGAGCATCCGAGCACCGGCGAGGTCGCCGTCCTCGGAGAGATGCTCGGGCGAGTCGACGTCCGGCGCCTCCGGTCCCGCATCGGATACTCCTCCGCCGGCCTCGCCGAGCAGTTCCGACCCGACCTCGCCGTCGGTGACGTCGTGATGACCGCACTGCGGGGTGCGCTCGAGCCCTGGTGGCACACCTACGACGAGCAGGACAGGGAACGCATGCGGCGGGCAGCGAGTCGGGTGGGGATCGAGGCCTTCCTCGAGCGCCCGTTCGGGACGTTGTCGTCCGGTGAGCGCCAACGGACGCTCCTCGCTCGGGCCCTCGTCACCGATCCGGGCATCGTCCTGCTCGATGAGCCGTCATCAGGACTCGACCCCGGGGGCCGCGAGGACCTGCTCGACGCACTGGACGCGATCGGTGGGCCGGGCGGCCCGGCGGTCGTCGTCGTGACGCACCATCTCGAGGAGGTCCCCGCAGCGACCGAGCGGGTCCTCGCACTGCGCGACGGTCGGGTCGTCGCCGCCGGACCGCCGGCGGAGGTCTTCACTGACGCCGTCGTCTCCGCGGTGTTCGGACGACCGCTCGAGGTGCATCACCGGGCCGACGGCAGACTCACGGTGTGGGGGCGGACTCGATCAGCGAACGAAGCCGTCGCGCCGCGTCCGTGATCTCCTGATCGAGGATCCGCTGGAGGGCTCCCCCGGTCCACAGGCGTCCCCCGTAGTGCAGGTGCATCGCCAGTTCGGCGGTGTCACCCCGGTCGAGGACCTCACACGAGAGCCGCCAGACGGAATGCTGCCGTCCGTCGAGTTCGCGTCGCTCGAGGACACACCGGGACGGCCGGTCGTCCACCACCCGGACCATCCGCAGGCGCTTCGAGCGTGTGAGGGGTCCGACACCGGCTCGGAGGTCGACGGTCCAGGCGGGACCGTCCCCGTCTCCGCGGCCGGCTGACTCGACGCTGTGGACGATCCGCGACCATGCCGGGTACCCGCCGAGATCGGCGATCGCGTCGTAGACGACCGCCGCCGGAGCAGCGAGGGTCACCGTGGCGCGGGTGTCCACGTCAGCGCTCCAGCGGGGTTCCGCGGAAGGCCCGGGCGAGCAGGGGGCTGATCGGCGCGCGATCCAATCCGTCGACCGGATCGGCGGACTCCGACTCGGCGACTTCGGCACCAGGCGGGACCGATGCATCGAGTTCGAGCTGCTCGCCGTCCGCCGTCGCCGGCGACCCCGTCCGGCTCGCCGGGCTTCGTCGTGTCCGCTGTCCGTCATCGACGGTCGGCCTGAAGAGCCGCAACGTCGGGTCGCGGCTGTCGTCGAGCGTCCAGCCGCGCGGGACGGTCATGCCATCGGCGTGGCGCCGGCACAGGACGCCGTACCGTGCGTCGACCTCACCCTCGATCGGACCCATCCAGAAGACGAGTTCCTCGGGTGCCATCCGGTAGCGCATGGTCGCCACCTCGGAGCATCCGGGGCGATCGCATCGGCGGGTCACGATCAAAGGCTACCCACTCGGGACGGGGCCGGGAGGAACGCTCCGGCCACCTGATGCCAGCGATGACCCCAGATTCGAGTGGGCGATACGGGCCTCGATCCCATGACCTCCACGGTGTGAACGTGGCGCTCTTCCAACTGAGCTAATCGCCCTCGGCGTCCAGAGGCTAGCAGCGTGCCTGCTGGCCGCCACCGGCCGATCATCGCCCGATCGCCAGGCACAGCACCAGCGTGCCGTCGGACGTCGGCCGCTCGAGGACGAGCGGGACGACGACGGGTGATGAGACCCTGAACGGCTCGCAGACCACGTCGGCGGCATCCGCCGTGTTCGCGCCGTCCGCCTCGATCCCGCCCCTCCAGACGACGAGCGCCGCGACCGGACCAGAGGGGTCTCCGGCAGCGGCGAGGGCATCGTCGCAGTCCAAGGTCTCCACGCCGCTCACGACTTCGTCCCGGTCGTAGAGGAAGCAGTCTCCGACCCTGAGCTCCCCGACCCGCACGACCGACCGGTCGGCGAGCACCGCGGCGGTGACCACGACGAGCACAAGAGCGAGCGTCGGCAGGAGGACGCGTCGTCTCGTCACAGCTCGACGCAGGCCCGGCCGAGTCCGAGACGATCGAGGTGACCGGCGGTGCCAGCCGGGCAGACCGAGTCGGTGGGCACCAGGACGCGCACGACGCGATCGGTTCCGTCACCCGAGCAGCTCACCTCGCGTGCGAATCCGAGTTGGTCGATCTCGACGCAGGAGCCCGAGCGCAGCACACCGTCGGGAAGCGCTGGATCCTCGGGACCGGCCAGGGCCGCGGACAGGACGACGCCGGTCGAACCGAGGACGGCGAGGCCGAGGACGAAACGCCAGGGGAACCGGGCCACAACCGGTGCCGGGGGTGCGTCCTCGAATGCCGGCCGCCGGTCGTCGACCGTTCGTCCGGTGGAGGACGAACCGGTCGACGGGGCCGATCCCGGGTCGAGTCGTCGGTCGTACAACGCCCTCCGACCCGGGTCGTTGAGGACCCGGTAGGCCTCGTTCAGGCGTGCCATCGCCTCGGCCGCACCTCCCGGACGATCCGGATGGGCGAGTCTGGCCCGGAGCCGGTACGCACTGCGGATCTCGTCCAGCGAGGCGGAACGCGCGACCCCGAGGACCTCGTAGTGGGTGCGACCGTCGAAGGAGCTCACCTCGTCCTGCCCGTCCCGTCCATCAGCACCGTCGCCGAGGGTATCCCCGGCGGACCGGCCCTGGCGGACGGACCGCCTCAGGCCCCGATGTTGATCATCACGTGCTTGATGCGGGTGTAGTCATCGAGCGCGTAGACGGACAGGTCCTTGCCGTATCCGGACCTCTTGTATCCGCCGTGGGGCATCTCCGCGACCAGCGGGATGTGGGTGTTGATCCAGACGCATCCGAAGTCGAGGGCCCGGGCCATGCGCATCGCCCTCGAGACGTCCGACGTCCACACGCTCGAGGCCAGCCCGTACTCGACGTCGTTGGCGGCGCGCACGGCGTCGTCCTCGTCGTCGATCATCTGGACCGTGATCACCGGGCCGAAGATCTCCCGTTGGCTCATCTCGTCGTCCTGACGCAGGTCCGCCACCACCGTCGGCTCGACGAAGTAGCCACGATCACCGATGCGGTTCCCTCCGGCAGCGACACGGGCGTGGTCCGGAATGCGGTCGAGGAAGCCGGTCACATGGGCCAACTGGTTCGCGTTGTTCACCGGGCCCAGTAGGACGTCGTCCCGGTCGGGCATGCCGACACCGACGCTCCCGGCCTGTTCGGCGAGCGCATCGACGAGATCGGCGTAGACGCCGCGGGTGGCGAGCACCCGGGTGGCCGCGGTGCAGTCCTGGCCGGCGTTGAAGTAGCCAGCCGTCGCGATGCCCTCCGCGGCGGCTGCCACGTCGGCATCGTCGAAGACCACGACCGGCGCCTTCCCGCCGAGTTCGAGGTGGACCCGCTTGAGGCTGGAGGCGGCGTTCATGGCCACCTCGCTCCCGGCGCGGACCGAGCCGGTGACCGAGACCATCGCCGGCGTCCGGTGGTCGACCATGGCCCGACCGGTGTCGCGATCCCCGCAGATCACGTTCAGCACGCCGGGCGGGAGATGCTGGGCCGCGATCGACGCGAGCATCGTCGTCGTCACCGGGGTGGTGTCACTCGGCTTGAGGACGACCGTGTTGCCGGCGGCGATCGCCGGAGCGAACTTCCAGACCGCCATCATCATCGGGTAGTTCCAGGGTGCGACCTGGGCGCACACGCCGACCGGCTCGCGCCGGACGAACGAGGTCATGTCGGCCATGTACTCGCCCGCCGCGCGCCCCTCGAGGAGTCGGGCCGCACCGGCGAAGAAGCGGATCTGGTCGACCATCGGACCGATCTCCTCCGTCCGGTGGACGCTGTAGGGCTTCCCGCAGTTGCGCGACTCCGCCGCCATCAGGTCGTCTCCGGCGGCCTCGACGGCGTCGGCGATGCGCAGGAGGGCGAGCGAACGTTCCGACGGCGTCGTGCGGGACCATCCGGCGAAGGCCCGGTCGGCGGCTCCCATCGCCCGGTCCACGTCGTCCGCTCCGGACACGACGGCGCGGGCGTACGCCTCGCCGGTCGCCGGATCGATGACGGGACTCGTCCGGCCATCGGCCGCGTCCGACCATTCGCCGTCGATGAGATTGCGGATCACCATGTCACCCATGGCGCGATCATGCCAGAGCGGCGGGCCCCAGCGTTCACGCAGGGCGATCGATCGACCGTGCCGGTCACTCCCGGACGACGCGCAGCATGAACCTGCTCTCGGTGCGGGCGACCGCGGCATCATCCCGAAGCCAACGGACCACACCGTCGAGACCGTCGGCACCGCGGCATTCGACGAGCAGGGCGTAGTCGCTGTCGCCGGTGACGTACGCCGCGAAGGCCACCTCGTGCCGCTCTCGGAGCCGGTCCTCGAAGGTCTCGGCATCGGCGCCGGGTCTCAGCGACACCTCGATGACCGCCCGGACGTCGTGCCCGAGGGCGCTCGCGTCGAGCCGAGCCCCGTAGCCCCGGATGACACCGGCGCGCTCGAGTCGACGGACACGCTCGGCCGTCGACGACGGCGCGAGGTGGACCCGTTGCGCGAGATCATTCCAGCTGATCCTGCCGTCTTCGCTCAGGATGCCGACGATTCGTCGGTCGATGTCGTCCAGAACCATGGATCCGTTGGTCATGATCCATTCTGGCAGATGTGAAACCTCACATCGTCGGTCGGCATCGCTCCATACTTCACCCATGGCGAACGTCACCCAGATCCAACACCCGGCGCTCACCTCCGTCGGGGTCCCCGCCGAGGTCAAGCCGTCGGAGCGCCGGGTGGCCATCACACCGGATGGAGCTGCCGAACTCGTACACCGAGGGTGCCGAGTGCTCGTCCAGTCCGGTGCCGGGGCAGGTGCCGGCTTCCCCGATGACGAGTACGTCATGGCTGGAGCGACCGTCGTGCCCACGGCGGCCGAGGCGTGGGCAGCCCAGCTCGTGGTGAAGGTCAAGGAGCCGTACCCGACCGAGTTCGGTCACCTCCGATCCGACCTGACCCTGTTCACGTACCTCCATCTCGCCGCCTATCCGCAGGTCGCGTCCGCGCTGGTCGACGCCGGGAGCACCGCCTTCGCCTATGAGACGGTGGATGACCGATCAGGCGGCCTGCCACTGCTCGCACCGATGAGCGAGATCGCCGGGCAGCTCGCGACGCAGATGGGAGCTCACCACCTGTCGGCTCACCTCGGTGGGAGTGGTGTCCTCCTCGGCGGCGTTCCCGGGGTGCGGCCGGGACGGGTGGCGGTGATCGGAGCAGGCCACGTGGGCTGGGCGGCCGCCCGCATCGCGCTCGGACTCGGAGCCGAGGTCACGGTGATCGACCGCGACCTCGAGCGCCTCCGCTGGGTCGACCAGCACCGGAGCGATCGTCTCGTGACCGTGGCCTCCAGCCGTTCGGCGGTTGCCCGGGCGGTCGCGGAGTCCGATCTCGTCGTCGGTGCGGTGCTCGTGGCCGGCGATCGGGCGCCGGTCGTCGTCGACCGGACCATGGTTGCGGCGATGCGACCGGGATCGGTCATCGTCGACGTCGCGGTCGACCAGGGTGGGTGCGTCGAGACCACGGTCGAGACCACCCACGACGATCCCGTCCGGGTCGTCGAGGGCGTCGTCCACTACGCCGTGGGGAACATGCCCGGTGCCGTGCCGCGCACGGCCGCCATGGCGCTCACCAACGCCACCCTCCCCTACATCGTCCGGCTCGCCACCGACGGCGTCGATGCAGCCGCATCGGAGTCGCCCGGCCTCGGCAACGGGTTGAACGTCCGGGCCGGGAGGATCGTCAACCCGACGGTCGCCGCCGCGCTCGGCGGCTGACGCACGAGCAGCTCGGGCCGGTCGTCAGTCGCAGCAGCTGTCACGCCAGCCACACGCACCACAGCGGAAGTGAGCGTGCTCCGGCGCCATGTCCCCACCGCACAAGGGACACTCCGAGAACGTGCCGAGCGGTGACCGGCACGCAGCGCCGTCGCTGTCGACGACCGATCCCGAGGTCCCCGCCTGGATGCGCTGGCCGTCCATGACACATGCTCCCATCCCGGAAGGGTGACGTGGTGGACCGTGGGTGCCCGGTACGGTGGCCACCCGAGCCCCCGATCGACCACCCCGTGAACCCCACCCCCCGTCCCGGAACCGCCCGCAGCGCGCTGCGCCATCGTCGCTTCAGGCTCATCTTCCTCGGGGTGTCCCTGTCGAACGTCGGCACGTGGATGCAGAACTTCATCCTCCCGGCGTACCTCGACGCCCGGACCGGCTCGGCCGCTCTCGTGGGCCTGCTCGTGTTCGCCCAACTCGGACCGCAACTGGTGCTCTCGATCCCGTCGGGCGTGCTCGCCGATCGCGTCGACCGCACCCGACTCGTCCTCGCGATGCAGTCGACCATGATGGCGCTGTCGTTCGTTCTCGCTGCACTCGCCGCCACTGACCGGGCACTGTGGACCTTGTTCGTCGTGCAACTCGCGATCGGCGTGGCCAACACCATCCAGGCTCCCGCCTTCAATGCGAGCCTCCCGACGCTCGTCCCCAGGGAGGACCTGCCGGGCGCGGTCAGCCTCAACTCGGCGATGATCAACGGGAGCAGGATCGCCGGTCCGGCACTCGCCGCGGTGCTCGCGTCACTCGGGCTCGCGACATGGCAGTTGTTCGCCGTCAACGGTCTCAGCTACGTGTTCCTCATGGTGCCGCTCGTGCGCCTCGGCCTCCCGTCCGTGACCGGCGGGAACGACCGCCGGGGCTGGCGTGCCCTGACGGTCGGCGTCACCCTGGCCCGGCGTCGTGGCGTGCTCTCGCGGCTGCTCGTGTCGATGGCGGTCTTCTCGCTCGTCTCCCTCCCCTACATCGGGCTCTTCCCGTCGGTCGCCCGGCTCAACCTCGGCCTCGACGCCGTGTCGGTCTCGTACAAGGTGTTGTACGTGGTCTGGGGGGCCGGAGCGTTCCTCGGGGCGCTGTCCGTCGGAACCGTCTTCGCCGGGAGTGAGCGGAGTCGCCTCATCGTGCGCGGACTCGTCGGCTTCGCCGTCTTCCTCGGCCTCTTCGCACTCGTGTCGAGCTACATCCCCGCCCTGATGATCGCCGCCGGACTGGGTTTCGTGTACTTCATGGTCGCCACGACGATGGTGACCGAGCTCCAGCACAACCTGCGTGACGACGAACGGGCCTCGGTGATGCCCTTGTGGTTCATGTCGTTCGGAGGGATGGTTCCCGTCGGCAACCTCCTCGCGGGGCCGATCATGGACGCCGTCGGGGCGAGGTGGGTCCTCGCCGTCGGGGCAGCGGCGGCGCTCGGCGTGGCTCGGTGGGTGGACCTGCGGCGCCTGCCGGCATCGTCCTTCCTCGACGACGCCCAGAACCCACCGTCGTCACCCGATTCCCCGGCTGCACGGCATCTGTGACCGGACCCCGGACGGTGCACGGCTCAGCGTCCGGGCGCGCTGCCGTGAGGGGCGATCGCGGCCACGATGCTCTCCAGCCGGGCCACGCGTGACCCCTTGACGAGGACGACGACGTCGGCCTCGTCGACGTCGTCGATCCTCGCCCGGAGTGCGCCGACGGCGTCCTCACTCGGTTCCACACCGTAGAGGTCGGTTCCGACGGCGATCAGTGCCACCCCGGCGTCAGCGAGCAGTCGTGCCACATCCCGGTGGTGCCCGACTGCGCCTGCCACCTCCGCCATCGGCCCGAGGATCGCGATCCGCCGGCGAGCTCGCATCCCGATCAGGGCCGTCACGGCGGCGGCCATGGAGGTCGGATTGGCGTTGTAGCAGTCGTCGACGACCGTCAGACCGGTGTCGGTGACGAGGATCCGCATCCGATGATCAGAGCCCTCGACAGCCCGCAACCCGTCCGCCACACCCTCGATGTCGCCGTGGACGACACCGGCGACCGCGATCGCCGCCAGTGCGTTGTCGGCCATGTGCCGGCCGGGCAGTGTGAGGGTGGTCCGGACCGCACCCCATGGGGAGTCGACGAGGATCGATGCCCGCGACCGCTCGTCGAGATCGATCCGCCGTAGCCGGACCTCACCCCCGCTGCCGTAGACGATGGTCCTGGCGTCGGTGCGGGCACCCATGGACCTGACCCGATCGTCGTCACCGTTCAAGATGGCCGTTCCGTGGGCGGGAAGGGCCTCGATCAACTCACCCTTGGCGAGGGCGACGCCCTCGAGGCCACCGAGCAGCTCCGTGTGGGCGTGACCGACCGCCGTGACGACGCCGATGGTCGGCCCTGCGATGCGACACAGCTCGCCGATCTGGCCGGCACCACGCATGCCCATCTCGAGGACCAGCACCTCGCAGTCGGATGGCGCGTTGACGACGGTCCACGGGAGTCCCTGCTCGTTGTTGAAGCTTCGCGGGCTCGCGACGACACGGCGACGGCTCCCCAGGGCCCCGACGACCAGGTCCTTCGTGGAGGTCTTGCCCACGCTGCCGGTGATGCCGACGACCTCGGCCTCGGCGAGGACATCGGCCCGGAGCTGCCGGGCGAGTGCGCAGAGAGCGGTCAGCGTGTCGGGGACGACGACCGCGGGAACCGGTACCGGACGGTCGTCGCTGACCAGCACCCCGGCGGCCCCGGCGGCGAGCGCGGCACCGATGAAGGTGTGCCCGTCGCGTTGGCCCTCGAGTGCGACGAAGAGCTGGCCTGCGGAGAGCTCCCGCGAGTCGAAGGAGAGTCCGTCGAGGACCCGGTCCTCGCCGACCAGCACGCCGCCGGTCATGGCGGCGAGTTCGGATGCCCTGAACCGCACGGCCACGAACGGTACCGTCTGACCGATGTCCGCTGAGCGCACCGGCCCGGTCCGCACGACCCTGGTCGTCGTCTTCGGAGGTCGCTCACCCGAACATGACGTCAGTTGCTCGACCGCCCGACACGTGATCGGCTCGGTCGACCCGCAGCGGTACGCCGTCACGGCCGTCGGGATCGACCGCGGTGGCCAGTGGCACTCGGTCGACGTGACGGACCTCGTCGGCCGGCCGGCGGCCGTCGGATCCGGCGGCGTCGACGACCCCGGGCTGGCCGCGGCTGGTCCAGTGGTCGAGCCGGCAACGGCCGTCGGCGGCATCGGCTCGGACGCAGTCGTCCTCCCGCTGCTCCACGGTCCCTTCGGCGAGGACGGCGCGATGCAGGGTCTGCTCGAGATGCTCGACGTGGCCTACGTCGGTTCCGGCGTCCTCGGTTCGGCACTGGCGATGGACAAGGCGATGGCCAAGACGGTCTGCGCGGCGGCCGGGATCCCCCAGGCACGGCACCTGGTCCTGATGGGCTCCCGCTCCGACGGGGCTCTCATCGCACGCATCGAGGCCGCGTTCGGCTTCCCGTGCTTCGTCAAGCCCGCCAACATGGGCTCATCGGTCGGCGTCTCGCGGGTCGCGGACGCGACGACGCTGGCCGCCGCCGTCGCAGAGGCTCGTCGCTTCGACCCGGTCGTCGTCGTCGAGGAAGCCATCACCGGACGGGAGCTCGAGGTCGCCGTGCTCGGTGGTGACGAGCCCGAGGCCTTCGGACCCGGGGAGGTCATCGCCGACGCCGAGTTCTACGACTACTCGGCGAAGTATCTCTCCGGTGGCTCACGGACGGTGATCCCCGCCGAGGTGCCGCCCGGGGTTGCCGCTGCGGCGCGCCGTCTGGCCCTCGAGGCGTTCGATGTGCTGCGTTGTGAGGGCCTCGCCCGCTGCGACTTCTTCCTCGCCGACGACGGCCGGGGCCTGCTCCTCAACGAGGTGAACACCATGCCGGGCTTCACGCCGATCTCGATGTTCCCGATGATGGCGATCGACGGCGGGGTGCCCTACCCGGCGATCATCGACCGACTCGTCGAGCTCGCGCTCCTGCGCCATCATCGGCGGGGCGCATTGGCACATCGCTCGTCGGGCTGAGCGCCGCCCTGACGAAGCCACGGAGTTCGTCACGGAGCCGACGCAGCCCGCCGACATCGGCATTCCACCCGACCGCCCCGAGGGACTCGGGCTCGGTCGCGATCCCGGTGACCGTGGCGTAGGCGAGTGCGGCGACGAGACCGGGATCCGCGCGCCGCAGTCGCCCGCGGTCCATCTCGGCGGCGAGATAGGCCGTGCAGGCGGTGACGAGCGGTCGGAGCCTCACCTCGAGCCGGGCGACGTGGGGCCCTTCGAGGCGCCCGACCTCCCTGACGAGACCGAGCAGTGCCGGTCGCCGGACGGCGGGCCGGAACACGGCCCGGATGACCGAATCGATCCGGTCGAGCGGTGCGTCACCGGCCGAGCGGACAGCCGCACCGACGACCGCGATCAGTTCGTCGCTGACCACGTCGAGCACGGCGTCCACGAGGTCGCCCTTGGACGGGAACCAGTACAGCAGACTCTGCTTGCGGACACCGACGGACCTGGCGATCTCGTCGAGGGAGACGGCCTCGATGCCCCGTGTCCCGAAGAGGTCGAGCGCCGCGTCGAGGATGCGGGAGCGGGTCTCGGCGACGGTCACCGATCCACCTCCGGCGGATCCGGATCACAGCGGTACACGGTCGATTGTCTACCACTTGGTAGGTGACCTGCTAGAACTAGGTCGTGATCGCCCATCGCCTCGCCGGACGTCGGATCGCCATCACCGGCGCGACCGGGTTCGTCGGGACCGCACTGGTCGAGCGCCTGCTGCGCTCGGTCCCCGACTGCGAGATCGTGCTCATCGTCCGCGACGGTCGGCGAACGCCAGCTGCTCGGCGGACGGAACGGGAGCTGCTCGCCAACGACGCCTTCGACCGACTCCGCCGGATGCACGACGGGGCCGACGAGTCCTTCGCCGAGATGACCGGACGGCGCGTGACGACCATCGCCGGTGACGTCTCCAGCGACGGACTCGGGCTCGACGCGGCGGGTCGATCGGTGTTCGCCACCGTGGACACCGTGATCCACTCGGCGGCGACGGTCTCGTTCGACTCACCGCTCGACCAGGCCGTCGAGATCAACCTGCTCGGACCGACCCGGATCGCCGAGCTGTGTCACTCGCTCGGGGTGAACCCGCACCTGGTCGCAGTCAGCACCTGCTACGTCGCCGGCAACCGCCGCGGCACGGCTCCCGAGGAGCTGGTGAGCGAGGGGCCGTTCGCCATCGGACTGGACTGGCGCGCCGAGGTCACGGCGGCGCGGCGTCTCAAGGGCGACACCGAGGCCGAGAGCCGCCGGCCGGAACGGCTGACGGGCTTTCGGCGTGACGCCCGGCGCGAGCTCGGAGCCGCCGGTGCACCGGCGCTCGCTGCCAAGACCGAGCAGATGCGCGAGCGCTGGGTTCGGGACCAGCTCGTCACCGCCGGCCGCTCGCGGGCGGCGAGCGTCGGGTGGCCCGACGCGTATGCGTTCACGAAGGCACTCGGAGAGCAGGCCCTGGTCGAGAGCTGCGGCGACGTCCCGGT
The DNA here is from genome assembly GCA_041164245.1 of Actinomycetota bacterium. Lineage (GTDB taxonomy): Bacteria > Actinomycetota > Acidimicrobiia > Acidimicrobiales > Ilumatobacteraceae > Casp-actino5. The sequence continues at coordinate 91,475 of JBEAPU010000078.1, read as the reverse complement.
GTCGATCGTGCGCCCGTCGATCATCGAGTCGGCCTGGGCCGAGCCGCGACCCGGGTGGATCCGCGGCTTCCGCATGGCCGAACCGGTCATCATCTCCTACGCCCGCGGACTGCTGAAGGAGTTCCCCGGTGTGCCGGAGGGGACGATCGACGTGATCCCCGTCGACATGGTGGTGGCGGCGATCATCGCGGTGGCGGCACTCGGCCCGACCGAGGCACCGCGCATCACCCAGGTCGCCTCGGGCGGTATCAACCCACTGCGCTACCGCGCCCTGGTCGACGATGTCAGCTCATGGTTCACCGCCAACCCGCTCTACGACAGCGACGGACAACCCATCCTCGTGCCCGAGTGGAGATTCCCCGGTCGGGGACGTGTCCAGTCGCAGTTGCAGCGGGCCAAGACCGTGATCACGCGGACCGAGTCCGTGCTGCAGTCGCTCCCGTTGCGTGGCCGTCAGGCCGAGTTCACGGCGACGCTCGAGACACGGCGGACCGAGATCGAACGCGCCCTCGAGTACGTGGAGCTCTACGGCCTGTACACCGAGTGCGAGGCGATCTACCAGGTCGACAACCTGATGGCCGTCTGGGAACGCCTCGATGCAGCCGATCGGGAGACCTTCACCTTCGACCCCCGCGTGGTCGACTGGCACCGCTACGTCCACGAGATCCACCTGCCCTCGATCATCGAGCACGCCAGGGTCAAATCCACGCCCGGTCGAACGCGCGGTGTCGACCGTCCGACGAGGCTCAGATCACAGGTGCTCGACCCCGCCCGGCACGTCGCCGCGTTCGACCTGGAGAACACGTTGATCGCGTCGAACGTGGTCGCGAGCTACTCGTGGTTGGCGACCCGCCGACTCGATCCTGCGGACCGGGTGCGCTTCGTGGCCCGGACCCTCGCCGAGGTGCCGGGGCTCCTGCGCATGGACCGGCGGGACCGGACCGACTTCCTGCGGCACTTCTATCGGCGTTACGCCGATGCCCCGGTGGAGCAGATCGAGGCCGACGTCGTGCCCATGCTCACGGGTCTGATCATGGCCAAGAGCTTCCCGGAGGGCATCCGACGGGTGCGCCAGCACCGCGCCGCCGGCCACCGAACCGTGCTCATCACCGGAGCCCTCGACTTCAACGTCTCCGGACTGGCCCCTTTGTTCGATGAGATCTTCGCCGCTGAGATGAGTGCCAGACCCGACGGCACCCTGAGCGGCGAGATGATGACCGTGCCGCCGACGGGAGAGGCCCGGGCCCAGTTGCTGGAGGACTACTGCCGGTCCGAGGGCTTCAGACTCGAGGAGTGCGTCGCCTACGCCGACTCGACCTCGGACCTGCCGCTCTTCGAGGCGGTCGGATTCCCGGTCGCGGTGAACCCGGAGACACGTCTCGCGGCCATCGCACGCAAGCGCGGCTGGCTCGTCGAGAACTGGGCACCGGCGGGCGGCGCCCCACGTCGCCTCCTCCCCATCGGACCGGTCCTACCCGAGAGTGAGCGGTCGACCCGACGCAGCGCGGAGGTCAGGTCGTGAGGGCGCTACAGGTCCGACGCAGCGCGGTCCGGTTCGGACTGGCGCGGATCACCGCCGGGGTCTCGCCGGCGCGATCGGTTCGGGTCGGGCCCCTCGAGCACCGCACGATCCCCGACCCCCTGCGACCCGAGGGCGCCGGATGGAGCCGGGTCGACACCGCACTCAGTGGCATCTGCGGATCGGACCTGGCCCTCGTCGACGGGCACGCCTCGACCTACTTCGAGGACTGGGTGTCCTTCCCCTTCGTCCCGGGCCACGAGGTCGTCGGCCGACTCGACGACGGCAGCAGGGTCGTGCTCGAGCCGGTGCTCGGTCACTCCGCACGGGGCGCCCGCCCCCCTCACGACGGTGCCGCACCCGGCGACGGTGACGACTACGCCCATCTCGTCACCGGACCGCTCGAGCCGGGGATCCAGACCGGCTTCTGCTGCTCGACGGGTGGCGGTTGGGCACCGTGGTTCTGGGCCCACGAGTCGCAGCTGCACCGCATTCCCGACTCGATGCCCGATGAGCGTGCGGTCCTCGTCGAGCCGCTCGCCGGATCCGTCCACGCCGCGCACCTGAGCCGCACTCCCACTGTGGAGGCGACGGACGAACCGGTGGTCGCCGTGATCGGAGCCGGCACGATGGGACTCGGCGCCGTGGCCGCATTGCGCGAGATGCATCCCCGGGCTCGTCTGATCGTCGCCGCCCGGTACCCGCACCAACATCGCCTGGCGCGTGCGTTCGGGGCCGATGAGGTCGTCGAGCCCTCCGCGATCGATCGCGCGGTCCGTCGTGCCACGGGCTCGCATCGCATCGGGGCCAGCTTGTCGTCGGGTGCGCACGTGACCCTCGATGCCGTCGGTGACTCCGGATCGCTGACGACGGCCATCTCGATCACCCGTCCACGGGGTCGTGCGATCGTGCTCGGCATGCCCTCCACGGTCAGCCTCGACCTCACTCCGCTGTGGCATCGGGAGGTCGAACTCAAGGGCTCCTACACGTACGGAACCGAGCGACTGCCCGACGGCACCGCCGTCCGGACGTTCGATCTCGCCATGGCGCTCGCCGATCGGATCCGAGCCGAGAACCTGCTCTCGGCCACCTATCGCCTCGACCAGCACATCGACGCTCTCAGCCACGCCGCCGCCGCCGGACGGCGGGGTGCGGTGAAGATCGCCTTCGACCTCAGGGGGAGTTCCTGATGCCTCGTCCCGGATTCGTACTCGATGTCGACCGCTCGACTCCACCGATGCTGTTCTGGCACGGCGAGCGCTTCAGCCTCGAGCGACTGCCCTCCGATCGTTCCCGGGTGATCTACCCACCCGAGGCCCACGCCGGTCTCGCCGACCCGACATCGGCGGTCCGCGCCGCGCTCGATGACCCGATCGACATGGAGCCGCTCGCCGCACTGCTCCACCCGGACATGAAGCTGACCATCTGCTTCGACGATGCGAGTCTGTCGCTGCCCAAGATGCGGCGTCCCGACTCCCGTCAGCGGGTCATGGAGATCGTCCTCGAACTCGCGGCTGCGGCGGGAGTCGACGATGTGCACATCATCGCCGCGCTGGGGCTCCATCGGCGGATGCACGACTACGAGTTGCGCCATGTGCTCGGGGATCGCATCTACGACGCCTTCGCGCCACTCGGCACGCTGTACCAGCACGATGCAGAGGACCACGAGAACCTCAGCGTCATCGGTGTGACCGACCACGGCGAGACGCTGGAGATCAACCGCCGGGTCGCCGAGAGTGACCTCGTCGTCTACGTCAATGTGAACCAGGTGGCGATGGACGGCGGCTGGAAGTCGCTGGTCACCGGTGTCGCGTCGTACCGATGCCTCAGCCACCACCACAATCCCGAGTCCCTGCAGAACACCCGCAGCCTCATGGACCGCCATCACTCGGCACTGCACCACTCGATCTGGCGACTCGGGGCGGTCCTGCGCGATCACGGTCCGAAGGTGTTCCAGATCGAGACGACCATCAACACCGATGCCTTCCCGTCACCGTTCGACTTCCTCTCGAAGCGTGAGTGGGAGTGGACGGCCCGCGATCGGGCGATCTACGTGGGAACCGCTGCCGCCATGGACCGACTCCCCCGCCGGACGGCGCGGCGCATCCTCCACTCGATCGAGGCCCCCTACGCCATGACCGGGGTCCACGCCGGCTTCACGGAGTCCGTGCACGAGCGGACCCTGGCCGACGTCTACGCCCAACACCTCGTCGAGGTCGAGGGTCAGACCGACATCCTGACGATGGGCATCCCGTTCATCAGCCCGTACAACCCAGAGTCGATCATGAACCCCATCCTCGTGATGTGCATGGGCCTCGGCTACATGTTCAACATGTACCGGGGGCGGCCGCTGGTCCGCGAGGGCGGGGTGGTGATCATGACGCACCCGACCTACCGGGACTTCCATCCCGTCCACCACCCGAGTTACATCGACTTCTTCGACGAGGTGCTGGCCGACACCACGGATCCGGCGGTGATGTCGGCGAAGTGGGAACGGCGCTACGCCGAGGACGAGTGGTACCGGCACCTGTACCGGACCGGTAACGCGTACCACGGTGTGCACCCCTTCTACGCCTGGTACTGGGGCGCCCATGGTCAACAGTGGGCCGGCCGAGTCATCATCGTGGGTGGCGATCCGTCGACCGTGCGGCGCATGGGCTTCACCCCGGCATCCACGATGAACGACGCGTTCGAACTCGCCGAGGACGTGGTCGGCCGCTCCCCCACGATCACCCACCTCCACGTGCCGTCGGTCCTCGTGGCCGACGTGAAGTGAGCACCATGCCGGAGATCGGCCCCGCCCGTGCCCGCCTGGCCGGGGCGCAACGCGTCCTGGGTTCGCTCGAGGGCGTGTCCCGCCGTGTCCTCCGACCGCTGGCCCGGACGGGGTTCCCGTTGCGGGCGCCGACCGTCCCACGTGGGGTCGCCGTTCCGGAGAAGCCCTCGGAGCTGGGTGCCGACTACGACACCGACTGGGCCCGTGACCCGTTGCCCACCGTGGTGCGCGCGGCGGTGGCGGCTGGCCCGATGCGGCTCCTGACACGTGTCCTGGCCCGAACCGAGGTCACCGGTCTCGACCGGCTCTCCGACCTCGGCCGTCTGGCCGACCCTCCCAGCGTGATCTTCGCGCCGAATCACCACAGCCACCTCGACACGGCGGTCATGATCAGGGCGATTCCCGCCGTGTGGCGTCGCGACCTCGTCGTCGCCGCCGCTGCGGACTACTTCTTCGACCGGCGGTGGAAGGCCGCTCTGTCGGCGTTGGCGTTGAACGCCATCCCGATCGATCGCGAGGGGACCGGGCGACGCTCCGCCGACCTGATCCGGTCGCTGATGGAGGACGGGTCGAGTCTCCTGATCTACCCCGAGGGCGGGCGATCTCCCGACGGGTGGGGCCAGGACTTCAAGGGAGGCGCCGCGTACCTCTCGACCCGCACCGGGGCACCCGTGGTCCCGGTGTACATCGATGGGACGGGCCGGATCTTCGGCAAGGGGATGAAGAGGCCGCGCCGTGGCCGCGCCCGGGTCGTGTTCGGCTCGCCGCTGTGGCCGCACGAAGGCGAGAGCACTCGCCGCCTCAACGTCCGCATCGCGGCCGCCGTCGATCGTCTGGCCGACGAATCGATGAGCGACTTCTGGTCGGCTGCCCGGCGATCGGCCGAGGGAGTGACGCCGTCCCTGACCGGACCCACGGCCGGCGGCTGGCGCCGGGCTTGGCAGCTGACCGAGTTCAGGCAGGCCGGCATCGCCGGGCGGCGCAGCCGAGCCGAGCGCCCCTGGCCGGACCTCGGACGACGTTCCTGAGCCTCAGCAGTCGCCGACGGGGATCGTGAGGATCCCCCCGATCACGAAGCTCTGGTACACCGGGTTCGTCGCATTCGCCCGAGCCAGGTCCTCGATGGAGATCTCGTACTGGTTCGCGACGACAGTGGGATTGTCACCGGTGACGACGGTGTGCTCCCGAGCGGTGCAACCCGACCCCGTCTGACCCGAGGTCGCGGTGGATCCACCGGCCCCGGTCGGCAGCATCGCACCGGGCGGGATGATCACGGTTCCGCCGATCGGGAACGAGGAGTAGTCGGGATTGGTGGCGTTCGCCTCGTTGAGCGTCTGGAGTGAGATCGAATACCGGTCGGCCAGGACCGACGGGTTGTCACCCTGGGAGATCGTGTGGCTGTATGCCTCGTAGATCATTCCGGGGATGGTGGTCGTCGTCGGCGGCGTGGTGGTCGTGGTCGTCGTGACCAGGTCCTTCACCACGTAGGACGTGGGCTGGATCGCCGCAACGGTGGCCGAGGATGCCTCGTCGGCCGCAGCGCAGCCGACGAGGGACATCGCGCCCGCGAGTGCGACCGCACTGCCGAGGATCCAGGAGCGCCCGTGCATCCCCCCATCGTACGCCGCAACCCCCGCAGCGTCGCGTCACGCTGCCTCAGGTCAGGGGACGTGCCGTCGGCGGGATCGGCGCAGGGAGGCGGGTCGACCCCATCAGATGGATGTCGACTCCGGCGGCGGCCGCTCGGCCCTCGGCGATGGCCCACACGATCAGGCTCTGCCCGCGGCCCATGTCGCCCGCCACGAACACCCCGGGGACATTCGTCTGGTAGTCGTCATCGCGCGCGACGTTGCCTCGATCGTCGAGCTCCACCCCGAGCCGATCGAGCCACGATCCCTTCTCGGGCCCGACGAAGCCGAGGGCGAGGAAGACGGCATCAGCCGGGAGTTCGCGCTCGGTGCCCTCGACCTTGACGAAGCGGCCGTCGACCAGTTCGACCTCGTGGAGCAGCAGGGCGCGGACGTTCCCGTTCCCGTCGTCGAGGAAACGCTCGGTGTTCACGCTGTACACCCGCTCCCCGCCCTCCTCGTGCGCGGACGAGGTGCGATGGACCATCGCGAACTGCGGCCACGGGTTGGCCGCGGCCCGCTCCTCCGGGGGACGGGGCATGATCTCGAGTTGGGTCACGGACGCAGCACCCTGCCGATGGGCCGTGCCCAGGCAGTCCGCCCCGGTGTCGCCCCCGCCGATGATCACCACGTGCTGGCCCGCCACATCGATCGGTGACGAGTCGAGGTCACCGAGTTGGACCCGGTTGGCGAGCGGGAGGTACTCCATCGCCTGGTGGATGCCGGCGAGCTCCCGACCCGGGATCGGGAGGTCGCGCCACGCGGTCGCCCCACACGCCAGCACGACGGCATCGTGGGTGGCACGCAGCACGTCGATGTCGATGTCGACACCCACGGCGGCGTTGGTCCGGAACTCCGTGCCCTCCGCCTCCATCTGCGCGATGCGCCGGTCGATGTGGTGCTTCTCCATCTTGAACTCGGGTATGCCGTAGCGGAGCAGCCCCCCGATGCGGTCCGAGCGCTCGAGGACGACGACGTCGTGTCCGGCCCGCGTGAGCTGCTGGGCGGCGGCGAGCCCGGCCGGCCCGGAGCCGATCACGGCGACGCGGCGGCCGGTGCGCACGGTCGGGACCTGCGGGGTGACCCAGCCCTCGGCGAAGGCACGGTCGACGATCTCGACCTCGACCTGCTTGATCGCGACCGGGGGTTGGTTGATGCCGAGCACGCAGGCCGACTCGCACGGGGCCGGGCAGAGACGGCCGGTGAACTCGGGGAAGTTGTTCGTTGCATGGAGTCGGTCGATGGCGTCACGCCAGTGATCCCGGTACACCAGATCGTTCCAGTCGGGGATCAGGTTCCCCAGCGGGCAACCGTTGTTGCAGAACGGGATCCCACAGTCCATGCAGCGCCCGGCTTGGGTCATGACCTTGTCGACCGGGAAGGGCTCGTAGACCTCCTTCCAGTCCCGCAGGCGAACCGGCACCGGCCGTCGCTCCGGGAGTTCCCTCCCCCACTGCAGGAATCCGGTCGTCTCACCCATGGGAGGCCTCCATCACGCGCTCGAGGGTCGTCGCCTCGTCGAGGCCGTCTGCGGCCGCCGCGGCCATCACGTCGAGCACCCGCCGGTAGTCGCGAGGCATGATCTTGCGGAAGCGACTGACCTCGACGCTCCACGAGGCGAGCATCCGCTTCGCCGATGCCGAGCCGGTCAGTTCGCCGTGGAGCACGAGGATCTCGCGCAGACGGTCACGGTCGGTCGCGTCCAGCGGCTCGATGTCGACGAGTTCGGGATTCACCCGACGGTCGACGTCGCCGTCGCGGTCGTACAGGTAGGCGACTCCGCCCGACATCCCGGCGCCGAAGTTCCGACCGGTGTCGCCGAGCACGACGACCTCACCGCCGGTCATGTACTCGCAGCCGTGGTCCCCGATGCCCTCCACGACTGCGATGGCACCGGAGTTGCGCACGCAGAAGCGCTCCCCGACCACACCCCGGATGAAGATCTGTCCGCTGGTCGCGCCGTAGGCGATGACGTTCCCGGCGATCACCTGCTCCTCGGCCACGAAGGGTGAGCCGTCGGGCGGAGTGATGATGATCCGACCACCCGACAGACCCTTGGCGACGTAGTCGTTGGCGTCACCGTGGAGGTGCATGGTCACGCCGCGCGGCACGAAGGCCCCGAAGCTCTGGCCAGCCGAGCCGTCGAAGTGGAGCGAGATCGTCCCGTCCGGGAGTCCGTCCCCCCGCCACTGCTTGGTGATCTCGTGCCCGAGCAGCGTCCCGACCGTGCGGTTGACGTTGCGGATCGGCAGTCGCAACTCCACCGGACGGGCGTCGGCGATCGCATCGGCGCAGTGCGCTACGAGGGTCCGATCCAGAGCCCCGTCGAGTCCGTGGTCCTGGACCGTCGTCGCGTGGAGCGCCTGTGCGTAGGGGTTGTCGGCGATGGCCAGGATCGGCGAGATGTCGAGGTCGGCCGCCTTCCAGTGGTCGACAGCCGGACGGACGTCGAGGGCCTCGACGTGGCCGATCATCTCGTCCATCGTCCGGAACCCGAGCATCGCCATCAACTCCCGGACCTCCTCGGCGACGAACTCGAAGAAGTTCTCGACGAACTCGGGCTGGCCGGTGAAGCGTGCACGCAACTCGGGGTTCTGGGTCGCGATGCCCACCGGGCAGGTGTCGAGGTGGCAGACCCGCATCATCACGCAGCCGGACACGACGAGGGGCGCAGTGGCGAATCCGAACTCCTCGGCACCGAGGAGGGCGGCGATCACCACGTCGCGGCCCGTCTTGAGCTGCCCGTCGGCCTGGACGACGATCCGGTCCCGCAGACCGTTCAGAACCAGGGTCTGCTGGGTCTCGGCCAGTCCGAGCTCCCACGGTCCCCCGGCATGCTTCAGCGATGTCAGGGGGGAGGCCCCCGTCCCCCCGTCGTGCCCGCTGATGAGCACCACGTCCGCCTTGGCCTTGGCGACACCGGCTGCGACCGTCCCGACACCCATCTCGGCGACGAGCTTGACGTGGATGCGGGCCTCGGGGTTCGAGTTCTTCAGGTCGTGGATGAGCTGCTTGAGGTCCTCGATCGAGTAGATGTCGTGGTGCGGCGGCGGGCTGATCAGGCCGACCCCGGGGGTGGAGTGACGCGTCTTGGCGACCCACGGGTAGACCTTGTGGCCCGGCAACTGACCGCCCTCGCCGGGCTTGGCACCCTGGGCCATCTTGATCTGGATGTCGTCGGCGTTCGTGAGGTACTCGGCGGTGACACCGAATCGTCCCGACGCGACCTGCTTGATGGCCGACCGCCGAGCCGGATCGTGGAGCCGGTCCGGGTCCTCGCCGCCCTCCCCGGTGTTCGACTTCGCGCCGAGGCGATTCATGGCGATGGCGAGGGTCTCGTGCGCCTCGGCCGAGATCGAGCCGTACGACATGGCACCGGTCGAGAAGCGGCGGATGATCGCCTCGACCGGCTCGACCTCGTCGATCGGCACCGATTCGCGGCCCTCGGCGAACCTGAAGAGTCCGCGCAGCGTCGCCAATGTCGCGGACTGATCGTCGACCTTGCTCGAGTACTCCTTGAAGATGTCGTAGCGCTTGGCACGGGTCGCGTGCTGCAACTTGAACACCGTCTCGGGGTTGAACAGGTGGAACTCGCCCTCGCGCCGCCACTGGTACTCGCCGCCGAGCTCGAGCTTGCGGTGAGCCCGTTCCTCGGGTCGTTCGGGGTGGGCGGTGGCGTGACGACGGGCGACGGCCTCGGCGACGTGGTCGAGACCGATGCCGCCGAGCCTGCTGACCGTCCCGGTGAAGTGCCGGTCGATCAGGTCCTGTCCGATGCCGATGGCCTCGAAGATCTGCGCGCCGGTGTACGAGGCCACCGTGGACACGCCCATCTTGGACATGATCTTGAGGACACCCTTGCCACAGGCCTTGATGTAGTTCCTGATCGCCTTGTGCGGATCGACGGCATCGAGACCGTGCAGACCCTCACGTGCCAGGTCCTCGATCGACTCGAAGGCCAGGTAGGGGTTGATCGCGCCGGCGCCGTATCCGACCAGCAGGGCCATGTGATGGACCTCGCGGGCGTCGCCGCACTCGACCACGAGCCCGACCTTGGTGCGGAGCCGTTCGCGCACGAGGTGGTGGTGGACGGCGGAGGTGAGGAGCAGTGACGGGATCGGGGCCAGTGCCGAGTCGGCGTTCCGGTCGGACAGGACCAGCACCCGGGCACCGTCGGCGATGGCCTCGGAGACCTCCTCGAAGATCTCCCCCAGGCGCTCCTCGAGCCCCCGGCCGCCGGCGCTGACCCGGAAGAGACCGCTCACCACGTGGGCCCGCAGTTCGGGGTGCCCACCCTCATCGGCTGCGTGGATGATCTTGGCCAGTTCGTCGTTGTCCAGGATCGGGAACGGCAGGGCGATCTGCCGGCAACTGTCGGGCCCGGGTGCCAGCAGGTTGCCCTCGGGGCCGATCGACGAGGACACGGCTGTGACGACCTCCTCGCGGATCGCATCGAGCGGCGGGTTCGTCACCTGTGCGAAGAGCTGCTGGAAGTAGTCGAAGAGGAGCCGGGGACGCTCCGACAGGACGGCGAGGGGGGTGTCGGTGCCCATCGATCCGATCGGCTCGATTCCCTTGGCCGCCATGGGCGCGATGATGAGCTTCAGTTCCTCGTGGGTGTAGCCGAACATCTGCTGACGGCGGAGCACGCTCTCGTGGCTGAACACGACGTGTTCCCGATCCGGGAGGTCCTCGAGTTCGACCAGACCAGCCTCCAGCCATTCCGCGTAGGGATGCTCGGCCGCGAGCGCACTCTTGATCTCCTCGTCGTCGACGATCCGTCCGGCGGCGGTGTCGATCAGGAACATCCGTCCCGGCTGCAGGCGCCCCTTGGTGATGACCTTCGCAGGGTCGATGTCGATGACACCGACCTCGGAGGCCATGACGACCAGGTCGTCGTCGGTGACCCAGTAGCGACTCGGCCGCAGACCGTTGCGGTCGAGCACTGCGCCGATCACCTCGCCGTCGGTGAAGGTCACGCTGGCCGGACCGTCCCAGGGCTCCATGAGGGAGGCGTGGAAACGGTAGAAGGCACGACGCGCCGGATCCATGTCCTCGTTCGACTCCCACGCCTCGGGGATCATCATCAGGACGGCATGGTGCAGCGGTCGCCCACCGAGGTGGAGCAACTCGAGGACCTCGTCGAAGCGGGCGGTGTCGGAGCCGCCGGGGGTGCAGATCGGGAAGGCCCGGTCGAGCCCGGGGAGGAGATCGCTCGACGCGAGTGCCTCCCGGGCACGCATCCAGTTCTGGTTGCCCTGGACGGTGTTGATCTCGCCGTTGTGGGCGACGTATCGGTACGGGTGCGCCAGCGGCCATGACGGGAACGTGTTGGTCGAGAAGCGCGAGTGCACGAGGAGGAGCGCGCTCTCGATCCGCTCGTCGGCGAGGTCGGTGAAGAATCGACCGAGCTGCGGTGTCGTGAGCATCCCCTTGTAGACGATCGTCCGCGCCGACAGCGACGGGAAGTAACAGGCCTCGTCGCCGCTGAGTTCGTGTTCGGTGCGCTTGCGGGCGATGAACGTCACGCGGTCGAGAGCGACCCCGCCACGACGGTCGGGGGCGGCCACGAAGAGTTGCTCGAATCGGGGCATGGCGGCCAGGGCCGTGGCGCCGAGTCCACTCGGGTCGATCGGCACGGGACGCCACCCCAGGACCTCCAGACCCTCCTCGGCCATGATCTGCTCGACTCGCGTCCGGGTTCGATCGGCGAGATCACCCGCAGCCGGCAGGAAGCAGATCCCGGCTGCGTAGGACCCGGGGGCCGGGAGGTCGAACCCGACGACGCCACGGAACAGGCGATCGGGGACCTGGATGAGGATCCCGGCCCCATCACCGGTGTCCGGTTCCGCGCCGGTCGCACCACGGTGCTCGAGGTTCGTGAGGGCGAGCAGCCCGGTCCGCACCAACTCGTTCGATGCGATGCCCTTCAGGTGCGCGACGAACGAGACGCCGCACGAATCGTGCTCGAAGCGGGGGTCGTACAGGCCGTGCCGGCCCGGCGCATGGGTTCTCATCGTCGCACTCCACTGATCGGGGGATGTGTTGTGCTGGGACGACGTTGGCCCAGACCGAAGATTCTAGTGCACTCGGCGCGCGGCGCCACCTGGTCCGGGGCCCGGTGGGCTCCCGTCAGTCGGCGAGGACGGGCGACCGCTTCTCCAGGTTGGCCATGATGACCTCGACCTGGTTGGGGGTGCCGACCAGCGCGAAGACCTCGTCGCGCTCGGCGGCGAACTGCGCTGCGGCGAGCCGGTGGAACTCACCCGAGAGCAGCCGCTTGGCCGCCCGGATCGCATGCGGGTTCCGCCCGGCGATCTCCCGTGCCATCGCCATCGCCTCGGCGAACGGGTCGTCAGCCAATCGGGTGACCAGTCCGAGTCCGTGCCCCTCGCGGGCGTCGAGGACACGTGCCGTGTAGGTCAACTCCCGGGCGACATCCGGACGGACCAGCATCGAGAGGGTGAGCGTGCCGGTCATGTCGGGGATGATCCCCCAATGCACCTCACGGACCGACAGCTGGGTGTCGGGATGGGCGATGCGGACATCGGCCCCGAGCGCGATCTGCAGGCCCCCGCCGAGGGCGTGGCCGTGGACCGCCGCGATTACCGGGACCTCGATCTCCTGCCACACCCAGCACACCTGCTGCCCCAGGTGCGTCAACCCGGACTCGGTGAGGCGGCCGGGATTCCCGTCCCCGTCGCCGCCTGTCGAGCCACCCATCATCGACTCGAAGCCGGAGAAGTCGAGGCCGGCGCAGAAGGACGCCCCCTCACCACGGATCACGACCGCCCGGACCCCCTGGAGACGCTTCACGGCCTCACCGGCTGCAGCGATGGCAGCGAACTGGGCTCCGTCGAGTGCGTTGCGCTTGTCGGCCCGGGCGAAGGTCACGACGGCGACGTGGTCGGTCATCTCGACGGTCACCCGTCCCGACGGGTCAGATGCTGTGAGAGGGGAATGTCCCGATGCGGTCATCCGTCGAGTCTCCCAGATCATCGGCACCGGGTCGAAGCCGGCCGGCCTCCCGCCGGTTCGCTCACGGCTCCACCGTCAGGCCAGACTCACCACCATGACTTCTCCCGACAGACTCGGATTGTCCGCCGACCAGGTTCTGACCACCACGCGCTCGGTTCGCAAGCGCCTCGACTTCGAGCGTCCGGTCAGCCGTGACGTGATCATGGAGTGTCTCGAGATCGCCCTCCAGGCACCGACCGGATCGAATCGCCAGGGCTGGCACTGGATCTTCGTGGAGGAGGCGGACACGCGCCTCGCCCTGAAGGAGATCTACGCCGAGAACTTCGCCCTCTACCGGCAGGTTCCCCGCCCGACCTACTCCGACGATGATCCCCGTACAGCGGCCGCACCCCGGGTCGTCGACTCGGCGCAGTTCCTGGCGGACAACTTCGAGAAGTCGCCGGTGATGCTGATCCCGTGCATCGAGGGTCGCACCGATGCCGACAACTCCGCTGCCTTCTGGGGCTCGCTGCTCCCGGCCGTGTGGAGCTTCATGCTCGCTCTGCGCGAGCGCGGCCTCGGATCGGCGTGGACGACACTCCACCTCCCCAACGGGGGCGAGCGCCGTGCCGCCGACCTGCTCGGCATCCCGTTCGACACCGTGAGCCAGGGCGGGCTGTTCCCGATCGCCTACACCAAGGGCACCGACTTCAAGCTCGCGTCACGGCTCCCCGCTGCCGAGGTCACGCACTGGAACCGCTGGTGAGCTGAGCGGCCGTGCCGGGCATGGGTCCCGGAGCGGCCGCTTCGTATAGTGGCGCCATGCCCGTGAGCGCCTCCACCCCCATCGAACTCGTCCGTGGCGTCTACGCCTCGCTTCCCGGTCGGATCGAGATCGGACGCCGTCGTCTGGGTCGCCCCTTGACGCTTGCCGAGAAGATCCTGATCAACCACCTCGCCGATCCGGAGTCCCAGGAGTTGGAGCGCGGGGTGAGCTATGCCGACTTCCATCCCGATCGGGTCGCCATGCAGGATGCGACGGCCCAGATGGCACTCCTGCAGTTCATGACCGCCGGTCTCCCCGAGGCTGTCGTTCCGTCGACCGTGCACTGTGATCACCTCATCCAGGCCAAGGTGGGGGCGGCGATCGACATGGGCGTCGCCGTGGACACCAACCGCGAGGTGTACGACTTCCTGCGGTCGGTGTCGGCCAAGTACGGCATCGGCTTCTGGGGTCCCGGCTCCGGGATCATCCACCAGGTCGTCCTCGAGAACTACGCGTTCCCCGGCGGCATGATGATCGGGACCGACAGCCACACGCCGAACGCCGGCGGTCTCGGCATGGTGGCGATCGGTGTCGGCGGCGCCGATGCGGTCGACGTCATGACCGGCTTCCCGTGGAACGTGAGGTGGCCCAAGGTCATCGGGGTCCGCCTCGTCGGACGCCTGAGCGGGTGGTCCTCACCCAAGGACGTGATCCTCGAGGTGGCTCGCCGACTCACGGTGGAGGGTGGCACGGGCGCCATCGTCGAGTACCACGGACCCGGGGCCGACTCCATCTCGGCGACGGGCAAGGCGACGATCTGCAACATGGGTGCCGAGATCGGTGCCACCACCTCGGTGTTCGGTTACGACGAGAACATGGCCGAGTACCTGAGGGCCACCGGTCGCGCCGCGATCGCCGATGCCGCCGACGCGGTGCGTGAGCACCTCCGCCCGGATGACGGTGCCACGTACGACGAGGTCGTCGAGATCGACCTCGAGGAGTTGAAGCCCATGGTCAACGGCCCCCACTCCCCCGATCGGGCCCACCGTGTCGGCGCAGCGGGTGTCGGTGCCGAGGCGGCCCGCAACGACTGGCCGCTCGAGGTGTCAGCGGCGCTGATCGGCTCGTGCACCAACTCGTCCTACGAGGACCTGACGCGCGCCGCATCGATCGCCCGGCAGGCGGCGGCGCACGGGATCACGGCCAGGACCGAGCTCCTGATCACCCCCGGCTCCGAGCAGATCCGGGCCACCATCGAGCGCGACGGAGTCCTCGCAGATCTGGAGGCCGTCGGAGCCGTGGTCCTCGCCAACGCCTGTGGACCCTGCATCGGCCAGTGGAGCCGTCCGGACAGTGTCACGGGCCAGCCGAACACGATCGTGAACTCCTTCAATCGGAACTTCCCGAAGCGGAACGACGGTTCGGCGAACACGCTGTCGTTCGTGACCTCGCCGGACACGGTGATGGCGATCGCCCTGAGCGGCCGGCTCGACTTCGATCCGACGGCCGACACCCTCGTCGCTCCGGACGGTACCGAGGTGCGTCTCGAGGCGCCCGTCGGTGAGGTGCTCCCCGCCCGTGGCTACGACCCCGGGGAGGACACCTTCACTGCGCCGCCCGCCGACCCGTCGTCGGTGACCGTGGCGGTGTCGCCGAGCAGCGACCGTCTGCAGCTGCTCGAGCCGTTCCCCGCCTGGGATGGCCACGACTACATCGGGCTCCCCGTGCTGATGAAGGCCAAGGGCAAGTGCACGACGGACCACATCTCGGCGGCCGGACCGTGGCTGAAGTACCGCGGCCACCTCGAGAACATCTCGGGGAACCTGTTCGCCGGGGCCGTCAACGCCTTCGACGACGCCGTCGGTGTGGGTCTGGACATCACCGATGGCGAGCGACGCACCTATCCGGAGATCGCCCGGCGCTACCACGAGGCAGGGATCCGCTGGGTCGCGATCGGGGATCGCAACTACGGCGAGGGATCGTCGCGAGAGCATGCGGCGATGGAGCCGCGGTTCCGGAACGGGGTCGTGGTCATCGCTCGGTCGTTCGCCCGCATCCACGAGACGAATCTCAAGAAGCAGGGCATGATCCCACTGACCTTCGCCGATCCCGTCACCTACGACCTGGTCGGTGAGTCCGACCGCATCGATGTCCTCGACCTCCCGCCGGTGCCCGGCCGTCCCGTGCGCTGCAGGATCTCCCGGCCCGACGGCTCGAGCGTCGAGTTCGAGGCTCTCCACACCTTCAGCGACGAGCAGGTCGAGTGGTTCGTGGCCGGTTCCGCGCTGAACATCGTCCGTCGCAAGGTGGCGGCAGCCGGCTGACATCACATTCCGGGAGCGGCGATCCAACTCGGTAACGGGAGACGCCCCGATGGGGGGTCGGGGCGTCTCAACCTGGGATCACCCGGAGGGTCCCATCGAGCGGTACATGGGGGGTGTACGCATCTCGTATTGCTTGTGAAATGTTGCACGTGCTCTCGTGCATCTGGCAAGTAGAAGATGACGATAGTTGCTATCGTTTCCAGCGATGGACCTCAGACAGCTCGGAACACTGGTCGCGATCGCGGACCACGGCAGTTTCTCCGCCGCCGCCCGGGCCCTCTTCACCGTCCAGTCGAACGTCTCGGCACACATCGCGAAGCTCGAGCGTGAACTCGGAGCGGTCCTGATCGACCGCTCGACCGGTGATTTGACGATCGAGGGGAACCTCGTGGTCGAGCGTGCCCGACGGATCCTGCACGACATCGACGACATCGCATCCGAGATCGCCTCGCTCGACCGGAGGGTGTCCGGGGAGGTTCGGATCGGGGTGATCGGCACCGTCGCTCGGTGGCTCATGCCGGGCCTGCTGCTCAGGATCGGTCGCACCCATCCACTCGTCCAGACCGTCGTCAGCGAGGGCAGCACCTCCGCACTCCTCCCCAACGTCGTGTCGGGACTCCTGCACGCGGCAATCGTCCACCTCCCGGTCGACGAACCGGAGCTCGACGTCGAGCCGCTGTTCGAGGAGGGACTCGTGCTGCTCTCCCCGCTCGGACATCCCCTCGCCGAGGCCACGGACGTGACCATGGCCGATCTCGCCGACCATTCACTGCTGCTCCCCCCGGTCGGCTCGGCCCTCAGGCGGATCCTCGATCGGGCAGCTGCCGAGTCCGGCGTCGTGCTGAGGTCGCAGACCGAGGCCGACGGCGTCCGGCTGCTGGCCACGCTCGCCGTTGAGGGTCACGGCCCGGCGATCGTCCCGACCACCGCCATCGATCGCGCCGACGGCGACTCGATCCGCATCGCCACCGTCGACGGCCTCCCCCAACGGACGGTCGGCTGGGTCCGTCGTCGCCGCCCGAACCCGTCCCCGGCCACCGCCGGCGTCCGATCGGTGCTCCACGAGACGCTCTCCGAGCTCGTTCCCGAGCAGGTCGGCGTCCACACGCTCGGCTGACTGGCCTCGACCCGATCCCCGGACCACGAAGTCCGGTCGTCGTAGTCTGCGCACATGTCGACAGTCGAACTTCCGATCTCGGCGGGCGTCCCCGGACCGGTCGAGGCCCGGACCGTGCTGC
Source organism: Actinomycetota bacterium (assembly GCA_041164245.1). Taxonomy (GTDB): domain Bacteria; phylum Actinomycetota; class Acidimicrobiia; order Acidimicrobiales; family Ilumatobacteraceae; genus Casp-actino5. Next base: position 74,267 of record JBEAPU010000078.1, on the reverse strand, counting down.
TCGGGGGGCGCCGGGTCGTGTGGGTCGAGTTCGCCGAGGTCGACCCGGCACCACCACTCAGTGCGCCGATGACCCACGTGATGATCGACGGCGCGCGGATGGCTCTCGAGGAGAACCTTCCGCTGGTGCTCGTCGTGAACAGCGCAGGAGCCGACATCAACCATGGTGTCGCACCGCTGCACGGCTGGGGGCGGGTGGCCCGCGTGTTGACACGGTGCTCAGGTCGGGTCCCCCTGTTCGCCATCGTGGACGGACCGGCGGTGTCGGGTCCGGCACTCCTGCTCGGGCTGATGGACTTCGTCGTGATGACGGAGCGCGCGTACGCCTTCGTCAATGGGCCGATGATGGTCCGTCAGTTCACCGGCATCGACATCTCGAAGGACGAACTCGGCAGCGCAGCGGCCATGGAACGCTCGGCTGGCCTGCCGACCGCGGTGGTGATGGATCGCACCGAGGCCGCCGACGTCGTCGCCGAGGTCCTCGACTACCTGCCGGATTCCGTCGACGTGCCACAGGTGCGGCTCCCGACCGGGGACCCCGCGGACCGACCGACGCCGGAGGCCGGGGCGTTGATTCCGGCGTCGAGCAGCGGCGGCTACGACGTGCGGGGGGTGATCCAGTCACTCGTCGACGGTGGTTCCTTCCTCGAGGTGCGGCCGCGATGGGCCGAGAACGTCGTCACCGGCTTCGCTCGTCTCGACGGCCGGGCGGTCGGGATCGTGGCGAACCAGCCGATGGCCCTCGCCGGAACCCTCGACATCCCCGCCTCGCAGAAGGCCGCCCGCTTCGTGAACACCTGCGATGCGTTCAACCTCCCGATCGTCACCCTGGTCGACACCCCGGGCTTCTACCCCGGCAAGGACCTCGAGTGGCGGGGGATGATCCGCCATGGGGCCCAACTCGTGTACGCCTACGGGCAGGCCACGGTGCCGCGCGTCTGCGTGATCCTCCGCAAGAGCTACGGAGGGGCCTACATCGTCATGGACTCCAAGCGCATGGGCAACGACGTCTGCCTGGCCTGGCCGTGGGCCGAACTCGCCGTCATGGGAGCCGGTCAGGCGTCCGCCATCCTGCGCCGCTCCGCCGACCCCGATGAGCGGGCCGCCTTCGAGTCCGACTACACCGACCGCCTGTTGAATCCCTACGTCGCCGCCGAGCGGGGGTACGTGGACGCGGTCATCGATCCCGCGGACACGCGCCGGGAGGTGTGCGCAGCCCTCGCAATGCTCGCCGACAAGCGGGATCGTCGTCCACACCGTCGACACGGCAACTCACCCCTCTGACGGTCGACGGTCGCCCGACGATCGGGCCCGTCTGGCTGGCCGGCCCGGCGAACCGGTACATTCTCCGGGGGTCGATCGACGACCCAGATCACCTCTCCGACCACTGCATGGAGGAAGCCGGCGTGCCCGACACCATCACCATCACCGACGACCGGACCGGCAAGACGGTCACCGTTCCGATCGAAGGCGGTGTGTTCCCGGCCTCGGCCATCCGGTCCCTGGACCCGGCACTGTTCGTCTACGACCCCGCCTACATGCAGACGGCATCGTGCCGTTCGGCGATCACCTACCTCGATGGTGATGCCGGCATCCTGCGCTACCGGGGGTACCCGATCGAGCAGCTCGCTGAGCGATCGACCTTCCTCGAGGTTGCGTACCTCCTGCTGCACGGCGAACTCCCGACCGCCGTCGAACTCGACGGTTGGCGCCACGACGTGACGCACCACACCTTCATCCACGAGAACATGCGCAAGCGCTTCGTGGACGGCTTCCACTACGACGCCCATCCGATGGGAATGTTCGTGTCCGCCGTGGCGGCGCTCGGGACCTTCTACGACGGCGCGAAGGACATCGAGAGCGCCGAGAGCCGACGCAAGCAGGTCCTGCGCCTCATCGCCAAGACACCGACGATCGCCGCCATGTGCTACCGCTTCTCGCAGGGTCTGCCCTTCAACTACCCCGACAACGATCTGTCCTTCCCGAGCAACTTCCTCTCGATGATGTGGAGGATCGGCAACGACTACGAGGTCGACCCCGTCCTCGAGCGGGCGATGGACATCCTGTTCATCCTCCATGCCGATCACGAGCAGAACTGCGGCACGACGGCGATGCGCGTCGTCGGATCCTCCAACGCCGACCCCTACTCGTCGGCGGCGGCCGCGGCCAGCGCCCTCTACGGCCCCCTCCACGGAGGGGCGAACGAGGCCGTGGTGCGCATGCTCGCCGACATCGGGTCGATCGAGAACGTCCCGGCCTTCATCGAGTCGGTGAAGGCCGGCAACGGCCGGTTGATGGGCTTCGGCCACCGCGTCTACAAGAACTACGACCCGCGGGCCACGATCATCAAGCGCACGGCCTACGACGTGTTCGAGGTGACGGGCAAGAACCCGCTGCTCGACATCGCGCTCAAGCTCGAGGAGGTCGCGCTGCAGGACCCCTACTTCGTCGACCGCAAGCTCTACCCGAACGTCGACTTCTACTCGGGTCTGATCTACCAGGCGATGGGCTTCCCGGTCGAGATGTTCACCGTCCTCTTCGCCATCCCCCGCACCGCCGGCTGGTTGGCCCACTGGCAGGAACTCCTCGCCGACAAGGACCAGAAGATCTCGCGCCCGCGGCAGTGGTACGTCGGATCCGACAGCCGGGACTACCTCGAGATGTCGGCTCGTTCCTGAGCGATGGAGTTCGACTGGAGTCCCGAACAACGCGAGCTGCGTGCCGAGGCGCGACAGGTCGCAGCCGACGCGGTGTCCCGGTTCGGCCGATCGAACGACTCCTGGATCAACGGCTTCTCGGCGGAGTTCGCCCGCGAACTGGGCGCCCGCGGCTGGATCGGCCTCACCTGGCCGACCGAGTTCGGCGGAGGGGGTCGGCCGGCGATCGATCGGCTGATCATCGGGGAGGAGTTGATCGCGGCCGGCGCCCCGATCGCGGCCATGTGGTTCGCCGACCGACAGATGGGCCCTGCGCTCATGACCTACGGCCGCCCCGACCAGCAGGAGGCGTACCTGCCCGCGATGCTGCGCGGCGAGTCGACGTGGTGCATCGGGATGTCCGAGCCGAACGCCGGCAGCGACCTCGCTGGACTGACGACATCGGCTCGGCGTGACGGCGACGAGTTCGTGATCAACGGCCAGAAGATCTGGACGAGCTTCGGAGCCATCGCCGACTACTGCTACCTGATCTGTCGGACGTCGAGTGACGGCCCCCCGCACACGGGCATCAGCGAGATCATCGTCCCGATGGACACGCCGGGCATCGAGGTCCGCACGATCAAGGACATGACGACGAACAGGCACTTCGCCGAGGTGTTCTACACCGATGTCCGGGTGCCGATCGAGAACCTCGTCGGTGTCGAGGGAAACGCCTTCGGTCAGACGATGCGCCAACTCGAGCACGAGCGTGGCGGGATCGACCGGCTCGTGTCGAACCGGGCGTTGTACGCCCTCGCCCTCGAGCGAGCCGATCTCGACGATCCACGGGTGCGCCAGGACGTGGCCCGACTCGAGACGGGCTACCGGATCGGTCGGATCCTCGTGACGCGAGAGGTCCTCGGTCAGGCTCCGAAGGGGTTCTCGGCGGCCACGAAGTGCTTCTGCACCGAACACGAGTGGGAGGTCGCCCAGTTCGTCTCCGGTGTTCTCGGCGCCGAGGCCATGCTCTGGGACGACGTGACCCGCGGTCTCGCCTACGCTCCGGGGTACACGATCATGGGTGGCACGTCGAACGTGATGCGGAACATCCTGGGAGAACGGGTTCTCGGGCTGCCCCGCGAGCCCCGCTGACCCCCGGTCCGCCGGACCCGAGCCGGGGCGGACCCCGCTCCCCTCAGTCGATGAGGGCCCGCAGGCGCTCGACCGTGCCGACCGGGTCGTCGCCGACCGGCGTCACGCTCAGGTGCGTCACCCCGGCCTCCCGGTAGGCGGCGAGCCGCTCCCGTATCTCGCCGGGGGTGCCGACGAGGTTGGTCCGCTCGAGCATCTCACCTGGAACGGCCATGGCCGCACCGGACTTGTCTCCCGACAGGTAGCGGTCCTGGATCTCGATGGCCTCGTCGACGTACCCGTACTTCTGGCAGATGGTGTTGTAGAAGTTCTTGTCGCGAGCACCCATGCCGCCCACGTAGAGGGCGACGTTCGGTCGAGCCATGTCCAGCACGCGTTGCTTCGCGTCGCCGATGAACTCCTCCCCGATCGCCACCATCCCGCCTGCCGAGATCTGCAGTTGGCCGAGTGAGGGATCGCGCTTGGCGGTACCCGCCTTGAGCTCGTCACCCCACACGTCGTGGAACTTCTCGGGATCGAAGAAGATCGGGAGCCAACCGTCCGCGTGCTGCGCAGTCGCCGTCACCGACAGGCCCATCAGGGAGGCCCAGAAGATCGGGATGTCCGCCCGCACGGGGTGGTTGATGAGCTTGAGCGCCTTGCCGAGGCCAGTCCCCTCTCCCTCGGGCAACGGGACCTGCACCGCCGGCCCGTCGTAGACGACCGGCTCGCGGCGCCAGACCATGCGGCACACGTTGATGTAGTCGCGGATGCGGGCCATCGGCTTGTCGTACGGGACGCCGTGGAAACCCTCGATCACCTGCGGGCCCGACGCCCCGAGCCCGAGCACGAAGCGGCCCCCGCTGACGTAGTCGAGCCCCGCTGCGGTCTGCGCCATGCAGCTTGCGGTCCGGGAGTAGACGTTCAGGATCCCCGATCCGATCTGGATCGTCGATGTCTTGGCCGCCAGGTACCCCATCAGGCTGACCGCATCGAAACTGTACGCCTCGGGCACCCAGACGAGATCCAACCCCGCGGCCTCGAGCTGTCTTACCCGCTCCACGTCCGCGTGGAAGTCGCCGGAGTAGTTGATCATCATCGAGAGTTTCACGCCCCGGAGGCTAGATGGACGGCGTCACACGGACCCAAGCGGGCCCGACGCGAGTCAGGCGCGCGGCGGGCGGGGGATGAATCCGCTGGTCCGGGCTGCGTACTCGGCCCAGCCGTCCTTGCGCTTCGAGAGCGAGCGCTCGAGCAGTGCCTTGCCCGACACGCGGACGAGGAGCACGTTCATGACGACCGCTCCGATCAGACCCCAACGGGCGACCGGGACCGTGGAGGCAGCGATCGCGATGCCCCACCAGACACAACTGTCGCCGAAGTAGTTGGGATGCCGGGTGTACCGCCACAGGCCACGGTCCATCACCTTGCCGGCGTTCCTCGGATCGGCCTTGAATCGCGTGAGTTGCCAGTCCCCGATCGTCTCGAAGGCGAGGCCGATCGCCCACACGGCGAGCCCCACGACCGCCACGACGCCGACCGAGCGCCCCTCGCCACGGTGGGACAGTTGGACGGGCAGGGACACGATCCACATGAGTGTTCCCTGGAGGGTGAACACGGTGAGCAGGCTCACCAGGGGGAAGCGACTCCCCCAGCGGCGCCGCATCGCCCGGTAGCGGTAGTCCTCCTCGTGGCCGAGGTTCCTCCACGCCAGGTAGCCGCCGAGGCGGAGTCCCCAGATCACGACCATCGCGAGGATCACCACGTCGAGCGATCCTCGGTTCCCATCGGCGAGGAAGGTGGCGACCGCGACGACGGGGAAGCCGAGACCCCACACGATGTCGACGATCGAGGCGTTGCGGATGGCGATGCTCACCAGCCAGGTCGTGAGCATCACGACGGCGACGGTGATCGCCGCCAGCGCGAGCGGAGAGTCGGTCATCCACCAATCCCTAGTCTGTCGGCGACCTCGGCGTCCATGCGGAGCCATCTCTCGTCGAGCCACTCGAGCACGGAGCCATCGGGGACCTCGGAGCGCGGCACACGGGTGGCGACGAACACCGCCGGCTCACCGCCGTTGCGAAGCCGCCTGTAGATGCCACCGAAGGTGTCGAGCCCGTCGAACCCGGTGTGCCAGGCGAAGACGAGATCGGCCTGGGGTGCACCCCGCAGCAGTGCCAGCGTTCCCGAGGGCCGGACGGGCAACAGGCAGCGCAGGCCGGCGAGCCGCTCCGCCCGCTCCGGATCGCCCTGCGCGATCGACCGCAGCGCCCGCTCGCGCTTGCGTGGATTGGCACGGGTGCCCTCCGGGAAGATCACGACGACCGACTCCTCGGTGAGACCGCCGGCGAGGTCCTCGAGGGCCGCCAGGTCGGACGAGGAGTCGATGGCTGAGCGGTCGACGAAGTGGTTGGGCACCCGCAGGCCGACCACGTCCAGACACGGATCACCGAGGAGTTCACGTTTCAGGACGTAGCGGGGATTCACGCCTGCGATGACCCGGATCGCCCACGCCGAGAAGAGGGAGTCGGCCAGGCTGGCGTGACGGCACAGGATGATCGCCCGTCCCGGCTCGATGTGCTCGACACCGTGCACCTCGGGTCTGATCGCCATGGCGGTCGACATTGCCCGCATCAGCACCGAGGCCCACCAATCCATCAGCCGGTACTGAGTGGGATGGTCGAGGGCCCGCCCGCGGAGGAACGACCACAGGGCGCCCGTGAGACCGGCCATCTCGATCAGGCTCCAGGCCCAGCCGAAGAGCAGCAGGCGCGTCGCCGGCAACCGCCTCGCCCCCGTCACGAGATCGATCGCGACCGCGAGTGGCACCCACAGCGGCAGGGTGACCGTGGTCAGCAGCGCCACGACGCTCAGGGCACCGATCGAGACGAGTCTCCGTCGGAGACGACCGCTTCTCATGTGCGGTCCTCGGCACCGGGCTCGGGGTTCATGCTCCCCGAACGGAAGCCGGCGAGATCGAGGGTGACGTAGCGGTAGCCGAGGCGTTGCAGGCCATCGACGACGACCTCTCGAGATTCGATGACCCGCGCGAAGTCGACCGGCTCGACCTCGATGCGGGCCGTGTCGCCATGGTGCCGAACACGCAGCTGGCCGAGACCCAGTCCGACGAGCAGGTCCTCGGCTCGATCGACGCGGGCGAGGAGCGTGACCGAGACGGCTCGTCCGTGCTCGATCCGACTGGCGAGACACGCTGCTGCCGGCTTGTCCCACGTGCGCAGGCTCAACAGACGCGACACCTCCCGTACCGAGGCTTTCGTGAATCCCGTCTCGACGAGTGGGAACCGGGCTCCGGCGGCGATGGCCGCACGTTGGCCGGGCCGGTGGTCCGCGAGGTCGTCGAGGTTGACACCGAGGACCGGCACAGCAGACCGTTCGGCGAGCACCGGCGCGAGGGCGTCCATCAGAGCGGTCTTGCAGTGAAAGCACCGGTCCGCGTCATTCGCGCGGTAGGCCGCGCTCTCCATCTCGTCGGTGGTGACCGTCGTCCAGTTCAGGCCCCACTCCCGGGCCAGCAGGGCACAGTCATCGGCCTCGCGGCCGGCGAGTGACGGCGACACGGCGGTGACGGCCAGGGCGCGATCTCCGAGCTGCTCGGCGGCCACCGCGGCCACGAGAGCCGAGTCAGCACCCCCACTGAAGGCCACGACCACGTCACCGACCGTGGCGAACCAACCCCGGAGGGCGTCGAGCAGCTCGGACGACGCCGATGGCGACGACTGCGGGCTGGTCATCGAGGCTTCGTGCCGAGGCACCATCTCGTCATTCTGGCACCGGCGCCGGATGGCCAACGCACCTCAGGCGTCGACGGTCTGCTGACTCCGGGCGTGACGGATGCGGTCCTGCGGGTCGAGATGCACCTTACGCAGTCGGATGCTCTTCGGTGTCACCTCCACGCACTCGTCGGCCGCGATGAACTCGAGGGCGTGCTCGAGTGAGAGGACCCGGTGCGGTGTGAGCTTGACCGTCTCGTCGGCCGACGACGCCCTCATGTTCGTGAGCTTCTTCTCCCGGCAGATGTTGACGTCCATGTCCCCCGCTCGGGAGTTCTCGCCCACGATCATCCCGCAGTACACGTCGGTTCCCGGGGCCACCATCAGCGTGCACCTCTCCTGGAGGTTGATCATCGCGTAGGTGGTCGCGGGGCCGGTCCGGTCCGCGACGATCGAGCCTCGCTCGCGGGCGCGGATGTCGCCGGCCCAGGGCTCGTGACCCTCGAAGACGTGGCTCAGGACACCGGTTCCGCGCGTCTCGGTGAGGAACTCGGTTCGGAAGCCGATGAGCCCCCGCGCCGGCACGAGGTAGTCGAGTCGGACCCAGCCGAGACCGTGGTTGGCCATGCCCTCCATCCGGCCCTTGCGCACGGCGAGCAGTTGGGTCACCGTCCCGAGGTGTTCCTCGGGGACGTCGATCGTGACGCGCTCGACCGGCTCGTGGCGACGTCCATCGATCGTCCGGGTGACGACCTCGGGCTTGCCGACCGTCAGTTCGAAACCCTCGCGCCTCATCGTCTCGACGAGGATCGCCAACTGCAGCTCACCTCTCGCCTGCACCTCCCACGCGTCGGGACGGTCGGTGGCTCGGACGCGCAGGCTCACGTTGCCGATCAGCTCGGCATCGAGACGGTTGCGCAGCAAGCGGGCCGTCAGCTTGTCTCCCTCGCGTCCGGCGAGCGGGGATGTGTTGATGCCGATCGTCATGGACAGGGCGGGCTCGTCGACGGTGATGGTGGGGAGTGCGACCGGTGAGTCCGGATCGGCGAGGGTCTCCCCGATCGTGATGTCGGGCAGCCCGGCCACGGCCACGAGGTCCCCGGCGCGGGCCGAATCGACCGAGCGGCGCTCGAGGTGCTCGGTGAGGAACAGCTCCGCCACCTTCGCCCGCTGCACCGATCCGTCGATTCGGCACCATGCGACCTGCTGGCCGCGCCGGATCTCGCCCTCGATCACCCGACACAGGGCGAGACGACCCAGGTAGGCGTTGGCATCGAGGTTCGTCACCCATGCCTGGAGCGGGGCCCCCTCGTGGTGGGTGGGCGGCGGAATGGTGTCGAGGATCGTCCGGAAGAGTGGCGTCAGGTCCTCACCGGGGACGTCTGAGTCCGTCGATGCCCATCCGGATCGTCCGGAGCAGTACACGATCGGGAAGTCCACCTGGGAGTCGTCGGCGTCGAGGTCGATGAACAGCTCGTAGGTCTCGTCGACGACCTCGGAGATCCGAGCGTCCGGCCGGTCGACCTTGTTCACCACGAGGATCACCGGCAGGCGTCGTGCGAGGGCCTTGCGCAGGACGAAGCGCGTCTGGGGCAGTGGTCCCTCGGCTGCGTCGACCAGGAGCACGATCCCGTCCACCATCGTGAGTGCCCGCTCCACCTCGCCGCCGAAGTCGGCATGACCGGGGGTGTCGACGATGTTCAGGGTGACGCCCTCCCACACCAGCGAGGTGTTCTTGGCGAGGATCGTGATCCCCTTCTCACGCTCGAGGTCCATCGAGTCCATGACGCGCTCGGTCACCGTCTCGTTGCTCCGGAAGGCGCCGGACTGGCGCAGCATCGAATCGACGAGGGTGGTCTTGCCGTGATCGACGTGCGCGACGATGGCGAGGTTGCGGAGGTCGCTCCGCTGCGAGGGGGTGGGGGGCATGCCGACGGGACGCTAGCGGCGCCGCTCGCCCCACCGGTCGTAGTGGGTGACAGCGGCGACCGGTTTGCGCCTCGCCCTGCCGAAACGGCCCGAGGGCCAACCGATCGGTATGAGCGCCGAGATCTCGTATCGGTCTGCCGGGATGCCGAGGGCCTCGAGGGCCTCGACGTGTCGGACCCTGATCACGGTGGTGAGGGCGGTCCCGAGACCCTGGGCCCGAGCGGCGATGCACAGGTTCTGGACCGCCGGATAGACGCTGGCGTCCAGCCGACCGATGTCGAGGGGGCCCTCCTCGTCGCGTCCGCCCCACGGGATCACGGGTTGGACGACGGCGACCAGCACGGGAACATCGCCGATCGTGTCAGCAAGATGCCGGCTCGCGGCGCGTGTCCGACGGTACGACTCGGCGTCGGCCTCGGTCCTGAACTCGGGCTCCGGGATGGCGGCCTCGTAACGGTCGTACGCGGCACCGTAGATCTCACCGAGACGTCTCCGAACCTCTGCGTCACGGACCACGACGTACTGCTGGGGCTGGATGTTGCCTCCCGATGGCGCCTGCTGCGCCGCCTCGAGGCAGCGCTGCACCATCTCGTCGGGAACGGGGTCGGGGAGGAAGCGGCGCATGGCGCGTGTCGTCATCAGGATCTCGAGCATCCGCTCGGCCGGGTCGATGTCGTCGGTCACGTCGGTCCCCTCCACGTCATCGCTCACAGCATCGAGTCGTCGAGGTCGACGCCCATGTGGAACTTTCCTAGCGTCTCGTGGATGCGCGGCGAGACCATGATGTGTTGCGGGATGACGTGGGCGTCGCGCAGGCATCGCCCCAGCACGCTCGTGTCGTAGACCGCCGCCCCACCGCACATCGCGAACATGGCATCCACGACCGCGACCACCTCGCCGGCGGCGTGAGCGGCGGCGGAACGGATCCGGACGCGCTGGGCGAGGTGAACGTCATCGCCGGCCTCGACGCGTTCCCACGCCGCGCCGACGGAATGCTCGAGGTAGGCCAGCGCCGCGCCCCATCGGGCCTCTGCCCGAGCGATGTCTGCCTGGGCGGCGCCCGACTCGGCGAGGCGGCGTCGCGAGAACTGCGGGGTGCGCTCCGCAGCGAGCGTCGCTGCCTCGTCGAGCGCTCGCCGACCGATGCCGATCGCCACTGCGGCGACGCCGACGGCGAGCATCGTGAAGGTCGGGAATCGTGCGAGCGGATCATCGACGAGCCGTGGGGAGCGACCCACCTCGACGACGTGCCCCTCTGGGACGACGACGGAGTCGAGGGAGAAATCGCCCGATCCGGTCCCGCGGAGGCCGACGGTGTGCCACGTGTCGTGGAACTCGACCTCGGACACCGGGACGAGGCAGCTCAGGCGTCGTGCGTCCGGGGTCATGGCTCCGGCGAGCAGCCAGTCGGAATGTCCCGCCCCGCTCCCCCATTGCCAGCGCCCCGACACGACGTGGGCGCCGGAGTCGGGTTCGGCGCGGCCGTTCGGGGCGAACACGCCACCGACGGCCCGAGAGGACGCGAAGATCTCTCCGGCGATGTCCGCCGGGAGGTGGGCGGCGAGTCCGCAGGTCGTCGACGAGATCATCGAACACCAGCCGAGTGCGCCGTCGCCGTGCGCGAGCGTGTGCAGGATCGTCACGATCTCGGGCAGTGTCGCCCCGGGACCCCCGTCACGCGCCGGCAGCCCGAGGTGCAGGAGACGGCTGGCGGAGGCCTCCCGCACGACTTCCTCGGTCAGTGAGCGGCGCTGCTCGGCGAGGCCAGCGTCGCGCGCGCCGAGTCGAGCCACCCGCATCGCATCGTCGAGGAGAGTGGTGACTCCCATGCCGAGAGAGTAGCCAGCGGTCATACGCACCCGTCCGGATCCGATGCGGTCCGGTGACGTCCGCTGTCGCTACCGTCGGCGTGTGATCACCGACGGATGGAACATCGCCGACATCTTCGAGCAGGTCACGGCAACGATCCCGGACGAGCTGGCCCTCCAGCATGGCGACGTCCGTCGCACGTGGCAGGAGTTCGACCGTCGAGCCGACGCCGTCGCCACCGTGCTTCTCGCCGCCGGGTTGACCGAGCAGGACAAGGTGGCCCAGTACCTGTACAACGGTCCCGAGTACCTCGAGTCGGTGCTCGGGGCGTTCAAGGCGGGTATGGCCGTGGTCAACACGAACTACCGCTACACGGCCGATGAACTCGTCTACCTGTGGGACAACGCGGACACTCGCTGCGTCGTCTACCACGGCACGTTCGACGATCGGGTCGACGACGTGCGCGCCCGGCTCGGCGGGATCCGTCTGTGGTTGCGCGTCGGCGACGGATCCGGGCCGTGCCCGCCCTGGGCGGTCGACTACGAGGTGGCGATCGCGTCGACCGCCGCGACCGGTCCGGTCACCGGGCCGTGGGGCCGCAGCGGTGACCATCTCCTCCTGCTCTACACGGGCGGGACGACGGGCATGCCCAAGGGTGTGATGTGGAGGCAGGACGACCTCGTCGGTGCTCTCGACGCGAGCAATCGGCGACGCCTGCCGGACGTGCCGACCGAGGGTGCCGTCGCCGCGAGGATCTCCGGTGCCGGGCCCCGGGGCCTCCCCGGAGCGCCGCTCATGCACGGGACGGGATTCTTCAACGCGATCTCGACGATGATGCTGGGCGGGTCCACGACGACCCTCACCGGTCGGCATTTCGACGTCGAGGAGTTGCTCGACACCATCGAGTCCCGAGGGATCAACTCGATCTCGATCGTCGGCGACGCCTTCGCCAGGCCGATGCTGCGTGCCCTCGACGCCGAACCCGGACGATGGGAGATCTCGAGTCTGAGGGTGATCGTCTCCTCGGGTGTGATGTGGTCCCGTGAGACCAAGCAGGGACTCCTCCGACACAACGAGCGCCTCATCATGGTCGACACGCTGGGATCGAGCGAGGCGATCGGGATGGCGAGCAACGTCTCGACGAAGGAGTCGAGCGGGGACGACACCACGGCACGCTTCGTGCTCGGCCCGAACACCAGGGTCGTCACCGAGGACGGCCGGGACGTCACGCCGGGATCCGACGACATCGGACGCGTCGCACTGCGGGGCAGGACCCCCATCGGCTACTACAAGGACGAGGCGAAGTCGGCTGCCACCTTCCAGGTCATCGACGGTGTGCGGTACTCGATCCCCGGAGACTGGGCGACGGTGGCGGCCGACGGCTCGGTCCGGCTCCTCGGACGCGGCAGTCAGTGCATCAACACCGGCGGTGAGAAGGTCTACCCGGAGGAGGTCGAGGAGACCCTCAAGACACATCCGGCGGTTCGTGACAGCGCCGTCGTCGGTGTCCCGGACGAACGCTTCGGCGAGGCGATCTGCGCGCTGATCGAACTGGAGCCCGGATCCGAGGTGGCGGACGAGGAGTTGATCGCCCACGTGCGAACCGGTCTCGCCGGGTACAAGTCGCCGCGCCATCTCCTGCGCGTCACCACCGTCGGCCGTGCCGTGAACGGCAAGTTGGACTACCGGGGCCTGCGGGAGACGGCGCTCGCACGGCTCGGGGTCTCCTGAGCCGTGGCCACCGAGATCGACTGGCCCTCGTTCTCGGCGGTCCTCTTCGATCTCGACGGGGTGATCACGCCGACGGCGGAGATGCACCACCGGGCATGGGCATCGACCCTCGGCGACCACGGATTCTCCACCGACGACTACCTGCGCCACATCGACGGCCGGCCCCGCCTCGACGGGGTGCGCACCTTCCTCGCCTCCCGCGGGATCCGACTTCCCGAGGGTCACGTCGATGACGCACCGGGGGACGGCACGGTCGCCGCGATCGGGAACCGGAAGGACGCCGAGTTCCGACTCCTTCTCGTGACGGAGGGGATCGAGCCGTACCCGGGGACCGTGCGGTTGCTGGACCTGCTCGAGCGCGAGGGGGTGCCCGCCGCGGTGGTGACCTCGTCGCGCAACGCCACGAGCGTGCTCGGTGCCGCGGGCCTGGGCGACCGGTTCCCGGTCGTCGTCGACGGGGTCGTCGCCGCTGGCAGGGGTCTGGCGGGGAAGCCCGATCCGGCCACCTTCCTCGCCGCCGCGGCGTCACTCGGTGTCGACCCGGCCGATGTCGCCGTCATCGAGGACGCCGAGTCCGGTGTGACCGCCGGCGTCCGGGGCGGGTTCGTCCTCGTCGTCGGGGTCGACCGGACCGGGAACGCCCGGGCCCTGCGCGCTGCGGGCGCGCACGTGGTGGTGCGCGACCTCGCCGAGACTCTTCCGGCATGATCGGGTCGTGCCGGAGCAGGTGACGCCATGACCAGCGCAGACTCCTCGACCCTGCTCGGCAGGGACCCGGCGCGCCCCATCGATCCCTGGCGGGTGATCGACACCGCGCGACCGTCGGCCCATGACGACGTCTGCTCGACACTGTTCGCCGTCTCGAACGGACACATCGGGATCAGGGACAGGAGCGATGAACCCGGGTTCGACCCGACGGCCGGGGTGTTCGTCAACGGCGTCCACGAGACATGGCCGATCCGCTACCCGGAGAACGCCCACGCCCTGGCACGCACCGGTCAGACGCTGGTCCCGGTGCACGAGTGCCACGCCACGTCGATCGAGGTCGACGGTTCGATCATCTCGACGCTCGACGACAGGGCGTTCGCCCACCACCGGGAGATCGATCTGCGTCGGGGCGTCGCCACGCGTCGTCGACGGCATCGCTCCGAATCGGGGGCCGTCGTCGAGGTCACGATCGAACGACTCGCCAGCCTCGTTGATCGCCACACGGCGGCGATCCGGACGACCGTGGCGCTGATCGAGGGTGAGGCCACGGTCGGACTCGTCGCCACGTGCCGTGTTCCGACGTCGGAGTCCGACGACCGTCGTGACACGTCCGACCCCCGCCGAGGCCGCCGGTTCGACGCGCCGGTCCTCCTGCCCGAGGTCCGTCGCCTCGGCCTTGTCCACGGGGATCCCCGTGTCGTCGTGACGATGGTCGATCGCTGCCGCGCGAGTGGCGTACTCGCGGGTTGCTCGGCCGTCATCTCGGCCGAGCGACGCGGAGCCCACGGCCACGCGCATCCGTTGGACCTCGCCGCCTCGACGGACTCGGCACTGCGCGACGACGAGGTCAGCCGCCACCGGTGCGCTGCCACCCTTCGGGCCGGCGAGTCGATCGTGCTCGACCGGGTGGTCGCATACGACGTCGCCTCCGCGGCCGGTGGCCATGGACTCCCCGACGAACTCGCCGCCGCGGTCGAGCGTGTCGCACGCAGTGCCGATGGTGTCGGCTTCGAGGGACTGGCGCGCGACCAGGAATCATGGCTGGCGGGTTTCCACGCGGTCGCGGACATCGATGTCGTCGGTTCCCCGGAGATCCAACAGGCCGTCCGGTGGCACCTGTTCCAACTCGCGCAGGCCGCCGCCGGCGTGGCCGGAGGTGGCATCCCTGCCAAGGGCCTGACCGCAGACGGATACGACGGTCACTACTTCTGGGACACCGAGGTGTACCTCGTCCCGTTCCTCGCCAGGACCCTCCCCGACTCATCACGCCGCCTGATCGAGTTCAGGCACGGTCAACTCCAGGCGGCGCGTCGCCGCGCTGCGGAGATGTCCCAACGTGGGGCCCTGTTCCCATGGCGGACGATCAATGGTGAGGAGGCCTCTGCCTACTACCCGGCGGGAACCGCCCAATACCACATCGATGCCGCAGTCATCCACGCCCTGGACCGCCACCTCGCAGCGACCGGAGATCGATCGCTGCTCGACGGGATCGGTGCCGAGTTGCTCGTCGAGACCGCTCGACTGTGGGCCGATCTCGGCTTCCACGGCAGCGACGGTCGCTTCCACATCAACCGGGTGACCGGTCCGGACGAGTACTCGGCCGTCGTCGACGACAACGCCTACACGAACATCATGGCGCGTTTCAACCTCGCGTGGGCGGCCGATGTCGTCGAGCAACTGCGCTCGAGCGCACCCGACGACTACGCCCGCCTCATCCGCTCGACGGGCCTGCTCGCAACCGAGCCGGACGAGTGGCGTGTCGCGGCGGCTGCCATGGCGATCCCCTACGACACCGGACTCGGCATCCACGAGCAGGACGAGGGCTTCCTCGACCTCGCGCCGTGGGACTTCGCCGGCACGCCGGCGGAGAAGTATCCGCTCCTGCTCAACTTCCACCCGCTCGTCATCTATCGACACCAAGTCCTCAAGCAGGCCGACGTCGTCCTCGCGATGCTGCTGCGCGACCACGAGTTCGATGTCGAGCAGCGGCGACGCAACTTCGACTTCTATGACCCCCTGACCACCGGCGACTCATCACTGTCGGCGTGTGTCCAAGCGGCAGTGGCCGCGCAGGTCGGCCGCATCGGCAGCGCCGTCCGCTATCTCGGACAGGCCCTCGCCCTCGACCTCGCCGACACCCATCGCAACACGATCGACGGGGTCCACATCGCGAACTGCGGTGGGGTGTGGGCTGCACTCGTCAACGGTTTCGCCGGCATCCGATTCAGGGGTGATGTCCTCGCGATCGAGCCCAGTCCGCCGGAATCGGGAACGAGCCTTCCCTGGGATGGCCTGACCGTCCGGTTCCTCCACCGGGGGAATCGCTGTGAGATGACTGTCAGCGGAGGACACTGGCGTCTGTGGAATCACGGCGAGGACCCCATCGAGGTCGAGGTGGACGGCCAAGGGCACCTCGTCGCTCCCGGGTCCTGGCTCGACGACGACGACTGAGCGCGCTCGGCACCGGGCGAGCACGGACCGACTGCGGTGCAGCCGGCATCGGTAACCTTCGGCGCATGACGGAAGAACTCGGATTCGACGGCAAGGTTGCGATCATCACCGGAGCGGGAGGCGGCCTCGGCCGCGAGCACGCCCTCCTCCTCGCCTCACGGGGCGCGCTCGTCGTGGTCAACGACCTCGGCGGAGCAGTCGACGGGACGGGTTCGGACAAGGGAGCTGCGGAGCGGGTCGTCGACGAGATCAAGGCCCTCGGCGGCGAGGCGGTGGCCGACACCAACTCGGTCGCGACGCCCGAAGGTGGCGCGGCGATCGTCGCAACCGCCGTGGAGGCCTTCGGCACCGTCGACATCGTTGTCAACAATGCCGGCATCCTGCGGGACAAGGCCTTCCACAACATGGACGAGTCGCTGGTGTCACCGGTCCTCGACGTGCATCTCCGTGGGGCCTTCAACGTGACGGGACCGGCTTTCCGAATCATGCGGGAGAAGGGATTCGGCCGGATCATCTCGACATCCTCGGCCGCCGGGATCTTCGGGAACTTCGGTCAGGCGAACTACGGGGCCGCGAAGATGGGACTCGTCGGATTCACCCGTGTGCTGGCGGTGGAGGGTGCGCGTTTCAACATTCGCGCCAATGCGATCGCACCGATCGCCCTGACCCGGATGACCGAGGACCTCCTCGGCGATCTCGGGAGGAAGCTCGAACCGCACTACGTCGCTCCGCTCGTCACCTACCTGGCGCACGAGACCTGCGAGGCGACGGGGCGGGTCTTCTCCGTCGGCGGCGGCCGGGTGGCCGAGATCTTCATCGGCGAATGCCTCGGCTTCACGGACTCCGACCTCTCACCGGAGTCGCTCCGGGACAACTGGTCGACGGTGTGTGATCGCGAGGGCCACGTGGTCCCGGCCCACATCGGCGAGGAGACCAAGATGTTCGTCGACGCACTGAAGTGAGCCGGTCGCTGGACTTGACGAGGTCCGACGGAGGCCGACTCGCACTCCACCACCTCGGTGGCGAGGGACGACCACTGCTGGTCTCGCACGCGACCGGGTTCCACGCGCACTGCTACAGGGAACTGGTCGCCCGGCTCTCACCCGGACGGGCGGTGTGGGCCCTCGACTACCGGGGGCATGGATTCTCCCCGAGGCCGGTGTCCGATCCGACGAATTGGGACGGATTCGCGCAGGACGTCACGACCGCCGCACGGCACATCGCACCCGACAGCGGCCTCGACGTGCTCGGACACTCGATGGGCGGGGCCGCAGTGCTCCTCGCGTCGCTCGGCGACTCGGCGCTCTTCGGTCGCCTACTCGCATTCGAACCCATCGCCCCTCCTCCGGTGCCCGATCTCGACGTCGATTCCCTGCCGATCGTGCAGGGTGCCGTGAGGCGTCGACCGGGATTCGACTCGCTCGACGCGGCCCTCGACAACTATTCGGGGAAGCGCCCACTCGGCTCCTTCGACCCGGGGGTGCTGCGCGACTACGTCGAGTTCGGCTTCGAGGACACACCCGAGGGCGGGGTCCTCCTGCGATGTCGACCGGAGTTCGAGGCCGCCGTGTTCCGCTCGGCCCACGAGACCGACCTGTGGGCCCGGCTTCCGGAGGTCACGCTCGCCACCACCGTCCTCGCCGGCGTCGTCGAGGAGCATCAGCCGTCGTCGTTCGCCCGAGCGGTTGCCGAGCGCATGCCATCCGCCTCGTTCGTGCAGACCGACGACTTCGATCACTTCGGACCGTTCACCGTGCCGGGCGTGTTCGCGACGTACGTCGAGCGCCTGCTCCCACTCGGATGAGCCGGGTGGGCGGCACACGGCACCACACCCCTGTGGGAGGCTCTCGGCAGTGAACTCTTTCCCGATCCCCACAACCCTGTCACCGTCGAGGATCGAGTCGTTCCTCTCGTGCCCACTGGCATTCCGCTTCGTGAACGTCGAGCGGCTTCCCGACCCACCGACCGAGGCGACGACGAAGGGCTCACTCGTCCATCGGGCACTCGAGGTCTTCTTCGCAGAGGACGGGGACAGAGGGGTGGAGCATCTCGAACGGAGCGTCGACCGAGCCATCGAGGAGTACCGGTCCCACCCCGATCTCCTCGACCTCGACCTCGACGACGGCAGGCTCGACCGTTTCCTCGACGATTGCAGGCTCCTCGCGAACGCCTACCTCGCGATGGAGGACCCGACCTCGGTGCGCGCGGTCGGCCTGGAGATGAGGATCGAGGCCCCCGTCGGACCGGTCACCCTGCGAGGGATAATCGACCGGCTCGAGCGAGACGCCGACGGCGGCCTCGTGGTCACCGACTACAAGACGGGGCGTGCCCCTGCGCCCGGACGTGAGAAGAAGTCCCTCGGCGGAGTGCAGTTGTACTCGGTGCTCTGCGAACGCAGTCTCGGAGAGCGCCCAACCCGTGTGCAGTTGATGTACCTGCGCTCGGGTCAGGTCGTCGCCGCCTCGCCGACCGACCAGTCGACCAGATTCATGGAGACCCGGGTCACCGCAGTCCACCGCGCCATCGCTCAGGCGTGTGACACCGGCGAGTTCCGCCCACAGCGCAGCGGGCTGTGCAACTACTGCGCGTACCAGCGGTGGTGTCCGGAATTCGGTGGCGATCCGGCGCGCGCCGCCGTGGAGGCTCCCGTCGTGCTCGGTCCACGTCGTGGCTGATCCCGTGGACGACCGAGCCGACCGCGGCACGGATCACCTGGGTCCGTGGGTTGCGTCGTTCGATCGACGGATCGATCTCGCGTTCGATCGGATACGTGGTGAGCCCGCGGTCGACCGGGTCTTCCTCGCGGCGAGCCGTCTGGGCGACTGGAGCCTCGTCTGGCACCTGCTCGGCATCATCCGCAGCGTCGCCCGCCGGCGTCCCGACCAGGCCATCGCGCTCGCCCTCGCGCTCGGCGTCGAGAGCCTCGTCGTCAACCAGGGGATCAAACGGATCTTCAGACGTCAGCGCCCGACCGTCGCCGGAGCGGACGGACTCGACGTCCGGGCACCGTCCACCTCGTCGTTCCCGAGCGGCCACGCCAGCTCGGCGGCATTCGCCTCGACGATCCTCATCCGGTGGGATGGACGACGCTGGGCCCCGTTGTGGCTCGCCGTGGCGGCACTGGTGGGGCTGAGCCGGGTCCACGTCCGCATCCATCACGCGAGCGACATCGTGGCCGGTGCGGTCGTGGGCAACCTGCTTGCCCGGGCGTGTCGCAGGGTGTTGCGCTGATCCCCACCGGTCCCGGTGAGCACAGCGCCGAGGGACGGCCCCTCAGCGAATGCTGCTGAGGGTGGAGCGGAGGTCGAGCAGCACGTCGGTGACCTCGTTCGCCGAGATGAGCTCCCGCTGCAGGAGAGTCGCCAGGGCGTCATCGATCATCGCAACGGCGGCGACGATCACCATCTCCGGGTCGGGCCCGACCTGGTCGTCGGCATCGAGGAGCGCAGTGCTGGCTGAGTCGTTGGGGTGATCCATCCCCCATCACCGTACCGCCCGCTCCGACGGACCGTGGGGATGAGGCGCAGATCTACGATGTGACGATGGACATCTCAGGTCGTCATGTCGTGGTCACCGGTGCCGCCGGCGGGATCGGCGCCGCGCTCGCCCGGCGCTTCCACGCCGCCGGTGCGAAGCTGGTGCTCGCCGACCGCCTCCCACCCGATGCCGTTGCAGCCGGGCTCGCCGGCTCCCTGGCCATCGCGGCCGATCTCGGAACGGAGGCCGGGAACATCGCTCTCATCCGGGCAGCCGAGGAGGCATTCGGTCCGATCGACCTGTTCTTCGCCAATGCCGGGGTCGCGCTCGGAACGGATCCGATGGATGACGAGGAGATGTGGGATCTCTCCTTCGCCATCAACACCCACGCGCACCGGTGGGCGGCCCGCCACCTCCTGCCCGGCTGGCTCGCCCGCGGCGAGGGCTACTTCTGCTCGACGGCGTCCGCGGCCGGGCTGCTCGCCCAGATCGGCTCGGCCCCGTACTCGCTCTCGAAGCACGCCGCCGTCGCGTTCGCCGAGTGGCTGGCGATCACCTATGGGGCCAGGGGTCTCAAGGTCAGTTGCCTGTGCCCGCAGGGCGTGAACACGGCGATGCTGGCGCAGAGCTCGACCATCGGTGACGGCGGCGAGGTCGTCCGCTCGGTCGGCGCGGTGCTCGAGCCGGACGATGTCGCCGAGGTCGTGCACCAGGCGATCGTCGACGAGAGGTTCCTGATCCTCCCGCACCCCGAGGTCGCGGACTACCTGCGGTTCAAGGCGACGGAGCCCGAGAAGTGGATCGCCGGGATGCAGCGACTCCAGCGTCGGGTGATGGGCGTCTGAGCTCCTGGGGAGGTTCAGCCGCGATCGAGCGGGAGGCCGGCCTCCTGCCAGGCGACCGTGCCACCCCGCAGCTCGTAGAGCGAGGTGAAGCCCATGTCGAGCATCAGCTCGGTCGCCACTCCGGACCGGTTGTCCGAGCGGCAGTACACGAAGTACGTGCCGGCTGGATCGAGGGCGGCGATCCGGTCGACGAAGTCGGGTTGCGAGATGTCGACGAGTTCCGCACCAGCGATGTGACCCTCCGCGAATTCCGCCGGGGTGCGGACGTCGATGATCCGGATCCCGCCGCGGCCGAGCACGTCGGCGACATCGACGGGGTCGAGCATGGTGACCGCTGCGGAGGGCATCGTCCCGCCGCCCGTCGAGTCCGCCACGGCTGACGTGACGTCCGCGGCGTCGCTCTCGGGCCCACCGCAGCCCGACACGCTGGCGAGTGCGGTCGCGAGGAGTAACGCGACCGCTGGGGAGTCGAGACTCGCACGGGATCTCTGTCGTGGGCGTCGCATCGAACGCGGGAGCATATGTCCGTACAATACCCGGGTTCCGACCCCCTGGGCGACGTCGATTGACATTCCGATAAATGTCCGTACAATTGGGGCGTGCTCGGTCGTCCAGCCACCCGGGGGATCACGGCCGATGTGAGTCGGTTCGTCCCGGCCACCACGTGGCTTCGCCGCTACCGACGCGTCGACCTCCGGAGCGACATCTCGGCCGGACTCACGATCGCCGCGATGCTGGTCCCACAGGGGATGGCGTACGCGCTCCTCGCCGGCCTCCCACCGGAGGTCGGCCTCTACGCCTCGACCCTCCCGGTCATCGCCTACGCACTCCTCGGCACATCGCGCCAACTGGCCGTCGGTCCCGTCGCCATCGTCTCCCTCCTCACCGCATCGGCCCTCCAACCGATGTTCGAGCAGGGAAGCGCCGGTTACGTCACCGCGGCGGCCCTGCTCGCCCTGATGGTCGGCCTCGTCCATCTCGTGCTCGGACTCGGTCGACTCGGGTTCGTCGTCAACTTCCTCTCCCACTCGGTCCTCGTCGGCTTCACGGCGGCAGCCGCGATCATCATCGGCTCGTCCCAGGTCAAGCACGTGCTCGGCATCGCAATACCGAGCACCGAGCGCTTGCACGAGACCCTCCTCGAAGTCGTCGGCGCGCTCGGCGAGGTCCATCTCCCGACTCTGGCCATCGGCGGGTCGAGCATCGTGGTGCTGCTGGTGCTGAAGCGCATCGCACGGCGACTGCCGGGAGCGCTCGTCGTCGTCGTCGCCACCACCCTCGTGACGGCCCTCGCCTCGCTCGACGAACGGGGGGTCGCGACCGTGGGCGACATCCCCGGCTCGCTCCCCGCCCTCGGCCTCCCCGACCTCGACGGTGGTCTCCTCGCCGACCTGCTGGCGACGTCGCTCGTGATCACCGTGATCGGCTTCATGGAGTCGATCGCCGTCGCCAAGGTCTATGCCCGACGTCATCGCTACGACGTCGATGCCAACCAGGAACTGATCGCGCTCGGTGGTGCGAACGTCGTCTCCGGGCTCTTCGGCGGGTACCCGGTCACCGGCGGCTTCTCGAGGACCGCGGTCAACGATGCAGCCGGCGCCCGGACACCGCTCGCCTCCCTGATCACCGCCGGTCTGGTTCTCGTCACGATCGCGTTCCTCACACCGCTGTTCGGGAACCTGCCCAAGGCGACCCTCGGCGCAGTGATCATCGTGGCGGTCGTCAACCTCGTCGACATCAGGGAGATGCGCCACATCGCCAAGGTCAAACGCAGTGACCTCGTCGGACTCGCCATCGCCTTCGGCGCCACCCTCGTCCTCGGCATCGAGATCGGCATCGCCGTCGCCGTCGTGGCCTCGATGCTCGTCGTGTTCGCCCGCATGTCCCGGCCCCACTCGGCCGTACTCGGACGCATACCCGGCACGACGAGCTACCGGAACCTCGACCGGTTTCCCGAGGCCGAGACCACGAGCGGCGTCCGGGTCGTGCGGATCGACGCGGCGCTGTCGTTCGTCAACGCCCAACACGTCAAGCGGCTCCTCCTCGCGGAGGGATCCGGGATCGGCGGCCCCGGCACCCTGGTGCTCGACTGCTCGGGCATCAACGATCTCGACGCGACAGGTGCGGACACGCTCGCCGAGCTCATCGACGAGTTCGCTGACTCCCCGATCGACCTCCACCTCTGCGACGTCAAGGGACCCGTGCGGGACGTCCTCCGCCGTGCCGGACTCTGGGACCGGCTGGGAGGGCGGTTGCACGCGACGGCACACCAGGCGGTCGAGGCGGTCGCATCCGGTTCGCCCTCGCGCCGTGACCTCAGGGGTGCCGGGATCGACGAGCGCCCGGGGACGACGTCGGTCGCCGGCCCGAGTGGGTCCTCGACGAGCAGGGCATGTGACCGATGACCTTGACAGAAATGTCCGGACAACTAGTGTTCACGATGACACGAAAAGAGGAGCCATGAAGTTCACGCAGTACTACCTCGAATGCCTCTCGCACGCCTCGTACATGATCGGCGACGAGTCGAGTGGCAAGGCCGTCGTCATCGATCCGCAGCGGGACATCGCCGACTACCTCGCAGATGCCGAGGCGAGCGGCCTGAGGATCACGATGGTGATCGAGACCCACTTCCACGCCGACTTCCTGTCGGGCCACCTCGAGTTGGCGGCCGCCACCGGAGCCGAGATCTGCTACTCGTCGATCGCCCAGGCCGAGTTCCCGCACCGGAAGATGGCCGACGGGGAACGGGTCTCCCTCGGCGAGGTGGTGCTCGAATTCCGCCACACCCCGGGGCACACCCCCGAGTCGATGTCGATCGTCGTCCACGAGCGCGAGTCGGACCCGGCCCCCTTCGGCGTGTTCACCGGCGACACCCTCTTCATCGGCGACGTCGGACGACCCGACTTGCTCGCCTCGATCGGCTTCACCCGCGACGAGTTGGCCGAGATGTTGTACGAGTCACTCAACACCAAGCTCGTCACCCTGCCCGATGAGACGAGGGTGTTCCCAGCCCATGGAGCGGGTTCGGCGTGCGGCAAGAACCTCTCGACCGAACGCTCCTCGACGATCGGAGAGCAGAAGGCGACCAACTACGCGCTGCGTGCCGCCGACAAGGAGACCTTCATGGCGCTGGTCACCGAGGGACAACCACCCGCTCCGAGCTACTTCGTCTACGACGCGATCCTGAATCGCCAGAACCGGGACCTGCTCGACGAGCATGCGCTACCGGCCGCCCTCGATCTCGCCCAGGCCGACGCAGCTGTGGCCTCCGGGGCGATGGTGATCGATGGGCGCTCCCCCGAGGACTTCGCCAGGGGCCACCTGCGGGGTGCCGTGAACGTCGGACTGGCCGGTCGTTACGCCGAGTTCGCCGGCTCGGTCATCCCGTCCGACGTCGACATCGTCCTCTTCGTCGAGCCCGGCTTCGAACTCGAGGCCAAGAACCGACTGGCCCGCATCGGCTTCGATCGGGTGGTCGGCTACCTCGACAACCCCTACGCCGCGCTCCTCGAGAATCCCGGGCGGACACAACTCGCATCCCGGCTCACCGCCGAGGAGTTCAACGAGCGCACCGCGACGGTCGCCGGGCTGCAGGTCATCGACGTCCGCAACCCGGGCGAGGTCGCCGTGGGGATGGTGCCCGATGCGGTCAACATCCCGGTCAGCCAACTGCCCGGGCGGACCGCCGAGCTCGACCCGTCACGACCGACCGTCGTCTACTGTGCCGGCGGCTATCGCTCCTCGGTGGCGGCGAGCGTGCTCCGGGAGAAGGGCTTCGCCGACGTGAGCGACGTCCTCGGCGGATACAACGCCTGGGTGGAGACCACGCAGCGCGCCTGACATCCACGACGGTGGGGTCGCAGCCCGGCGGCGGGCCCCGACCCCACCGCTGACTGCATGATCGGGGGGATCATGAAGCACAAGATCATCATCGTCGGCGGGGGCTCGGCCGGCGTCAGCGTCGCGGCCCGCCTGCGACGAGCCGGCGAGACCGACGTCGCGGTCATCGAGCCGTCCGGCGAGCACTACTACCAGCCGCTGTGGACTCTCGTCGGCGGCGGGATCGTCGACGTGGCATCGACCCGTCGCAGCGAGGCGTCGGTGATGCCCAAGGGGGTCACCTGGATCCGCAAGGCCGCTGCGGCCTTCCACCCGGAGGAGAACACGGTCGAGACCGCCGACGGGAGCCGGTACGAGTACGAGGCCCTCGTCGTCTGCCCCGGGATCCAACTCGACTGGGCGGCGATGTCGGGGCTCCCGGAGGCCCTCGGCCATGACGGTGTCGCCTCGAACTACCGTCCGGACCTCGCGCCGCTGATGTGGGACAACATCCGGGACATGCGCTCCGGATCCGCTGTGTTCACGATGCCGACCGGCGCGATCAAGTGCGCCGGGGCACCGCAGAAGATCGCCTATCTCGCCGCCGACCACTGGCGTCGCACGGGCGTGCTCGGCAAGATCGACATCCACCTCATCGTGCCCGGCGCACGCGCCTTCGGGATCCCGGAGATCGCCGACCAGCTCGACATGGTCATCGCCGACTACGGGATCCACCTCCACCCGGAGTCCGAGGTCACGGCCATCGACCCCGCCACCAAGAGGGTGACCGTCACCGGGTTGGGCGCCGCGAACGGAACGAGCACCATCGACTACGACATCGCCCACATCGTCCCCCGGCAGTCCGCTCCCGACTGGGTGAAGGCGTCCCCGCTGGCCGCCGACACGCCCGCCGGCTATGTCGAGGTGGACAAGGAGACGATGCAGCACGTCCGCTTCCCGAACGTCTTCGCCCTCGGCGACGTCGGATCGACTCCGAACTCCAAGACCGGCGCCGCCATCCGCAAGCAGGCACCGGTCGTCGTGGCGAACCTCCTCGCGCAACTCGCCGGACGGCCCCTTCCCGAGAGCTACCACGGGTACGCCAGCTGTCCCATCACGACCTCGGCACACTCGATGATGCTCGTCGAGTTCGACTACTCGATGAAGCTCACACCGAGCATCCCGCTGCTCGACCTCGTCAAGCCGCGTCGCGACATGTGGTTCCTCAAGCGATTCGGGTTGCCCTTCCTCTACTGGAACCTGATGCTGAAGGGCTTGGCGTGATCGGCTGCGTCTGCCCGGGCGTCACCGGAGCCACACGTCCAACGATCGACTCACCCGGCCTCGTCAGGGTCGGACGACTGGGGGGAACATGACCAGACTCGGATTCGTCCTCGCGAGCGACTCATGCATCGGCTGCCATGCCTGCACGGTCGCCTGCAAGAGTGAGCACGACGTGCCACTCGGCGTCAACCGCACCTGGGTGAAGTACATCGAGACGGGTGCCTTCCCCAACACGGGGCGCACCTTCTCGGTGATGCGCTGCAACCACTGCGACGATGCACCGTGCATGACGATCTGCCCGACCAGCGCATTGCACCGGGCACCGAACGGTGTGGTCGACTTCGACGACTCACGGTGCATCGGATGCAAGGCGTGCATGAACGCCTGCCCATACGACGCGATCTACATCAACCCGGAGACGAACACCGCCCACAAGTGCAACTTCTGCAACCACCGGGTCGAGGTGGGCCTCGAGCCGGCCTGCGTCGTCGTCTGCCCGACCCACGCGATCATCACCGGGGACCTCGATGACCCCGAGAGCGAGATCTCACGGATCGTGGCCCGTGACAAGACCGCAGTCCGCGCTCCCGAGCAGGGCACCAACCCCAAGGTCTTCTACCGCGGAGTCGATCAGGCGTCGCTCGACCCGACTCGCACGGCGATCTCCGGTGACGGGATGATCTGGGCGGACACGACCCGGGACCACCCGACGATCACGCCGCTCATGGTCGAGCACAGCGGGACCGGTGTCGTGGCTCGCACCGCCTACACCACCACTCACCCGATGACGTGGAAGTCGAAGGTGTCCGGCTACCTGGTGACCAAGGCCATCGCTGCGGGCGCGATGCTGTTCGCCGCGCTCATGGTCGTCCTCGGCCACGGTTCGTCGAACATCGCAGCCGGACTCGTGCCGGCCGTGATCGCCGGGGTGTTCACGGCGATCACCGGGGTACTCCTGGTGGCTGATCTCAAGCAGCCGACGCGATTCCTCTACATCCTCACCAAGTCGAACACGTCCTCGTGGCTCGTCCGCGGGGCGTGGGTGCTCGGAGCCTTCGCCGGTGTGACCGGCCTGTGGGGTCTGCTGGCGCTGATCGGGTCCCACGACCTCCTCGTGTGGCTCGCCCTCCCCCAGGTCCTGCTGGCCGCGGCAGTGGCCGGCTACACGGCGTTCCTCTTCGGGCAGTGCGAGGGGCGAGACCTGTGGCAGACACCGCTGCTCCTCCCGACGCTGCTGGCCCAGGCCGTCGTCGCCGGGGGCGGCGTCATGGTCCTCGTCGACATCGTCGCCGAGGTGCCGAGTCCGAACGCCGTCCGCGTGACCTTCCTCGCCGGGCTCGGTGCACTGGCGCTGCTCATCCTCACCGAGGTGGTCTCGCACGGATCGCGCAGCGTCGAACTCGCCACCCTGGAGATGACCCGCGGTGCCTACGCCGGCCGGTTCTGGCTCGGCGGGGTCGTCCTCGGTCTGCTCCTCCCCGCTGCGGGGCTCGCCGTCTCGCTCGCGGCCGACGGCTCCGCCGGCGATGCCCTCGCAGCCCTCGCCGGGCTGTCCGCCCTCATCGGGCTGTTCGCCTACGAGGACGCCTACGTCCGCGCCGGTCAGTCCGTCCCACTCTCCTGATCGCCCAGTCCCGGAGGAACCACATGACCCTCGCCAACCATCCACCGCACGCCCAGTGGCACGACTGGACCGAACTCGACGCCAAGGCCTGGCCCGAGCGGGTCGAGCGCAACTACACGCTCGTCCCCACCACCTGCTTCAACTGCGAGGCTGCCTGCGGTCTCGTCGCGTTCATCGACAAGGAGACCGGTCAGATCACCAAGTTCGAGGGCAACCCCGAGCACCCGGCGAGCCGGGGTCGCAACTGCGCGAAGGGGCCGGCCACGATCAACCAGGTCAACGACCCGGAGCGAATCCTCCATCCCCTGAAGCGGGTCGGGCCCCGTGGGTCCGGAACGTGGGAGCGCGTCACCTGGGACCAGGCCCTGGACGACATCGGCAGCCGGATCCGGACGGCCATCGTCGAGGGTCGCGGCAACGAGGTCATGTACCACGTCGGTCGACCCGGCGAGGACGGCTACACCGAACGCGTCCTGTCGGCATGGGGGGTCGATGGGCACAACTCGCACACGAACATCTGCTCGTCGAACGCCCGGATCGGCTACCAGTCATGGATGGGGCTCGACCGGCCGTCATCGGACTTCGCCAATGCGGAGGTCATCTTCCTCATCTCGGCGCATCTCGAGGCCGGGCACTACTTCAACCCGCATGCGCAGCGGATCATGGAGGGGAAGGCACGCGGGGCGACCGTGATCTGTGTCGACCCACGCCTGTCGAACACCGGGGCGAAGGCTGATCACTGGCTGGCACCGTGGCCGGGGACCGAGGCGTTCATGCTGCTCGCCATCGCCCGCCTGCTGATCGAGAACGGCACCTGGGACCGTGACTTCGTCAGGCGGTGGGTCAACTGGGAGACCTACCTCTCCGAGACCCGCCCGGACCTCCCGTGCGAGTTCGCGTCACTCGAGACGGCCCTCCTCGACGCCTATGCGGATTACTCCCCGGAACGGGCCGAGCACGTCTGCGGGGTCGACGCCCAGCAGCTCAGGGACATCGCCGCCGTCATCGGCCGCCACCTGACCAGGTTCGCCTCGCACAACTGGCGCTCGGCAGGTGCGGGCAACCTCGGCGGATGGCAGGTCGCTCGCTGCCTCTTCTTCATCAACGTGCTCACCGGCTCGGTGGGCACCCCCGGTGGCACCGGGGGCAACGGTTGGAACAAGTTCGTCCCGGCCCCACCGAAGGGTGGTCAGCCGATCCGTGAGTGGAACGAGATGAACTGGCCGATGGAGTACCCCTTGGCCTACCACGAGATGTCGATCCTCCTCCCCCATTTCCTCAACGAGGGCCGTGGTCGGCTCGACACCTACTTCACCCGGGTCTACAACCCGATCTGGACGAACCCCGACGGTTTCAGTTGGCTCGAGGCGCTGTCGGACCCCGAGAAGGTCGGCTGTCACGTGGCCCTCACCCCGACCTGGTCCGAGACGGCTTGGTTCGCCGACTACGTCCTCCCGATGGGAGTCGGATCGGAGCGACACGACCTCGCGAGCTACGAGACGCACGCCGGCCGCTGGGTCGGCTTCCGACAGCCGGTCATGCGGCGCTACGCCGAGCTCACGGGGGCCGAGGTGGGACCCGATGCCAGGACCTACGACTTCAACGTCGGCGAGGTGTGGGAGGAGAACGAGTTCTGGATCGACCTGTCGTGGCGCATCGACCCCGACGGCCAGCTGGGGATCCGTCAGTACTTCGAGAGCATCGACCGGCCGGGGACCCCGATGGGCATCGACGAGTACTACGGCAGGATCTTCGCCGAGAGCGTCCCGGGCCTCGCCGCCGACGCGGCGGCCGCCGGTCAGACACCGCTCGAGTTCATGCGCGATCGGGCGGCGTACGCCGTTCCGGGTGACACCTACCGGCCCTACGAGCGCTCGGTCGACCCGTCCGCGGTGGCCGACTGCGCCAAGGACGACCTCGGGGTGTTCCGGAAGCCCGGTACGGAGGGCACCTGGGACGGCGACGCCGCGACGCTCGGCGCCCTGCACCTGGCCAAACTCGGAGACGGCTCGCCGGCCGTGGAGGTGGACGGCGAGATCAAGGAGGGCTTCCCGACACCGTCCAAGAAGCTCGAACTCTTCTCGACGACGCTGCGAGACTGGGGTTGGCCGGAGTACGCCACGCCCACGTGGATCCCCTCACACGTCCACTGGGAGGACCTCGACCTCGAGAACGACGAACGGATCCTCCTTCCCACCTTCCGCATCCCGACGCTGATCCACACGCGGTCGGCGAACTCCAAGTGGTTGAACGAGATCTCCCACCGCCACCCGCTGTGGATCCACCCGAGCGACGCCGAGAAGCTCGGGATCGAGGAGAACGGCCTCGT
This sequence comes from Actinomycetota bacterium, assembly GCA_041164245.1. GTDB lineage: Bacteria > Actinomycetota > Acidimicrobiia > Acidimicrobiales > Ilumatobacteraceae > Casp-actino5. Next base: position 44,764 of record JBEAPU010000078.1, on the reverse strand, counting down.
CCGGATCTCGACGCGGATCGGTCACTTCGTGATCTCCGCTTGGCGCACCGAGGGCATCCGACCCGGTGTCGTCGCCGCCTCCCACCACATGGGTCGCTGGCGCCTCGAGGAGGACAAGGCCCGCTCATGGGGGGCTGGGCTCGCCCGGATCACCAACGACGGGACGAGTTGGACGCTGAACCGGACCAAGGGTGTCACGGCCTACCAGTCGGACGATCCGGACACCGAGCGGATCTGGTGGAACGACACCGGCGTCCACCAGAACCTGACCTTCGCGGTCCAGCCGGACCCGATCTCCGGGATGCAGTGCTGGCACCAGCGGGTCCGGGTGACCCCGGCTCACGCCGGTGACGAGTACGGCGACGTGGTGGTCGACACCGCCAAGTCCCGAGAGGCGTACCTCGACTGGTTGGCCAAGACCCGCCCGGCACCGGGCCCGAACGGGCTCAGGCGCCCGCTGTGGTACGCGCGGCCGCTGAAGCCGGTGCCAGAGGCGTACCTCGCCTGAGGGTCTACCCTGAGGGTCGCGGTCTTCGGACCAGATCGGAGAGCGACCCAGCGCCATGACGACACAGACCCCGCAGAGTTCGTTCCTGTCCGGCGCCGAGGCGCTCGACCGGGGGCAGGACGGTCTCGCCCTGTGGTCTCAACTCGAGTCCGAGCTTCGTCGCCGGTTGGATCTCGGACACTTCCGGGATCGGTTCCCGACGGATCGGGAGCTCATGGACATCTACGGTGTCAGTCGTCACACGGCGCGCCATGCCGTCAACCGCCTCGGCGCCGATGGGATCGTGCGGCGCTCCCGTGGGGTCGGCACCCTGGTCGACCACCAACGGGTGGAGCAGTCCCTCGGATCGTTGTACAGCCTCTTCCAGGTCGTCGAGGAGGCAGGTGTCGAGCAGCGCAGTCGGGTGCTCCTCCTGGAACGGACCACCGACCCGGTCGCCTCCGCCCAGCTCGGTCTCGAACCGGGCAGCGAACTCATCGTCCTGGCTCGGGTCCGGTTCGCCGATGACGAACCGCTCGCGATCGACCGGGTGTGGCTCCCCGCCGAGATCGGGGAGTCGCTGCTCGACCTCGACTTCTCGACGACCTCGCTCTACGACGAGTTGGAGCGCACCGTCGGACGGCGCCCCAGTGCCGGCTGGGAGCGGATCAGAGCCATCGTGCCCGAGCCGGAGGAGCGTGCGCTGCTCGGCATCGACTCCAGTGAGGCGGTGCTGTGCATCCATCGGCTCGGTGTGTGCCACGACCGTCCGGTCGAGTGGCGCACCACGTTGATCCGGGGCGACCGTTTCGGCTTCATCGCACGCTGGTCCCTCGGACAGCGGACAGATCTCCGGCCCGAACTCACCGGAGAATCGGGTGACGTCTCGGCCGACCCGCCGGCGTAGCCTCCCTGCATGGCCTCATCCACCAGATCCATGCCCTCGGGACGCGACGTCGTCATCGTCGATTCCCTCCGCACCCCCATCGGCCGCCGCAACGGCGGCCTGGCCGGAGTTCACCCGGCCGACCTGCTCGGGCGGGTCCAGCGGGCGCTGGTCGAGCGCGTCGGAATCGACCCCACCGAGATCGAACAGGTCGTCGGTGGTTGCGTGAGCCAGGTCGGCGAGCAGAGCTTCAACGTCACGCGGACTGCGTGGCTCGCGGCTGGCCTCCCCCTCGGCACGGCCGCGACGACGGTTGACACACAGTGCGGCTCGAGTCAACAGGCGACGAACCTCGCGACATCGCTCATCGCGTCCGGGGTCACCGATGTGGCCATGGCATGCGGTGTCGAGGTCATGAGCCGGATCCCGATCGGGGTCAACTCCTCGAAGAAGCTCGGCCTCGGGGTGCCGATCCCCAAGCCGTACTTCGAACAGTACGAGTTCACCTCCCAGTTCGAGGGTGCCGAACGCATCGCCGAGCGATGGGGCGTCTCGCGCGCCGATGCCGACGCCTTCGGCCTCGCGTCGCAGCAGCGGGCAGCCCGCGCCTGGGACGAGGACCGCTTCGCCGGACAGTGGATCGAGGTCGAGGCTCCGGTGCTCGGCGAGGACGGGCAGCCGACGGGTGATCTCCGGACCGTGCGGCGCGACGAGGGGATCCGCGAGTCGACGCTGGAGAAGCTCGCTCAACTCAAGCCGGTGGCACGGGAGGACGGTGTGCACACCGCTGGCAACTCCTCGCAGATCTCCGACGGTGCCGCTGCCGTGCTGATGATGACCGCCGAGAAGGCGGCGGCCCTGGGGCTCACTCCGCGGGCCCGGGTCCTCGACACCTGTCTCGTCGGGGTCGACCCGGTCCTGATGCTCACCGGGCCGATGGACGCCACTCGACGGCTGCTCGCCCGCACCGGGCTCACGATCGACGACATCGACACCTTCGAGATCAACGAGGCGTTCGCCTCGGTCGTCCTCGCCTGGGCCAAGGAGGTCGGCGCGGACCTCGAGAGAACGAATCCCAATGGCGGGGCGATCGCGCTCGGACACCCGTTGGGTGCGACAGGAGCGTTCCTGATGACCAAGGCGCTCTTCGAACTCGAGCGGACGGACGGCCGCCACGGCCTCATCTCGATGTGCTGTGGTGGCGGACTCGGCACCGGAACCATCATCGAGCGCCTCTGACAGCTGAGGGCCCTCGGGCGTGGCACGCCCCGCGACGACATGTCGTCCAGGTCCGCATCGCCCTGGGTCTCCTCGTCGGAGCGCTGTCCACTGCGTGTGGGCACCACATGGAGGGGTCGGGGACCGAGCCGGCTGCCGACACCGTCGGTTCGGTCGTCCGAGTGGTCGACGGGGACACCATCGATGTCGAGGTGGCCGGCACACTCGAGCGTGTCCGCATGCTCGGCATCGACACACCGGAGGTGGCCAAGCCGGCGACCGGTCAGTCCGCCGAGTGCCACGGTGATGCCGCCTCCGCCTACACCGCCTCGCTCCTCCCCCCGGGGACGCGGGTCGTCCTGAGTCGCGACATCGTCGGTCGGGATCACTACGACCGGCTCCTCGCCTACGTCCATCGGTTCGAGGACGGGGTGTTCGTCAACTACGAACTGGTGCGTCACGGCCACGCCGAGGTACTGCACATCGAACCGAACGGCACCCATCGCGTGCTGTTCGCCGATGCGATGACCGAGGCCCGGCGCTCCCGGGTCGGTATGTGGTTCCTCTGCGGCGGCTGATGCCCCGAGCCCCGGTATGGTCGCCCCGTGACCCGACTCCTCGAGCGTCTCGGACTGGCACCCGACACGAGGGCGCTCATCATCTCCTGCGACGATCTGGGCCTGAGCCAGGCCTCGAACACCGGGGTGATGGAGGCCCTGCACCACGGGGTCGCCACCACCGCATCTCTCATGGTGCCAGCTCCCTGGGCTCGCCATGCCGCCGGTCTGATCGGGCCCGGTGACGACATCGGGGTCCACCTCACGCTCAACGCCGAGCACGCCAACTACCGCTGGGGACCGATCACCCATGCGCCATCGCTCCTGTCCGGTGACGGTGGTTTCCCCCAGACGCTCACCGATCTCTGGGAACACGCCGACCCGGGCGAGGTTCGCCGGGAGTTGCGAGCGCAGATCTCCCGGGCCATCGCCTGGGGAGTCGACGTCACCCATCTCGCACCGCACCTGAGCACGATCACCCTCCGGCCCGAGTTCTTCGACATCTACCTCGAGTTGGCAGTCGAGTTCGTCCTGCCGATCCGACTGCCCTCGACCATCAGCGCCGTGGATGCCGGATTCCCATTCCGCGATCTCGCTGAGTCCGAGGGCGTCGTCTTCCCGGATCACTTCGACCACGACTGGCGACCGGGTTCGAGGGAGAGGATGCTGGCCGAACTCGAACGGCTCCCCGCCGGCGTCACCGAGATCCACGTCCAGCCGGCGAGCGACACCCCCGAGGTGCGGGCGATGAGCCATGCAGCGGCCGGCTGGATCGACGACCTCGAGCTCGTCACGGGCCCCGAGACCCGCACCCTGATCGACTCCTCAGGGGTGGAGCTGATCGGCTTCAGGAGGCTGCGCGACGTGATGCGAGGCGGCTGAGCTCGAGTCCAGCCGATCCGTCCGAGAGCACGCCGAAGAGCAAGCCGGTGGGACCGGAGGCCTTGAGGCGTCCTCGCATGAACTCGGCCGTCGGGTCGAATCCGGCCTGGGACACCACGGCCAGCGGGACGGAGAGCACCAGGTCGGCATCGTCGGGACCCGACACCAGTTCGTCTCCCTTGGCGACGACGACCCGGAACTGGACGAACGACCCCTCCGATCCAGTCATCGCGTCATCCCGCCCGCATCTGCTCCGAGCCCGTCGAGCAGGCACGACTCGCCATCGTGGGGAGGGATGTCTCCGACCCGGTTCGCCGCCAGGATCCAGTCCTCCCACGGGTAGGTCCGGGCGAGTTCCTCGTCGTCCAACCCGAACCAGAACAGGGCCGACGGGTCGACTTGCGTGGCGTGTGCCCGCAACGCACCGGTCCGGGCCCAGAGGAAGTCCCCGATGGGGACCCTCGTCGTGATGCGGTGGTCGGAGCCCACCCGATCGAACCACGACTCGTCGAAGGGTGACTCGCCGTGCTTGTCGAGCAGCGCCGTGTGGACGGCCTCGATCCGTCGGCGAGTCCAGGCGGAGTAGTACAGCTTGCGCACGACGTGCGCCTGACCGGCCTCGGGGTACCAGGCCGGGTCGCCCGCCCTCTCGAAGGCCAGCACGGAGATGTCGTGGACCTTGAGATGGTCGGGGTGCGGGTATCCGCTCTGGTCGTCGGAGTACGTGATGAGGACATCGGTGGCGGTTCGGCGGATCACCTCGACGAGCCGGCCGACCGCCTCGTCGAGGTCGGCACGATGGAAGCAGTCGGGATGATCGTTGGCGGGCGAGTCGGCCATGCCCGAGTCGCGGTAACCCAGCATCACGACGTCGTCGAAGCCGATGACCCTCGCCGACTCGGCCAGCTCGGCCGCTCGCAGCGACGCCACGAGCGCCCGCTCCTCATCGGCGTCCAGACCGTGGAAGGGCGAACCGGGCTCTCGCAGTGACGGGTTCTGGAGGTCCCCTTCCTCCCCGCCGGTGCAACAGACGAGGACGGTCCTCGCGCCCTGCGCCGAGTAGCGGGCCATGGTGGGAGCCCCCTTTGACGCCTCGTCGTCGGGATGGGCGTGGACGGTCATGATCGTCAATGGACGAGTGCTCCTCCCGGCGTCGACGACCACAGGGCGAGACTACCGGTAGCCTGATGTCTGTGAGCGGAGTTCGTGCCGTGTCTGCTCCGGTCCGGCGTTGTTGGTCCGATGGGTTCGGGCTCCTGGTCACCTGCGTCGGCCTGACCGCTCTGCTCGCCTCCTGCGACACCGATGATGGACGCCGGATGCGTGAGCCGTCGGTCCCCTACGTCGCGCCGACCGACCCGCCCGCGTCGAGCACCCCGTGAGCGCGACGTGATCGAACCGACGTCGATCGAGCTCGAACGCGCGAGTCACCTCTCGGTGAGTTTCGAGGACCGGGTGACCATCCGGATCCCGGTCACCGAGCTGCGAGCCGCCTGTCCGTGTGCCGACTGTCGGGGTCTCAGGGAGCGTGACGTGCTCCCGGGCACCAGCTCCCCCGTCGCTCTCAGCGCCGAGCTGCACGGCAGCTACGGGCTCGCGATCTCCTGGGACGACGGACACAGCACCGGCATCTACTCGTGGGATTACCTGCGTCAGTTCGGTGGCAGCCGATGAGTTCGCTTCCGCCGCCGTCGTCGACGACTCCGGTGAGTACGTGCGGCGTCCACCCGGATCGTCCGGCACCGCGGCGTTGCACCCGCTGTGATCGGGCCCACTGCGCGCAGTGCCTCGCGCGCGGGTCGGTCGGGAGTCTCTGTCCGGGTTGCCGCAGGGCCTCCCGAGCGCCCCTGACCACCCGGCTCCGGTACTGGCAGGCCGCTCATGCAGCGATCGTCACCCGATCGCTGATCATCGCCAACCTGGCCGTCTTCGTCTCGGTGGCACTCGCCGATGCCCGGAGCCTGTCGGGTCGGACGACCCGACTCCAGGTCGACCTGGGGCTCGCCGCGGACCTCGTGGCACTCGGACCGACCGAGTGGTACCGGGTCGTCACCGCCGGATTCGTCCACTTCGGTCTGATCCACGTGGGGTTCAACATGTTCCTCCTCCACCAACTCGGGGGAATGCTCGAACCGGCGATCGGGCGGATCAGGTTCGCCCTGGTGTATCTCGTCTGCCTTCTCGGAGGATCGGCCGGGGCGATGCTCCTCCAGCCGAACGCCCTGCACGGGGGGGCATCGGGAGCGGTCTTCGGTCTGATGGGCCTGGCTGCCGTCGGCTACCAGCAACGTGGCATCAACCCGCTGAACACCTCGATCGGGACCCTGCTCCTGCTCAATCTCGGGATCACCTTCGTCGTGCCCGGCATCTCGATCGGCGGCCACCTCGGCGGTGCCGTTGCCGGCGCCCTCTGCGGGTACGTCGTGCTGTCACGCGGGCGCCGGAGCGTCAACATTGCGATGACGACGTCGGTGCTGGTCGCCCTCGGGATCCTGTTCGCGGCGGTCACCATCGTCGCCTCGGGGTGAGTGTCACACCCCCCCGTCATCATGGCCACATGACACGAGGCACCACATCCGACATCACGAGCGCCCAGCCACCCGACGCACCTCCCGTCCAGTTGGCCATCGAGGGCCTCGACACGCTGCTCCTCCTCCCCTCGAAGCGGGTTCCCGCCACCCTCCGGCTCTCCGCCGAGACCCGTCGCCGCGGACTCGAGCACATCGCCCGGTTGCGAGCCGAACTGAACTCCCGCCGCACCTCCGGAACCACGAGCGGGGCGAACGCAGCCTGAGGTCAGGAACCGGGGGCCAGCGCGGTGGCGGCCGTCCAGTGGTCCAGCTCGGGGTCGAGCGGCAGGACGGCGAGGGCCACAGTCGTCACACCGTTGTCCACGTACTCCTGGATCCGCCGACGACATGTCTCCGGGTCACCGTGGACGATGAGTGCGTCGACCACCTCGTCTCCGATCTCGGCGAGCGCTGCCTTGCGGTCGCCCGCGGCCCACGCATCCCACATCCCCCGGAGTGCCGGTCCCCTCCCCAACCACTCCTGGAAACTCGCATACACAGGGACGTTCATGTACGCAGCGATCGCGAAGCGAGCAGCTGCTCGCACGACCTCGGTGTTCTCGCTCGGGCACACGAAGACCCGAGCGACGATCTCCCGTGGCTCGCCGCCGCTGGCCTCCCCCACCACGCCCGCCACCGTCGGCACATCGCCCGGTGCGAGCCAGTTGATGATCGCCCCGTCGGACTCCCGACCCGCGAGGCGCAACATCTGCTCCCGGAGCGCGGCGACGAGGATCGGCGGACGGAACTCGGGGCGGACGCCGAGACGGAAGCCATCCACCGTGAACGAGTCGTAGGTGGACGAGACCTTCTCGCCGGAGAGGGCCTCGCGCAGGAAGCGGACCATGTCCCGGACACGTCGGTAGGGATGCTCGAAGGGCACACCGTTCCAGCGTTCGACGATCACATTGCTCGAGGAGCCGATTCCGATGGCGAAGCGCCCCGGGGCGGCGTCCGCCAGTGAGGCGACGGACTGCGCCATGCACGCCGGCGCCCGGGTGAACGCCGGGATGATCGCAGTACCCAGACGCAGGCGTGGCTCCCACGCCGCCGCCAATGCCAGCGGTGTGAACCCGTCGGCACCGTCGGCCTCGGCGCTCCAGAGGTCCGTGTAGCCCAGGTCGGCCAACTCGACCAGTCGTTCACGGTGTGTGTGCAGGTGACCCGGGAGGGGCACCGTCATCCCGAGACGATGGCTGGTGGGGCGTTGATCCGGCATCCACGAACGGTACCGCGGTCCGACCGTGGGGACCGAGCGTGACCGGCGTCACCTCAACCGGTGTCGACGACTACATTCGAGGGCGTGAAAGTTCCTCTCACCGTCAATGACTTCCTCCGTCGGGCCGAGTTGGTCTACCCGGATCGCATCGCCGTGGTCGATGAGCCCGATCAGCCCGCCGAGTCATGGGGCTCCTACGACTACGCCGAGATGGCTCGCCGGGCCCGTGCCATCGCCGCCGGGTTGGACCGACTCGGGATCGGCCTCGGCGAGCGGGTGGCGATGGTCTCCCACAACTCGGCGAGGCTCCTGACGGCACTCTTCGGGGTCTCGGGCTCGGGCCGGATCCTCGTGCCGGTGAACTTCCGCCTGGTCGCCGAGGAGGTCTCCTACATCGTGAAGCACTCCGGGGCACGGCTGCTTCTCGTCGACCCCGAGCTCTCCGAGGCTCTCTCGTCGGTCGAGTGTGAGATGAAGTGGGAGATCGGAGCGGAATCCGATGCCCTCCTGATGGACTTCGACAACGAGCCGAGTGCCTGGCACCCCGACGAGGACGCGACGGCGACGATCAACTACACCTCCGGCACGACGGCTCGGCCGAAGGGAGTGCAGCTCACGCACCGGAACCTGTGGCTCAACGCGTCGATATTCGGCTGGCACATGGGCGTGAGCGACCGCGACGTCTACCTGCACACCTTGCCGCAGTTCCACTGCAACGGCTGGGGGATGCTCTACGCGGTCACCGGGATGGGGGCTCGCCACATCATCCAACGCAAGATCGACGGCGCCGAGATCCTCCGCCGGATCGAGCGGGAGGGTGTGAGCCTCATGTGCGGAGCGCCCGCCGTCCTGAACATGATCCTCGATGCCGCAGCGGACTGGAATGGCCCGATCCCCGGTCGTGACCGGCTCCGGATAGTGGTCGCCGGCGCCCCGCCCCCGACGCGGACCATCGAGCGCTGCGAGACGGACCTCGGCTGGGAGTTCGTGCAGATCTACGGTCTGACCGAGACGGCACCGCTGCTCACCATGAACCGGGGTCGGGCCGAGTGGGACCACCTCTCCCCTGCCGAGCGGGCCACGATGCTGAACCGCGCCGGGGCCCCTGTCGTCGGATGCACGATGTCCGTCGACCGTGAGGGCGAGGTGCTCGCTCGCGGCAACATGATCATGGAGGGATACTGGGAACAGCCCGACGCCACAGCTGCGGCGATCCACGACGGCTTCTTCCACACGGGTGACGGAGGTTCGATCGACGACGCCAACTACGTGACGATCTCCGACCGCAAGAAGGACGTCATCATCTCGGGCGGCGAGAACGTCTCGTCGATCGAAGTCGAGGACGCCATCTTCCAGCACCCCGAGGTCGCCGAGGTCGCCGTCATCGGGATACCCGACGAGAAGTGGGGTGAGCTCGTCACGGCGCTCGTCGTGACGGTGCCCGGGTCCGCCCTCACCGCCGAGGAGGTGATCGCCTGGACGAAGACGAAGCTCGCCGGCTACAAGTGCCCCAAGCGAGTCGACTTCCGCACCGAGCTGGCCAGGACGTCCACCGGGAAGCTCCAGAAGTTCAAGCTCCGCGAGCCGTACTGGGAGGGCCACACCCGTCAGGTCAACTGACGGCACGACCCTGACTCAGGACGCGAGCACAGCCCTCGACACCAGATCGGTGCCGAACGCCGTCAGGATCGCCAGGTACAGCAGGCCGGTCGCTGCCATCACGGCCGAGTACTGCCGTTCCCTCAGCGCCGCCACCGTCACCCGAACCAGAACGCCGGTCGTCAGCGCGCACGCCCCCCAGAACCAGCCGAGCACGCCTCCCCAGCCATCGTCGACCGATCCTGTCCAGACGCTGATCATCCCGGTGGGAAGCAGCATCACGAGCACCTCGGCCGGCCAGATCATGCCGAGTGCCCTCACCAGATCGTTCAGGTGGCGTCGCGGAAGTCCCGGCTGGACGAGGTACCAGTGCCCGAGCAGCATCGCGTCGGTCACGGCACCGAGGAAGGCGGCTCCCACGAGTACGCGGAGCACCGACACGGCACCGTCGTACGCACTCCCGTCGGTTGCGGCGAGCCCGGCTGCGACCAGACCGAACGCGCCGAGGACGGCGGGAACGAGATCCAGTCGCGGATCGAACTCCGGTCCGGTCTCCCCGACGTCCCGCGCCGTCGAGGGGTCGCGGTCGATCCCCGTCATAGCTGCGACGCGTGCCGAGCGACGATCGTGGTCGGCGGTCGCACCGGCGACGCCGGCGAACCGCCGGGCGACCGACGACACGAGTCCGACGATCGCAGCGGCCGCGACGGCCAGGGCCGCGAGATCACGGGCGGGGACCCAGCCGTAGCGCGAGCCGAGCAGAGCCGAACCGAGCGCCATCACGGCGAAGACGGAACGCATCAGCCAGCCGTAGCCGAGGCCGACCTCTCGACGTCGGGTGGTGAACCACGTGAAGAGGAGACCGCCGGTCGCCCACTGCAGGCCGACCGTGGCGGCGTCGAGATCGATCACAGCCGCCAGCACCGCTCGGAGGGTATCGCCGTAGCCTCGGGGTGCATGTCCACCGACGGTTCGGCCAGCACTTCGCCACGGACCGTTCGACTGATCCCCGCCGTGGTCCTCATCGCAGCTGTTCTCTCGGGATGCGCGACCGGACCGCGACCGACCCTCGTCGACCGTCCAGAGGTGCGCGACCCCGCGATCGGCGCGGTCCTCGACCGTCTCGATCGGGCCGAGGACGCGACCTTCACCGCCGAGTACACGATCGTCACCAAGTACGGCGGCGCCACGACCACGGCGGTGGTCACACAGGACGGTGAGCGCCGCTCGACGACCATCGGGACGGTCCGATTCATCATCGACGCCGCTGGCTCACGGACCTGCGACACCGTGACCGGAGGCTGCGCGACCGGCATCGACGATGCTGCGGTGAGCGACACGCAGCTCACCCACCAGTTCTGGTACCGGGCCATGGCCAACCGCCTCCGCACCGATGCGGAGCGGGACATCGCTCCGGCCTCGGCGAGCATGTACGACGTGGCTGGAGCGACAGCCACCTGTGTGGCCGTGCCGGTGATCGGCGGTGTGAAGTCGTACTGTGCCCTCGACTCGGGAGTCCTCGCGGGCTACGACGGTGCCGACCTCACCATCGACCTCACCGACTACTCTCCCGAGGCCGACCCGCATCTCTTCGCCGCGAGCGGGACCTGAGCCGGTTCACCCCACCGAGAACAGGCCGTGGTCGGCCGTGTTCAGTCGGCGCGGACCGTCATCGGTCGCCACGACGATGTCCTCGAGTCGCATTCCCCATCGGCCGGGAACGTAGATGCCCGGCTCGACGCTGAACGCGTGACCGGCGACGAGGGGCCGGAGGTCGGTCTCGACCATGTACGGGTCCTCGTGTTCCTCCATCCCGATCCCGTGTCCGGTGCGATGCACGAAGAACTCCCCGAAGCCGGCGGCCTCGATCACGCTCCTGGCCGCACGGTCGACCTCGGCGCACGGCGACCCGACCCGGGCAGCAGCGACACCCGCCTCCTGGGCAGCCATGAGCACCGCCCATGCATCGGCGATGTCGGCGGGGATGTCACCGGTCACGACACAGCGCGTGATGTCGGAGCAGTATCCGTCCATCGTCCCGCCGAAGTCGCAGAGCACGATCTCCCCCTCGGCGATCACCCGGTCACCGGGGTGATGATGTGGGCTCGCCGCATTCGCCCCGGCAGCGACGATCGCGAAGTTGACCCGCTCGTGGCCGGCGGCGAGGATCCGACGCGAGAGGTCGGCGGACACCTCCGCCTCGGTCCGCCCGACGAGGGGAATGCGCCCCGCCTGCAGGTCGGCGGCGATCGCATCGACCGCCGTCGCCGCCGCAGAGAGGGCCGCGATCTCGGCGGCATCCTTGACGATGCGGAGCGGCCCGACGACATCGACCGACCGACACCACTCGGTCCCCGGCAGCCGTGGGAGGAGGTCGACCAGGAACCGGGCCCAGGTCTGATCACCGATGGCGATGCGAACCGCGCCGTCGCAGGCCCCGGCGACCAACTCGAGCGGGTCTTCGGTCTCCGACCACGGCACGATCTCGAACACCGACGGACGGGGAACGACCCGGGGGGCCTCGAGCACCGGCACGATCAGCCGAGGCGTCCCGACCGGACGGACGACGAGCATCGTCAGACGCTCGAGCGGCATCGCGTCGTAGCCGGTGAGGTAGGGCAGGTCCCGACCCACTGAGAGCAGGAGGGCGTCCACACCGCATCGGTTCATTCCATGGCGCGTCGCCGCGAGGCGGTCACCCAGGAGGGCGTCTGTCAGGAACCGTCGTTCGGCCATGCCACAGTCAACCAGTCGCGCTCACCGGAGCGCTCACCGTGGACTGATGGTCACCGACGTCGCCGCTGCCGCATCGCGAGCGTGATAGCTCGACCGCGTCAGCGGGCTCGCCTCGACGTGGGCGATGCCCAGCGCGCGCCCGACATCGGTCCAGCGGTCGAACTCCTCCGGCTCGACCCAGCGGGCCACCGGGAGGTGATGGGTGGTCGGACGGAGGTACTGCCCGATGGTGACGATCGAACAACCGACGGCGGCGAGATCGGCGAGCACCCCGTCCACCTCCGCCACGGTCTCGCCGAGACCGACGATCAGGCCCGACTTCGTCAGGAGACCAGCTGCGGAGGCTGCGGCGAGAACCGAGAGACTCCTGGCGTAGCCAGCCGACGGGCGGGCCGCTCGCTGCAGCCGCGGCACGGTCTCGATGTTGTGGTTGAACACGTCGGGCCGGACCCCGAACAGCAACGACAGCGATTCGGCCGCGCCCTTGGCGTCCGAGACGAGCGTCTCGACACGCACCGTCGGGGCTGCGCGCCGGATGGACTCCACGCAGTCGGCGACATGCCCGAATCCGCCATCGGCGAGATCGTCCCGCGCCACCATCGTGAGCACGACGTGGTCGAGACCCATCTCCAGAACCGCAGCCGACAGTCTCGAGGGTTCGTCGGGGTCGGGTGACTCGGGCCGCCGCGTGTCGACGAGGCAGAAGCCACAGGCACGGGTGCACCGCTCGCCAAGCACCATGAAGGTCGCCGTGCCCTGGGACCAGCACTCGGACAGGTTCGGGCAGCCGGCGTCCTCGCAGACGGTGACGAGCCCGTGGGACCGCACGACCCGCTTGACCTCGAGCACCTCCGGACCATGGGACACCCGCGGCCGGATCCACTCGGGTTTGCGCGTGTCGATCGCGAGCCCGTCATCGAGGCCGGCCGCCACAGCGCGGGCGCGAAGGCGAACCGGCTCGCCGGGGCCCTCCCCACGGCTGAACGGGGTGAGGTCGATGGCGCTGGTGCGCCACGCGACATCCTGCCGTTCGAGTTCGCCGTCTCCCCAGAGGTCGGCAGCCTCACTCGCCACCAGGTCGACCACGTCCCGCATCGTGACGGACAGCCCTTCCTCGGCCAACGAGGTCACCGGGCGGTCGGCGATACCGCAGGCGACGATGTGCTCGCGCATGTACGCCATGTCGGTGGTCACGTTGAGTGCGAACCCGTGCATCGTCCGTCCGTGACTGAGGCGCACACCGATGGCGGCCACCTTGCGCGGCTCGGGACCTTGGACATCGAGCCACACACCCGGATAGTCGGCGAGCCGTCCGGGATCGGTGGCCCCGAGACGGCGGAGCACCGTGATCAGCAGCTCCTCGACACGGCGGACGTGCTCGAGGGATCCCTTGGCGTTGGGCAACGACACGATCGGATAACCGGTGAGCTGGCCGGGACCGTGATACGTCACGTCCCCACCACGGTTCACCGCCACGAGGTCGGCCCCCACCTCGAACGGATCGCACGTGACGTTCCGCTCCAGGTCGGCGTGCGGACCGTGGGTGAAGACGTGGTCGTGCTCCATCAGCAGCAGGTGCTGCTCGGAACCACTCAGGAGCGACTCCTGGAGCCGAAGTGCCTCGCGGTACGGGACCCGTCCGAGCCAGCGCACCCGGAGAGGACGAACCGGAGGATGACCGGCGTTCACGAGTCCATCCAGGTGTCTCGTGGTCAGAGCTCGGCGGACCAGTCGCGCGTCTCGAGGATCTCCTTGACCCGCCGCAGGAAGCCGGCGGCGTAGGCACCGTCGAAGGCACGGTGATCCCAGCTCATCGCGAGGTTGCCGACCGGATGCACGACGATGGCCTCGGCGCCGCCGGGAAGCAGAGCGACGACAGGTTTGCGGACGATCGCGTCCGTGGACAGGATCGCCACCTGCGGTTGGTTGATGATCGGCATGGTGAGCACGCTCCCGGCCGACCCGTTGTTCGAGATCGTGAACGTCCCACCCTGGATCTCGTCGGGTCCGAGCCGACGGGCACGGGCACGGTCGGCGAGGTCGCGCACCTCCCGCGCGATCGCCCGCAGACGCTTGGACTCGGCCGACCGCACGACCGGGGCGAGGAGACCCTGATGGTCGAGGTCGACTGCGATCCCGAGATCGATGTAGCCGTGGACCACGAGGGTGTCACCCTCGACGCTCGCGTTCAGGTGCGGGAACTCGGCGAGCGCATCGACCACGGCCCGAGCGATGAAGGGTAGGTACGTCAGGGAGAATCCCTCGGCCGCCCGGAAGTCGTGAGCCTCGGCCGAGCGTGTGAGGTCGACGTTGGCATAGTCGACCTCGACGACGCTCATGGCGTGAGGGGAGATCGACTTGCTGGACACCATGTGATCACCGGTGAGCCGACGGATCTTGCTGAGCGGAACGAGCGTGTCGCGCTCGCCGGAGACCGCAGGGGAAGCCGTCCGTGGGGCGGCGGGCGCCGTGGGTGCCTCGGTCGGAGCCGGTGAGGGCGTGGACGATGCCGTCGGGGTCTCGACCGCTGCGGGCCGAACCGCTCGGGTGTCGAGGTGATCCAGTACGTCCTCCCGGGTGATCCGACCCCCCGGCCCGGTGCCGGTCAGGATGGACGGGTCGATCCCGTTCTCGTGGATCAGACGGCGCACGACCGGCGAGAGGAGGCGCTGGTCGGCGGTCTCACCAGCCGCCATGCCGGGTGCAGGAGCAGGAGCCGGCGCAGGAGCAGGAGCCGGCGCAGGAGCAGGAGCCGGCGCAGGAGCCGGCGCGGTTGATCCACCCTCACCGACGACAGCGACGATGGACCCCACGTCCACCGTGTCGCCCTCCGCGACACGGATCTCGGTCAGGACCCCGGCTATCGGCGACGGCACCTCGGTGTCGACCTTGTCGGTCGACACCTCGAAGAGTGGCTCGTCGGCAGCGACGGTGTCCCCGACCTTCTTGAACCATTGGGTGATCGTTCCCTCGGTGACCGTCTCACCGAGCTGGGGGAGCGTGACGTCTGCCATTTCATCGTCCTCGTCTGATCGTGCCGTGTCGTGACTGTCCTGCGACCGTCACCCGTTGAATGAGCGCCCCGTCAGCGACAACATCGTCTCGCCGAACAACTCGGACAGGCTGGGGTGCGGTTGGATGAAGTGGGCGATCTCCTCCACGGTGGCCTCCCAGTTGACCGCCAGATAGCCGCCGGCGAGTTGCTCGGTGACCCACGGCCCGACCATGTGGACACCGATCACCTGACCGGCACGCCCGTCGGGCTCGCGCTTGGCGATCACCTTGACCATGCCGTCGGTCTGGCCGAGGATCTGGGCACGGCTGTTGTACTTGAACGGGTGCTTGCCCACGACGACATCGAGGCCGGCCGCCTTCGCGGCATCCTCGCCCGGGCCGGCCCACGCCACCTCGGGATCGCAGTAGATGGCCCACGGGACCCTGTCGTAGTCGACCGGGAGCGGATGCTCACCGAGCAGGTGCTTCACGACCATGACCGCCTCGGCGTACGCCACGTGCGCCAACTGGGGCGTGTTCACGAGATCGCCGATCGCGTACACGCCGTCATCCGACGTGCGGCAGTACTCGTCCACGACGACGAAACCCCGCTCGTCGACCGACACCAGGGTCGCCTCAAGACCGAGGTCGTCGGCGAACGGCCGGCGTCCGATCGACACGACCACCGCATCGACGTCCACCGAGGAGCCATCGGCGAGATCGACCCTGGTCCCGCCAGCGTCATCGGGCGTGTGGCCGGCGACCTGCACCCCGGTGCGGATGTCGATCCCCTTGCCACGGAAGCTCTTGACGACGACGTTCGCCACGTCGGCGTCGAGACCCGGGAGGATCTTGGGGAGCCCCTCCAGGATCGTGACCTGCGCCCCCAGGTCGGCGAATGTGGAGGCGAACTCACAGCCGATCGCCCCACCGCCGATGACCGCGACCCGGGAGGGCACGTGGTCGAGATCGAGCACCTCATCGCTCGTCATGATCGGTCCGCCGCGCTCGAAACCCGGGATCGTCCGTGGCACGCTCCCGGCGGCGAGGATCACGAACCTGCCCGAGATGTCGGACGTCGTCTGGTCGGCATGGACGACGTGCACCCGTCGGCCCGGTCGGAGGGAACCGACTCCCGAGAGCACCGTCACCTTCCGGGCCTTGCACATCCCGGCGATGCCGGCGACGAGTCCCTTCACGATCCGCTGCTTGCGCTGCTGGGTCACGTCGAAGCTGACGGTCGCCGCCGAGGCCTCGATGCCGAACTCGTCGGCATGCAGGACGTGACGGCGGACAGCTGCCGTCTCGAGGAACGCCTTGGCCGGGATGCAGCCGCGGTTCAGGCAGGTCCCGCCGAGGGCGTCCTTCTCCACCAGAGCCACCGACAACCCGGCCGACGCCGCGTAGAGGGCGGCGGAGTAACCACCCGGTCCGCCACCGATCACCACGAGGTCGAAGGAGTCACTCATCGCCCGACACGGTAGCGGGGATCACTCGACGACCAGAACCCATCGCGCCTGCTCCTCGCCACGCGTCTGGGTCAGCACCACCTGCGATCCGGGCTCGGTCGGCGCCGGGAACTCGAGCCGGCATGGACGGGCCTCCGTCCGGACCGGATCGCAGTCCCCGGCGACGGGGAGGTAGCCGGTGCCCGAGACGATCAGAGCGAAGTCTCGCGACGCGTCGGCATCATCCACCCCGCCCAGCCGGAGCGAGATGACGGTCGTGGCACCGATCCGCATGGCCCCGTCGACGACGGTCACCATGTCGCCCACCCGTACGGGAGACCCGATCGGCGACGGCGGCATCGCCTCGGGGGTCGACGCGACGCGCACGCCGAGGGCGACCCCGGCGGCGACGATGGCGAGGGCACACCCCAGACTCAGGAGCAGGAGCGTGCGCGTCTTCACCCGGTCGAGACTATGCCCGGCGCGGCGGAGCTGGGCCCGACTGTCCCCGAGGTCGGCCGACTTGTACGGTGCGTTCATGGGGTCGTCACGGCACCGTGTTCCGCTGCGGGGCCGACTCGGCAGCATGGCACTCATCACGAGTGCGGCCATCGGTCTCATCGCGTGTGCACCCGACGACGGCGCCGGGCCCGGAGACACGACCGCTCAGGCTCCGCCCGCGACGACGGGCACGGTCCTCCCGACTCCGGACGGTACGGCCGATCCGACCATGGCCGAGCCCGCGACCCCACCGTCCGCACCGCCGCCTGAGGCCATCGACTGGTCGGCACCGCTCATCGGCGGTGGCTCGATCGACATGCGCGGGTTCACCAACCGGGCAGTCATGCTCTGGTTCTGGGCACCGTATTGAGTGACCTGCATGCGTGAGGCCCCCTCGGTCGAGGAGGCGTCGAGGCTCTGGGCCGAGGAGCTCGTCGTCATCGGCGTGGGTTGGTCCGGCGAGGAGCTGACATACCGCGACTTCATCGCCGAGGGCGGCCTGACCTTCCCCCAGATCGACGACTCCGCCGGCGAGGTCTACGGACGTTTCGGCATCCCGTTCCAGCCGGCAGTCGTCCTCATCCGACCGGACGGGACGCCCACGACGCTCCTCGGCGAGATCGCCGCCTCCGACGTGGAGGAGTTCGTGCGATCCCTCGAGGACGGGGCCTGATCCCTGCAGCATCGGGCGCTCCAGCCCGTGAGGCCCTAGCGTGCGGGGCATGCGCATCGCCGTCACCGGATCATCGGGCCTCATCGGACACCACCTGCGGGGGTCGCTCGAAGCTGCCGGACATTCCGTCGTCGCCATCGTCCGACGTCCGGCGGGCCCCGGCGAGATCCACTGGGATCCGCGGACCGACACGATGGACCCGGCCGACCTGATCGGTGTCGATGGCGTGGTGCACCTCGCCGGCGCTGGCATCGGGGACCGACGATGGACTGACGCGTACCGTCGCGAGATCCTCGAGAGCCGAACCCGTTCGACGAGGCTGCTGGCCCAGACCATGGCATCGGTCGTCGGTGATGGTGGCCCACGGCGCCTCCTGTCGGGATCGGCGATCGGCTTCTACGGCGCCAGCGACGATCGGCCGCTCGACGAGTCGTCACCGCGCGGCGACGGCTTCCTGGCTGACGTGTGCGTCGACTGGGAGGCCGGGACGAGCGCAGCCGAAGAGGCCGGCGTCTCGGTGGTCCACCTGCGCACCGGGATCGTCCTCAGCCCAGCCGGTGGAGCCCTGAAGAAACTGCTTCCACTCTTCCGGATCGGTGCGGGCGGCCGCATGGGGGACGGGCGCCAGTGGCAGAGCTGGATCTCGATCGACGACGAATGCCGATCGATCATCCACCTGCTGGGCAGCGGTCTCGTCGGACCCGTCAACCTGACGGCGCCGGAGCCCGTGACGAACGCCGAGTTCACCCGCACTCTCGCACGCGTCCTCGGCCGTCCGGCACTCCTTCCGGTGCCGAAGTTCGGGCCGTCGCTCCTCCTCGGATCCGAACTTGCCGAGGCGCTGCTCTTCACCGGGCAGCGCGTCCTGCCGCAGCGGCTCCTCGACGACGGCTTCGTCTTCGAACATTCCGACCTCGAGACGGCGCTGAGGGCGCTCCTCGGTCGCCGGGCGGCGTGAGGCGGATGGCCGACAGCGGTCCGGTTCTGATCGTCGGTGCCGGTCTCGCCGGTCTCGTCTGCGCGATCGAGTTGCAGGCCCGTGGGATCGAGGCCGTGCTCATCGAGTCAGCTGACGCCCCCGGGGGCCGGGTCCGCACCGATCGTCACGATGGCTTCCTGCTCGACCGCGGCTTCCAGGTCGCCCTGACGGCGTACCCCGAGATGCACCGCCACCTCGACATGGCCGCCCTCGCGCTCCGACCGTTCGAGCCGGGTGCCCTGATCCACCGCGACGGGCGGGATCACGAGGTCGGCGACCCGTTCCGTTCGCCACGCTCGACACTCCCGACGCTCCGCTCGATCGTCGCTGGAGGGATCGGGACACCGGCCGACCTGGTCCGACTCGCCCTGCTCCGGCGGCGGCTGCGGAGCCGGCATCCCGCGTCGCTGCTGCGGGCCGCGGAGTCAGCGACCAGCACGGCGCTGGCCGAGGCCGGCTTCTCGCCCCGCTTCATCGATGCGTTCTTCCGCCCGCTCGTCGGGGGCATCCAACTCGACCCGTCGCTCGGCACCTCGTCCCGGATGTTCGACGTGATCATGCGGATGCTCCTCGATGGGGAGGCTGCGGTCCCGGCCGCAGGCATGGGCGAGATCCCACGTCAGCTCGCCGCCCGCCTCCACGAGGGCACGCTCCGGCTCGGATCGGTCGCCGAGGCGGTCGTTCCCGAGGGAGTCGTCGTGGACGGAGCCCTGCAGAGGGGATCGGCCGTGGTGATCGCGACGGACGGTCCACGGAGCGCCGAACTCCTCGGACTACCCGCTGTCGGATCGAGGTCGGTGGGCTGCGTCTACTTCGACGCCCCCGTTCCACCGACGGCGCGCCGCCTGATCGTGCTCGATGGCGAACGGTCGGGACCGGCCCTGAACGTTGCGGTGATGTCCAATGTCGCCCCGGGCTACGCGCCACCCGATCGACACCTCGTCGTCGCGGCGACTCCCGGCGAGACCGCGGACGGGCTCGAGGAGCGGGTGCTGATGCAGATGCGCGGATGGTGGGGTGATCAGGTCGACGAGTGGCGCCATCTGCGCTCCTACCGGATCGCGCACGGCCAACCGGACCAGGGTCCGCCCTTCTCGCCCAAGCGCGGCCAGCAGGTCGGCGATCGGCGATTCGTGTGCGGGGACCACCGGGACACCGGCTCGATCCAGGGTGCGATGTTCTCGGGCCGCCGCTGTGCCGAACTCGTGGGCCGGACGCTCGGTGCCCCTCGTTATCAGCCGGCCTGACTCCGTGCGCACTCACTCTTCCTTGTGCCCGCAACGGCTAGCCTGACGTCGTGACACGGTGGCTCGACCCGGTCGAGATGCGAGCGTGGCGAGCGTTCATCGAGACGGTCGGCGACCTCCTGTCGGCTCTCGAAGCGGACCTCGCCGTCGTCGGGTTGACCCTCGGTGACTACCAGGTGCTCGTGCACCTCTCGGAGCAGGAGGACCAGTCGATGCGCATGTGCGATCTCGCCTCGCTGCTGCAGCTCTCCCCTAGTGGACTCACCCGTCGTCTCGACGGGCTCGTCGGCCGTGGCCTCGTCGTGCGCCAGCCCTCCCCCGACGACCGGCGGGTGAGCCTGGCGCGTCTCACCGAACAGGGCCGCGCCGAGTTGACCCGAGCGGCCCCGCACCACGTGGCGAGTGTGCGTCGACATCTCGTGGACCGCGTCGGCGCCGCCGACCTCGGCGGGCTCGCCCGCTCCTTCGAGGCGGTGCGCGCCGGTCTCGACCCGGCCGGGGCGCGGGACGTCGTCACCAGTGGGTCGGCTACGTGACCGCCCTCCCGTCAGGCTTCACGGCGGTCGTCGCGAACGTCGGCATCAAGGACGCGAGCGACGACACGACGCTCCTCGTGGCGGACCGTCCGGCGACGGCTGCCGCCGTGTTCACCAAGAGTCGGTTCGCCGGACCGAGCGTGGTGCTCAGCCGAGACCACGTCGGTGACGGTCAGGCGAGGGCAATCATCGTCCTGTCCAAGAACGCGAACGTGGCGAACGGCCCCGACGGCATCGCGGATGCCGCCGAGGTGGTCGGACTCGTCGCCGACGGACTCGGGTGCGGTGCGAGCGAGGTCCTCATCGCCTCGACTGGCGTCATCGGTCGTCGTTACCCGATGGAACGCATCCGCTCCGGCCTGCCCCCGGTCCTCGCCGCACGGCGAACGGCCGAACTCGAGGACCTGGCGCGCGGGATCATGACCACCGACACGGTCCCCAAGACCTCGTCGGCGATGATCGGCGACGGTCCGGCCATCGTCGCCGGTGTCGCGAAGGGTGTGGGGATGATCGAGCCGGACATGGCGACGATGATCGCCGTGATCATGACCGACGCCGATGTCGGGCGCGATCGACTCGAAGCCGTGTTCCGGTCGGTTGTCGACCGCACGTTCAATTGCGTCAGCGTCGATGGCGACACCTCGACGAGCGACAGTGCCTTCATCCTCGCCAGCGGTGCCGCCGGCGAGGTCGACGATGCCGCGTTCGAACGGGCACTCTCGACCGTCTGCACCAGCCTCGCCCGTCAGATCGCCGCTGACGGGGAGGGAGCGGAGACGCTGATCGAGGTGCTGGTCGACGGTGCCTCCAGTCCCGCCCAGGCCCGACGGGTCGCGAAGTCCATCGTCAACTCGCCGCTCGTGAAGACGGCAGTGCACGGTGCCGACCCGAACTGGGGCCGAGTGGCGATGGCGATCGGGAAGTGCGCCGACGACACCGACATCGATCCGGAGTCGGTCGTGATCCGCTTCGGCTCGACCGAGACGTACCCGACCCGTCTCGACGAATCCGGTCTGGCGAACCTGAGTGCGTACCTCCGTGGGGACGAGGTGGTGATCCATGTCAGCCTGGGCGCCGGCACGCACTCCGCCACGGTGTGGGGGTGCGACCTGACCGAGGGCTACATCAGGATCAACGCCGACTACACGACCTGAGACCCCGCCCACCCGGGCGAGCAGGCCGGTGGTCGATCACTTCGGCTGCATGCGGATGCCGCCGTCGACCCGGATGGTCTCGGCGTTCATGTAGCTGTTGGTGACGCACTCGACGACCATCGAGGCGAGTTCGTCCGGGAAACCCAGACGCTGCGGGAAGAGCACACCGCGCTGCAGGTTCGCCTTGAACGCCTCACTGGCCTCGCCCTCGCCGTAGATCGGTGTGTCGATGAGGCCCGGGGCCACCGTGTTGACCCGCACACCGATCGCAGCGAGGTCACGGGCGATCGGCAGTGTCATGCCGACCACACCACCCTTGGACGCCGAGTACGACGCCTGACCGATCTGGCCGTCGAAGGCGGCGACCGACGCCAGGTTCACGATGGCGCCCCGCTCGCCGTATTGATCGGGCTCGGTGCGGCTCATCGCCGTCGCCGCGAGTCGGATGCAGTCGAAGGTGCCGATCAGGTTGATCGCGATGACCTTCTTGAACGCGTCCAGGTTGGCAGCCGAGTCGTACGAGCCGTCCTTGCCGACCGTGCGCTGCGCCCAGCCGATCCCGGCAGAGTTCACGAGAACCCGGAGCGGCCCCATCGAGACGGCCATCTCGATGGCGTTGATGATGTCGTCGGTGCTCGTGACGTCGACCTTGCAGAAGGCACCACCGATCTCATCGGCGACGGCGTTGCCGGCGTCGGCCTGCAGGTCGGCGACGACGACCTTGGCACCCTTGGCGGCGAGTTGACGGGCCGCCGCGGCACCGATGCCCGACGCTCCCCCGGTGACGATTGCACTGACTCCGTTGATGTCCATGCCGGCACGATACGCCACGACCCCCCGCCGGCACCCATCCGGCACACCGGGCCAGTCCGCTCAGGACGTGATCACACCGTTGACGTCGACCAGCACGTCACCCCGCCCGTACAGGTGGATGCAGACGGTGCCGGTCCGACTCACCGGGGCCATCACGCCGTTCGCGACGGTCATCCCGGTCACGAAGTTCAGGTTGGAGGCGTCGGGACGGGTCCCGCACGGGTACACGGTCACGTAGCCGCCGAACCGATTCGCCTCGGCATCGACCACGGTGAGGTTCAGCGCGGCGGCGACCACCCTGCGCCCATCGAGTTCGAGGCTGTCGACGACGGTGACCTCGAGCGGAGCACCGGTTCCCTCGAGATCGCCGACCCGTTCGCCCTGTCGGGTGTCGGCGGCCCGCCGTGGTGCCACCGGGACGAACCCGCTGCCCTCCGGGAAGTACCCGAAGGCATCGAGGATCAGGTGGGCGCCGCCGAACACCGAGGCGCAGAGCGTGCCGTCGTCGGCGAGTGGGACGACGACGGCGTTCGCGACGGTGTCGTCGGTCGAGAAGTTGACGTTGCTGACGTCGGGGACTTCACCGCACGGGTACAGCGTCACGTAGCCGGCGTGGGCGCCCGTCGTCGTGCCGGTGACCGTGAGGTTCAGGGCGACGGCGGCGATCCCCGTCTCGGGGAGACCACCGCGACCGGCGACCGGGAGCGTCACGACGGCGTCCTGCACGCGTTGTGCGCCGATGCCCTGACGCGTGTCGACGATGCGCGCCGGGCTCAGTGAGCGGAAGCCGGTCGTGGCCGGGAAGTAACCGGAGACGTCGGCGAGGAGATGGGCCTGACCGCGTACGAAGAGGCAGATGGTCCCGGTGTCCGAGACCGGGGCGATGACCGAGTTGGCGACCGTGTCGCCGGCGGCGAAGTTGAGGTTGCTCGTGTCGGGGCGCAGCCCGCACGGATGGACGGTGACGAATCCCCCGAACCGGTCGGCGCTGCCGTCCACCACGGTGATGTTCAGCGCGACGGCGGCCACGTCGGTGCCGGGCACA
This sequence comes from Actinomycetota bacterium, assembly GCA_041164245.1. Classification (GTDB taxonomy): domain Bacteria; phylum Actinomycetota; class Acidimicrobiia; order Acidimicrobiales; family Ilumatobacteraceae; genus Casp-actino5. The sequence goes on along the minus strand of JBEAPU010000078.1, from coordinate 21,220 downwards.
CCGCCCTCGCCGAGGACCCGCACCTCGATCTCGGAGTTGTCGACCCGGGCCCGGCCGCTCACGCCGACCGAACTCCTGGTGTCGAGGACCCGAGCCGGACGAAGCGGCACATGATGTTCGAGCGAGCCGACGGCGACATAGGTCGGGTCCGCCAGGGCGAGAACCTCGTCGCGCAGCCACGTGGCGTATCGGGCCTGCCCGGTGGTCGTGAGGTGGACACCGTCGGAGTACCAGCGGTCGGCAGCCGGCCCCTCGCTCGCCGCAGCCCAATCGAGCACCACGAGTTGCGGCCAACGGCCGCGGGCCTCCCTCAACGCCTCGTTCGACGGCGCGAATCGAGGGTCACCGTCGCCGTCGGTACGCCGCTCCGACATCGTCACCCAGGCGACCGTGCCGACGCCGCGCGCGACCAGTGCGCCGAGGAGCGCATCGATGCGATCCGCCATGGCAGCCGGATCGTCGTTGTACCCGAGCGCGACCACCACCAGGTCGGTGCCCTGGGGGACCTGCGACGCGACGGCGACACCATCGGGCTGGATCGACCCGCCCTGGGTGCGGCGGCTCGACACCGCATCGAAGACGGTGCTCGTGAACACCCCGTCGAGCAGGGTCGGGAGTTCCCGACCGAAGCCGTCGCCCGTGATGCTCTCACCCACGGAGTCGCCGATGAAGGCCATCGTCTGGGCGACGACGACCCCACGGCGCACGGGGGTGAGGGTGAAGCCCGGGGACGGGAGGCCGAACGACCGCCTGAAGCCCCACGCGCTCTCCACCACACCGTCGTCCAGGCGCACCTCGTTCTCGTAGATCCCGACGTACGGGGAGTCACCGTCGACGATCGTCGTGACCCGGTCCGGATCCGCGGAGGGATACCGGTCGCGCAGATCCTCGACCGAGATGAGGCGCGTCCACCGATGCCACGGATTGATGGCGACGGCATCACCGGGGTCCTCCACGCTCGGGAAGTTGCCGCCGGCGGTGCGCGGACCGTTCGAGGAGGAGAACTCGGTGGACACGAGGTCGCCGACCGGTTCACCGGCCAGATTGCCCGAAGCCCAGCGTCGCACCTTGCCGGCGGTATCCCGGATCGCCTGGTCGGTCAGCGGATGCTCCTTGGACACGGCCGTCTCCGTCGCCGTCCCACGGCTCGCCGCTCCCCCGTAGACCTGACACGACGAGGTGTCGCATGTCCCGGCGTACAACACACCCTCGTCCCGGTAGCGCTCCTGCCGGACCCCGTACGACCGGGCGGCAACCGACTGGGCGCGCAGTGCGTTCATCCCCGCTCCGTCACCACGCGTCCCCCACGAGGCAGGGGACTCGCGGGGAACAACTCCCCGCAGGTAGTCCTCGACGGCGACATCGTTGACGAGACGATTGCCATCGGCGGTGTCCCAGAGTTCGAGCGCGCCTCGGTAGTGGGTCACCGCTCCCGAGTCGGCGCAGACACCGAGTTGGTCGCCGGCCGCGGTCGCGGACTCGTCGACCGACGACGAGATCCTCACCGGACCGACGAGACCGGATGCGATCACCTCCCATGCCGTGGAGGAGGCCGACGCGGCGATGAGGTCACGGGCCCGGGCCGCCTCGTCGCTCGACCAGATCTCGTCGACCGGGTCGAGCCCCTGGGCGATCTGGAAGGCCCTCAGAGCCGAGGCCGTCGCCGGCCCGAAGTCACCGTCGATCCCGTTGGGGTCGTGACCGGCCGCAGTCAGGAATGTCTGCACCTGGCGGACGGCCGACGAGTCGGCACTCCCACGGCCGATCGGACCGTCGGGAACGGTCAGACCGCCGAGGGCCGAGCAGGTGGCGGACGTCGCCGTCGCGATCTCGAACGTGTCGGTGGCCGTCTCACGCACTCGCAGTACCGGGTACGGACCACCGCCGATGCCGCCGGCCGACCACGACCCGCTGGCCCCCGGGGCGATGATCACCACGCTCCCGTCACCGTCCCAGCCGGTGAGCCGGACCCTGATACGTGCCGCTGGGTCGATGTCACCCATGACGGTCCCGCCGTAGTAGTGATCGAGGATCCACGGCCAGTCCTTGCCGTGGTCGACCGCCCAGCCGTAGGCACCCCACTGGCTCAGTCCGCGCCCGTGTCCGTTGCCAGTGCCCTCGACCAGATAGGCGACGACCTCGTCGACATCGGACGGCGACGCCGACGTCTCGCCTCCGCCGACGAGCATCCCGGAGACGAGGGCGACGAGGATCACCGACGTCGAGAACCGGCGGCGACGCCGACCAGCGACCGCGCGCGGAGGGGCGACACGCATGGAGACGACGCTAGTCAGCACCTCGCCGTCGGGCGGGTCACCTCAGAGTCGTCCCGCGGCCTCGACCGCGAGTCGATCGACGAGGTCGTTCAGCGGGTCACCGCTGTGGCCCTTCACCCAGCGGAACTCCACGGCGTTGGCTGTCGCGATCTCGACCAACGGCTCCCAGAGGTCGACGTTGGCCACCGGTCTGCGTTGGGAGTTTCGCCAACCATTGCGCTTCCAGGTGCGCCACCAGCCGTCCCGGAAGCAGTTCACGACATACGTCGAGTCGGACACGACCACGACCTGCCGCCCCGCCGACGCCAGTGTCCGCAGTGCCTCGAGCACGGCCCGCAACTCCATCCGCTGGTTCGTGGTGTCGTGCTCGCCCCCCGCACCCGATGGCTCCCCCGCCGGAGCGACCGCCCACGCCCAGCCCCCCGGACCGGGGTTCCCCGAGCATGCGCCGTCGGTGTAGACGACGATCGGGGCGGCGGAGGACGGTCGATCGTCGACGCGCCGGTCCTCCGGCTCAACGACGTCGAACAGGCTCGGATCGGTGTTCACGCTCCGGGGCACCGGCCCATCCTGCCAGACCTCCCCACGGTTCCGGGGTGAGCCGATCACGGCCGTCCCCGGTCGCTAGCGTCTGCTCGGTGCGGTGTCCCCCCTCGCTGTCCCGATCGGCTCTGGTCGCCCTCACACTGATCGTGGCGGTGGTCGTGCCCCCGATGGACGAACGGGTCGACGCCTCGTCGACTCAGCGGGGGCGTCCCGGCTTCTCCGTCCCGACGAAGGACCTGCTCGACCCCACTCCCCGCCCGCTCGGGGCGATCTCGGTCATCGGCGACTCGGTCATGCTGGGATCGCTGACGTACTCGCCGAACCTCGTCAGCCGTCTGGCCGACGCCGGTTTCGGGCCGATCCGAGCCCGTGCCGGGCTCGGCTACGGCACCGGTGCCTTCGCCACCGCCGAGTGGAGTCGCTCGAGCCTTTGGCTCCAACGGTGGCGGGAGGAGGGATGGGACGCACCGACCGTCCTCGTGAACGTCGGCGTCAATGACTCCGGACTGTGCCGGGCCGACCGGGCATGCTCCGACCGCGCGATCGACCACATGATGTCGACGATCGGTGCGGGCCGTGACGTCATCTGGCCCAACATCACCCGTTCCGCCGTCGGTTCCCTCGACCACCAGGGCACATGGAACGGCGCCCTGGCCGCAGCGGCGGAGCGCCACCCGAATCTGCACGTCTGGGACTGGGCCGCCGTCTACGCGACCGGGGCCTTCCCGTCCGGGGATCGCATCCACCTCTCACCGGATGGTTACCGGGCCCGCAACGTCCTGCTCGCCGACTTCGCCGTCGCCGTCGTCGCCACGACCGCCCGGATCGGCGAACCGGTCGCCTTGCCGGCCGGGGCATCACGTCCGACAGCCTTCACACCAGTGCCGCCGACACGGGTGCTCGACAGCCGTCGCGACGGCGCACCGCTGCCACCGGGTGGGTCGGTCGCCGTCGACCTGTCCGGGCTGGTCCCAGCCGGGGCGGTGGCGGTCGCGCTCAATCTCACCAGCACCGGAACGGCAGCCGAGGGATTCCTGACCGCGCACAGCTGCGCCACGGCCACACCCGACACCTCCAACGTGAACCACTTCGCCGGGCGCGACCGCGGCGCGCACGCCATCGTCGCCGTCGGTGCCGACCGGCGACTCTGCGTGGCATCGCACGCCGGCGGTCACGTCATCGTCGACCTCCAGGGCTACTTCGGTGTCGAGGGTGGACTCGGATTCGACTCGCTCAGCACCCCGCGACGCATGCTCGACACCCGGCACAGCGGCCGGGTCGGGCGCGATGGCACCCTGGAGATCGCCATGCCACGCGGGGCCTCGGCGGTGGCGATCACCCTCACGGTCACCGGAGCCGATCGGGACGGCTACGTCACGGCTCACCCGTGCGGATCCGCGATCCCGGACGTGTCGAACGTGAACTTCGGACCCGGGGAGCCGGTCGCCGGTGCGGCCTTCGTCCCCGTCGGTCCGGAGGGTTCCATCTGCGTCCACACGGCGCTCGCCGACGTCGACGTCATCGTCGACCTCACCGGGGTCTTCAGTCCGGACGCCGAACTCGGGTTCGTCGTGGCCCCGGGCACACGGCTGCTCGACACCCGGTCGGCGATTGGCGGCTGGGGACCGTGGCACAGCCGCGACGCCCGACTGGCGATCCCCGCTGCGCCGACCGGGGCGCGGGCCGTGTCGGGCACGCTGACCCTGGTGAGGCCTCGAGCGGAGGCCTTCCTCACCGCCGAGCCCTGCGGGTCCACGTCGGGGACCTCGGCCGTCAACGCCCTGGCGGGCTCGGTCATGGCGAACTCGGTCACAGTCGGTGTCGCGGACGGCGAGTTGTGCATCACCGCGAGTGCCACCGGCCACACCCTCTTCGACCTGACCGGATGGTGGGCGCCGCTCGCCGCGACGTGAGCAGGCGGGTCGGTACCGACACACGGGACCGGCTCCCGTGAGAGAATGACGACATGATCTTCGACGGTCACGTCCACCAACTCCCCGACACCGACCCGACCGAGACCAAGGAATGGCTCGATTCGCTCGACGCCGTCGTCGACGCCCGCGGCAAGACCAGAGCGCGGTTCCTGCTGTCGCGCCTGCTCGATCAGGCGAACTCCGCCGGCGTCAGCTTCCCGGCCACCGTGAGCACGCCCTACGTGAACACGATCCCCCGTGAGTTCGAGCCCTGGTTCCCGGGCGACGAGCACATCGAGCGTCGCATCCGGGCCTTCGTCCGCTGGAACGCCGCCGTGATGGTCGTCAAGGCGAACAAGAAGGCCGACGGGATCGGTGGCCACCTGTCGACCTTCGCGTCCTCGGCATCGCTCTACGAGATCGGGTTCAACCACTTCTTCCGTGGTCGCGACGCCGAGGGCATGGGCGACCACGTCTACTTCCAGGGCCACGCCGCGCCCGGTGTCTACGCTCGGGCGTTCCTCGAGGGTCGCCTCGGGGCCGACGACCTCGACCACTTCAGACGGGAGATCGGAAGGGATGGCCGCGGGCTGTCGAGCTACCCGCACCCCCGCCTCATGCCCGACTTCTGGGAGTTCCCGACGGTCTCGATGGGACTCGGACCCATCACCGCCCTCTACCACGCCCGCTTCAACCGCTACCTCCAGAACCGTCAGCTCGACGACACATCGGCGAGCCGCGTGTGGGCCTTCATCGGCGACGGTGAGACCGACGAGCCCGAGACCCTCGGTGCGATCTCGCTGGCGGCCCGCGAACACCTCGACAACCTGATCTTCGTCGTCAACTGCAACCTGCAACGGCTCGACGGCCCCGTCCGGGGCAACGGCAAGATCATCCAGGAACTCGAGGCGGTCTTCCGGGGTGCGGGATGGAACGTCATCAAGGTCGTCTGGGGCTCGAAGTGGGATGAGCTCCTCGCCCAGGACAAGGACGGGGTGCTCCTCAACCAGATGAACACGACCGTCGACGGCGAGTTCCAGCGCTACGCCGTCGAGAGCGGGGCGTACATCCGCGAGAACTTCTTCGGCCCGGATCCGCGCCTGCGTCAGATGGTCGCGCACCTCAGCGACGACGACCTGCGCAGCCTCCCCCGAGGCGGGCACGACTACCACAAGCTCTATGCGGCCTACAAGGCTGCGAGCGAGAACCTCGGCAGCGGCCGGCCGACGGTGATCCTGTGCAAGACCGTGAAGGGCTGGACGCTCGGCCCCGGTTTCGAGGGCCGCAACGCGACGCACCAGATCAAGAAGATGACGAAGGAGCAACTGCTCGAGCTACGCGACCGCCTGCACCTGCACGACGAGATCCCGGAGTCGTCGCTCGAGTCCGACGACCCGCCGTACTTCCGGCCGGCGGAGGACTCCGTCGAGTACCAGTACATGATGGAACGGCGACGCCTGCTGGGCGGTCCGATGCCGACCCGCCGTGTCGTGGCCCGCCGGCCGATGAGCCTGCCGGCCGACGAGACGTTCGCCGAGCTGGCGGCCGGCTCCGGTGGCATGGCGGTCAGCACGACGATGGGCTTCACCCGCCTCCTGCGCAGCCTGGCTCGGGATGCGAACGTCGGACGACGGATCGTGCCGATCATCCCGGACGAGGCGCGGACCTTCGGCATGGATTCGCTGTTCCGGGAGCTCGAGATCTACGCGTCCCAGGGACAGAAGTACGAGCCGGTGGACCACGACCTGTTGCTCTCCTACTCGGAGGACACCGACGGCCAGATCCTCGAGGAGGGCATCACCGAGGCGGGCTCGATGTCGAGTTTCATCGCAGCGGGCACCAGCTACGCCACCCGCGGTGTGCCGATGATCCCCTTCTACACCTTCTACTCGATGTTCGGCTTCCAACGGGTCGGCGACCTGATCTGGCAGGCCACCGACAGTCGCGCCCGTGGCTTCCTGATGGGTGCGACGGCGGGTCGCACGACCCTGCTCGGCGAGGGCCTGCAACACCAGGACGGGCACAGCCTCGTGCTCGCATCGACCATGCCAGCCGTGCAGGCCTACGACCCGGCGTTCGCCTACGAGCTCGGCGCGATCGTGCGGGCGGGGATGCACCGCATGTATGGGCCGGACAGCCCAGAGTCCGAGCGGGACGTCATCTACTACCTGACGCTCTACAACGAGAACTACCCGATGCCTGCGCTCCCCGACGACCCCGGGTTGGCCCGAGAGTTCACCGAGGGCGCGGTGCGCGGCCTGTATCGCTTCGCCGAGGCCCCAGCCGGGATGGACCATCGTGCGACGATCATCTTCTCCGGCGTCGCCCATCAGGCGGCGACGGCCGCAGCCGGCGAGCTCGCGGCGCACTACGGAGTCGGGGCCGAGCTGTGGTCGGCGACCAGCTACAAGCTCCTGCGGGAGGAGGCGGCGGCCGTCGAGCGCCACAACCGTCTCCACCCGTCGCAACCGCCACGGGAGGCGCTCGTCACGAGCCTCCTGCGGAGCTCATCCGGGCCGATCACGGCGGTGACCGACTTCATGCGCGCCGTCCCGGAGATGATCTGCCGTCACATCCCCGACGGCCGTCCGTACACCGTCCTCGGGACGGACGGCATGGGCCGCAGCGACACCCGGGAGGCGCTGCGACGGCACTTCGAGGTCGACATGCCCCACGTGGTGGTGGCAACGCTCAGCGGACTGCTCCGGGTCGGGGCGATCGATGCGTCGCTCGTCGAGGACGCGATCCGTCGGTACGGCATCGACGCCGACGCCCCCGATCCGTACGTCCTGTGACAGACGTCCCCGCGCCGGGTCAGGACGGCTTCACCCGATCCAGCCATCCCGACAGGATCGCGATCGCCCGTGGGTCGTGCCGGAGACGATGGCCGGCCCCGGCGAGGACGTTGAGTTCGGCTGATCCGTGGGACTGCGCCAACTGACGGGCGTCGCTCACCGGCACGCTCTCGTCGTTCTCGCCGTGCAGCACGAGAAGCGGACGCGGAGCGAACCGTCGCGCTGCCGCGGTCGGCCTGAACCTGCGGAAGGCGCGGCTCCAGTCGTCGAGTGACGTCGGGAACGCGGGTGTCCTCACCGCTCCGATCTCCCTGGCGTGCTCGAGGAACCGCCGCGGGTGATCGGCCCAGTCGTCGAAGTCGGCTCGGGGCGACAGGACCCCGGCGGCGAACACCCTGGGATCGTCCGCCGCCGCACAGATCGCGAGCGATCCGCCGGTGTTCGTGCCGAGCAGGGCCACGTGGCTCACGCCGGTCTCGGCGACGAGATGATCGATCGCATTCCGCAGGTCGTCCATCCAACCCTGGAGCGAGAAGTCCCCGCTGCTGTCACCGCAACCGCGGAACGTGAAGGTCATGCACGCATATCCGACCTCGTGAGCCAGGCGATCCATCAGTTCGGGGAAGGTCCCGGCGGAACGCCGGGCGTCGATCGGACCGATCGGGAACCCGTGGACGAGGATCAGCCCCGGCGCTGTCGGCTCGAAGCCGGCCGGGACGGACAGATGGCAGGCGAGGCGTTCACCGCCGCTGTCGAACACGCCCTCCATGGTCGATCGTCAGGACCGGGGCAGACGCTCACGACGTCGACGCCCGGGAGCGGCGAGTGTGTAGCCACGGTTGCGGGCCTCGGCGAGCGTGTCGGGTCCGAAGCAGAGACCGGTCTCGGCCTCGAGGATCTCGTCGATGACCGCCTGGTCGTCCCACTCGTCGAGGTCGTACACCAACTGGGTGCGCTTGTCCCCCAGGAATCGGGTGTGCTCGAAACGGGTCGGACGCTCCATGCTCGACACGCTAGCGACAGCGACGGTCTCCGACTGGTGTGCCGGGGTCAGATGACGTCGTCGAGGGGGGCGTCGGGGCCGACGGCCCCGATCGCGTCGAGGTACGCCAGGTGGGCGTCGACGACGTTCACTGCGTCGACGTCGTCGAGCAGGGACACCCCGATGTCGCCGGCGACACCGAGGAGGTGGGCGATCAGGTCGTCCTCGCTGATGACGACGGGGTCCACGATGTCCTGCGGCCGGTCGACGACCCGATCGGGCTGCAGGCCGCGTTCGTGCAGCCAGTTGATGTGCGCGACGAGCAACTGCTCCACCTCGGCGGGCGTGAGCCGGGCCTGACTGGCAGGTGGGAGGCGGTCGGCGACGAAGTCGACCGCCTCGTCGAGGCGGTAGACGGCACGCGGGGCGATCGCATCGAGGCGATGTGCCTCCCGGCCGATCGAGCCGGCGGCGAACACGAGGGTGGTCGGGTCCACGGCGTCAGGCCAGGCCGAGCGCCCGGTGACGGGTCATCCCGGGATCAGATGCCGATCCGCTTGGCGAGGAGCTCCCGGTGGTAGGTCGGGTCACCGAAGAGGAGCTCCGAGCTCTTGGCACGCTTGAAGTAGAGGTGGGCGGGGTGCTCCCACGTGAAGCCGATGCCGCCGTGGATCTGGATGTTCTCGGCCGTGGCGTGGAAGTACGCCTCGGAGCAGTAGGCCTTGGCGAGGGACGCCGTCGAGGGGAGCTCGTCGTTCATCTCGCTGGCGCACCACAGCCCGTAGTAGGCGGCGGACTTGGCCGACTCGACCTCGAGAAGCATGTCGGCACACTTGTGCTTGATGGCCTGGAAGGAGCCGATCGGGCGACCGAACTGGACACGGTCCTTGGCGTACTGGACCGCCATCTCGAGCACGAACTGGGCCCCGCCGACCTGCTCGGCGGCGAGGCCGACGGCCGCGAGGTCGAGCACCGTCGACAGGACGTCCCAGCCCTTGCCCTCGGTGCCGAGCAGGGTGGCCGGCGTGTTCGAGAATTCGAGCTTGGCCTGCTTGCGCGTCTGGTCCATGGTCGACAACGCGGTGCGGGTGAGCCCCGCTGCATCACCGGCGACGGTGAAGAGGCTGACGCCAGACGCGGTGCGCGCTGCAACGATGATCAGGTCTGCGGTGTGTCCGTCGATCACGAAGGACTTGGTTCCGGTGAGCGTGTAGTCGCTGCCCGAACCGGAGGCGGCCATGGTGATCCCGGCCTCGTCCCACTTGCCCGACGGCTCCGTGTAGGCGAGGGTCGCGATGGTGGTTCCCGCCGCGATGCCCGGGAGGTGGGCCGCCTTGGCGGCCTCGTCACCGCTGTGCAGGAGGGTGTTGGCCGCCAGCACGACCGAGGAGAAGAACGGTGCGCACAGGAGGGCCCGGCCCATCTCCTCGAGCACGATCCCGAGTTCGACGAAGCCGAACCCGGAGCCGCCGTACTCCTCGGGGATGTGCAGACCCTGCAGGCCCATCTGCTCGGCCATCTGGGTCCAGACATCGGCGTCGTAGCCCCGGTCGGTCTCCATCTGCTCGCGCACCGCCTCCTCGGAGGACTTGGCCTCCATGAAGGCCCGGATCGTCGAGCGGAGTTCGTCCTGTTCCTCTGTGAATGCGAAGTTCATGCGCCAAGACTGCCCTGTTGACCGCGACGAACGCCAATCGTAGAATGTACACAGATGTACACAATCGGTGTCCGAGATGCCCGCAGCGAGCTGCCGACGATCATCCGTCGGGCCAGCGCCGGCGAACGCACGATCGTCACCGCCCACGGACGCCCCGTCGCCCAGGTGGCTCCGCTCGACCAGGGGAGCCCGGTGCTCGAACACCTCATCGCCTCCGGCGCCGTGACCCTCCCCCGCCGCCGGTCGACGTGGCGTGCACCCGAGCCCGTGCGCGTCTGGTCGGGCGTCAGGATCGACCGTGCCCTTCGGGAGCTCCGTGGGTGAGGACGATCGCGTTCGACACCTCAGCGCTGTTGGCCCTCGTGATCGACGGGCAACACCGACCGACCATGCTCGAGGCGTTCACGGAGGCCGACGTGCGAACCGCATCGGCCATGGCACTCGTGGAGGCCATCGCCGCGATCGACCGTCTCTCCGACGATGCGTCAGCGCGCGCTGACCTCGAGGATGCGATCCGACTGGTCTGGGACCACCTCCATGTCGTGCCGCTCGACATCGCCTGCTGTGAGCGGGCCGCCGAGATGGCACGCCTGCACCCGCTTCGACTGAGCGATGCCTTCCACCTCGCAGCTGCCGAACGGTTGCCGGAACCGGTGCACTTCGCCACCGTGGACCCGGTGCAGATCACATCGGCGCTCGACCTCGGCTTCGAGGTCGTCTCGACGTGAACCTGCCGCACCCACCCGCATCCGAACCGGGCACGACTCCTCAAGTCGCCGGCGCGATGCTCCCGGACGTGTCGACCGCTCGCCCGATGGGTGGGAGACTCCCCACATGAGCACCTTGCACTGGAGCGATGCCGATGTCGAGGTCCACAAGGTCGTCGTCGGCTCCTACGACAACAACGTCTTCGTGATCCGCTGCCGTCTGACCGGCGAGGCGGTGCTGATCGACGCCGCCAACGAGCACGAACAGCTCCTCGCCCTGTCGAGCCGGCTCGGGGTGCGACGGGTGCTCGAGACCCACGGCCACTTCGACCACATCGGCGCCGTCACCGAGATGCGGGATGCCGGCTACGAAGTCGGGGTGACCGCGGCCGACGCCCCGATGTTGGCCGAGGTCGGCTACGACGTCCTGATCGACGACGCCGAGGTCTTCGAGGTCGGACGTCTGCGGCTGCACGCGATCCACACGCCCGGCCACACGCCGGGCTCGGTCTCGTTCCGGCTCGCCGGCACCCCACTGCTGTTCACGGGCGACACGCTCTTCCCCGGGGGACCCGGGGCCACGCACTTCGACGGTGGGGACTTCACGACCATCATCCGCTCGATCGACGACCTGCTGTTCCCCCTCCCGGCCGACACGATCGTCCTCCCGGGACACGGCCTCGACACGACGATCGGTGCCGAGCGACCGCACCTCGCCGAGTGGATCGACCGGGGCTGGTGACCGGTGCGCTACGACGAGCGACCGGTCGACCACACCCCGGTGCACACGGCCGACCTCCCGGCGACACCGATCCGTGATCGCAACATCCCGGCGACGGCGTGGCTCGAGGCGCCGGCAAGCCTGCTCGCGTTGGGCGATGACCTGCCCGGCCGTCCGGTCGCCGAGTACAAGCGGCGGATCGGGTCGTGGCTCCTCTGGCGGGCCGGGCCGGCGAGCGATGCAGACGCGCGTTACTGGGCGTGCCCGGCCGGCCGTGTCGACGACCCGGGGGCTCCGGTGACGTTGCGACTCCTCCCCGACGGCTCCGCCCTCGGAGTCGGTCCGTCGGGGCGCCAGCACACCCGCTTCAGGGAATGGAAGCAGGAGCTGCTGGCGAGCGGTGAGCCCGGGCCCGTCCCCGAGTAGGTTGACGCCATGGTGTCGAACGCCGCATCGGTCGCCTACGACCCGACGCGGGGCGTCCGCCTCGGCGGCATGACCCCCTCGCCGGACGTCTTCGTACCGGGAGCCGACACCGACCTGGTCCGGGCCGATGGTCGACCCCAGGCTGCGTGGCGAGCCGATCTCCGCCGCATCCCGAACCTGCGCAACGCCGTCACCATCGTGATGTTGTACGCGCAGACCGTCGGGGTGGTCGCCGGCGCAGTGTGGCTCGGGTGGTGGGCGTGGCCGGTCGCGTTCGTGCTCATGGGTCGAGCGCACGCCCAGTTCGCAGCACTGATGCACGAAGCGGCTCATCGCCTGCTCTTCTCCGATCGGCGGGTCAACGATGCGGTCGGACGATGGTTCCTCGGCTATCCCGGTTTCGTGTCCACCGATGCGTACCGCCGAGTGCACATGGCCCACCATCGGCGCGAGTTCGGACCGGACGAACCGGACATCGCCCTCTACCAGGGGTACCCGGTCGGCCGGGCCTCCCTGATGCGCAAGCTCCGCCGGGATCTCCTAGGACGAACGGGTCTGCGACTGCTCCGATCTCAGTTCGCGCTCGGTCGGTGGCGCGATCCCGTGTCGCGCCGGACGTTGGTGCGCATCGTCGGCGTCCAGGCGGTGCTCCTCGCTGCGTCGGTGCTCGCCGGACAGCCGTTGGTCTATCTGCTGCTGTGGTTCCTGCCCTTCCTCACGGTGTGGCGGGTCATCAACCGGCTCCGCTCGATCGCCGAGCACGGCGGGCTCGACGCGTCGCCGGATCGACGCGCGACGACCCACTCGGTGCGTCAGGATCCGCTGACCCGGTTCCTGATCGCCCCCTACCAACTCGGGTACCACCTCGCCCACCACGTCGATGCCGGGATCCCGTTCCGCCGGCTGCCCGAGTACCACCGGGCATTGAGGGAATCCGGCTACGTGGGCGAGCGGTACGAGTATCGCTCCTACCTCGCCCTGTGGCGGGCCCTGGCGAGCGACGCCCCAGCGGCCTGAGGGCGCCGATTCCCGGTATTTCCACTATCTGGACAGTGCTAATTCTCGTCGATCGCTCCTAAAGTGATCGCATGACCTCCGAGTCCCCGGCTCTCCTACGGGTCGACGACCTGCACGCCCGGCCGACCGTCGAGCCCGGTGCCCCCGAAGCCGACGAGATCCTGCGTGGTCTCGACCTCGTGGTCGCTCCCGGCGAGGTGCACGCGATCATGGGCCCGAACGGTTCGGGGAAGTCGACGCTCGGGAACACGCTCCTCGGCTCACCCGAGTACGAGGTGACGGCGGGTTCGATCTCGTTCAGGGGCGAGGACATCACGGGTTGGTCGACGGACGAGCGGGCGATCGCGGGCATGTTCCTCGCCTTCCAGTACCCCCAGGAGATTCCCGGGGTCTCGGTGATCCAGTTCCTGCGCCAGGCCCTCTCGGCCCGCAAGGGAATCGACCTCTCGGTGCTCGAGTTGCGTCTCAGCGCCATGGAGTGGATGTCTCGCCTCGGCATGGACTCGTCCTTCGTCGACCGCTACCTCAACGAGGGCTTCTCCGGCGGGGAGAAGAAGCGCAACGAGGTGATGCAGATGGCCATCCTCGAACCCGAGCTGGCCATCCTCGACGAGACGGACTCGGGACTCGACATCGACGCGTTGCGCATCGTCGCGAAGGGGATACGTGAGGTCCGCGCCGACCGACCGACGATGGGCGTGGTGCTCGTGACCCACTACCAGCGGCTGCTCGACGAGGTGGCACCCGATCACGTGCACATCCTCGTCGACGGTCGGATCGTCCTGAGCGGCGGCATGGAACTGGCCGAACTCCTCGAGCGGGAGGGCTACGAGGCGATCCGCTCCGACGTCGGGAGCCGGTGATGCTCGACCGGGCCCGGCTCCTCGACGACTTCGCCTTCCTGTCCGAGCGCATCGACGGGGCCCGCATCGTCTATCTCGACTCGGCGAACACCTCCCAGAAGCCCCGGCAGGTCATCGACGCCATGGCCGGGTTCGCCCGCTGCGGGTACGCCCCGATCAACCGGAGTGCCTACCGGTTGGCGGCGGCGGCAACCGACGCCTACGAGGGAGCCCGCAGCGCAGTGGCCCGGTTCATCAACGCTCCCTCGAGCGACGAGGTGGTGTTCACCCGGAACGCCACGGAGGCCCTCAACCTGTTCACCCAGGGTTGGTGCCGAGCCCATCTCGGGCCGGGGGACGTCGTCGTCCTGACCCACATGGAGCACCACGCCAACATCGTGCCGTGGCAGATGATGGTCGCCGAGAAGGGCATCGAGATCCGCTGGATCCCCCTGACCGAGGATGGACATCTCGACCTGTCAGACCTCGATCGTCTGCTCGACGGCGCCAAGGTGTTCTCGTTCACGGCGATGAGCAATGTGCTCGGCACGCTGAACCCGGTCGCACGGCTCTGTGCCGCGGCTCGTGACGCCGGGGCGATCTCGATGGTCGACGCCTGCCAGTCGGTGCCTCATACCGTGACCGACGTCCAGGCCTGGGGGGCCGACCTGATCGCGTTCTCGGGACACAAGATGCTCGGGCCGACCGGCATCGGCGTGCTGTGGGGTCGCGCCGAACTCCTCGAACGTCTCCCGCCACTGCTCGGAGGGGGGAACATGATCGACGACGTCCGCCTCGATCGCTTCACCTGCGCTCCGGTGCCGGCCAAGTTCGAGGCCGGCACCCCGGCGATCATCGAGGCCGTCGGCCTCGGCGCCACGGTCGCCTACCTCGAGGGCATAGGGATGGCCGAGATCCGACGCCACGAGATGGAGTTGACGGCATACGCCATGGACACGCTGCGGGAGCGTTTCGGGGACCGGATCACGATCCACGGTCCGACGAACGTCGAGATGCGAGGGGGCGTGATCAGCTTCGCCTACGACGACATCCACCCGCACGACGTCAGCCAGGTTCTCGACCAGCACAACGTCTGCGTGCGGGCCGGTCACCACTGCGCCAAACCGCTGATGCGGGTGCTCGGCGCCAACGCCACCGTCCGCGCCAGTTTCCACATCTACAACGACACCGACGACGTCGACGCGCTCGCCGATGCACTCGCCGGTGCCAGCACGATCTTCGGATCCTGACGATCGGAGCACGCATGCCCGGACTCGAAGACCTCTACCGCGAGATCATCCTCGACCACTACAAGAACCCGCGCAACCGCGGTGAGCTCGAGGTGCCGCCGGCCGTGATGGCCGAGGGCCACAACCCGTTGTGCGGCGACGAGATCACGGTCTACGTCGTGGTGGACGGCGACCGGGTGAGCGAGGTGAGCACGGCCGGCCAGGGCTGCTCCATCTCACAGAGCTCGGCGTCGATGATGACCCAGGCGGTCAAGGGTCGCAGCCTCGACGAGGCCCGAGCGGTCATCCACCGGTTCAAGCACATGATGTCGATCGAGGACCACCACCACGACGAGCACGCCGACACAGCCGTCTCCCTCGGTGACCTCGAGGCCCTCCAGGGGGTCGTCAAGTTCCCGGTGCGCATCAAGTGCGCCGTGCTGGCGTGGAACACCCTCGCCCAAGCGCTCGACGGCACCACCGAGCACGCCCACTGAGCCGCCTCGGCCACCCCGGATTCTGCCGACACGGGCAGCCTCTGGCATTGTCGTCCGGTGACCAGCGCCGACGGCACCGCACCAGGACCGTACGACCTCGACCCGGCTCGCATCCGGGCCGGCAGGGCCATCAGGGATCTCGGCCACACCTTCGCCGGTCACTCGCTGCCGGCAGCCGACCTCGAGCGGGTCGCGGACGCCATCGAGTCTCTGATCTCCGAACTCGAGTCCGGCACACCACGGCGACGCGACCCGGCCTCGTTCGGAGACCACCGTCGCTACCGCTACGAGGAGGGCCCGATCCTCCACACCTACGCCGACCGACCCATCTGCGGCATGGCCTCGCCGTGGGGCCTCGACCCCGAGTTGCACCGCCACGGTGACGAGATCGAGGCGGTCGTCACCCTCCGGGCAGCCCACGAGGGGGCACCCGGCCGTTCGCACGGCGGGATCGTCGCCGCCCTCTTCGATGACGTGTTCGGGTTCGTCCTGAGCGTCGTCGACGAGGCCGCGTTCACCGGCAGGCTCACGATCACCTATCGGGCTGGGACGCCGCTGCACGAACCGATCGCCTGCCGGGTCAGGGCGACCGGGAAGACCGGTCGCAAGATCACCATGACCGGGGAACTGACCGTCGTCGCGACCGGCCAGCTGCTCGCCGAGGCCGACGCACTGTTCATCACGGTCGACCCGACGATGTTCGCCGCCAGCGCGCAGCGGCCGGCACCACCCGACGAGGGCGGCTGACGGCGGGGTACGTCTGGCCCGGGTGCTCAGAGCAGCGCGATCAGAGCCTCTCGGGTGGCCGCCTGCTCGTCCGGGGAACCGAACGACGAGGCGGCGAAGGTCGTCGCCCCACACCCCGCCAGCGCGCCGATCCGCTCACGGACCTCGGCGGCCGGGCCGATGATCGCCACGTCCGCCGGGGTGGCGGCGCCTTCGCGGTCGAGCATCGCCCGGTAGGACGGCAGCTGACCGTAGATCGCGTAGTCGCGGTCGGCCCGGGTGCGGGCTGCGTCGATGTCGTCGGTGACGCACACCGGGAGACCGACGACGACCTGCGGGGCGGGTCGACCTGCGGCCTCAGCCGCCTCGCCGATCGTCGGAGCGGTGAGCGTCCTGATCGTCTCGGGGCCGGTCATCCAGGTGATCGTGCCGTCGGCGACACGACCGGTGAGCGTGAGCATCTGCGGACCGAGTGCAGCGACGAGCACCGGCGGAGCGGCGGCAGGAGGCGGTGTGATCTCGCCACGACCGGTCAGTGACTCACCCGAGTACGACACCCGCCGATCGCGGAGGAGCGGCATGAGGATCGCCAGGTAGTCCGACATGTGACGCACCGGCTTGTCGAAGGAGATGCCCCACATGCCCTCCACCACCGGTTGGTGTGACAGCCCGATCCCGAGGGCGAGGCGTCCGCCGATCGCGGCCTGGGTCGTGAGCGCCTGCTGCGCCAACATCATCGGGTGGCGGGGGTACGTCGGGATCACCGACGTGCCGACGACGATGTCGGGCACCGAGCGCCCGGCCACGGCGATCCCGGTGAGGGCATCCATCCCGAAGATCTGGGGGGTCCAGTAGCTCGGGAAACCCTGCGCGGCCGCGAGCCGGAGGTTCTCCTCGAAACCCTCGATGGTCTGGTCGAATCCGAACACGCCGATCTGCATGGCCGGCAACCTAGTGGGCAACCGATGCGAACGGCGCCATGCCCCGGTCGTACGATCACGGGTACATCACCACCGGCGACACCAACACGGGAGCGGACATGTACCTGGGTCACCACGCAGCGGCACACCCCGATCGAGCAGCGTTCGTCATGGCCTCGACGGGGGCGACGGTCAGCTACGCGGAGTTCGAGGCGCGGGCCAACCGTCTCGCTCACCTGCTGCGCTCCGAGGGAATCGGCCGACTCGATCACTACTCCATCCTGATGGAGAACAACGACCGGTACCTCGAGGCGTGCGGCGCCGGGGAGCGCAGCGGTGCGTACTACACGTGCATCAACTCGTACCTGACACCCGAGGAGGCCGGTTACATCATCACCAACTCCCGATCGACTCTCGTCATCACCTCGGCGGCGAAGGCCCAGACGGTCATCGACGCGCTGCCCGAGTGCCCGGCGGTGACGAAGGTGCTCGTGTGCGGAGGGGTGCCGGCGGGATGCACCGACGGGCGAGTCGTCGACTTCGACAGCGCGGTGTCGGGGTTCCCGGACACGCCGCTCGTCGATGAGCTTCTCGGGACGCCGATGCTGTACTCGTCGGGGACGACCGGTCGGCCCAAGGGGATCCTGCGGCCGCTCCCCGAGATGCCGCCGGCGGACATGCTGCCGATGTTCCACTTCCTGACGAACCTGTGGCAGTACCGGGAGGGAATGGTGTACCTCTCCCCCGCACCGCTCTACCACTCCGCCCCGCAGGCTGCGGTCAACCTCACACTGCGCGCCGGTGGGACCGTCATCGTCATGGAGCGATTCGATCCGGTCGAGTACCTCCGGCTCATCGAACAGCACCGCGTCACCCACACGCAGCTCGTCCCGACGATGTTCTCCCGCATGCTCAAACTCCCCGAGGAGGACCGCACCCGCTTCGACCTCTCATCGCTCGAGTTCGCCGTGCACGCCGCGGCGCCGTGCCCGGTGCCGGTGAAGCAGCAGATGATCGAGTGGTGGGGGCCGATCATCCACGAGTACTACGGCGCCACCGAGGGTCTCGGATTCGCAGCCTGCAACTCCGGGGAGTGGCTCGCCCACCCGGGCACCGTCGGACGGATCGTGTTCGGCGACCTGCACGTGATGGACGACGAGATGAACGAGGTCCCCAACGGGACACCCGGCACCCTGTGGTTCGTCAGCGGGTCCGAGTTCAGCTACCTCGACGACCCGGAGAACACGGCGCAGGCGACCTCGCCCGACGGCACCATGACGACCGTGAACGACGTCGGCTACGTCGACGACGACGGCTTCCTCTACCTCACCGACCGCAAGACGTTCATGATCATCTCCGGCGGGGTGAACATCTACCCGCAGGAGATCGAGGACCTGCTCATCACCCACCCCAAGGTGTTCGATGCCGCCGTGTTCGGTGTGCCGAACGAGGATCTCGGCGAGGAGGTCAAGGCCGTCGTCCAGGTCATGCCGGGTCTGGCCGCCGACGACACACTCACCGAGGAGCTGCTCGCCTTCTGCCGTGAGCACCTGTCACGCCAGAAGGTGCCGCGGTCGATCGACTACGAGGACGAGTTGCCTCGCCTGCCGACCGGGAAGCTCTACAAGCGGGTGCTGCGGGACCGCTATTGGGGCACCGGCACGTCGAAGATCGTCTGAGCCGGCCCGGCTCAGCGCAACGACCGGAAGCAGGCCCGGAGGTCGTCCACGAACGCAGCCGGCTGCTCGAGGGCGGCGAAGTGGCCACCACGGTCCATGTCGGTCCAGTGGACGATGTCGTAGGCCTGCTCGCACCACGGGCGCGGAGCCTTGATGATCTCCTTGGGGAAGGCGGCGACACCGGTCGGTATGCCGACGCGCGTCCCCTGCCCGAAGGACCCGAAACTCTCCCAGTACAAGCGCGCCGACGAGGCCCCTGCGGCGTTCAGCCAGTAGATCATCACGTCATCGAGCATCCGGTCACGGTCGACGGCGTTCTCCGGGTGTCCGTCGCAGTCCGTCCACGCCCAGAACTTCTCGACGATCCAGGCCAACTGCGCTATCGGCGAGTCGACCAGGCCGTAGCCGAGGGTCTGGGGCCTGGTGCGTTGCTGGGTCGAGTAACCCGAATCCCACTGCTGGTAGTGGGTGAACGCGGCGAACGCCGCCTGGTCGGCGGGCGTCGGATCCGACATCGCGGACGGCGTCGGAGCGGCGATCGGCATGTTGAGGTGGATCCCGACGCAGCCGTGCGCTGACTCGGCGGTGGCGTCCCGGCCGATCTGGGTCGTCACCGCCGCTCCCCAGTCACCTCCCTGCGCGACCCATCGGCCGTAGCCGAGTCGCTCCATGAGCGTCGCCCACATGCCGGCGATCCGTTCGACACTCGTGCCGGCCGTGGTCGGCTTGCCCGAGAACCCGTAACCGGGAAGCGACGGGCACACCACGTGGAAGGCATCGGCGGCGTCGCCACCGTGCGCGACGGGATCGGCCAGAGGGGCGATCACCTCCATGAACTCGACCGTCGAGCCCGGCCAACCGTGGGTGATCAGGATCGGGAGCGCATCGGGGTTCGGTGAGCGATGGTGGATGAAGTGGATCGGCAGCCCGTCGATCTCGGTGATGAACTGATCGAAACGGTTCAGGTCCCGTTCGCGTGCCCGCCAGTCGTACCGGTTCCGCCAGTGATCGGCGAGGTCGCGCACGTAGGCGAGCGGCACACCCTGACTCCAGTCGTCCACCGTCTCGGGCTCCGGCCAGCGTGTCGCGTCGAGGCGCCGGTGGAGGTCTGCGATCTCCGTGTCGGGGATGTCGATGACGAACGGGTCGAGGGTGAACGGGCGGATCATCACCAGAGCCTGCCACACCAACGAACAGATGATGTTGGCCTCGTAGCATCCGCAGGATGTACGTGCCCTCGCACTTCGCCCTCGACGACTCAGAGGCCCTGGGGCTCCTGTCGTCTCTCGACACCGGTCACCTGATCTCGGTGCACGGGGGTGTGCCGCATGCGTCGCTCCTTCCGATGCACGTCCGCGTCAGCCCCGACCATCCGGTGCGGATCATCGCCCACTTCGCCCGTGGGAACCCGCACTGGCGGCACATCACCTCAGGTGACACGGTCCTGTTCGTGGCCACCGGACCCGATGCGTACGTGTCACCCGGCTACTACCCGTCGAAGGCCGAGACCGGCAGGGTCGTCCCGACCTGGAACTACGTCGAGGTGCAGGCCCGGGGTGTGATCCGGCTCCTCGACGACGAGGGCGAACTGCTCGCCATCGTGCACGAGCTCACGGATCACTTCGAGGCGGGTCGTGACGAGCCCTGGTCCGTCGACGACGCGCCATCGGAGTTCATCGCCGCGCAACTGCGGGCGATCGTCGGGGTCGAGATCACGGTCACCGAGATCACCGGGAAGGCGAAGCTGAGCCAGAACCGGCCCGACGCCGACCGGATCGGGGCCCGTGACGGCCTGCGGGGTGCTGGCGGAAGCGGTGCAGCCGTGGCCGCCCTGATGGGCGGGGACTGAGCGCCGTGGCTCACCCGCCGTTCGATCGCGTGGCGCTCATCGGTGAGCACGTCCGTCTGGAACCTCTCGAGGACCGTCACCTCAGCGGCCTGAGATCGGCAGCGGACGTCGATCGGTCGACGTTCGTGCTCGCAGCGGTCCCCCGGCCGACGGACGATGACGTCCGTCGGTACCTCGACGAGGCCGACAGCCTCCATGCCACTGCACGTGGGCTCGCCTTCGCCACGATCGACGTGACCTCGGGGACGGTGGTCGGGAGCACACGGTTCATGAATGCCGAGTACTGGACGACACCAGATCGGCGCGAGCGTCCGGGCGTTCCGCCCGACGCGGTCGAGATCGGCGGGACGTGGTTGACGCCGAGCGCGCAACGGACCGGCGCCAACACCGATGCGAAGCTCCTGATGCTCGCCCATGCCTTCGACGTCCTCGCTGTGC
>JBEAPU010000077.1:0-16161 GCA_041164245.1 Actinomycetota bacterium | reverse complement strand
GTGGTCGAGGCGACCGCCCTGGCCCTCGCCGACCTCGGCCGTGACATCGCCGGCAGCCGGGTCGTCGTGCAGGGCTACGGCAACGTCGGGAGGTGGGCGGCCCGGCTCGCCGCCGAACGCGGTGCCGTCATCGTCGGGGTGTCCGACGTCGACGGTGCGATCCAGGACGCGAACGGCCTCGACCTCGCGGCGATCGACCGGGCACTGGCCGACGGGATCGGCTCGGTGGTCGACAGCGATGTCGGTGAGGTCGTCGGCCGCGGGCCCGACGCGACACGTGATCTGTTCACCCTCGACGTCGACGTGCTGCTGCCGTGCGCCCTCTCGGGTGCGCTCGACGCCGACATCGCTGCGGCAACCCCGGCGATGCTGATCGTCGAGGGTGCCAACGGGCCGACCACCCCCGAGGCCGACCTCGTGCTCGCCGACCGCGGCATCACCGTCATCCCAGACGTGTACGCCAACGCCGGCGGGGTCACCTGCTCCTACCTCGAGCAGTGCCAGAACTTCGCCCACCTCACCTGGACCGAGACCGAGGTCAACGACCGTGTCGTGCACCTGATGCGTGACGGGTACGCACGGTTGCGCGCCATCGTCGACGACCTCGGGGTCCGGCACCGGCTCGCCGCATCGATCCTCGGGGTGCGCACGATCGTCGACGCGCACATGCTGCGCGGCCTCTCACCGAGCTGACGGCGACCCGTCCACCAGGGCCTCATCCGGGTCGCCGGCTCGGGTCTCCGCCGGCAGGGGCAGGACCGCCGCGGCGACGGCGACCCCGAACGGCACCACGCCGAGCAGCAAGGCCGCCCGGGTGAACGAGCCGACGGCGTCGGCGAGCAGGGTGAAACCGAGCGGGGCGAGGGCCGTGCCGACCACGGTGATCGACATCATGCGGCCACGCCGCGCCCCGAGGGTCGCCGTGCCGATCCAGCGCACCATCAGCGTTCCCTCGCTTGCCGCGGTCGCCGAGGCAGCCGACCCGAGCATGACGCCGAAGAGCACGGCCGTCGGCGGCGAGCCGACGAGGGCCACGGTGCACGTCGCCAGGCACAGCAGCGACATGGCGGTCACGATCGCCCACCGACCGGGGAGCCGGTCGATGCGGCGCCCGACCAGCAGTGCGATGGTCGCTGCAGCGAGGCTCTGCGGCAGGAAGTTCGCCGCCGCCGCGCCGGCGTCGAGCCCGCGCTCCCCGAGGATCGCCACCTGGTGGAACGCCAGTGCCGTCGCGACGAATCCGCTCGTCGAGAAGGCGGTCACGATCAGCCAGTAGCCGTTGCGACCCAATGCCGGCGCAGGGTCGACGGCGAGGAGTTGGCTCGGGTCGACGATCTCGGATCCGAGGTCGGCCGCGCCGTCGACGGCGTCGGCCGTCGCCCGTTCGAGTCGTCCCAACCGGATCGCCAGCAGGGTCCCGAACACGGCGACGACACCGGCGAGCACGACCCACGCCGCCCGGTACCCGACGGCGTCGATCAACCGGTTGGCGGCGAGCGGTGTGAGCGCGATCGCCGAACCGCCGATCGCCGTCAGCAGTCCGAGGGCCCGGCCGCGGCCGATGGTGACGAGGCGCGCCACCGACAGCGATGCCGACAGCGTCATCCCGGTCTGGCCGAACGACCGCAGCCCGTAGATCGCGATCACCAGCACGGCGATGTGCGGCGCCACGGCAGCGACGAGCAACGACACGGCGAGCGCCGTGGCGACCCCGGTCACCACCGTCGTCGAGGAACGACGGTCGAAGAGCCGCCCCAACCACGCACCGGTGGTCGAGGCCGCGAGGGTCCCGATCAGGTAGGCGAGGCTCAACGTCGAGCGCCCCACACCGAGCGCAGAGCTGACCGGGTCCACGAACACCGAGAATCCGGCGGTCTGCCCGGGGCCCGACAGCGCGACGAGCCCGGCACCGGTGAGCACGACACCGACCCGTCGCCGGGCCACCTCACCGCTCATCGTGCCTCCCCTCATCGGCGGCCCCCCGGGCCGGTGCCGTCGGGACGCTACTGCGACGGTTGCGCCGCCGGTTCGATCCGGAGGCGGAGCCGGCCGTCGACCACTCCGGCCTCCCCGTCGAGGTCGACGGTGACCTCCCAGAGGCCCGGGGCCGTCCCGACGGGGATGGCGAACTCGACGGTCTGCGGGGCGCGCCGGACGAAGGTGAGCGCGTTGAACCCCGACGCCGTCAGGGTCGCCGCGCGACAGGACTCCTCGTCGGTGGTCGACGACACGGGTTCACCCACGAGGTCGAACCGTCCGAGCACCAGGCGCTCCGGGTCCATCCCGGGCGGTGGCTCGGGCACGATCCGCACCAGCCGCACGGACATCGCGGCCGGAGGGAGGTTCCACACCCCTCGCACATCCTGGTCGCGCACGTTGAGGCACGTCTCTCGGGCTCGTTCCTCCGCCGCGACGAGATCCTCGGGAGCGACGGTCTCACCCGGGGCCGGACCGTACCCAACGTACGCAGCGGTCGTCAGGCCGACGACGATCGGGACCGACGATCCCGGGGAGACCGTCGGGGCCGCGCCCTCGACAGCCACCGTGACCCGATCACCGTCCGGGTACTCGAACGACGCCGGGCCCGGGTCGCCCGGACCGGGGTCGACGAAGACCGTCGTGGTCGTCGCCGTGACCGTCGTCGTGGTCGCCACCGCCGTCGTCGTCGACGTCGTCGCCGACGGGGAGTCCTCGACGGAGGCCCCACCGGTGACGAGGAGGACCACCCCGAGCACGACCGCCACGGCCACCACAACCCCGGTCGTCCGGCGTCGGCGACGCCGACCGGTCTCGACCACCGTCCGACCCGGCCGGGGCCATGACCCCTCCTCACTCGGGCGGGGGTCACCCCTGAGCGGGTCGGACGACACCGAGATCGTCAGCGACGACGGGTCGACATCGAGTCCGAACACCGCCTCGGCGACCGCCGACCCCCCGGCGGGGTCATCGACCACGGGTGCGAGACCGAGCAACGCCCCCGAATCCGCCGACGCCACCCGCACCCACAGACCCTCGGTGCCGGTGGCACCGGGCAGGCGGAACCGGAGGACACCCCGCGTCACCCGGACCTCGACCTCTCCGACAGCGGTCGCGACCGCGTACCGCCCGTCGTCGACACGTACCGGGACCGACGCCGGGGACGTCCCGGGTGCGGGACGGGCATCGGAGATGACCAGGTCGACATCATCGGTGCCGAGGGACGCCACGAGGTCGGCGACCGGGTCTCCGAAGGCGGCACGGATCATGGTGAGCGAGTCGGTGTCGACGACTGCGGCGTCGATCACGTACTCGGCCACCGCACCCGACCCGTCACGTCCGAGCCGGACCGGTCCGTCGCCGACGAGGAACGTGGTGCCGAGCGCGTCGACGAACCCCACCTCCCAGCGCTCCAGGGCACCGTCGTGGATGACCCGCACATCGCGTCCGAGGGCGCTCATGCCGGCGCTCCCATCAGGTCGGACATGCCGGCGGCCAGGAGGTCCGACGCGCACCGGCCACACCGCGACACCCGCTGGTCGCGCGCCGCCGGAGACTCGGGGTGCGTCGGATCGACGCGTTCGATGGCGCTGCGCAGCACACGGTCCATCCACGAGCGACCCCGCCGCCCACCCTCGTCGCCGAGCAGCACCATGTGGATCACCTCGAGCGCGGCGGCCGCGACCACCTCGCCGGGGCACCCGGCGCAGCGCACCCCGTCTCCGGCCCGCTGGGCGACGGCGTGCAGCAACTGCTCGAGGAGCACCCGATCGGTGACACCATCCTCGTGACCGCTCGTCGACGGGGCGGACGCAACGCCGAGCATCGCCTGCTCGAGCGACACCTCGCGCCGGCCGAGACGCTCACGCAGGCGATCCCGGGCGAGGTTGTCGAGCACACGCGCCGCGTACCGGGCCGCCTTGGCGGGCACGTCGAGGTCGGGCAACGGCTGGGACCGCCGCTCGAGCGACCCGACGATCCGGATCCACGCATCGTTGATCAGGTCATCGGCCGGCCAGTCGAGGTCGCGCCGGCGCAACAGCCGCGCCGCGGTCGCCGAGGCGTCGTCACTCCCCAACCAGTCCAGGAGGAGCCGACGCTGCCGCTCGAGGTCCTCGTCCTCGAGCGGGCGGTCGATGCGGCGCGCGTCCTCCATCACACCACCATCGGACGGTCTCCCAGCCGCATGATCGGATCGTAGGCCGCCGTCCCCGACCGGTGGGCCACGGACGGTCCGGCTCACGGGGTGTCGGTCCCATGGGTCAGACTGGTGCCGTGGGGATCTACCGGGAGCAGTTGCTGCCGAGGCTGGTCGACCGTGCCTGCGGCGGTCGCGACCTCGAACGCTGGCGCGCCAAGGTCCTCGACGGTCTCCGCGGTGACGTCGTCGAGATCGGTTTCGGTTCCGGTCTGAACGTCGGTGTGTACCCACCCGAGGTCGACCGGGTGTTCGCCGTCGAGCCGGCGGCGACGGCGCGGCGCCTCGCCGAACGACGCATCGCCGGTTCCCGAGTGCCGGTCGACCACGTCGGACTCGACGGCCAGCGCCTCCCCCTCGACGATGACTCCTGCGACGGGGCGGTGTCGACGTTCACGCTGTGCACGATCCCCGATGTGGACCGGGCCCTGGCCGAGTTGCGTCGGGTGCTCCGACCCGGCGGCACGCTCCATTTCCTCGAGCACGGCCTCTCCCCGGAACCCGGGGTGGCCCGCTGGCAGCACCGACTCGATCCGGTCCAGAAGCGCATCGCCGACGGCTGTCATCTCACCCGCGATCCGGTCGCCCTCGTCGAGGCTGCCGGCTTCGAGATGGTCCGGACGGAGTCACGGCAGGCCAAGGGCCCGAAGCCCTGGACGTGGTTCACCGAGGGCGTCGCCCGCAACCCCGACTGACAACGACCCCAGGAGGAACACCGTGTACGAGAGCATCCGCTACGAGGTCACCGACCCGGTGGCCACCATCACCCTCGACCGGCCCGAGGCGATGAACGCCTGGACCGGGACGATGGATCGCGAGATCCGCGACGCGATCCGCCGCGCCGAACGCGACCGGGCGGTCGTCGGGATCGTGATCACCGGGGCCGGTCGGGCCTTCTGCGCCGGTGCCGACATGAACCTGTTGAGCAACCTCAGTTCCGGTGAGGCCGGGGCCGAGGCCGCCGGGGAGACGATCGCCGATGCCGAGGGGGCCGGCGCCGAACCGAGCGGTGACTTCGAGGGGCGCTTCCCGTACCTGTTGATGACGTCGAAGCCGATCATCGCCGCCATCAACGGTGCGGTGGCCGGCATGGCGTTCCCGTTCAGCCTGTGCTGCGACCTGCGCGTCGGCACCCCGAACTCGTTGTTCCTCACCGCGTTCGCGCAGCGGGGCCTCATCGCCGAATGGGGCCTCTCGTGGCTGCTGCCGCAACTGGTCGGACCGTCGGTGGCGCTCGACCTGCTGTTGTCGTCGCGGCGCGTCATGGGTCCGGAGGCCCGCGAACTCGGGCTGTTGAACCACATGGTCGACGACCCGGCCGACCTGCTGCCCTGGTGCCGCTCCTACGTCGAGGACCTCGCCGCCAAGTGCTCGCCGACGTCGATGGCGATCATGAAACGGCAGATCTACACGCACCTCCACCGCGGTCTCGGCGCGGCCGAGGCCGAGGCGGCACGGCTCATGGTCGAGAGCTTCAACCGCCCCGACTTCGCCGAGGGTGTGCAGTCGTTCGTGCAGAAGCGACCGCCGGCCTTCGGCCGTCTCGGCGACTGACGGTGGCCGGGGTCGCGGCGCGGCTCGTCGAGGCAGCCGACATCGACGCGGCGGCCGCGCTCCTCGACCGGTTCAACCGCGAGTTCGACACCCCGACACCCGGCCCAGCGGTGATCGCCCGCCGGCTCCGGTCACACCTGGACGCCGACTCGCTCCTCGCGTTCGCGATCGGCGACCCGATCGTCGGCATCGCCGTCGTGTCCCTGCGACCCAATGTCTGGCATGACGGTCCCGTCGCGTTGCTCGACGAGTTGTACGTCGTCCCGGAGCGTCGCGACCGCGGACTCGGGACGGCCCTCATCGCCGCGGTGCGCGCCGAGTGCCGCCGACGCCGGGTCGAGCAGATCGAGATCAACGTCGACATCGGCGACACCGACGCACGGCGCTTCTACGAACGCCACGGCTTCACGGCGATCGAGCCCGACACCGGCGAGCACGCCCTCTGGTACCACGGACCGGTCGACTGAAGCGCTCGCCGTGCCGGACCGCTACGCCGTGCCGACGGCCAGGTGCTCGATCGTCCGCTCGTAGGCGGCCGCAACACGGAGCACGTCCACGTCGCCGTGGGGTTGGCCGATCAGCTGGATGCCGGCCGGGAGTCCGGCGGCCGAGAATCCGGCGGGCATCGACACGGCCGGCAGCCCGGCGAAGGTGGCGTGGAGCGTGCACTCCATCCACCGGTGGTAGGTGTCCATCCGCCGGTCACCGATGCGATCGGGCCAGGTGACGTCGGCCGAAAACGGCCACATCTGGGCCGTCGGGAGGGCCAGCACGTCGACCGTGTCGAGCAACGACCCGATCGCGACGACGTACTCGGTGCGGGCGATCGCGGCCCGCTTGAGGTCCATCGCCGACATCGACAGACCGCGTTCGGCCTCCCAACGGGCCTCGGGCTTGAGCTGTGATGCCGTCCGGTCCGAGGCCAGCAGCGGCCCGAGCGTCGTGGCGACCGCAGCATGCCGCCAGGCGAGCCACGCCTCCCACAGCCGATCGTGGTCGAAGCCGAGCGTCACCGGGACGACGTTCGCGCCGGCCGACTCCATGCGGGACAGCGCCTCGCCACACACCTCGAGGATCCCCACCTCGGTCGCAAGGTGGCCGTCGAGATCGGCGAGCCACCCGACGCGCACACCAGTCAGGTCGCCGTCGAGGCTGCGGCGTGCCGTGGCGGCGTCGGCGAACCCGTCGAGCCGGCCCGGCGTCGACAGGGGCGCCCGGCGATCGAAGCCGGCCTGGGTGCCGAGCAGCAGTGCCACGTCGAGCACGGTGCGCCCCATCGGCCCGTCGGTCGCCAGTTGACCGGTGTAGGCATCGCGGGCCGGGAACGACGGGACCCGTCCCTGGCTCGGTCGGAAGCCGACGATGTTGTTCCAGCCGGCCGGGTTGCGCAGCGAACCCATGTAGTCGCTGCCGTCGGCGACGGGCACCATCCGCGTCGCCAGTGCCACGGCCGCCCCGCCGCTGCTGCCGCCGGCCACCCGCGACGGGTCGTGGGGGTTGCGGGTCAGGCCGTACACCGGGTTGTAGGTGTTGGAGCCGAGACCGAACTCGGGCACGTTCGTCTTGCCGATGATGATCGCCCCGGCGGCACGGATGCGGGCGACGTGCAGGGCGTCGAACGTCGGCACCTGATCGGCGAGCAGCGGAGAACCCATGGTGGTGCGCAGCCCGGCCGTCTCGGCGAGGTCCTTCACGGCGTGGGGGAAACCGTGCATCCAGCCGTGCGACACGCCGACGTCGAGCTCGCCATCGCGCGCCGCAGCCTCGGTCAGCAGCTCGTCGCGGTCACGCAACGCGACGATCGCGTTGAGGGTCGGGTTGCGCTCGTCGATGCGGTCGAGGAACGCCGCCATCACGTCGACACAGCTCACCTTGCGTTCGTGGATCGCCGCCGAGAGTTCCGCCGCCGACAGCTGCACCGGGTCCATCGGGGGATCATCGCAGGCGCGCCACGACCAGCCCGACGCGCGGGGCGACCGCCTGCGAGGATCGGGTCATGACCGAGCTCGCGACCTGGACGGTGACGGCCCGCAACCTGCCCGAGCACGCCCGCAACCCCATCCACACCGACGCCGGGGCGCAGGCCGCCGGCTTCCCGCGGGCGCTCGTCGCCGGTGTCACCACGTACGCGTACCTGTGCCACCCGCCGATGGCGGGGTGGGGCCTCGACTGGGTGGCGAACGGCGGCGGCGAGGTGCGCTTCCGGCGGCCGGTGTTCGACGGGGACCTCCTGCGGTGCGCGCCGGCTGCGGGTGCCGGGCCCGACGGTGTCGTCGTCGAGGCCCGAACCGACGAGCCCGAACAGCCGCGGGCCGTGTTCGCCGTCCGACGCCGGGGCGGCGGGCTCGAGCCGATGCGCGACGGCGAGGACCTCGAACCGTTCACGGTCGTGCTCGACGGTGACCTCGGCGCCGACTACGCCGGGCGCGCCGGCGACGACCTCGGACTCTGCGAGCACCACCGTGTCGTCCACCCGGCGGTGTGGCCGGCGCTCGGCAACCAGGTGATGCACACGCAATTGGTGCGCGGCAGCTGGATCCACACGCGCTCCATCGTGCGCCACCACGGTCTCGCCCCGGCCGGGGCGACCGCCGAGGTGCGGTCCCGCGTCGTGCGCCGCTTCACCGCCCACGGCGAGCGGGCCGTGATCGACGTCCACATCGCCGTCGACTCGGCCGTCGTCGCCAGCATGGAGCACGAGGCGATCATCGAGCTGCCCTGAGCAGTTTCCGGACCTCGAACCAGGCCAGGCCGGCACCGGCCGCCACGACCGGGACGACCCACTCGACCACCGGGATCGGACCGAGGTCGAACGCCGTCCGCAGCGGGGGCAGCTCGACGAGCAGCATGAGGAACCCGAGCGTGATCCCGAGGATCCACTTGAGCGTCGGGTTGTGCCGCTCGGCGAAGGTGCCGAGAACGGACAGCCGCCACGAACGGTTGACGAGGATCAGACCGATGTTGGCCAGGACCAGCGTCGTGAAGGCGAGAGTGCGCACCTCGGCGGCCGGTCGGCCACCCGCCACCGCCCACAGATACACGGCGATCACGGCGACCAGCACGCCGACACCCTGCGCGACGGCGACCGACAGCGTCCCGCGGTCGAAGATCGGCTGCCCGAGTCGGCGCGGCGGCTGCTCCATGATCCGCGGGTCGATCTCCTCGGACTCGAAGACGATCGAGCACGCCGGGTCGATGACCAGTTCGAGCAGCGCCAGCTGCACCGGCAGCAGCACGAGCGGCCAGTCGACGGCGAGCAGCGGGAAGAGCGCCATCCCGAAGATCGCGACGTGCACGGCGATGATGTACGACATCGCCTTGCGCAGGTTGTCGAAGATGCCCCGGCCGCGGCGGATCCCGCCGACGATGGAGGTGTAGTCGTCGTCGGTGATGACGAGCGACGCCGCCTCCCGGGCCACGTCGGTGCCGCGCCGACCCATGGCGATCCCGATGTCGGCCGCCCGCAGCGCCGGGGCGTCGTTGACACCGTCACCGGTCATGCCGACGACCTCGCCAGCGGCCTGCAGGGCACGCACGAGCCTGAGTTTCTGCTCGGGCACCATGCGGGCGTAGACGTTCACCGAGCGCACCCGGTCGGCGAGCTCCTCGTCGCTCATCGCCGCGAGTTCGGCCCCGGTGATCACGTCATCGGTCCCGTCCCCGTCCCCGTCGACGACGAGGCCGACCTCGCGACCGACGGCGATCGCCGTGCCCGGGTGGTCGCCGGTGATCATCACCGTGCGCACCCCGGCCCGCGCACATTCGGCGACGGCCTCGACGACACCCGGACGGACCGGGTCGCGCAGGCCGACGAGACCGACGAACCGCGGCTCCGGATCGGCCAGGGCGTCGGGCGGGTCCGCGCCGTCGCCGAGGGGTGCGACCGCCACCCCGAGCACCCGCCGTCCGGTGGCGGTGAGGGACTCGACGCGTCGCATGACCGCATCCCTCGACTGACCCTCGAGCCCGGCGAGGTCGAGCACCGCCTCCGGGGCACCCTTGACCGCGACGACTCGGCCCCCCTCGGCGAGGTCACGGCACTGACCGACGGCGAGCAGCTCGGGCCGCAGCGGGTACTCGCGCACCGTGCGGCCGGCGCACGGGTCGACGCCGGTGGCGACGATCGCCCGATCCATCGGATCGACCGGTTCGTCGGGGCAGGCCGCCACCGCCGTCGCCAGTACCGTCGCCGCCGCGGTCGTCGCCGGTGACCGGTCGTCGATCGGCTGATGATCACCCTCCGCGGTCACGATGTCGGCCACCGCCATGGCGTTCATCGTGATCGTCCCGGTCTTGTCGACGCACAGGACGCTCACCGAGCCGAGCGCCTCGATGACGGGGGGTCGACGGGCGAGCACCCGACGCCGCGACATGCGCCGCGCCCCGAGCGCGAGGAACACGGTGAGCACGACCGGGAACTCCTCGGGGAGCATCGAGATCGAGGTGGCGATGCCGGCCAGCAGCGCCTCGCCCCAGTCGGCCCGTGTCGCTCCGACGACGCCGATCACCGCCGCCGCAGCCGCCACCCCGATGACGGCGACGACGCGCACGATCCGATCGATCTCCCGCTGCAGCGGGGTGCGTCCCTC
Organism: Actinomycetota bacterium; assembly: GCA_041164245.1. GTDB lineage: Bacteria > Actinomycetota > Acidimicrobiia > Acidimicrobiales > Ilumatobacteraceae > Casp-actino5. The sequence continues at coordinate 5,844 of JBEAPU010000077.1, read as the reverse complement.
CTCGATGTCGGACAGGGCGGTACCGATCCGACCGAGCCCGGTCCCCGCCCCGGTGGCGAGCACGATGCCCACCCCCCGACCACCGACGACGAGGGTGCCCGAGTGGACCCACGGGGTGTCGTCACCACCCGGCGGACCCATCGCCGGCAGGTCCTCGGGTCCGGCGGCCACCTTGGGGACGGGCAACGACTCACCGGACAGGGCCGCTTCGTCGACCTCGAGGTTGACCGCCTCGACGAGCACGGCGTCGGCCGGGACGCGGTCACCCTCGGCGATGAGCACCCGATCACCGACGACGACCTCACGGCCCGGGACCCTCACCGGTTCGCCGTCACGCACGACGAGCGCCCGGGGCGAACTGAGGTCGCGCAGGGCCGACAGCGCGTTCTCGGTCCGTCGCGACTGCACGACCGAGATCGCGACGACGAACAGGACGGCGACCATGAGGATCGTCCCGTCGAAGGGGTCGGCGAGTGCGAAGTTGATCGTCCCGGCCGCCAGCAGCAGGAGCAGCATCGGCTCGCGCGCGACCTGGAGGACCTGGGTGATGAGACCGTGTCGCCGGGTCGTCGCCAGTTCGTTCGGACCATCGGCGGCGAACCGTCGTCGCGCCTCGGCCGCGGTCAGCCCGACGGTGGCACTCCGCGGGACGGTCATCGGCCCAGCACACCACCCCCGTCGCCGTCGCACCACGGACGGATGACACTCGCTTCACGGCGCCCCGACCCCGCTGTGTACCGTCGGCGACTGGACCCGGCGACACCCACGAAGGGGGCATGACGTGGATTTCTCACTGCCGCAGGAACTGACGGACCTGCTCGCACGACTCGACTCGTTCATCGACGAGGTCATCGCACCGATCGAGGCGGCGGACGACAACGTCCGCTTCTTCGACCACCGGCGTGAGGACGCCCGCACCGACTGGGAGCGCGGCGGACTCCCGAACGACACCTGGGAGGCGCTGCTGCACCGGGTGAAGCGCCTCGCCGACGAGGCCGGGTTCTACCGCTACCCGATGCCGGCGCGGTACGGCGGCATGGACGGCACGAACCTCGGCATGGCGATCATCCGCGAGCATCTCGCCCGTCGGGGCCTCGGGCTCCACAACGACCTGCAGAACGAGCACTCGATCGTCGGCAACAACGTCGCCCTGCTGCTGATGGTGAACTACGGCACCGACGCCCAGAAGGCCGAGTGGATCGACGACCTCGCCGAGGGCCGACGGGGATTCGCCTTCGGCATCACCGAACCGGACCACGGGTCCGACGCGACCCACATGGAGACCGTGGCGGTCCGGGACGGCGACGAGTGGGTGATCAACGGCGAGAAGACCTGGAACACCGGCATCCACAAGGCATCACACGACATGATCATGGCCCGCACCTCCGGGAGGGCCGGCGACGCGGACGGCATCACGGCGTTCCTCGTGCCGTCGGACTCCCCCGGCTTCGAGGTGCTCGAGTACCTGTGGACGTTCAACATGCCGACCGACCACGCCCACATCCGGCTCACCGACGTCCGGGTGCCGCACTCGGCGATCTTCGGCGGCGAGGGACGCGGCCTGCAGGTGGTGCAGCACTTCTTCAACGAGAACCGGATCCGCCAGGCGGCCTCAAGTCTCGGCGCCGCGCAGTACTGCGTCGACCGGGCGGTCGCCTACGCGAAGGTGCGCAAGCCCTTCGGCAAGCCGCTCGCCTCGAACCAGGGCATCCAGTTCCCGCTCGTCGAGCTGCAGACCCAATGCGAGATGCTGCGGGCCCTGATCCACAAGACGGCGTGGGAGATGGACACCAACGGCGTGTGGTCGTGCTCGGACAAGGTGTCGATGTGCAACTACTGGGCCAACCGCCTGTGCTGCGAGGCGGCCGACCGGGCGATGCAGGTGTTCGGCGGCCTCGGCTACAGCCGCCACGAACCCTTCGAGCACATCTACCGACACCACCGTCGGTACCGGATCACCGAGGGCAGCGAGGAGATCCAGATGCGCCGGGTCGCCGGATACATGTTCGGCTTCATGGACCAGCGCGCCCCCAAGGGCGTCAAGGACTGAACCGTGCACCAGCCGCCGTCCGCGACGGACCTGCTGCGCACGGTCGCGGCCACCATCGCCGACGAGATCGTCCCGGCGCTCGACGGTCCGGCCCAGCATCGGGCACGGGTGGCGGCGAGCATCGTCGAGATCGTGACCCGCGAGATCGACCTCGGTCCGGCGGTGCGGGAAGCCGAGGTCGCGGCGCTCCGGGCGATCGCCGGTGGGGGTGACGCCGACCCGGCCGCCGTCGCAGCGGCCCTGCGTGCCGGGGCAGCCGACGACCCGGCCGAGCACGATCGGGTGCTCGAACTCCTCGTCGCGATCGCCCGTGGCGACCTGTCGATCGCCAAGCCCGGCTATGACGAGTGGGACGGCGACTGATGGCCGGCGATGCACATTCGGTCGCACTGGGGGCGTGGTTGTCGGAGCAGCGCGGGGGTCAGGTCACCGTCGAGGACCTCGAGCCGGTGTCGGCCGGGGCGCGCCGCTTCAACGCCCTGTTCACCGAGGTCGACGACGGCGTACGTGAGCGGCTCGCCCTGACCATGATCCCGACCGCGGCGATCCAGTTGCTGAGCGTCGCCGATGAGGCGGCGGTGCGCACGCTGGCCGAGCAGGCCGGTGTGCCCGTCCCGCGGGTTCGACACGTGTGCGTCGACGAGGGCGTGCTCGGCGGGCCGTTCTTCATCTCGACGGCGATCGACGGCGAGACCGTGCCGCGTCGGGTGCTGCGACTGGTCGCGTCGGCCGGCGGTGACCTCGGCCCGACGATCGTCGCGCAGATCGGCACGGCGCTCGCGCGGCTGCACTCGATCGACGCCGGGCTCGCCCCGGCGGCGCTCCGGCCCGAGAGCGGCAACCCGCCGATCGCCGAGGCGCTCGCCCAGGTCGACCTCGGGCTCTCCGAACTACTCGCACCGTCCCCGGCGTTCGCGTTCTGTGCCAGATGGCTGGAGCGACACGCACCGGACGAGCCATCGCGGCCGTCCATCGTGCACAGCGACGTCCGCAACGGGAACATCATCGTCGGCGATGACGGTCTGCGGGCGATCCTCGACTGGGAGGGCAGCCGCCTCGGCGATCCGGCCGAGGACCCGGCGTGGACGGCGCAGCGCATGTGGCGCTTCCGGGAGGATCACCTCACCGTCGGTGGGCTCGGCTCGTTCGACACGCTGCGTGACGCGTACGTCGCGGCCGGCGGCGACTGGGATGCCGACCGGGTGCGATGGTGGCGGGTGCTCACCACGGTGCGCTGGGGTCTCGGCATGGCCGGCCAGTCGCGCTCGCACCTCGACGGGAGCTTCCCCTCGATCGTCATGGCGGCGAGCGCCCGACGCATGGCCGAGCTCGAGTTCGACGCCCTGCAGCTGCTGCGTTGACTCAGCCGAGACCGAGGGCGGCGACGGCCTCGTCGCGCAACTGGCGCTTGAGCAGCTTGCCCGAACCGGTGCGGGGCAACGGCTCGGTGAGGACGGTGATGTACCGCGGGATCTCGAACTTCGCGAGGTGCTGAGCCAGGTGCTCGCGCACCTCGTCGACATCGACGGGCTCGGCGGCGTAGATCGTCGCGCCGACCTCCTCGCCGAGACGCTCGTCGGGCACCGCGTAGACGGCGGCCTCGACGACGCTCGGGTGGGTGGCGAGCGCCGCCTCGACCCCGCCGCAGCCGATGTTCTCGCCGCCGCGGATGATGAGGTCCTTGATGCGATCGACGATGAACAGGTGACCGTCGTGGTCGATCACCGCGACGTCACCGGTGCGGAACCATCCCCCCTCGGCGAACGACGATGCCGTCGCGTCGGGCTTGTTCCAGTACTCGCGGAACATCGACGGCCCGCGCACCTGCAACTCGCCCCGTTGACCAGAGGGCACCGGTGCGCCGTCGTCACCGACGACCCGGATGTCGATCACGCACAGGGGTGGCCCCGAACTGAGCGGCTTGGTCGTGTACTCGGCGCCGACGATGAGCGTGCCGATGGCGTTCGTCTCGGTCATGCCCCACCCGGTGTTCGGGATGGCCGTGTCGAAGGTGTCATCGATCTGGCGGACCTGCTCGGGCGCACGGGCCGCTCCCCCGCCGCCGACGGTGAGCAGTGAGGAGAGGTCGCGACCGGCTCGTCGGGCCTCGCGCACGAGGTCACCGGTGATCGCCGGCGGACCCGTGAAGGTGATGATGCGCTCGCGCTCGATGAGTTCGGCCGCGATCGCCGGATCCCACTTGAGCATCGCCACCGTCTTGCGCTGCGACCGAAACGAGGCGAGGAAGACGCCGTGCAGCCCGAGCACGTGGAACAACGGGATGCCGAGCAGGGTCGCCGGGCCGTTCGGCGACCCCTCGGGCGGCGACACCGACTCGCCGGTGCGCACCGCCAACGCCCCGTACTCGACCTCCCAGGCCATCAGGGCGACGACGACGTTGCGATGGTTCGAGAGCACACCCTTGGGGTGGCCGGTCGATCCGGAGGTGTAGAGGATGAGCGCCGGGTCCTCCGGTGCGACGTCCACCTCGGGCATCGGCACCTGCCCGATCGCCGCCACCCGCTCGGCGTACTCGACGTCGGCGCGGGCGGCGCCGGTGTGACGCACGGCGACGACCCGGAGCCCGGGGATCGGCGGACACTGCTTTAGCAACTCGAGGCGCTCCCGGTCGGCGAAGAGCACGACCGCCCCGGAGTCCTGCAGGCCGTAGGTCATCTCCTCGGCGTTCCACAGGGAGTTCATCGCGACGGCGATCGCACCGACCGAGGTGGCGGCCGTGAAGGCCAGCATCCACTCGGGGTGGTTGCGCATCGAGATCGCGACCCGGTCGCCGGGCTTGACGCCGAGTTCGTGCACGAGCAGGTGACCGACGGTCGAGGCGTCGCGCCAGAACTCGGCGAAGGTCCACCGCTCGTCACCGGCGACGAGGAACTCGGCGTCGGACACGGCCTCGGTGTAGATCTCGCGCAGTGTCCGCGGGGCGTGGGCGAAGGTGCGCACCGGACCTCGGATGTCGTCCATGACGGTCAGTTCGTAGGGCTGTCCCGGCGCGGTGATCTCCGCGATGACGTCGAGACGTGAGCGTGTGCTGGCCATGGCCGATCCCCTCCCCCAGGAAACAGGCGAACGGTAGCGCAGGCGGGTCCGGCGCTCCGCACCGGTTGCCCGGCCCCGAGGGAGCCGGGCCGGTCACCCGAGTTCGGTGTCGATCTCGTGCTCGGCCCGGCGGATCCGGCTGATGATCCAGCCCATGTCGACACGGTTGGCACGCTGCCACTCGGCGAACTCGTCCAGGGCGAACTCGCGCTCGCCGCGAGGCACGCCGCGGGCCCACAGGTGGGCGTCGAGGGCCTGTCCGGCGTAGATCGCGGCGGCGATCGGCCGGGCCGCGCGCAGGGTGGTCATCGCCTCGACGGGTTCGAACCCGAGGGCGAGCAGCACGGCGAAGGCGAGCGACGGAGCCCGGTTGACGCCCATGTGACAGTGGATGACCACCTTGGCAGTCGGGTCGACGGCGAGGGCGGCGAGGATCGACTCGACGCCGAGGATGAACCAGCGGTCATCCTGATCGCCCCCGTTGTCGTGCGTGCCGAGGTGGATGTAACGGATGTGGGGTGCCCACTCGGCGACACGACGCTCGTCGCTGTGCTCACCTCGCACGTCGACGATGACCTGGATCCCCTCGGCGATCCACTGCTCGAGCATCGCCCGGGCGGCGACATCGCTCTCGGGCAGGTCGCCGCAGACGGCGATGCGGGGGGTGATCCAGCCGAGGCGACGCCACCAGGCGGCGGGGTCGATGCTGGGGGTGGTCGGTGTGTGGTCGATGCTCA
>JBEAPU010000076.1:0-3689 GCA_041164245.1 Actinomycetota bacterium | reverse complement strand
GGCACCGGCCGGTCCCGGTCGACGAGCATGTGCGTGCGACGGGAGACGATCAGTCGGCTCAGGCTCTCGAAGTCGATCGTGTCGGGGCTCATGTGGCTCACCCGGCGAGTGTTGCACCGGCTCGATGGTGATCGCACCCCATGCTCACGGGTCGTCATGCTCACCGCTGCCGCATGTCATGATCCCGGCGTGTCACGACGGCATGCCACCGGTACCGCCCTGCTGGCCGTGCTCGGCGCCGCCGTCCTGTTCGGCACGACCGGCTCGGCGCAGGAGCTCGGACCCGACGGGTCCACACCCTGGGGCGTCGGCACTCTCCGCATCGTGGTCGGCTCCATCGCACTGTGGGCCTTGGCGGGGGAGGTCCCGCGGTGGTCGCACGTCCCGCAGTCCGCCCGGGGCGCCGTGATCCTCGGTGCGCTCGGCGTCGCGGTGTACCAGCCCGGCTTCTTCATCGGCACCGACCGGTCCGGTGTGGCCCTCGGGACGATGATCGCCCTCGGATCGGGCCCGGTGTTCGCCGGCGTGATCACCTGGATGCTCGATCGGCGTCTGCCGGGACGCTGGTGGGGGGCGGCGACAGCGGTCATGGTGATCGGTGCCAGCCTGATCGTGACGACCGGTGATGCCGGGTCGGACGGCACCGGATCGCCGGGCATCGAACCGGTCGGCATCCTGGCGTCGCTGTCCGCCGGAGCCGGTTACGCGTTGTACGCCGTGATGACCCGCCGGGCGATCGTCGCCGGACTCGCATCGACGACGGCCCTCGCCTGGCAGTTCACCCTCGGAGCCGTGGTGCTGTCGCCGGCGCTGCTCACCCCGCTCACCGGGGTGCCCCTCGAGTGGGCCGCGACCGGGTCGGGCATCGTGATGCTGCTCCACCTCGGTGTCCTGACCGTCGGCGTGGCGTACCTGCTGTACGGCATCGGTCTCCGGGTGCTCGAGCCCTCAACCGCCGTGTCGGTCACCCTCGCCGAACCCCTGACCGCGACACTCGTGGCGACGATCGTCCTCGGTGAGCGCCTCGGCGGACCCGGCCTGATCGGGGCCGTGCTCGTCATCGGGGGACTCGGCCTCCTGGCGCGTGATCAGGCCGCGTGACGGTGCGCCCGGGCAGCCATCACACCGAGGACGACGAACACCGACCCCGACACCCACCGCCTCACGAACGGGAGCGACCGACCGCGCAGCAGCACCGAGCGGAGCGTGCTCGTCGCGATCGCCCACAACGAGTCGGTGCAGATCCCGAGCACCACGAACGTCAGGCCGAGCACCAGCACCTGTGTCCAGGCCGGGCCCCGACCCGGGTCGACGAACTGGGGCAGGTACGACAGGAAGAACAACGCCACCTTCGGGTTCAGCACGTTCACGATGACGCCCTGGGTGAACGCCCTCCGGTACGACAGGTGACCGCCCTCGGTGGAGATCGCGTCCGGCCGGCGGAGCAGGGTGAGCGCTCCGACGCCGATCAGGTAGAGGGCGCCGGCCCACTTCACGATCGAGAACGCGGTGGCCGATGTGGCGATCACCGCCGACAACCCGGCCGTGGCGGCGAGGGCGTGGACGAGGTTGCCCAACTCCAGGCCGCCGACCGATGCGAGCGCCACCGAGCGTCCGTCGGACACCGACCGATTCACGACGTACAGGACCGCCGGTCCGGGGATCATGAGCAGCACCACCGACGCCACCGCGAAGGTGAGGAGGCTGTCGGCCGCTGGCACGATCGGCGACGCTACCTGCCACGATGGTTCCGAGGAGGTTCTGCGGATGGGTGAATCGGGAACGGCCGGTCGACCGGGACGGGAGAGGATCGAGGGGGCGGGGATCACCCTCACCGCCGACACCTGGGGCGAGCCCGATGCACCCCCGGTCGTGCTCCTGCACGGCGGCGGCCAGACCCGTCACGCCTGGGGCGGTGCCGGGCAGGTGTTCGCCCGGTCCGGGTACCGCTCGGTCTCGGTCGACCTGCGCGGCCACAGCGACAGCGACTGGTCACCCGATGGCGACTACGACCTTCAACGGTTCGCGGATGACGTGATCGCGGTCGCCCGATCCTTCGAGCGACCGCCCGCCCTCGTCGGTGCGTCCCTCGGCGGTCTGGCGTCGATGCTCGCCCTCGCCACCGTCGCCGACGATTCCGCCGAGCGAGCCCGTGGACCACTCGCCACCTGCCTCGTCCTCGTCGATGTCGCGCCGCTCGTCGAGGACGAGGGCCGGATCAAGATCCAGGAGTTCATGCGCTCGGGGATGCGCGGCTTCGACACCCTCGAGGAGGCCGCCGACGCGATCGCCGCCTACAACCCGCACCGGCCGCGTCCCAAGGATCTGTCGGGCCTCGGCAAGAACCTGCGCGAACGCGGTGACGGTCGCTGGTACTGGCACTGGGACCCGCGGTTCATCACCGGTCGGTCCGGTGTCGATGGTCAGCGGGGGAGGGTGAACCACGAGCGGATGCAGGCCGCGGCGCGGACCATCGACATCCCGACCCTGCTGGTGCGCGGCCGCATGAGCGACATCGTGAGCGATGCCAGTGTGCGCGAGCTGCGCGAACTCGTCCCGCACGCCGAGGTGATCGACGTCGCCGGCGCCGGCCACATGGTGGCCGGGGACCGCAACGACGCCTTCAACCAGGCCGTGATCGACTTCGTCGATCGGGTCATGCCGGCTCGCTAGCGGACACGGTCCGACGCTCGGGCCGCGTCGCCACGAGGACGGCGCACACGACCACCAGTCCACCGACTGCCGTGCGCAGCGACGGAGCCTCGGCGAACGCGATCCACACCCACGCCGTCGCAGCGACCGTCTCCACCGGGGCGAACATCGCGACCTCGGCTGCCGGGGCGAGCCGCGGTGCCGACGAGTAGAGCATCCGACCGAGCGGGTTCGTGATCGCCCCCATCGCGCCGGCGGCGAGCAGCGCCCGGGAGTCGATCGCCGACCACTCGACGAAGGGGATCAGGCCGGTGAACATCATCAGGGATCCGGTCGCGAGGGTGACCGGCCGGTCGAGGTCGGGTGCGCTGCGCCAGACCACGATCGAGCCCGCGAAGCACACGATGGCGAGGACGGCGATGAGGTCGCCGTCGACGCTCGGCGAACCGACCGATCCCGACATCACGAGGGCGACACCGCCGGCGCTCATGCCGATCCCGACCGACACCGCCCGGCGCGGGCGTTCGCCGATCGTGACCCGGGCGATGAGGGCGGCGGCGAGTGGCGCGGCCGCGACGATGACGACGACGTTGGCGACGCTCGTGCGGCTCACGGCGATGATGAACGCCGCCTGGGTAGCGGCACTCAAGACGGCGAGGAGCAGCAGTGGCCGCCACATCGGCGCAGTCCGTCGGAGGGTTGCCGTCGGGCCCCCGGAACGGGCCACTGCGCCGATGCCGAGCGTGATCACCGAGCCGCACGCCATCAGGAACGCCACGGTGGCACCGGGCGCGTCGGCGAGGCGGACGAAGAACGCGTCGAGTGAGACGAGCAGGATCCCGGAAGCGGCCAGGGCCCACCCCACCCGTCGATCCGGGGTGACGGTGGGTGGCTCGGCCATCAGCTCGTCGCGTCGTCCTGCCGGTCCGTCAGTCGTTGGCGTGGAGGTCGGCGTTCAACGTGCCCCAGGTTCCGGTCCGCTGCCGGACGACGACCTGGCCGGTGCGGCCGTCCCGGAGGAACATCATGCCCGAGCG
>JBEAPU010000075.1:0-8636 GCA_041164245.1 Actinomycetota bacterium | reverse complement strand
GCCCACACCCCCAGCGAGCCGACGCCCGATCTCAGCCCCAGTCGATGGTGCCGCACTGCCGTCCGGCCACGCACGAACCGATCGGCTGGTTGTCGCTCTGCACGGCGTGGAAGGTGAGGGTCACGCTCGCCGTGCCGCCCTGCAGCGCGTTCGGTGCGATCGTCGGCAGCAGGTAGTCGAGGTCGAACACGACTGCATCGCCCGGCGCAGCCGGCGTGGTCGACACCAACAGGTTCTCGACCGTCGTGCCGCTGGCGATCGACGTCGGTGTGCCCGCCTGATCGACGTAGCTCGTGCTGCTCACCATCGCCACCGTGTCGTTCGCGGTCAAGCGCAGCTGGAGGCCGTCGGCCCCGGCGTTGTAGAGAGCCGGTGTCCCACCCTCGACGAGCACGTCGACAGCGAGCCACGCCGGCGCATCACCGGTGTAGCGCACGTCGTACACGCACGTGCCGAGATCGTTCGACCCGTCGGGGTACCCGGTCGATGAGTCTCCCGGCATGATCTGGTCGACCTCGCAGGTGACGCTCTCGGTGCCGAGGCCGACGCTGACGGTGCCGGCGGTGAACGTGTTCACGTCACTGGTCTGGGTGGCGGTGAAGAGCGCCGCGCTGAGGCCGAGCACGGCTGCGGTGCCGGCCGCCAGCGCGATCAGGCCGGTCGTCCCCCGCAGTGCGAGACCGCGTCGATGTCCATGGGAGTCGTCGTGTGTCATGTGTCGTGGTCCTTCTGATGGAGGGGCGCGCCCGGGCGGCGACGGGTCCCGTTGATGTGGTCGGTGGTCGAGCGGGAGGTCTGGAGTGCAAGGTGCGCCAACAGGGCGGCGGCGGTGAATGCGATCGGAACGACGGCGTCGGTCGTCGCAGCGAGGGCGACACCGGCGAAGGGCAGGCGCGCCGTCATGCGACCGACGACCTGATGCTCGCTGACCATGGCCGTGTCGACCATCGACGTCGCATCGCCGGAGGTTGTGAACACCCGGTCTCCGTCGCCGTCGGCGTCGACTGCGGTCACCCGATGGGTGATCATCATGTCCGGCCGGACCGCGCTGACGTACACGATCACGTCACCGGGGGTGATCTCGGCGGTGTCGACTGTCAGGTCGGCGACGACGGCATCCCCGGTGCGGAGGGTCGGGGCCATCGACCCCGAGGTCACGGCCAGCACCGAACGGCCGAACCACGTCGGCAGCCCGGGATGCTCCCCGTCGGTGAGGCGGCCGGCGAACAGGGCGAGCGAGAGCGTCACCGTGACGAGGAGCAGCAGGTCGGTCGTGCCGCACAGGACACGTAACGCTCGGTTGCTGGTCACCCGCACGACTCAAGCCGTGCCGCGGCCGTGGTGCCATCGGTGTCCGTCACTCCCCGTCACGTCATGAGCCACCGACTGACGGGTGCGCCCGTACCGGGTGCGTGCGGCTACCGTCCCGGCCGTGGCGGACAAGGACCATTCCCGAGCGGCGCACTTCCCGGCGATCGAGAAGCGCACCGGGAAGCCGATGTCCCACTGGCACGCCGTTATGGGCGACCTCGCTGGTGCCAAGTACGAGGAGCAGATGGCCGTGCTGCAGGGCGAGCACGGCTTCACGCGCACCCATGCCAACGCGCTCGTCATGTTCACCAAGGGCTCGACCACGTCGCGACGGGTCGACACGGTCGACGCCTTCATCGCTGCGCTACCCGGAGCCCAGGCGACGACGGTGCGGCGCGTGTTCGCGGTGATCTCCGCCGAGTTCCCCGACCTCGAGCAGGTGATCGCCTGGAACCAACCGATGGTGCGCCTCGGGACGCGCTACCTGTTCGGGCTGAGCGCCGCGGCGAAGCACCTCCTGATCGCGCCGTGGGACGTGGCGGTGCTCGATGCCTTGGCGCCGCGGCTCGAGGGTCTCGTGCGCAACAAGAAGACGGTGCGAGTGCCGAGCGATTGGGTGGTCGACGAGCAACTGGTCATCGACATGATCGGCATGCAGCTCGCCGCGATCGAGGAGTGAGCGAACACCAGTTCGACTGAGTGCCACACCCCCTCCCTAGGGTGCGGGGTATGCCGATCGTCATCGAGATCCCGAGTGTCGAGGAGGTCCGTGCCCTGGGCAACGGCCCCGAGTCACGCGATCTCGATGCCGTGCTGGTCGCGCTCGAGGCGGCGTCCCGTTCGGTCGAGGCGGTCATGGTCGCCGCCGTCGAACATGGCGACCGCACCGGGGCGTGGGGTCATGACGGTCACCGATCCGCCACGCCGTGGGTCACGGCGGTCACCGGGTGCTCGAGGGCCCGGGCGGTCGGGCGGGTGCGCGTCGCCCGCTTCGCCGAACTCGGGCTCGAGCGGTGGGTGGCGGCCGTGGCCGATGCATCGCTCGGCATCGACCAGGCCGCTGCACTCGGCCGGGTGGCGGCCAACCCGCGGGTTCGTGCGCATCTCGCCGACAGTGAGGCGTTGCTGCTCGAGTTGGCTCGCACCATGCCCTTCAAGGCCTTCAAGCTCGCACTCGACCATTGGGAGCGCCTCGCCGATCAGGACGGCGCATTGGCCGATCACGACGCCGCTGACCGGTCGCGGTCGTTGTCGATGGGCTTCGTCGGCAATCGGTTCGTCTTCACGGGCTCATGCGGGGCCAGCCAAGGTGCGGTGATCGAGCAGTTGCTGCGTCGCTTCATCGAGGCCGAGTTCCGTGCCGATGTCGAGGCCGCAGCGGTCGAAGGCCGGGAGCCGGTGGCAGGGGAGTTGCGCCGTACCGCCGGACAACGGGCGCTCGATGCGCTGGTCACCGCCCTCGAGCACGGCGCGTCGAGTGACCGCAACACGGTCAGCCCGGTGATCAACCTCGTCGTCGACACCACCACCGTCGTCGAGTGGGTGCGCTACGGCATCGGTGGCCCGCATCCGGTGCCCGACCCGGCCGGGTTGATGACCCGCCGCTGCGAGTCGTCCGGCGGCGGCCCGCTCGATCCGCGGCTGTTGCTCGAGACGATCCTGTCGGGCCGCATCCGGTCAGTGATCCTGAGCGACGATCACCTGCCGCGGACCGTGAGCTCATCGGTGCGGTTCTTCGACCGCAACACCCGCGAGGCGATCCGCGCACTCGATGCCACCTGTTACTGGCCCGGATGCGAACTGCCGGCCGAGGTCTGTGACATCGACCACCTCACACCGCACTCGAGGGGTGGCCCGACCACCCCTGCGAACGCCGGGGCGGCCTGCCGCGGTCACAATCGCTTCAAGTCCGACCGCTGGTACGCCTCCCGACGACGTACCGGCTGGCAGGTCCGACGCCCCGACGGCACCACGCTGAGCGACGCCCCACCCCGCGGCCCGACCCCGGTCCGGTGATCACAGGCCCGCCAGCACCATCGCAGTGAACCGATCGGTGAACTGGCGGGGCGTGATGGCGCGCCCGGTCACCTCGTCGTCATCGAAGAGCACCAATTCGATGCACATCGCGAGCAGTGTGCGAGACACCATGTCGATCGTGGCCGGGGGCACCCGGCGCGGGTCGATGGGGTGGTGCGTGATCAGTCGCCCGAAACGCCGGTGCAGCTCTCGGGTGAACTCGTTTCCCTGTTCCCGCATCGCCGGGTCGTGCGCGTTGTGCAGCATGTGGAACGCCAGTGTGTCCCGATGTTGGCGTACCACCGTGAACAGTCCGTCGACGAAGGTGTGCACGGCATCATCCACGGTCGAGGTCCGTTGCGCCGCGTCGATGACCGACACCATCGCCTCGCCGAACGTTGCGAGGAACCGCTCGTGCATCGCCTGGAACAGCCCCTCCCGGGAACCGAAGCGAGCGTAGAACGACCCGGTCGAGGTACCGGCCTGGTCGATCACGGCCTCGACCGTCAGGGCCACCGGGCCCCCGGTACGCAGCAGCCGCTCGGCGGCGTCGAGCATGCGTCGCGTGGACTCGATGCTGCGCGTCTGGCGCGGAGGGGTGGGGGAGGCGGCGATGTGTCGATGGTAGCGAACCCTTGAAAGTGGAGAAAAGACTCTATTACTGTGACCGAATGCGTTCCGGACGCAGTCACCTGGCGGTCGCCGTCAGCTTCGCCGTCCTACTGCCCGCATGCGCACCCGACGGTGCGCCACCGCCGGCAGCCATGGTCGACTCGGTCGACGACCTCGGAGCAGTGCGCATGCGCAGCTTCAATCTCGGCAAGTCGATCAACAGGACCGTCGGTCAGGCGACCGGTGCCATCGAGGGCGGCGCCAATTCCGTCGGGGGCGCCTTCGCGGCTGCCTTCGCGGAAGCCTCCAACGAGTCGAGCAAGGCCGGACGCACCGCCTTGAGCTCCGTCGTCTCCACCAGCGAGCAACAGTGGCGCAACGCATCCGGTCAGGTGATCGACGCGGCCGGCAACCTCATCGCATCGCTGCCGCTCACGTGGCCGAACCAGCTCGGGGCAGTCATCGAGGGCCAGGTCGTCGAGGCGTCCCGCTCCCAACTCAACGCCGGCCTCGCCGAACTCGACCGGATCGGCGAGGGACTGCTCGGCCTCCCGGCCGACCGGGCCGAGGACAGGATCAACGGTGTGCTGAACCCTCTGAAGGTCAGCCTGCCACGGATCTCGGTGCCCGGAGTGGGTCAGGCCTACGTGCCGGCCCGCAACCCGGTGTTCGTCCACATCCGCGAATCGCAGTGGGCGTCCGCCAACGCCGCCAACGTCATGATCGACGTCGACTTCTTCGGTCTCAAGCGCTACCGGGTCGGCATCGGCTGCATCGGCTTCCCCGACGGCTTCCGTGGACCGCCCAAGGTCGCGCTCAACGGCGGCTGCGACAACCCGTGGAACCTGATGGCTCAGGCCAACGTCGTCGCCGACTCGGCCAAGCGCATCGTCAACGACGTCGGCCGGCAGATCCAGGGCATCGAGTCCCAGATCATGTCGACCCTGAAGATCGTCGCCGGCGGCGCCGACAACCCTCGGGCCATCCCCGCCGTGCTCATCGACTTGTTGCTGAACCGGCTCCTCGGCATGTGCTGCGCGTTCAGCATCTCGAGCGAAGCCGACTACGCCGACAAGCTCGAGACCAACGCCGATCAGCAAGAGACCGACCTGCTCGCTGCGAACTCCCCCGAGGTGCTCGAGATCCTCCGGACCCTCCAGGGCGCGCTGCCGATGAGCAACGCGTCGTCGATGCAGTCCCAGGCGGCGATGATCTTCGACGTCCCGCAGTTGAACGGCATCGACTTCGAGTTGGCCCCTGAGATCTCGCTGGCGGCGAACGTCAGCGACACCTGGGGGGCCGACGGCCGCGTCGAGTTCGCCGTCGAGCTCGGCCTGTTCGGACTGTTCGTCGCCTCCGTCGGACTCGGGTGTCTCACGATGGGCACCTCGTTCAGCCAGGCCCCGGGGTTCACCTTCTCCGGTGGCTGCGACAACGCATGGAACGTCACCTTCGGTGCCGGTGGGTACACCTCGTCGTCGGTGCGTGTCGACGCCCGGATGACGACCGGCACCGCCCAGCCGGCGCCGACCGCACCTCCCTTGCCCGCACCTCCCAGCGTGGCGACACCGTCGCTGCCGCCCGCTCAGGTGAGCGCCTCGGCTGGCGTCCTGCCCGACCCGTGGGACCCGACCCTCACCACCGCCGCGGGCGGCACCGTCACCGACATCGTGCAGAACGGCGTCCGGTACCGGGTGCACACCTTCACGCTCGACTCGCCGAACGAGTTCGTGGTGCCGCCCGCCATGGCCGGGGTGCCCGTTCACTACCTCGTCATCGCCGGTGGCGGCTCGGGATCGTCGAACCGCACCGAGAACAAGACCGGCACCGGCGGCGGCGGCGCCGGCGGGGTCGCCACCAACATCTGGTCGCAACCCGTCTACCTCGAGCCCGGCACCTACCAGGTGATCGTCGGCGCCGGCGGTACTGCGAGCTACCGGGAGGGTCCCGGTCTCAACGGCGGCAACTCGAGCATCAACGGCCTCGGTGTGGTCGCGATCGGCGGCGGCGGGGGCGGACGCATGGACGACGGTGGCAGTGACGGCGGATCGGGGGGCGGCGGCGGCTTCCGCCGCGGCTCTGACAAGCCCGGGGCGCCAGTTCCCGGACAGGGCAATGCCGGGGGCGCCGGCCACAACGGCTGCGACGGCAACAAGTGCAGCGCCGGCGGTGGCGGCGGTGGCGTCGGGGGCTGGGGCGGCGACGCGTGGAAGAACACCGGTGGCCCCGGCGGGCCGGGTGCGCAGTTCTCCTTCGACGGGGTGCAGCGCTTCTACGCCGCCGGCGGAGGCGGCGGCGGCAACTCCGGCAACGTCGGCGGCTCAGGCGTCGGCGGCAACGGCGGTCGTCAGTACGCCGACGGAGGCCATGGCGCCGCGAACACCGGCAGCGGCGGGGGTGGCGCCGGCGGCGGCGGCAACCGGCCGCTCCAGGGTGGCAACGGCGGTTCAGGCATCGTCTTCATCAGGTACCCGGTGACCGGATGAGACGCTCACTCGTCCTGCTCGTCGCGATAACGGCGCCGCTCCTGGTCGGGTGCGGTGACGACGCCCCGTTCCCGGCCGGCCAGCCCGACCCCTCGTACATCGGCCGGGCCGTCGACAGCGGGTTCAGACCCGAGACCGGCGGGTTCGCCTTCCCCAACTTCGATCACGTCACGTACCGCGAACGGTTCACGATCGAGGACCTGCTCGACAGGTTCGGTGGCGGCCCGCGGCTGTGCCGCGACGGCGTCACCGACCCGTGCATCCCGACCGATGAGGCGCAGACCTTCATCGACACCGTCGAGTCGGCCCGCCGCGCCGGCCACTGCGAGGGGATGGTCCTGCTCGCCGCGGCGCGCCACTACTGGGGTGTGGCCCCCGAGACGGCATCGTTGGCCCCGGACGACTGGGTGATCGATGCGATCATCTTCGGGTTCGCGACGATCTTCCTCCCCGAGGTGCAGGCCGAGGTGCGGGCCTGGGAGTCGTCGTCACTCGCCGACGCCGTCGCGCTGCTGGCCGTCGACCTCGAGGCCGGGCGACTCGACTACGGGATGGGCCTCTACACCGACGTCGGCGGTCACGAGGTGCTGCCGTACGCGATCGAGTACCCGAGCGAGAGTCACGCCCGGGTGCTGGTGTACGACCCGAACTGGCCGCTCGTCGAACGCCACGTCGACATCGACCTGACCACGGAGACCTGGCGCTTCTCCTTCGCCGGTGACGACCCGGACGCCGACCCGCATGCCTGGACCGGCGATGCGACGATGCTCGACCTGAACTCGATCCCGCTCCGGGCCGCCGCGCTCGAGGCGCGCGGCGTCGAGCTCACTCCGCGCTGAGGCCGCGCACGATCAACTGCATCATGCGACCGAAGGCGTCGACGGCCTCATCGGGGTCGCCCGACGGCATGATCCTCGATGTGAACGCCTGACCGAACACCTGGAAGCCGCCGACTGCGAGCACGATGAACGCGGCAGTGCGGCGGTCCGCCTCGAGATTTCGTCCCACCAGCTCCTCGCCGCGGCGGAGGATCGCGTCGACCACTGGTGGCCCCTCGGACAGGGCCGAGTCGGGGTCGAGGCCGGCTTCGAGGAGGGCGGCCATGAGACGCCAGTAGGTGCCGGTCAGGGGGTGCGAGAGCAACTCGCGCGGTGTGGCGAAGCTTCCGATCGACTCGTTGAGTTCCGTGCCGATCTGGTGCAGCACCTGGGTGAAGAGACCGAGTTTGGACCCGAAGTAGTGGGTGATCAGACCATGGTTGCAGCCGACCACCTCGGCGATCTCCCGCACCCGGATCGACTCGTAGGGGCGGTCCATCACGAGTGACCTGGCGGCGGCGATCAACGCTGCCTCGGTGCGCTCGCGATCACGGATGAGGTGCTCGCGGTCCTTGGCTGCCATCGGAGGCACCCTACCCCTGACGCGTGAATTGTCCAAAGGATAACTACATCCGGACCTCGTGCTATTGTCCACGGGTGAATTCAGATCGGTCCCGCTCATCAGCCCTCACCGCATTCGCCGTGGTGTTGGCGCTCGGTGTCACCGGCGTGCTCGCGTACCTCGTGAGCCTCCTCGGCGACGACGACGACACGGCGGTGCTCGCCGCCGCTGAGGTGTCGTGGCTCTACTCCCAGACCGCCGACGGAGCCGAACTCGACGACCTCGGCGACGGCCGGTACCGGTTGATCATGCGCGGCGTCGACACGCACACCATCCAGTTCTCCGATCGCCCCGACCGCCTCGTCGAGATCATCGACACATCGCGACTCATCCACCATTGGGAGGAGCTCTTCGCCGACAGCGCGCCGAACGCCGTGCTCGTCGAGCACGAGCCCTCCGGCGAGACCGACTCGCTCGTGGTCGTCCTCACCGACCCGAGCTACGACATGGCGGCGGGCACCCTCAGCTACGGCGTCGAGATACTCGCGGATGAGTTCCACCCCGAACGGCTGGTCGCGCTGGCGGACGGGCACACCCGCCCACCAGTGATGATGCGGTGGGTCAGCCTCTTCATCGACTCGGTGCAGGACATCACCGGCGGGGTCGGCATCGACCCGTCGACCATCGCCGGCGACGGCGCCCAGGCCCTGCTCGACAAGCTCGCCGACGGCGACCTCGGTGGCGGCGTCCACATCGAGAGCGCAAACGTCGCCGTCGATCCATCGACCGGCGCCGTGAGCGGCACCGCCGTCGTCACCTTCGACACCGCCG
>JBEAPU010000074.1:0-4423 GCA_041164245.1 Actinomycetota bacterium | reverse complement strand
CGGGGCCGGCTCGGGGGTGGGCTCCTCGACCGGCTCCTCGGTGGGCTCGTCCTCCGCAACGATCTCCTCTGCAGCGGGCTCGGGGGCGGGCTCGTCGGCGGCCGGCTCCGCAGCGGGCTCCGCAGCGGGCTGCTCGGCCGCGGGCTGCTCGGCGGGCTCAGCCGCCGGCTGCTCGGCCGTGGCCTGCCCGGTGACCCCTCCGCCGGTCGAGCCACCCGTCGAACCCGACTGGGACGACGAGGACTGGGACGACGACGCCTGGTCGGATGACTGGCTCGACGCCTGGCTGGACGACTGGTTGGACGACTCGATGACCGTGGCGGTGGTCTCCTCGGCCGGCTCGGCTGCCACCTCGTCGGACACCTCGACGGCATCGGTGGCCGTGCCCTCCAACACCTCCTCGGACCCGCCGCAGGCGGCGGTACCCATCACGGACAGGGCGATCATCAGGGCCCCGGCGGTGCGGAGGCGGCGGTTGGTGGCGGTGCGGATCTTCATTGTTGTCTCCCTCAAGTCAGGTGCCGTTCGTTCGGCACACCGGACAAGAGCGACCGCAGTCGACCTCCTCGCGATTTTCCGACGAAGAATTCGGCCCCTGTATTGAACCACATTCAAATAGCGCGACCTCAGGTGGTCCGCCCCGCTGGCAGGGACCTGTCAGTCTTCGGCGGTGGCCGATGCCGATCCCGCGCTCCTCACCACCGACCGGCTGGTCATCCGGCGACTGCGCCCATCCGATGCCGCCTCGGTCGCGGGCTACAAGAACGACCCCGACATCGCACGCCACCAGGAGTGGCCGTTGCCGTATCCGGTCGACAGGGTGATGGCTGACATCGTCACTGACGCGGCGCGACCGTGGCCGTGCCCCGGTGAGGGCATGAACATCGCCATCGAACACGACGGCGACCTCATCGGCGATCTCTACGTCGCCTGGGATGCCGACGGAGACACCGCCACCATCGGCTACACCTTGGCGAGCGCCCATCACGGCAGGGGCTACGCCACCGAAGCCGTTGGGGCATTGGTCGACTGCCTGTTCGCGGATGGCATCACCACGGTGCGGGCATCGGTCGACCCGGCGAACGACGCCTCGATCGGCGTCCTGCGGCGGGTGGGTTTCCGCCTCCAGTCGACGGGTCGCATCGAGGTGCGGGGTGAGTGGGTCGATGACGCGACCTACGCGCTGACGCCACCCGAGTGAGCGACACCCGTGCGACCGGTGTCGGTGGTGGCGCCTCAGCCGCTGACGACGGTCCCGCCGTCGCAGGTGATCACCTCACCGACGGTGTAGGCACCGGCTCGTGAGCACAGGAAGATCGTCAGTCCGGCGATGTCCTCGGGCGTCCCCACCCGGCGACGCGGGTTGCGGTCGGCGACCACGCTCCAGTCCGTCGTGTCGACATCGCCACCGCCGCCCACACCGGTGGAGAGCATCCACGTCGGGAACGGTCCCGGCGCAATCGCGTTGACGACGATGTTGCGCCGGGCCAACTTGGCCGCCATCTCGCGGGTGAGCGCATGCACCGCCGCCTTCGACGGTCCGTAGGAATGGGTGTCGAAGATCGGTGTGCGGATGCCGTCGATCGACCCGATGTTCACCACCCGTGACGGGTCCTCCCCGGTCGCGCCGGCCTCGAGGAGCGGCAGCATCCGCTGGGTCAGGAAGAACACCCCCTTGACGTTGGTGTCGAACACCTTGTCCCAGCCCTTCTCCGGGAACTCGGCGATCGGGGCACCCCACGACACACCGGCGTTGTTGACGAGGATGTCGACATGATCCTCCCGTGCCGTCACGGCGGCGACGAGTGCGTCGATCCCGTCGAGACCCGACAGGTCGGCCGGAACCGAGATGCACTCACCGCCGTACGTCTCGCTGAGACGTGCCGCGGTCGCGTCGCACTGTTCGGCCTTGCGTGACGAGATGTACACCTTCGCGCCGTTGGCGAGCAGGCCCGCCGCGATCATCTCGCCGATGCCACGGGAACCGCCGGTGACGACGGCGACCTTGCCGGCCACGGAGAACAACGACGACACGGACAACGACGACATGGGGGATGACCCGGGAGCGCTCATCGCCCCAGCCTGTCAGGTCGGGTGACGCCCGGCCTGTTCAGACGGTGACGATGTCGACGAGGCCGTCGAGACCGGTGACGTCGTCGGGGTTTCGGGTGTAGAGGGGAAGACCGTTGGCGGACGCGACTGCCGCGATCATCAGGTCGACCGCTCGGGCACCTCTCGCCTTGCGGCCCCGGGCGACGATCGCCGCGAAGATCCGGCCATAGGCGCGGGCGGCATCGGCGTCGAAGGGGATCGGGTCGAAGGCGGCCTCGGCGCGCTGCAGGCGATCCTGCCGGCGGGCCCGTTCGTCGGGGTCGTCGGTCGCGTGCGGACCGGCAGCCAACTCCGCCATGGTGATCGCAGTGACCGCGACCTCGAGTGGGAGCACGGCGACGTCGAGCAGTTCGAGGTCGATGACCACCGAGGTGTCGAGGATCCCGCGGTCGGGCCGACCCTCAGGCACGGGGGTCGAGGCCCTGATCGGCGACCCGGTCGAGATCGGCGCGGAAGCGCTGGGCATCGACTGCCGGAGCGCAGCGGAACATGGCGACGACGGACGCCGCCGAGACGAAGCGGTCGCGGTGGAGGGGACTCAGTTCTCCCACGGGTTTCCCGGCCCGGGTCACGATGAACGTCTCGCCCTCGTCGAGCCGCCGCATGATCTCGCCGCTCGAGTTCCGGAGCTCACGCTGGGTGATGGACGTCGTCACGACCACAATGTAGCACGGCGTGCTACGAACTGCGGCCCTCGCTCTGGGTACTGTTCACGGATGCGCCCCGCCAGCCTGGCTGTCCTTCTTTCATTGGTCGCTGGAACGGCATGCGGCGGTGGCGACGGTTCTGCAGATGAGGGAACTCCCTCGGGTCCGGCACCGTCGGCGGAAGCCACCACGACGACCACGGAGGTCGTGCCGTCGGAGACGGTGACGACCAGCACACCCACGACGGCCCCGGAGACGACGGCTCCCACCACGACCTCGACCATCGCCCCGGTCTCGCTCGGCCGACCCGACGTCGACTGCCAACTGCCGGACCGCCGACCCGATCGATCCGGCCCTTCGGTCGGCTTCCCGATCTTGGACGACCTCGCCACCACCGGCGTCATCGACCTCGCACTCGCCGTCGTGTCCTTCACCGACATCGCCGCCGAGGACGACCTCGTCGCCGATGCCACCCGGCAGGCGGGGCGCCTCGACCAGTGGATCGAGGAGATGTCGGGCGGCCTGCTCCGGATCGACTGGCAGATCGCGGATGCACCGGTCGAGCTCCCGTTCCCGAGCACGGATGTGCCCGTCGTGAAGCGCAGCCCGCAGTACATCGAGCAGGCGTTCGCGGCGACCGACATCCTCGTCGCCGGGGTCGACGACACGTTCGACTTCACCGACACCGACCTGTTGATCCTCGTCCCGCCCCGCACCATCGAGGCGATCGACACCGACATCAGCTTCATCAACGTGGCGGCGCCGAGCGACGAGGGGATCGTGCCCCGGGTGTTCGCCAGCGGGGCCTACTTCTACACACCCGGCTACTACGACCACGACGTCTACGACTCCGACAAGGACCGCCTCTGGGGGTTCTGGGCGCACGAGATGATGCACGCCTTCGGGCTGTCGGGCCACGCTCCCGACAGCTACTTCGTGACGGGCGGGGGTGACCCGCGGGCCGATCTCCACATCGGTTCCACCGAGGGTGCGCTCAGCATGGTGCTGTCCACCTGGGACCGGTTCCTCCTCGGCTGGCTGTCCGAACCCGAACTCGTGTGCCTGACGGTCGACGACCTCCCGATCGACGTCACGCTCGACTCGGTGGAGGGCGGCACGACCGGGTATCCGGTGTCGATCATCGTCCGCCTGTCCGAGACCGACGCGATCGTCGTCGAGTCGAAGCGCCCGGTCGGATTCGGTGGGGACTTCGAACCCTCCACCGGTGGGGTCATCGCCTACCGGCTCGACACGACGATCGAGAACGATCGGTCCGGCGACGCCGACGACGGCCGGCTCGGTGCCCGCTTCGCCTGGTATCTCGAGCCGACGAATGTGACGTCAGCGCTCCTGCCCGAGGCAGGCATCGATCCGCTGCTGCGGTTCGGCGGGACCGCCAGTTCCGACGGCGTGCACATCGAGGTCATCGAGTTCTCGAAACGCGACACCGTGCGACTGACCCTGACCGAGTGAACTGACTCACGATCACGAGTGCGCACAATGTGAGCCGGGAAGTGCGTCACGATGTGCTCGCTCGGGTCGGTGGTCGGGGTGAGAGGATTTGAACCTCCGGCCTCCACGTCCCGAACGTGGCGCGCTAACCAAGCTGCGCTACACCCCGTAGCGATCGACGATGCTACCCGGCGTCGACCGTTTCCGGCTCG
>JBEAPU010000073.1:0-23208 GCA_041164245.1 Actinomycetota bacterium | reverse complement strand
CACGTCGCCCTCAACGCCAGCGCGACCGAACCGCTGCGCCTGCTCTACGCCTTCGGCGGTGTCGACCGCTTCGCCGACATCGAGTACACCTTCCCGCCCGGCGCCTGAGCACACCGGGCGGGACATCCGCACCTGTCGACCGTCGCGGGACGGCCCAACGATGGGCGGGTGCTGGATGAGTCGCCGCGTGAGACGACCCGCGTGTCCGATGCTCGCATCGTCCTCGACGGGGTGGGGCGGTCGTACCGGATCGGCGACACGACCGTCACCGCCCTCGCCGACGTCGACCTCACGATCGCAGCCGGCGAGTTCGTCGTGATCCTCGGGCCGTCCGGCAGCGGAAAGACGACACTGCTGAACCTGATCGGCGCGCTCGACCGTCCGACCAGCGGCACCATCCGGGTCGACGGCACGGACATCACCGACGCCTCGTCACGACGGCGATCGACGTTCCGGCGGCACAGCGTGAGCTTCGTGTTCCAGAGCTTCAACCTGTTCCCGGGTCTCACCGCTGCGGAGAACATCCGCTTCGGGGCCGACGTGTCACGACGGCCCGACGCCGCCCGACGCACCGCAGCGGCCGCCGCCGACGTCGGACTCACCGACCGGATCGACCACTTCCCGAACCAGCTCTCCGGAGGCGAGCAGCAGCGCGTCGCCATCGCCCGGGCGATCGCCACCGGGAACCCGATCCTGTTGGCCGACGAACCGACCGGGGAGCTCGACTTCCGCACCGGGATCCAGACCCTCCGGGTCCTCGAGGGGCTCGCCCGCTCCGGGATGTCGGTACTCGTCGTCACGCACAACCGGGAGATCTCCCGCATCGCCGACCGGGTCGTCGAACTCTCGAGCGGCCGGGTCGTCGCCGACGGTGCGCCGGTCGGCGGACGCGCCGAGATCGCCGAGCTCCAGTGGTGAGCCGGTGACGATCTCCCCGAGCCCGCTGTTCTGGCTGCGGTGGGCGTGGCGCGATCTGCGCGCCCACTGGGTGGGCATCGTGGCGATCGCCACGGTGATCGCCATCGGCACCGGTGTGTACGCCGGCCTGTCGAACACCTCGACCTGGCGCAGACTCTCCTACGACGCGAGCTACTCGACAACACGTCTGCACGACCTGCGCATCGCGACGCCGGCGGTCGGCTTCGGCGCATGGACATCCCGTCGACCCTGCGCGTCATGGAGTGACAGCCCCGACGGGTGCCTGTGCGAACATCGAACCATGATCGATGAGCATCCGTCGCGCCGGCTCTGGCGGGCGGTCGAGACCGTCCACGCCGTCACCTACTTCGCCGAGGAGTCGATCGCCGCCGCCCGCGACTGTGGCTACAAGGGCTTCTGGATGGGATACTTCGCATTCCGCGCCGCACCGCTCGGCCCGGTGGGCGCCGCACCGGTCGAGGCGCTCTTCAACACCTTCAATGCCGAGCGCGTGCAGCGGGCGCTCCCCGATGCCTGGGGATTCGCCCCACCTCACGAGGCCATCGCCGCCCGCCGCAGTGCCGCTGGGGTGGCGCTGGCACGGTGTGGGGTCGAGGCCCTGGACGAGTACCTCATGCAGGCCATGTACGGCTCGGTCGCGACGATCGCGCCGCACGGCCGGGCACTGTTCGCCGCGAACCGGGCGATCCCCCAGACCGGCGAGGCGCTCGGCGACCTGTGGCAGTGGTGCACGACCGTGCGCGAGCACCGCGGTGACAGCCATGTGGCGGCACTCGCCGTGCTCGGCATCGACGGCCTCGAGGCGACCGTTCTGCTGGCGGCCGATCAGGGCATCGACGTCACGATGTTCGAGGAGTCCCGTGGGTGGGAGCCGCGCCACATCGCAGCCGCCCAGCAGCGACTCGGAAACCACCGACTGCTCGATGCCGACGGCCGACTCACCGATGACGGGCGGGAGCTGCGGTCCCAGATCGAGGACATGACCGACCGGCAGGCCTTCGGGGTGATCGCCCGCCTCGGCCAGGCGTACGAGATGGTGCTGCATTCGCTCGAGGCAGCCGCCGTCGTCGTCAACGCCGCCGGGATCATCCCCTACCCCAATCCGATGGGCCTCGACCTCCCGCCCGAGGCATGACGGACGCGCCACCTCATGCCCATCATCTGTTCATGATCAATATCTGGACAGTATCCAGATTTCTGCTACGCTCGCTCTCATGACCGGTCCCGACGCCCACAGCGAGATGCTGCGCAGCCACGGACTCCACGTGACCGCCCAACGCCTCGCCGTGCTCGACGCCATCACCGAACACCAGCACACCACCGCCGACGAGGTCGTCACCCGGGCCCGAGCCACCCTCGGGGCGATCTCCCGTCAGGCCGTCTACGACACCCTCGGGACGCTCGCCGACAAGGGCATCATCCGCCGCATCCAGCCGAGCGGATTCCCCGCCCTCTACGAGAACCGCATCGGCGACAACCACCACCATCTCGTCTGCCGGGAATGCGGCACCGTGGCCGACGTCGACTGCGCCGTCCACGACACGCCGTGCCTCACGGCGTCGAACGACCACGGTTTCGCCATCGACGAGGCCGAGGTCATCTACTGGGGCGTGTGCCCCTCCTGCTCTCGGTCCTCGTGACCGTCACACCAACCAACACACCGATCCCCACACACAAGGAGAAGCAATGAGCACCACCGAAGAGAACCGGAAGAGCGAGGCCACGTGCCCGTTCACCGGCGGCGGACAGGGCCCCGGCAACCAGGACTGGTGGCCGAACCACGTCGACCTCAACCCGCTGCGCAAGTACTCGGCAGCCGGCAACCCGATGGAAGCCGACTACGACTACGCCGAGGAGTTCGCCTCGCTCGACCTCCAGGCCGTGCGCCGGGACCTCGTCGCGCTCATGACCGACTCCAAGGACTGGTGGCCCGCCGACTACGGCCACTACGGCGGCCTCATGGTCCGCCTTGCGTGGCACGCAGCGGGCACGTACCGCACCGCCGACGGTCGTGGCGGCGCCGGCGCCGGCCAGCAGCGCTTCGCCCCGCTCAACTCGTGGCCCGACAACGGCAACCTCGACAAGGCCCGCCGCCTCCTGTGGCCGATCAAGCAGAAGTACGGCAACAAACTCTCCTGGGCCGACCTGTTCATCTTCGCCGGCAACGTCGCCATGGAGTCGATGGGTCTGAAGATGTTCGGCTTCGCCGGTGGCCGCGCCGACGTCTACGAGGCCGACGACACCTACTGGGGCACCGAGGAGGTGTGGCTCGGCGACGAGCGCTACAGCGGTGACCGCGACCTCGAGAACCCGCTCGCGGCGGTGCAGATGGGTCTCATCTACGTCAACCCCGAGGGCCCCAACGGCAACCCCGACCCGGTCGCCTCGGCCCGTGACATCCGCGAGACCTTCGCCCGCATGGCGATGAACGACTACGAGACTGTCGCGCTCGTCGCCGGTGGCCACACCTTCGGCAAGGCCCACGGTGCCGTCACCCCCGACAACCTCGGCCCCGAGCCCGAGGGCGCCGGCCTCGCCGACCAGGGCCTCGGCTGGAAGAACTCGGCCGGCGAGGGTCACGGTGTGACCACGTTGACCAGCGGCATCGAGGGTGCGTGGACCACGAACCCGATCCAGTGGGACAACAACTACTTCGAGAACCTGTTCGGCTACGACTGGGAGCTCACCAAGAGCCCGGCCGGCGCGAACCAGTGGACCCCGAAGAACCCCGAGGCCAAGGGCACAGTCCCCGACGCCCACGATCCGAACGTGCGTCACGCCCCGATGATGACCACCGCCGACCTGGCCCTGCGCTTCGACCCGGCGTACGAGAAGATCTCGCGTCACTTCTACGAGAACCCGGCCGAGTTCGCCGAGGCCTACGCCAAGGCGTGGTACAAGCTGACCCACCGTGACATGGGCCCGCACACCCGCCTCGTCGGCCCGGAGGTCCCCGAGCCGCAGATCTGGCAGGACCCGATCCCGGCCCCGGACCACGCGCTGGTCGACGCCGCCGACATCGCGGCGCTCAAGCAGCAGATCCTGGCCTCCGGGCTGAGCGTGTCCGAGCTCGTCGCCACCGCGTGGGCGTCGGCCGCCACCTTCCGTGGCACCGACAAGCGCGGCGGTGCCAACGGCGCCCGGATCCGTCTCGCCCCGCAGAAGGACTGGGCCGTCAACGACCCGGCGCAGCTCGGCAAGGTCCTCGGCGTGCTCGAGGGCATCAAGGCCGACTTCGACGCCAAGGCCGCCGGCGGCAAGTCGGTGTCGCTGGCCGACCTGATCGTCCTCGGCGGGTGCGCCGCGGTCGAGAAGGCCGCCGCCGAGGCCGGCATGTCGGTCACCGTGCCGTTCACGCCGGGCCGCGGTGACGCCACCGACGAGATGACCGACGCCGAGTCGTTCGGCGTGCTCGAGCCGAAGTTCGACGGCTTCCGCAACTACGTCGAGGGCACGTTCGTCGTCGAGCCGGAGCACCTGCTCGCCGAGCGCGCCAACCTGCTGACGCTGACCCCGGTCGAGATGACCGTGCTCGTCGGGGGCCTGCGGGTGCTCGGCGCCAACGCCGGTGGCTCCACCGAGGGCGTGTTCACCGACAAGGTGGGCGTGCTGAGCAACGACTTCTTCGTCAACCTGCTCGACATGGCCACCGTGTGGATGCCGACCTCGCCGGCCGAGGAGTCCTTCATCGGCGCCGACCGGGCGACCCGCCAGCAGCGCTGGACGGCGAGCCGCGTCGACCTCGTCTTCGGTTCGCACAGCGAACTGCGGGCCCTCGCCGAGGTGTACGCCCAGAACGACTCCAAGGAGAAGTTCGTGCGTGACTTCGTCGCCGCCTGGGACAAGGTGATGATGCTCGACCGCTTCGACGTCAAGAAGTGATCACTCCCGTGGACGCCTGAGCGTCCTCGACCGATCGAGGCCCCGTCGCCGGCGCGGCGGGGCCTCGGCGCGTCCGGACACCGGCTACGGTCGCAGCGTGGATCCGAGCACGTGCATCACCGGAACCGATGCCCTCCGGTCGCTGTTCCGGGCACCGTCGCAGCGAGCCCTCGACAAGGAGATCGACCACATCGATGCCGTCGCGGCGGAATTCATCGCCCGTTCGCCGCTGTTCGTGCTCGGCACCTCCAACGGCGAACGGGTCGACGTCTCGCCGCGCGGCGGCTCGCCGGGCTTCGTGACCGTCGTCGACCCCCACCGGATCGCGTTCGGCGATCTGGCCGGCAACAACCGGATCGACTCCTACCGCAACCTCGTCACCCACCCGGCCGTGGCGATGCTGTTCGTGATCCCGGGTCTCGAGGACACGATGCGCGTCAACGGCCGCGCGTCCGTCACCGTCGACGAGGGCGTGCGCCGAGCGTGCCCGATCGACGGTCGGGTCCCGAACCTCGCCGTCGTCGTCGAGGTCGAGACCTGCTTCATGCACTGCGGCAAGGCGTTGCGGCGCTCCGGGGTGTGGGAGCCCGGCACCTGGCCAGCCCCCGGTGACCGCCCGAGCGGGGCCGACCTGCTCAAGGCGCACGCCGGTGGCGACATGAGCGTGGCCGAGATCGCCGAGGGCCTCGAGACCGGCTACCGGGCCACCCTGTGGGAACCGGGTGGCGAGGAGCGTCCGTGACGGCCCCCTACCGCTACAGCCGTGACGAACGCCTCCCGATCGAGGTGCTCGTGTTCGCAATGGACCCGACCCATGTCGAGGAGTTCCTCGCCGTCGACCACGAGGTGTGGACGCTCGGCGAGGCACTGCTGCCCGGGTTCGAGCGGATCCCGTTCATCGCCAAGGAGGTGTGGCTCGACGGCACCCGGCCCGGCGAGGTCACCCTCGTCTTCGTCTGGGAATCGGCCGAGGCGTGGCGCCGGGTCGCCGACGTCGAGATCCAGACCCGCCTCCAGGCCGAGTTCGACCGACGCTTCCCCCACCCGGTGACGCTCGTGCAAGCCCCACACGACGAGACCGACGAGGGACCGGTGCGCTGGAGTCGCTTCGAGAGGGTCGAGTCGCTCGGCTGAGCGGCTACCGTCGCCGAGCATGAGCGAGGGACCGATCCACGACGTCATCCACCGCTGGCACGAGTACATGCGTGGCCGGCTTCCCGGCGGTCTCGACGAACTCCTCCACGACGACGTCGTGTTCCTCTCCCCCGTCGTGTTCACGCCACAGCGCGGCAAGGCGATCACCACGCTGTACCTCGAGGCGGCCGCCAAGGCCCTGCCCGGTGACTCGGCGGGATCCGTCAGCGAGGCGATCACCGCGGACCCCGACTCCTCGAACGGCGGCTTCCGCTACGTCAAGGAGGTCCTCGACGGCCACACCGCCATGCTCGAGTTCGAGACCACGGTCGACGGCAAGTACGTCAACGGGGTCGACATCATCACCTGCGACGACGATGGGCGGATCGTCGAGTTCAAGGTGATGGTTCGGCCACTGCAGGCGGTCAACTCGGTGCACGCCCAGATGGGCCGCATGCTCGAGATGATGAAACCCGCCGACGGCTGAGCGCTCCCGGTCAGCGGAACTCGAGCCCGGCGAAGTCGCCGGCGGTCCGCCACGCCTCGAGGTACTCGAAGTAGGCCACCGGGCCCTCGACGAAGGCTGCACCGTCGAGCTGCTGGTCCTCACCGAGGGGCTGGCCCTCGTTGTTGTAGTAGCCGGGAGTGCAGTCCGGCGAGCCGATCACCGAGCCCTGCCGGGGCTGGATCCGGGTCAGCCAGGCTGCCTCGGCTTCCGCCGTGACCTCGATCTCCTCGGCGCCCCGGGCGAGGCCCTGCGCCACCACCGCCGCGATCGCGTCGGCGGCCTCGACGTAGTTGTGCGGCACGTTCGAGATCAGGTTCGCCGCCTGGGAGAACCCGAGCACGAACAGGTTCGGGAAGCCGTGCACATGGGTGCCGTGCAACGTGCGCATACCGGACGACCAGTACTCGCCGAGGGTGAGTCCGTCCCGTCCGCTGATGTCGAACCCGGAACGCCGCACCAGGTCGGTCCCGACCTCGAAACCGGACGCCAGCACGATGCAATCGAGCTCGACGTGCTCACCGCCGACCCACACACCGTTCGCGTCGACTCGCTCCACCCCCCGGCCGTCGGTGTCGACGAGGTGCACCGTCGGACGGTTGAAGGTCTGCAGGTATTCGTCGTGGAAACACGGTCGCTTGCACAGCTGCCGGTACCACGGCTTGAGCGCCTCGGCGGTCGCCCGATCGGCGACGATGTCGTCGACCCGCGACCGGATCTGCTCCATCTTCTCGTCGTCGCTCTCCTCGTAGGCGGCGAGCGCCGTCTCCGGCCCCAACGGCTCCCCGGCCTGCACCCGGGCGACGACCCGGTCACGGATGCGCTGGGAGATGTCGGTCCAGCCGTCCATCACGAGGTCGACGTCGGCGAAACCGCCGGTCTGCAGCACCGTGAAGTTGCGCAGCCACTCCCGCTGCCACCCCGGCTCCAGCCCGGCGAACCACCCCGGGTCGATCGGGTGGTTGCCCCGGACATCGATCGACGACGGCGTCCGCTGGAACACGAACAGCTCCCCGGCGTCCCGCCCGAGGTGCGGGATGCACTGCACGGCCGTCGCACCCGTCCCGATGATGCCGACCCGACGATCCGCGAGCCCGGTCATCGGCGACCCGTCGGGACCACCGCCGGTGACGGAGTAGTCCCAACGGCTCGTGTGGAAGATCGGGCCCACGAAGTCCTGCAGGCCGGGCACACCGGGGAGCTTGGGTCGGTGCAGGGGGCCGGTGCCGCTCGCCACGAACCGGGCCCGGAACTCGTCGCCACGGTCGGTGGTGATCACCCACCGTCGCAGCCCCTCGTCCCAGCGCACGGCGGTGACACCGGTGGACAGGAGGGCGTGCTCGTAGAGGCCGTACGTCGAGGCGATGCGTCGGGCGTGGGCGAAGATCTCGTGGGCCGGCACGTACTTGGCCGACGGTACGGTGCCGGTCTCCTCGAGCAGCGGCAGGTAGATCATCGCCGCCGTGTCGCACATCGCGCCCGGGTACCGGTTCCAGTACCAGACGCCGCCCACGTCACCTGCCGCGTCGATCAGACGCACATCGCGCACACCGGCCTCGACCAGTCGGGCGGCGGTGACCAGACCGGCGAAGCCGGCGCCGACGACGGCGACCGTCACCTCGTCGTGCACCGGGTCCCGCTCGACCCGCTCGGTGTACGGATCGTCGAGGAGGTGGGCGAAACGCCCGGTCGGCTGCAGGTACTGCTCGTTGCCGTCGGGTCGCAGCCGCTTGTCGCGCTCGGCCCGGTAGCGCTCGCGCAGTTCGACGCGACGCTCGTCGCTGATCGTGGTCGTCGGTCCCTCGCTCATCGGCCCTCCGGGAGGTGATACGCCGGCACGTCGGCACGGTACGGGTGGGCGTCGGCGGCGGTGTCGAGCACACAGCCGGCGTGCATGAGGCGGTCACCGCGCGCGATCACGCCATCGGGGACCACACCGGCCTCGAGACGGATCGAACCCCCGCACCCGAGGCAGGACGCCTCTGCGGACCATCGGCGCACCGCCATCCGATCAGTCCGACCGCACCGAACCGTCGGGCATGACCGTGTTCGCGAATGTCGCACCGTCGAGTTTGGCGCCGCCGAGGTCGACTCCCGAGAGGTTCGCCCCGGACAGGTCGGCTCCGGTGAGGTCCACGAAGCGCATGTCGGAGTTCGAGAAGTCGGTCCCGACGGCGATCGCACCGGGCAGGAACGCACCGTACATCTGAGCGTCGACCATAGAGGCACCGCTGAGGTCAGCCCCGTCGAGTCTGGCTTGGTAGAAGTTGGCGGTGTCGAGCATGGTGTCGACGAGGAGCGTGCCGATCAGCCGGGAACGGTAGAAGACCGACTCGCGCATGTCCGCTCCGGCCAGGTCCTCACCCGACACGTTGCGGAAGGTGCAGTTCGCACCCGGTTCGATCCGACAGGCGTCGATCGTGCGTGGCGACATGAACAGCTGGTCGACGGCGATCCAGACGGCGAGCAGGACGAGCCCCGCCGAGCAGGCGACGATGATGCGCTTGGTCGTCCGGGTCAGACGTGGAGGGGGGGCCACGGCCCAACGGTACACATGCCGCGTCGGGAGCGCCTCACACGGCGGCGTGCATGGCCTCGGCGGTCAGTTCGAGCGACCGGAGTCGGCCGTCCACGAACGGCGAGGAGTGGGCGAGGACCAGTTCGTCGGCGTCGGCATGGCGGGCGAAGGCGTCGAGGTACTCGGCCACCTCCGACGGCGTCCCGACCGCCGAGTAGTGCATCATCTGCAGCAGGTGCTGCCCGTGCGCCGACGAGAGGATCTGATCGGCCTGGTCGTCGGTGTAGTCCAGACCGCGCGGCACGACGAGCGCCACGCGCTCGCGGGCCGCGGCATGGAACTGGGCCTCGGCCGAGGCCCGGTCGTCGGCACAGACCACGTTCACCGCCGCCAGGACCCGCGGCTGCCCGAGCGCGACCGACGGCTCGAACTCTCGTCGGTAGATCGCCACCGCCTCCCGCAGTGCAGCCGGCGCGAAGTGCGAGGCGAACGCGTACGGCAGTCCGAGTCGGGCTGCGAGCCGCGCCCCGTAGGTGGAGGACCCGAGGATGTACACCGGCACCCGGGTCCCGGCGCCGGGGATCGCCGTGACCCCGTCGGGACGCGCGATGCCGTCGAGGAGGTCCCGCACCTCGCGCACGTCGTCGTCGAATGTGTCCGAAGCCGTGTGGTCGCGCCGCATCGCCCGCATGGTCACCTGGTCGCTGCCCGGGGCGCGTCCGAGCCCGAGTTCGATCCGCCCCGGGTGGAGGGTCGCGAGCGTTCCGTACTGCTCGGCGATGACCAGCGGGGAATGGTTCGGGAGCATCACCCCCCCGGCACCGAGTCGGATCGTGGACGTGTGCGCTGCGACGTGGGCGATGAGGACCGCCGGCGCCGACGAGGCGACGGTCGGCAGGTTGTGGTGCTCGGCGTACCAGACCCGTTCGTAGCCGTGTGTCTCGGCGCGCTGCGCGAACTCGACGCAGGCGAGCAGGCCCTCGCGCACCGGGGTGCCGCGTCGGACCCGAGCGAGGTCGAGGAGCGAGAGCGAGATCGCCACGCCACGATTGTGCCACCCGGGGCAGCGGGCGACCCGACCGTGACCGCTACCGTGACGACATGACCGGTGGGGATGACGTCGGACCGCTCATCGATGTCGCCGACCTCGCCGCACTGCTGGCCGCCGAGCCGATCGACCGGCCGATCGTGTGCGACGTGCGGTTCGACCTCGCCGACCACGGCGCCGGGCGGCGTCTGCATGCCGCGGGCCACATCCCCGGGGCGATCTTCGTCGACCTGCACGATGACCTCGCGAACCCGGACGGCCCCACTCCGACGGGCGGCGGGCGTCACCCGCTGCCGACGCCCGTCGTCTTCGGGGCGACCCTGGCCAGGCTCGGCATCCCGCCCGATCGCGCCGTCGTGGCCTACGACGCGTCGGGCGGCGCGTTCGCCGCACGGTTGTGGTGGATGCTGCGCGCCATCGGTCATCGTCGGGTGGCGGTCCTCGACGGTGGTGTCCAGGCGTGGGAACGGGCCGGGCACCGCCTCACCACCGGAGGCGACACCCGACCGGCGGCACCGGTCGCCGGCCACGACATGCCCGACACCTGGCCCGGGGTCGTCTCCGCCGACGAGGTCGCGGCGGCCTCGTCCGCCGGGCGGGTCCTGATCGATGCCCGGGCACCGGAGCGGTACCGGGGCGAGGTCGAGCCGTTCGACCGGGTCGCCGGCCACATCCCGGGAGCCGTCAACCACTTCAACGGTCTCAACATCGGAGCGGACGGGTTGCACCTCGCCCCGAGCGACCTACGGCGACGACTGAGAGATGTCGTCGGTGACGGTCGTCCGATCGTCTACTGCGGCAGCGGGGTGGCCGCCTGCCACGACATCCTGGCGATGACGCTCGCCGGCCTCGACCGTGGAGCGATGCTCTACCCGGGGTCGTGGAGTGAGTGGTCGGGCGACCCCGGTCGACCGGTGGCCACCGGGGACGCCTGAGCGTTCCGGGTGCCGGTCAGACCGTGGCGAAGGTGGTCATCGACAGCGACCCCATCTGCGGGCCGCCGACCACCACCTCGGCGGTGGTCCCGGCAGCGGCTGCCACGCCCGCCGTGTAGAGCAGTGGGATGAGGTGCTCAGGGGTCGGTGCCGCCGCGAGGTAGTCCGGATGGGAGCCGAGCCCGGCCGTCGCGGCGGGATCGCCGGCCATGAGTTCGCGCACGTCTCGGTCGAATCGCCGGTTCCAGTCGAACTCCCCCTCGGGGTCGCCCCAGCGCAGTGCCCGCAGGTTGTGGACGACGTTCCCACTCGAGACGATCAGCACCCCGTCCCGGCGCAGGGGCTCGAGCGCGGCCCCGAGGGCGAGGTGCTCGTCGAAGGTGCGACCGGCATCGATCGAGAGCTGCACGACCGGCACCGACGCGTCAGGGAACATGTGGCACAGCACCGACCAGGTGCCGTGGTCGAGACCCCACGCATCGTGGTCCAGTCCGACCCAGGTCGGCTTGACCACCTCGGCGACCTCGGCGGCGACGTCGGGGGCGCCCGGAGCCGGGTACGTCACCGCCGAGAGCTCGTCGGGGAACCCGAAGAAGTCGTGGATCGTCCGTGGGGCTGCCATGGCGGTCACCGCCGAGAACATTCCGTACCAGTGGGCCGAGATCACCACGATGGCCCGGGGACGGGGCAACGACCGACCGAGCTCGTGCCAGGCCTGCGTGAAGCGGTTGTGTTCGAGGGCGTTCATCGGACTGCCGTGGCCGACGAAGACCGCCGGCAGTGCGGTGACTGGTGCATCCATGCCCCCACCATAGCATTTAGTTGCGCCCGCAATAAAAACGTGCTCAGGCGTGACATCCCACCCTCCCCTCCTCCCGTCGGGCTCCCTAGGTTCGAGTGGATGCCGCAGTCCGACACGATCCGACCGCTCGTGACGCTCGACGTCGACCGCATCAGCACCGACGAGCTCGTCGCAGTGGCCGACTGGGAGGGACCGGCGGTCACCCTCACCATCGACTCGAGCCGACACGGCGTCGTCGCCCCCGACGGCCCTCGGCGCGCCAAGTCGCTCATCGATCGCGCCCGTCGCACGCTCGAGCACGCCACCGTCGACGGTCGGACGATCCCGACGACCACGATCCGGGAACTCGTGACCCGCCTCCTCGCGCTCGGCGGTGACCCGGCCACGTGGCGCCATGGGGCGGACGGCACCGTGATCGTCGCCACCGCATCGCACACCGGCCTCTGGCACACCGGGCCGGTGGACCTGGATCGGGTCGAGGTGACCGCGCACCCACGGATCCGCCCCCTCCTCGGACTGACCCGCGGCGTCGGCCCCTTCACCATCGTCGCCATCTCGCTGGACCGCGTGCGGATCCTCCGCGGCGACGACACCCACCTCGAGGAGCTCCCGCTCGGGCGCACCCCACGCTCCATCGGTGCGGCGCTGTGGTTCCAGGACGAGGAGCGTCGCATCACCCAGCACAGCGCGGGCAGCGGGACCGAGGTGATGTTCCACGGTCACGCCGCCGGCGGCGAGCAGGCCGACCTGCGGACCCGCCAGTTCCTCTCCCTCGTCCACACGGGCCTCGTCGAGGTGCTGGGCGAACGGAACGCGCTCGCCCAACCGGTCATCGTCGCCGGGGTCGCCGAGCACCTCGCCGACCTCCGTCGCATCACATCACTCCCCGACCTCGTCGCCGTCCCGATCGCCGGCAACCACACCCTCGTCACCGACCGGGAACTCCATCGCCGGGCCGTCGGGATCCTCGCCGCCCGCCACGGCGACGGCGACGTCCTCGCCCACCGGGCACGCCTCGCCGGGACGGGCCTGACGATCGATGCGATCGAGGAACTCCCGGCTGCCGCAGACCACGGCCGCATCGACCGATTGGTCGTCGAAGCCGGGGTCGAGCGTTGGCCCGCCGACGGCGCCCTGGCCGATGAGATCGTCGACCGGGTGATCGTGGCGACACTGCGCCACGGGGGAGAGGTCGTCGAGGTCCCCACCGGCACCATCGGAGGGTCGGGGGTCAGCGCCCTCACCCGCTGGTGAACCTCCGGCACCGGCGATCGGATACCGTCCCGGACACGGACGAGGCAGCGACCCGACCCGTCATGTTCGGGGCGATGTGGTGCGGTGACTGCCGTCGGTCGAAGGCCCTCCTCGATCGCCTCGACGTCGACGTCGAGTTCATCGACCTCACCGAGCACCCCGAACGCGCCGCCGAGGCGCAGGCGGTGTCCGGGCGACCGAACATCCCGGTGATCGTCTTCGGCGACGGACTCGTGCTCGTCGAGCCGAGTGACGACGAACTCAGCGCCGCACTCGACGAGCGCGGCCTCGGGAGCTGAGCCTGATCAGGCGAGCGCGTCGGCGATCGTCACGTACAACGGAATGCCGAGGGCGAGGTTGAACGGGAACGTCACTCCGAGCGCGACCCCGAGCGACAGCGCATGGTCGGCATCGGGCAGAGCCAGGCGCGTGGCAGCCGGAGCCGCGATGTAGCTCGCGCTCGCAGCCATCGTGCCGAGCACGGCCGCGCCGCCGACCGACAGCCCGGAGACCACGCCGCCGATGACGCCGAGCACGCCGAACACGATCGGTGCCACGAGGCCGAAGGCGATCACCCGGGGGGTCAGGGACCGCGAGCCCCGCAGCCGGGCAGCCGCCGTCGCCCCCATGTCGAGCAGGAACAGCACGAGCAGACCGGTGAACATGTCGACGAAGAACGGCTCGACCCGGGCGAAGGCGGCATCGCTCGCCACTCCCCCGATCACGAGTCCGCCGACCAGCAGCAGCACGCTGCGACCGGTGAGCACCTCGTGCAGGGCCTCCGTCCACCCACCGCCCGCCCCGCGCAGACTGACCATCATCAATGCCACGATGATCCCCGGGATCTCGAGGAGCGCCACGAGCGAGGTCATGAATCCCTCGACGCCGAATCCGGCCTCGGTGACGAACACGCTCGCCGCCGTGAACGTGACGACGGAGACCGAGCCGAAGTGGGCGGCCAGCGTGCCCGAATCGTCCCGGCTCAGGGCGAGGAGCCTACGCCCGGCACCGTAGGTGACGAGCGGTGTGACGAGTCCGATGGCCACGGTGGCCGTCGCCGGCCCGACGAGGTCGACCGGGTCGACATCGCGGAGCGCCGAACCGCCCTTGAGGCCGATGGCGAGCAGGAGGTAGGCCGACAGCCAGGTGTGGATCGGGTCCGGGAGTCGCAGGTCGCTGCGCACGACCACGGCCAGCGCGCCGAGGACGAATGCCAGCACCGGCGGCGACGTGAGGTTCTCGATCGCGAGTGAGAGGGCGTCCACGTCCGACAGAATACAAGAAATGTCATTCATGAGACAGAGTACAGGTGATCTGCGTCGTGTCAGTTCGGTCGTCGGAGGCACCCCACGAACCGCCTAGATTCGGGGAGCGACCCGTCGGGGGTCGCTGGTCTGGGGGGCCGATGGACAGCGTCGACGAACAGAGCGGGTGGACGTTCCTCACGAACCATGCCCACGTGCTGTTGGCCATCGCCGCCGAACCCGACCTGCGCATCCGGGACGTCGCCGAGCGGGTCGGGATCACGGAGCGGGCGACACAACGCATCCTCGCCGACCTCGTCAACGCCGGCTACCTCGAGGCGATCCGCGTCGGCCGTCGGAACCACTACCGGATCCACGATGAACTGCCCCTGCGCCACCCCGCCGAACAGCATCACCGCATCGGCGAACTACTGCGCGTCATGGACCACCGCCGCTGATCGGCGGCACGCCGGTCAGCGCACGCCGAGCAGGTCGACGACGAAGACCAGGGTCTCGTTCGGCCCGATCACACCGCCGGCACCCCGGGCGCCGTAGCCGAGGTGCGGCGGGATCGTGAGCCGACGGCGCCCGCCGATGCGCATGCCGACCACCCCCTGATCCCAACCGGCGATGACCTGGCCGACCCCGAGTTGGAAGTCGAAGGGCAGACCACGATTCCACGAGGCATCGAACTCCCCACCGGTGCTCCACGACACACCCGTGTAGTGCACGACGACCGTCGCCCCCGGAACGGCCGGCTGACCGTCCCCGACGACCTCGTCGACGATCACCAGGTCGACGGGCGGCTCACCCTCGGGGATGACGATCTCGGGACGGGACCTGTTCTGCTCGCTCGACATCCGAACGACGCTAGCCGTCCGACGCGACCGTCGGCGGTGGCCGGTTGCCGGACCGACGGAGCTCCGTCCTGAATCGCCCGCCCGAGCGGGCGAGCAGCACCGCGATCACGACGATGAGCCCGCCGGAGACGGCGATGAGCAATGGCGCGCGGCCCTCCCCCGGGAAGAAGTGGGCGATCGACCACGGGACGAACACCAACAACCCGACCGAGCCGAACAACGACAGGAGCACCCGGCCCGGCATCGTGCCGAGTCCGACGAGGGCGACCGCCGTCGACAACCCGAACACCGTCGCCGTCGCCTCGGACTGCACACCGGTGACCGCCGGCCCCACGACCAGCGCGACACCCCCGACGATCGCCACCGCGAGCGGGAACCGGATCGGTGCCCGCTCGGCCACCACCTGCGCCACCACACCGGCCGCCCACAGCGTGACGCCCGTGGCCACCCCGGCCCGCTCGGCGAAGTGCCCGACCGTCATCGGCGCCAGTTGCAGCAGGGCCACCGCGCCGACGACCGTGATCCCGGTCGGACCCGAGGACCGGAGTCGATCGGCCAGCGATCGCCCGGGTGGGACCGCGCCCGGGACCCGGGGCCCGGCGAGGACCGACCCGAGGACGATCCACCCGAGTGCCGTCACCGACGCCAACAACAAGCCCTCCCCCATCCAGCGGTCGGAGATGACGGCCCCGCCGACGACGGCGACGATCGACCCGACGATCATCCAGACCGCCCCGAGCGGCAGCCCGGTCCCGAGTCCGACCGCCACGGCGACGAGGCCGAGCACCCACACGACGAGACCGGCCCAGCCCGGATGGGTGAGGTCATCGATGAGCACGCCGATCGCCCACGCCGCACCGGCGATCATCGTCGCCTGCTGCACGGGTCGCTCACGGGCCGCCCACAGCAGCGCGCTGAGCACGGCGACGCCGGCGGCGACCCCGAGGACGACCCGCCACTCGTCACGAGCGCCACTGTCGAAACCGAGGATGTCATGCGCCACGACACCACCGACCACCCCGGCGGCCGCCGTCGCCGCGAGCCACAGGAACCACCGGAGGCGCAGCAGCGCCGCCTCCGCGGTCGGCGTGGCGAAGCCGGCGACGACGAACACGACCATGCCGACGATGCCGACACCGAGGCGCAGCGCATCGGCCATGTCCGGCCAGTAGCGAGCGACGAGGAGCACGATGCCGACGACGGCGAGGATCCCACCCAGGTACCCGAGCGCCTCGGCCACCGGGGGAACGCCTCGCCGACCGCGCTCGGTCGGCACCGGAGCCGGTGTGACCGAGCGCTCGTAGGCGAGGATCGCGTCGGCCTGCTCGGCGCTGAGCACGTCAGCCGCCACCCACCGGCCGAGCCACTGGGCGATCGCACCCCCGTCACCGCTGACCGCCGTCCCCCCGTCTCCCGGCGACCCCGGTGGCGTGGACCGACCGCGGTTCGAACGAGCATTGACCGCGGTGACGATCACCACGACGATCACGGCCAGCACCCCGATGCTCACGAACACGACACGACGCCTCCCGCGTTCCCGCCTCCCGGCGAACCGTTGTCCCGAGTCTCACCGACCACGGGCACTGACACCCGTGTCGAACGTCCCGACCTGCTCAGCGGGGGCCCTGACCGTCGTCCACCCGGATCACCGTCCCGGTCACCGCATCGGACGCCGGCGAGCACAGGTAGAGCAGGGTCGAGTCGAGCTGCGCCGGATCACCGATGCGACGGCGGGGGAATCGCGCCGTGATGTCGCCCATGCGCGACAGCATCCCGTCCATCATCTCCGAGGCGAAGGCCCCCGGGGCGATGCAGTTCACGTTGATGCCGTAGCGGGCCCACTCCACGGCGAGCACCTCGCTCATCCGGGCGATCGCCGCCTTCGACACCGAGTAGAGGGCCGCACCCTCCCCGCCGTAGTTGAACGCCGCCACCGAGGCGATGTTGACGATGCGACCCGTCGACTCAGCCGCGATCAGGCGGCGCGCCACCTCACAGGCGAGGATCCACGGTCCGCGGACATTCGTGTCGAGCACCGAGTCGACGAGCTCGAGGGGCATCTTGTGAGCGCGCTGCGCATCGGGCACGCCTGCGTTGTTCACGGCGATCGTGATCGTCCCGACCGCCTCGGACGCCTCGGCGATGCCGGCGAGGATCGAGTCCGAGTCCGTCATGTCCATCACGACCGGATGCGCCGTCCCGCCCTCGGCCTCGATCAACTCGGCGATCTCGTCGAGGCGTTCCCGGCGACGTCCGGTCGGGACGACCACCGCCCCGGCCGCGGCGAGCACCCGGGTGAAGCGCCACCCGAGCCCGGAGGTCCCCCCGGTGACGAGTGCCACCTGTCCGGACAGGTCGATGGATGCATTGGGAAGCGGGAAGGTGTCGTCGGCCATCGTCACATCCTGACCGGCGTACGGGTGTCGACACCCGATCGGAGCATGCGACCCGGACGGCGGCCGGTGAACTCGCGCCCGTTCACGATCTCCTCCCCGGCGATGAGCACGTGATCGATGCCCTCGGCCTCACCGTAGAGACGGCCGGCACCCGCCGGGAGGTCGTAGCGCATCGCCACCGGCCCGGGACCCACCGTCGCCGGGTCGAAGACGACGAGGTCGGCCCACGCACCGGGGGCGATGACCCCGCGGTCCACGAGCCCGTACAAACGGGCCGGCTGACCGGTCAGGTACCAGACGGCCTCCTCGATCGGGACGAGACCGTGCTCGCGCACGGCCCGCGCGAGCAGCGTCGTCGAGAACGAGAACGAGTCGAGCATGTCCAGATGGGCTCCGGCGTCGGAGCCCCCGACGACGGCCCGCGGGTCGCGCCACACCTCGACGCGGGCCCGCCACGTGGCGTCGTCGGTGCCGGCGTCATCGCGGGCGATGATCGTACGCAACCCGTCGGCGACGACGAGGTCGGCGAGCGTGTCCCACGCCGAACGACCGGCGACGGTCGCCAACTCACCGATCGTCCGTCCGACCGCGGCGGCATCAGCGGACTCGATGACCCGGTACTGGGCCCAGTGGGCGAACGACCGGTTCGTCCCCTCGGCGGTCTGGGCGAGCCGATCCCAGTCGGCTCGGACCTGCGGGTCGGCGAGGCATCGCAACTTCTCGTCGGCCGGGAGTGCCATCAACTCGTCCCAACCGGGCAACAGGTCGAGCAGGAAGCCGCTCATGAAGTTCAACCGGAACCGCGGCGTGTCCGGGAGGGTGAGGGCGTACACCTCACCACCCCGCTCGGCGGCCCGGTCACCGACGGCGAGGCGACCGGCCACGAAGTCCCGGTTGCGCGAGTACACGGCCAGCAGGTTCCAGTTCAGCGGTCGACCGGCCGCCGCACTCATGTCCGCCATCACATCGGCCCGATCCTCGCCGTACTCGCCGACACCGGGGATGAACTCGAGGCAGGTTCCGTCGAACTCGCCGACGACCGACGCGAGGGCCACCAGTTCACCGGCCGTCGCCATCCGTGAGGGCACGGGCTGACCGAGGTGGTCGTTGTGACTCTCCGACCACGTCGACGAGAATCCGAGCGCGCCGGCCGCAAGACCGGCGCGCAGCAGGGCCTGCATCGCTGCGACCTCCCCGTCGGTGGCGGGCCGCTCGTTGGCGGCATCACCCATGACCTCGCGCCGAAGTGCCGAGTGACCGACCATGAACCCGGTGTTCGGCACCAGCGTCCCGTCGAGCCGGTCGAGGTACTCCCCCGTCGTGCGCCAATCCCACGGGACGCCGGCGGCCAGGGATTCGATCGGCATGCCCTCGACCCGGGCGAGCATCCGCATCAGGTAGTCACCGTTGCGGTCCGCGTCGAGCGGAGCGATCGAGAACCCGCAGTTGCCGCCGATCACCGTCGTCACGCCGTGCAGCGGTGAGGGGCTCAGCGTGGGATCCCAGAAGGCCTGCGCGTCATAGTGCGTGTGGATGTCGACGAACCCGGGACAGACGATCCGACCGGCTGCGTCGATCTCCCGCCGCCCCGGCCCCAGATCCGGCCCGACGGCGACGACCCGCCCGTCGGTGACCCCGACGTCCGCGGCGACGAGCGGCCCCCCGCTCCCGTCGGCCACCGTCCCGCCCCTGACCACCAGATCGAACATCGTCCACCCCCTCGTGACGATGTCGACAGTACCGATCGCGTGCACCCGCTCCGGAGCCGGGGGGCCGGGGGGTACCCTCACGGGTGGTGGAAGGGGAGACCAGACGCAAGGATCCGTCGCGCAAGGGCATCGACCACGTCGACAGCGCCGCCCGCCAGCGCCTGATCGATGCGGCACTGGTGGTCATCGACCGCGACGGCATCGACGGGGCTCGGCTGCGCGACATCGTCGCCGAGGCCGGGTTGACCACCGGCTCCCTCTACTGGTTCTTCACCAACCGCCGGCACCTCATCAATTCGGCACTCGCCCACCGGTACGTCGCCAAGATGCGCAGCGTCCTCGAGGCGAGCCGACAGTTCCTGGACAGTGCGGCGATCGATGTCGACCCGCTGGAGCTGGCTCTCCAGGAGGCCGCCCAGCCGGCTCGACCCGACCGCGTCGAGGCGCGTCGTGAACGCATCCAGGTGCTCGCAGCGGCACTCGACGACCCGATCCTCGCCGCGCAGGTCGCCGAGGTGAACCGGGAGTTCACCGCCCAACTGATCGACACCATCAACGAGGCGCGGGAACGGGGCCTGGTGCGCGACGACCTCGATCCACTCGCCATGGCGACGATGATGCAGGCCACCGCCGTCGGCTTCGCCGTGACCGACATCCACCCCGATCTCCGACCGGCCGCCGAGGACTGGGTGGCGGTCAACCGCGTGATCGTCGACGCCCTCCGCCCGAAGGGGTGAACCCCCGGCTCAGAGGATCTGCGACAGGAAGAGCTTCGTCCGCTCCTCCTTGGGGGCCGTGAAGAAGTGCTCCGGCGTGCCCACCTCGACGACGTCTCCGGACTCCATGAACACCAGCCGATCGGCGACCTCGCGGGCGAACCCCATCTCGTGCGTCACGACCATCATGGTCATCCCGCCCCGGGCGAGGTCCTTCATCACATCGAGGACCTCGGCGATCATCTCGGGGTCGAGGGCCGACGTCGGCTCGTCGAAGAGCATGATCTTGGGGTCCATCGCCAGCGACCGGGCGATGGCGACGCGCTGCTGCTGGCCACCCGAGAGCTGTCCGGGGAACTTGCCCGCCTGCTCCGGAATGCCCACCCGCTCGAGCAGTTCCATCGCCCGGCGCTCCGCCTCAACTCGCGGCCGCTTGCGGACCCAGATCGGCGCCAGCGTGATGTTGTCGAGCACCGTGAGGTGTGGGAACAGGTTGAACTGCTGGAACACCATGCCGACCTCGGACCGGATCTGTTCGATGTTCCGGGTGTCGTTGGTCAACTCGACGTCGTCGACGATGATCGTCCCCTCCTGGTGGACCTCGAGGCGGTTGATGCACCTGATGAGGGTCGACTTGCCCGAGCCCGAGGGGCCGAGCACCACCATCACCTCGCGCTCCTTGACGGTCACGTCGACCCCACTGAGCGCCTGGAAGTCACCGAACCACTTCTTGACACCCCGGCACACGATCATGTCGCGCCGTCCGGCGAGATCATCGGTGAGAGCCTGATCGGCGATGCTCATCTCGGTTCCTCCTGATCGGGATGGTTCACGGGATCACCGCGCCTGACCCGCCTGCAGGCGGGCCTCGAGACGTTGTGATGACTTCGACATGGTGTAGGCGACGACGAAGTAGACGACGCTGATGAAGAGCAGGGCCGGACGCTTCTGACCGAGGAAGTCGGGCTGGTTCGGGATCGTCGAGTTGGCGATGCGCAGCAGGTCGAAACCGCCGACGATGGCGATCAGCGAGGTCTCCTTGAACGTGGCGATCGCCTGTCCGACGAGGTTCGGGATCGAGACGCGCAACGCCTGGGGCAACACGATGAAGACGGTGCGCTGCACCGTGGTCAGGCCGAGCGCATCCGCGGCCTCGTACTGCCCGCGTCGCACGCTCTGCAGCCCGCCACGGATGTTCTCCGCCATGTAGGCGGCGGAGAACACCGTGTAGCCGGCGAACACCGCCGCCAGATCGCTGATGCCCATGCCGTTCGGCAGGAACAGCGGCAGCATGATCGAGAAGAAGAACAACACCGTGATGAGGGGAACGCCACGGATCACCTCGATGTACGAGGTGGACAGCACCCGGAAGATCGGCAACCGCGACGTGCGGGCCAACGACAGCAGCACGCCGAGCGGGAACGAGACCAGCATCACGTAGTAGGCGATGCCGACGGTCAGGACGAGGCCACCGAGGAACGGCGGCGCGGCGATCTCCAGGGTGGACGGCGTGTTGATGCCCGTGATCAACCA
Organism: Actinomycetota bacterium; assembly: GCA_041164245.1. GTDB lineage: Bacteria > Actinomycetota > Acidimicrobiia > Acidimicrobiales > Ilumatobacteraceae > Casp-actino5. The sequence continues at coordinate 1,733 of JBEAPU010000073.1, read as the reverse complement.
GTGGACGAGCGCCATGGCACCGATCCACACGCCGGCGAGACGCAACCGGACGGCCCGTTCACCGGCGAAGGTCGGCGCCACCAGCACGGCGAGTGCCACCAGCAGGAACGAGATGCGTGCCTTCTGGAGCATCGGGTACCAGCCGAAGAAGGCCGCGACCCAGTTGAACACCGCGAACGCGAGCAGGAGCGCACCGACGGCTCGGGCGAGTTCCTCGCGGCCCGGGCGGGCGAGCACGAACAGCAGCGCCGCGCCGCCGAGCGCGAAGCCAGCGGCCATCGGCACATCCACCCGGGCGACCCGACCCCAGTCGAACTCGGGGTCGCGCAGCACGAGGAAGATGATGAACGCCGGGCCGACGATCCAGAACACGAGCAGGAGACGGCGGACGGCGGCGCCGATCCTGCGCCCGAGGATGCGACCGATGGAGTGGAAGACCACCACCAGCACCAACACCACGGTCCAGGGGACCCTGGTCGACATGGCGACGGTGACGCCCGACTCGGCAAGGAGTTCGCCGTCGGCGAACCCGTAGCGCCCGAACGGGACCAGCCACAGCACTGCGATGCCGACCACCGCTGCGCCGGCGAGGACCGTCGAGAACGAGAGCCGACGATCGCGCGCCCGCGGGATGAACCGCAGGCCGGCGACACCGAGGGCGGACAGCACCAGTCCGCCGACGAGCAGGGCCGACGCGATGCCTGCCGGGGCCGCCACGGGCAGGAGTGCCCGGGTGATGAGCGCGACCACACCGATCGAGGTGACCGTCCGGGCCACGCCGCGCCGCGAGGTGCCGGGGTCGACGCCCCATGCACCGAGGCTCATGCCGAGCATCAGGAACAGCGCCGCGGCCGACACCCAGATCCGGACGAGTTGTTCCGCCGGGTAGTTGTACGACATCAGCAGCCGCATGTTGGTCGCCACCGATGTCCAGTCGGCCTCCTCGGCGAACACCTGGCCGAGGACCCACCGGAACAGCCCGAGCAGGATGAAGGTGAACACGATCGTCTGGAGCGTGTTCGACACCGAGGAGAACAGGTTGTCGCGCACCCAGCGCACGGCGGAGGTGCCGGGCGGCTCCGGAGGGGCCTCGACGGTGGTGACGGCAGCGGTGTCTGTCATCTCAGCGCTCCACGATCGCCAGACGGCGGTTGATGGTGTTGACAACGGACGAGATCGTGAGCGAGCACGACAGGTAGAAGATCATGTAGATACTGAAGACGGCCAGCGTCTGTGAGTTCTTGTTGTAGACCGTCTGTCCGACCTGGACGATCTCGGAGAAGCCGACGGCGATGCCGAGGGACGTGTTCTTGGTGATGTTCAGGTACTGGTTGCCCAGTGGCGGCATGATCACCCGGAACGCCTGGGGCAGCACGACCTTGCGGAGCGTCTGCGCACGGTTCAGGCCGAGGGCGGCCGCCGCCTCGGTCTGCCCGGCCGGCACGGCGAGGATGCCGCCGCGGACGATCTCGGCGATGAACGCCGAGGTGTAGAACACCAACCCGAGGAAGAGTGACGCGTAGAACACCGTGAGGGTCAGTCCGGTGTCGCCGAAGTTGACGAATCGGCCCTCGCTGAACGTCGGACGCATCGCGTCGAACGGCTTCGCCGAGCGGCCCTCACCGAACTTGTCGGCGAGCACACCCCAGAAGTCGCTGCCCGAGTTGATGATCCAACTCGACAGCCCGGGCCAGCCGCGCAGCACCACGAACACGCCGAGGATGGCCGCCACG
>JBEAPU010000072.1:0-52842 GCA_041164245.1 Actinomycetota bacterium | reverse complement strand
GCGGCTCCGCCGAGCAGGTGAAGAACGATGACGTCGTCCGCAAGGCCTACCTCGGATACTGACAGGAGACCGACATGACCAAGTTCTTCCAGCTCGTCATCGCCGGCATCGAGATCGGCTCCATCTACGCCCTCGTCGCCCTCGCCATCGTCATCATCTACGCCTCGACCGGGTTGAAGAACCTGGCGCAGGGTGAGATGGCGATGTTCTCGGCCTTCATCGCCTTCCAGCTCTACAACTGGGGACTCGGTGTCTGGCTGGCGGCGATCGTGGCGGTCGTCGTGACGTTCGTCCTGGCCATGATCCTGCAACAGGTCGTGCTCAAACCAGTCCAGGACTCATCGCTGCTCACGGTCGTGATCGTGACCCTCGGCGTGTTCCTGGCTCTCTCGAGCCTGGCCGGGTTCGTGTGGGGCTACCTCGTCCAGGCGGTGCCGGCGCTCTTCCCCGACTCCACGCTCAAGATCGGTGGCGTCGGTGTGAGCGCTTCGGCGCTCGGTGTCTTCGCCGTGCTGCTGGGCCTGTCCGGAGGCCTGTTCCTCCTGTTCCAGTTCACCAAGATCGGACTGGCCATGCGGGCGGTCGCCTACAACAAGGAGACCTCAACCTTGGTCGGTGTGCCGGTGAACCGGGTGATCATGCTCGGGTTCGGCATGGCGGCGGCCTTCGGTGCCGCCGGAGGCATCTTCGCCGCACCCAAGCTCTTCCTCGATCCGTTCATGATGCTCACCGTGTTGATCTACGCCCTCGCCGCAGCGGCGTTCGGTGGTCTGGACTCTCCCCTGGGAGCGGTGATCGCCGGGCTGTTCATCGGGGTCATCGAGAACCTGGCCGGTGGCTACATCGGATTCATCGGATCCGACCTCAAGATCATCGTGCCGCTGGTGCTGATCCTCGGGACCCTGATCTTCCGTCCGCAGGGCCTCCTCGGCAAGAAGTACATCCCGAGGGTGTGACCCGATGGCCTCCATCCACATGACACACGACGTTCTGATTCGCACGACGGAAGGGGAAATCTGATGGCGAAGTTCACCGTGGTGAGGGGATCCTCCCAGTACCGCACCTACACCGGCCTCGGCTTCGGCGTGGCCCTCCTGGCGCTCGTGCTCCTGCCGATCGTCACCAGCGACTTCCTCACGTTCCAGTTCACCATGGCGTTGCTGTGGTCGATGGGCGTGTTGTCGCTCAACATGCTGACCGGTTGGAGCGGCCAGATCTCGCTCGGCCACTCCGCCCTCTTCGGCATCGGTGCCTACACGACCGTGATGCTCACCGGCTCGTACGGGTGGCATCCCCTCCTCACCGTCCCGATGGCGGCGCTGGTGAGCTTCCTCTTCGGCTTCGCGATCGGAGTGCCTGCTCTCCGGCTGGCCGGCCTGTACCTCGCCCTGATGACCTTGGCGATCGGGGTGGCCTTCGTGCCGCTGATCCGCCGGTTCAAGGAGTACACCGGTGGGTCGATGGGCGTCTCGATCAAGTCGAAGGTGTTCCCCAAGGAGATGTGGGGACTGAGTCGAGATCAGTACCTGTACTACCTCGTCGCCATCGCCGTGATCATCCTCTTCGCCTTGGCGAGGAACCTGCTCAAGAGCCGGGTGGGGCGGGCCATCACCGCGATGCGCGACAACGAGATCCCGGCCCAGACGATGGGCATCTACCCGGCCCGTTACAAGGTGCTGATCTTCGCCACGAGCGCGATGTTCGCGGGGATCGCCGGGTCGCTCTACGGATTCGTGATCCGCTTCGCCGCCCCGTACTCGTTCACCCTGACCCTCGCCATCACGATCCTGGCCGCCCTCGTCGTGGGCGGTATCGGAACCTTCGCCGGGGCGATCATCGGTGGGATCTTCATCCAGTTCGTGCCGTACTACGCCGAGCAGGTCAATCAGGGCCTTGCGGGCCTCGTGTTCGGTGTGATCATCATCGTGATCATGCTGATCGCGCCGCTCGGGTTCATGGGTTTCGTCAAGAAGGTGCGGGCGAAGGTCGTCAATGTCGTCGACCCGTCCGTGGTCCGTTCCGGGACGGCCTGACCGAGATCTTGACGGTCCCGTCAGTAGTCTCACAGATGTCCGGTCGGCTCGCCGCCCGGATCCAATGCCCTTCGGGGCTCCAATCAACTCACAGGGGGAGTTTCAACTGATGACACGCAGCAAGACCCGGCGCTACGGCGCCGCCCTGGTTGCACTGTCGCTCGTCGCCGCGGCCTGCGGTGGCGGAGACGATGCTGCCGACGAGCCGGCCGAGGAGCCGGCCGAGGAGCCGGCCGAGGAGCCGGCCGAGGAGCCGGCCGACGAGCCCGCCGACGAGCCCGCGGAGGAGCCCGCCGACGACCCGAACGCGGGTCCCGGTGGCTATGTGTGGGACGGCTCGGTTGACGAGGGGATCACCGACACGACGATCCAGCTCGGCACGAGCGGCCCCCTGTCGGGTCCGGCCTCGGCGTACGGTCCGATCACCATGGGCGTCGGCCACTGCGCCGCCTACCTCAACGGTGAGTTCGGCGGCGTCACGATGCTCGACGGCGTCACCCGCCAGATCGAGGTCGAGGCGCTCGACGACGGGTACTCGCCCGAGCAGACGGTGGAGAACATCCGTCGACTCCACGAGGAGGTCGGTGTGTTCGCCACGGTGAACGTGCTCGGCACCCCGCCGAACACGGCGATCATCGACATCGTCGAGGACGCCGAGGTCCCGAACATCCTCGTGGCGACCGGTGCCACCCGCTGGGGCCGTGACTTCGCCTCCGGCGAGTACGCCTACACCATGGGGTGGCAGCCGCCGTACCAGACCGAGGGTGAGGTCTACGCCCGCTACATCGCGGAGAACTACCCGGGCGCCACGGTGGCGATCCTGAAGCAGAACGACGACTACGGCGACGACTACACCTCGGGCTTCGAGCGCGGTCTCGAGGGGTCCGACGTCGAGATCGTCAAGGTCGAGACCTACGCCTCGGGTGACCCGGACGTCGCCCAGCAGATGATCTCGCTCGCCGCGACGGGTGCCGACGTGTTCTTCAACGTGACCACGCCGAAGTACGCGGCGCAGGCCATGGTGGAGATCGGCAAGACCGACTGGGCCCCGGTCCAGTTCCTCAACTCGGTGTCGGCCTCCGTCGGTACCGTGATGATCCCGACCGGTGAGGCCGGCGGTGTCGTCGAGGGCGTGTTCACCACCAAGTGGGCCCTCGACCCGACCGACCCGGCCGAGGCGGACAACCCGGCGATGATGGAGTACCGCGAGATGTTCGGCAAGTACGCCGACGGGGCGAACCTGGACGACGCGTTCGTCTTCTACGCCTGGAACTCCTGCACCATCCAGAAGCAGGTGTACGAGAACAGCTTCCCGACCCGGGCCAGCCTGCTCTCGACGCTCGGCAACCTCGACGAGATCAACGCGTCGGTCCCGATGGTGTACGCACCGGCGGTGTCGACGAACGTCTCCGAGGGTGACGGGTGGCCGCTCCAGGCCCTGCAGCTGTCGCAGTACGACTCGGCTGCCACCAGCTTCGTCAACGTCGGTGATGTCATCGACGTCGACAACTGATCCGACCTCCTCGGAGGAATGATCCGGACGGTGCCGGGTGGGGTGACCCACCCGGCACCGCCGCGTCCGGGCTCAGATCCGTGATGAATGCCAGGCGAAGGCGCTGGCGATGATGTCGGTGAGTGTCCGCTCGGCGCGCCAGCCGAGCCGCTCGGCAGCCAGACCGGCGTCGGCGTAGACGACGGCCGGATCACCGATGCGGCGGCCGACGATCTCATGGGGAACGGGACGTCCGGCTGCGACGGCCGTCGCGTCGAGGATCTCCCGGACCGACGAGCCGACGCCCGTCCCGAGGTTCACGGCGAGATCGTCACCACCCCGCTCCAGGTGCTCGAGGGCGGCGACGTGGGCCGTCGCCAGATCCTCGACATGGATGTAGTCGCGCACGCCGGTCCCGTCGGGTGTGGGGTAGTCGTCGCCGAAGACCCGCACCGGACCCGACGCCCCGAGGACCGCCTTCATCACCAGCGGCACCAGGTTGGTGGTGACCGTCCAGTCCTCGCCGATGGCGCCGTCGGAGCTCGCGCCAGCTGCGTTGAAGTAGCGCAGACTCACCGAGCGCAGGCCGCTCGTGATGCCGTACCAGGCGATGACTCGTTCCATCATCGCCTTCGACTCGGCGTACACGTTCTCGGGACGGAGCGGCATGTCCTCCGTGATCGGCACCCGGTCCGGGTTGCCGTAGACCGCGGCCGACGATGAGAAGACGAGATGCTGGACTCCGGCGCGCGACATCCCCTCGACCAGGTGCACCGTCCCCTGGACGTTGTTGGTCCAGTACATGCCTGGTCGCTCCATGGACTCGCCCACGCTCTTGTGGGCCGCGAAGTGGATGACCGCCGTCACCTCGCGCTCGCGACACACCGACTCGACGAGTGCCTCGTCGGCGATGTCGCCGACGACCAGCGGTGCGCCGAGGAGCGATTCGACCGAGCCCCGCTCGAGCGTGTCGAGGACGACGACGTCGCGTCCTGCCCCCCGCAGCGCCCGGACCGTGTGCGATCCGATGTACCCGGCACCGCCGGTGACGAGGATGGTCATGTCCGGCAACCTATCCGTGACCGACCGTCCCCGGAACGGGATGTCCCCACCGGGGTCCGGCTACATTGCCGGGGTCCCCGACGGTCACAGGAGCGCACATGTGGAACGACCGGCGCCTCGCCGTCATCCTGCCGACGTACAACGAGCACCTGTCGATCGCGGACTGCATCACCCGGTTCGAGGCGCTCGGGATCGTCGACGAGATCGTGGTCGTCAACAACAACGCCCACCCCGACACCTCGGCGGCGGTGGCCGGCACAGCGGCCCGGGAGGTGTACGAGACCGTGCAGGGATACGGCTCGGCGATCCGCCGGGGCCTCGCCGAGACATCCGACGCCGACCTCGTGTGCATCTGCGAGCCGGACGGCACCTTCGACCCGGAGGACCTGTGGAAGCTGCTGCCGTACACCACCGATGTGGACATCGTGTTCGGGTCGCGGACCGTGCAGGAGTTCATCCTCTCCGGAGCCAACATGGGGACCTTCCTCAAGTGGGGCAACTGGGCGGTCGCGAAGTTGACCGAGGTCCTGTTCAACACCGTGTACCTCTCCGACGTCGGGTGCACCTTCAGGGTCCTGCGCCGCAGTGCGGTCGACGACCTGTCGCCGGCCTTCACCGGTGTCGGGTCGTCGTTCGGCTTCGAGATGATGCTGCACGCCGTGAGCCGGAGGATGCCGATCGTGCAGATCCCGGTCAACTACCGGGAGCGGGTCGGGGAGAGCTCGGTCACCGGCAGTCGGTCGAAGGCATGGGTGCTCGGACTGTCGATGATCCGCCTGTGTGTCGCCACCCGGCTGCGGACGATCCGACGATGAGGGCCGCGTGCTGGCCGGTCGGTGGCAGCCGTCGACACTAGGGTTCGCTCGTGCGAATCCTGAGGGCAGCAGTCCGTCGTCTCACCGGCTCCGATGTGCGCGCCCTGCGTGCTGAGGTGGCCGACCTGCGGGCCGTCGTCGAGCAGACCAACCGGGTCCTGATGGACCTCAACCATGAGGTGCGGTCCGGGTCCGAGTCGGCGCTGCCCCTCTTCCTCGGTTGGGCCGACCGACTGCGCCTCGACACCGACACCGCGGTGGCCGCCGCCCAGGTCATCGAGCGCCAACTCGCCGAGATGCGGGAGTTGGTCGCACGGACCGACCGGTGAGCGGCACCGAGGTGCCCGTCGCCGGTCACGGCGCTCTGGTGGACGGACGGGTCATCACCCATCCCACCGCCGGTGGCCGTGGCGTCGGGCGGTACACGGTCGGCTTCGTGCGGGCTATGTCCACGGCCGGTCTCGAACCGGTGGTCCTCCACAGCGACGACGCGCAGCGGGACCTGTGGACCGCGTCCGTCCCGGGCATCCGGACGGCACCGCTCCACCCGACGACGGTGCGGGAGGCGGCCCGTGACCGGAGATGGTTCGTCTGCACCCAGCTGATGCTCCATCCCGTACCTCTCGACGTCATCCCGAGGGCCGTGACCGAGGCCCGCCTGCCCGTGGCGGCGATCATCCACGACGTCATCCCCCAACGATTCCCCGAGCGCTACCTGGCCGACCCCCACGCCGCGGTGCAGACGGCTCTGCGGACGCTCCTGTGCCGGGGTGTCGACCGCTTCTGCGCGAACTCGACCTTCACGGCTGAGACGGCGGCGGTGGAACTCGGAGTCGAACGCTCACGGTTCCACGTCGTCGGGGCTGCGGTGGAGCCGCAGTTCACCCCCGGAGCCGCCGACGCACTCCTCCTGGAGCGCCTCGGAGCGACGTGTCCAGCGGGTCCCGTCGTGGCCGTCACCGGTGCCGACGGTCGCAAGAACACCGAACGGCTGATCGCTGCGTGGGCCCGAGTCCCGGGTGGGCTCCGCGCCCGGCACCGACTCGTCATCGCGTGCGCCGCCCCCCGTGATGTGCTCGATCACTGGAACCATCTCGCCCTGACCGCCGGTGTCGGGGACACCGTCGTCCTCACCGGTTCGATCAGCGACGACGAGATGGTCGGCCTGCTCAGGTCGGCGACCCTGTCGGTGCTGCCGTCGATCGAGGAGGGCTTCGGCCTGCCGATCGTCGAGTCGGTGGCGTGCGGAACACCGGCGCTGTGCTCACGGACCTCCTCGATGCCCGAGGTCTCAGGGTCGACCGATGCGGAGTTCGACCCGTTCGACATCGAGGACATCGCCGGGGCGATCGTCGCGGCGCTCGTCGATCCGGTTCGCCGTGACCGGATCCTGGAGGAGCAGCGCGAGCGCTCGCGACGCTGGTCCGTCGGGGCCGTCGGCGCCCAGATCGCTGCCGCCCTGGCCGGTCCCGGGTCGACGGGGCCGGGCTCGGTGCCCGAGCGGGTCATCGTCGCCGCCCCGCACCCGTCATCACCGTCAGGGATCGGTCCATACACCGCCCGGGTGCTCGCCCACTGGCCCGACCCGGCGGAGCTGGTGGTGCTCGACGAGACCGCGGCCACCGATCGACCCGCCCGCACCGCCGGTGCCGGGACGCCGGTCGCCGGGGTCTCCGCTCTCGGCCGAACGCTCCGGGAACATGATGCCGACCACGTGATCGCCGTCGTCGGGTCGTCGGCGCACCACGCAGTGACCCTCGACCGGGCGACCCGATGGCGCTGCCACCTGTGGCTGCACGAGCCCACAGCGGTCGGCGCGGTGCTGGGGCCGGCCCATCTCGGCGGGACACCGCGCTGGGTCCGCGAGCGGGTGCTCGACCTCGGGCTCACCGGCGTCGAGTCGTTCCTCGACGACTCGAGCGGTGAGATCCCCGACGCCGGGGTCCTCCACGCCGCTGGACAGACCCTCCTCGAGACCGTGGCCGGACGGTCACGGTCGATCATCGTCAGCAGCGACATCGCCGCCCGGGAGCTGAGGAGAACGTGCGACGGCGTGGCGCTCCCGCCGATCCTCGTCCTCCCACTCGGTCATCCGCCGTCGGTCGAGCCGCACCATGACGGGACGCGCCGTGACGAGACGCCCGGCGGTCGGGTGATCTCGCTCGGCTGGATCGATCCGGGCAAGGATCCGGACTCGCTGCTCGACATGGTGGCACGACTCGAGGACGTGTCGCTCGACCTCGTGGGCGGTGGTGCCGAGGCCGAGCTGGACCGGCTGCGCATCCGGGCAGCCCGGCTCGGGATCGGGCCACGGGTCCGGATCCACGGTCGGGTGCCCGACGCCGAGCGCGACGCCCTCATCGCGGCCGCCGATGTCGCCGTCCAACTTCGGGTCGGCCACACCGGGCAGATGTCTGCGGCCGTGACCGAACTCCTCGCCGCCGGTGTCCCGGTCATCACGACCCTGCACACCCACGGCCCGTCGGGCGACGGGCTGAGGGTGCTCGACGGCGGACCGGACCTCCCGGGACGGCTCCTCTCCGAGGTGCGGGACCTGCTCGCCGATCCGGTCGTGCTACAGCGACACCGCAGTGGGGCGCTGGCCAGGTCGGCTCGGTGGGGGGTCGGTGACGTCGCCCGGTCACTCCGTCAGTGGATCGCCACGAGCGATCGACTCCACCCGGGTACCGTCATCGACGTGTCGGAGCTCGGAGACCTCCGATGAGCGGCGGGTCGGAGCCGATCGAGCCGATGGTCCGCGTCGTCGTCCTCACCTTCGACGGCGGGGACATGACCCTCGACTGCCTGCGGTCGCTCCGAGCGCTCGAGTGGCCGTCGGAACGTCTCGAGGTCGTCCTCGTCGACAACGGATCCCTCGACGACGTCGCCGCTCGGGTCCGCGCCGAGATGCCGGAGGTGACGGTGCTCGAGCCGCTGCGGAACCTCGGATTCGCCGGTGGCTGCAACCTCGGCATCACCGCCGGGACGCCGGACGGGCCGCTCTCGTCGGCCTACGACTACGTCGCCCTCGTGAACAACGACGCGACCGTCGCACCGGACTGGCTGCGGCGACTCGTCGACCGGGCGGAGGGCGATCTGTCGATCGGCGGTGTCGCGTCGAAGATGCTGTTCGCCGACCGGTTCCACGAGGTGGGCATCGAGGTCCGAGCAGAACTCCCGGGCCGTCGGCGGGACGTCCTCGGCGTGTGCGTCAGCGCGATCCGGGTGGACGGACGTGACCCGGGCGGCGGCGTGCAGTTCGACGAGGGCTTCCACGGTCCGGTCGACCCGGATCGTGCCCGCGACGAGGAGATCGCGCGATGGACCCGAGACTCGGCGACGCTGCGCATCCGCGCCGGCGGGGAACGACCCGGGAACCTCTGGCTCCGGTTGAACGCCAAGCGACGGCTCCCGGTGCGGGTGAGCAGTGGGGGCCGGCACGTCGACGTCGTCGTCGGTGACTCCGGCGAGACCGTCTACGCGACCGTCGAGATCCCCATCGCACCCGAGGTGGTCGACATCGTCAACAACGTGGGATCGGAGTTGTACGAACTCGGTTTCGCCGGAGATCGGGGATTCCTCGAACGGGACGACGGCCAGTACGAGGAACCCGGCGAGGTGTTCGCCTGGTGCGGTGGTGCGGTCCTGCTGCGCGCTGCGTACCTCGACTCGGTCGGACTCTTCGACGAGCGTCTCTTCCTCTACTACGAGGACACCGACCTCGCCTGGCGAGGACGCCTCGCCGGCTGGCGCCACGTGTACGAACCGCGTGCCGTCGTCCGTCACCGCCACGCCCAGTCCAGTGGGGTCGGCTCACCCGTGTTCCGATTCCACACGGAACGAAACCGGGTGCTCGTCACGGCCCGAAACGCACCGCTCGGCGACCTCCTTCCCGTGCTGCTCCTCGAGGTCCGCCACTGCCTTCGGGTGCATCTGGCCCTGCTCGTGAAGCGTCCGCTGACCCTACGGATGCCGTCGACCGCGGAGCCCCGACACCGGCGAGCCGTGCTCCGCGCCATCGGTCGCGGCATGCCGGCGGCGCTGGCGGCGCGGCGGCGAGACGGTCGGCGGTGGTCGGGGCGCAGCCGGGCGAGCCGCCGAGCCGTCGTGGGGGAGTGGAGGCGACGGAAGTGGTGACCGTCGGCATCTACAACCTGTACTGGTCCACCTATGGCGGGGGCGAGCAGGTGAGCGCGGCCATCGCCGAGCACCTCGCCGCCGCCGGACACCGGGTCGTCCTCCTCGGGCCGCATCCGATCGACAACGCCCTGATGTCGGCCCGGCTCGGTCGGGACCTCAGCGGGTGCGAGCATCGGCGGGTCACCGACGATGACGAGGCGTCCCGTGCGAGTGGCGAGGTGGACGTGTTCATCAACGGTACGTACCTCAGCCGCGCCGTCAATCGAGCGGCGACCGGGCTGTACTACGTCCACTTCCCGGGTGTGCCACCGTCGGGCCGTCGGCTCCGGGCCGACCGGATCGCCCGACTCGGACTCGGGGTCCTCGACCGGGTCGACCAGTTGCCCGATGCGCTCCAGGGCGTGCGGGCCGGGCTGCGACGGCGACGCATCGACCACTCCTGGACCTCGTCCTACCGGATGTTCCTCGCCAACTCGGGGTTCACGTCGGAGTGGGTGACGCGCCTGTGGGGCGTGTCGGCGACCGTGCTCCACCCGCCGGTGCAGCCCAGTCCGGTCGCGACACGCGCCGACCGCCGCGTCATCGGCATCGGTCGCTTCTTCGACCCGTCCTTCGGGCACAGCAAGAAGCAGGACGTGCTCGTCGACGTCTGGGAGGGCATGGAACTCTCCGGGCTCGTCGACGACTGGTCGCTCCAGTTGATCGGTGGGGCCGACGGAGCCAGCCGGGACTACGTGCTGGCACTGCGCCGGCGGGCCCTCGAGCTACGGGTCAGCGTCGAGGTCAACGCTCCCCGTTCGATCGTCGGCGAGGCGCTCGCGTCCGGTGCCCTGTTGTGGCACGGTGCCGGGTTCGGGGAGGACCCCGAGTCACACCCGGACCGCTTCGAGCACTTCGGGATCTCCGTGGTCGAGGCGATGTCGGCCGGGATCGTGCCGGTCGTCTACGCCGCCGCCGGACCCGCCGAGATCGTGCGGGACGGGATCGATGGCCGGTGGTGGCGCACCCGAGAGGAACTCAGCGCGGTCACCCGCGACCTCATCGCCGACGATTCCGGCCGACGGGAGATGGCGCGGGCCGCGGTCGTGCGAGCCGCCGACTACTCCTCGGCCCGGTTCGCGGCGGCGCTCGACTCGGTCCTGACGGCTGCGGTCGGGGGCTGATCCCCGCCCCGATCGGCGGCCAGCATCCCTCCGGCACCGAGGATGGCGATCACGATCATCGTCACGATCGCAGCCGACGGTCGCGCGGAGGCCGGGAGGGCCGACAGCGCCAGCACGACCATGACGGCGACGGCCGGGCCGATCATCACGGCCAGATCGTGTGCGCTCCGCCCCCAGCCGGCGGTCACGAGGTCGATGACGAGCACGGACGGGACTGCGAGGAGGAGGGCGGTCCGGGACCGAGCCTGGCGCACGAGCACCACGGAGACGGTCGCCACGAGCACGAGAGCCACGGGGAGCGCCACCCATCGGGCGCCGGCGGCCAGCCACGCCCCGTCACGATCCGTCAGCCCGAGGGCTGCCCCGATGAGGTCCACGGATCTGCCGAGGACATGGTCCAGTGCGTCGTCGGGAGGGGCCCACAGCGCCCGGAACATGGGGAGCCCGTTCAGCGCCTCGTCGACGAGTCGCGGCGATGCACCGATCGTGAAGGTGACCCCGAGTGTGAGCCATCCACCGAGCGTCGGAGCGATCCGACGACGGGCGAGCACCGCGAGGGCGGGCACCGCGGCTGCCGTGATGAGGCCGGAGGTCCACCATCCGAGCCCGAGGACGAGCCCGATCGCCCACCATCGTGGATGGTCGGGTCGTTCCGCGAGGGCGAGCAGGGTGAGGCCGAGCACCATCGCCACCGTGACCTCGTCGGTGATGGGCGCGCCGGAGGCGATCGACGCGGCCGACCCGCCGAGCCAGAGCGCGGCTCCGACGTGCGGCCACGGACCGGCGAGTCGTCGCCGCACGATGACGACGAGGAGGGTGGCTGCGATCATGCCGATGCCGATGGAGGCGGCCGCGACCGCCGCCGCCTCACCGATCAGCCGGATCATCGCGCCGAGCACGAGGGCACCGATCGAGCCGCTGGACGGGCCGGAGCCGTCGTCGATGAACCAGTCGAATCGTCCCGATGCGATCGAGCGAGCGACCTGCAGACCGGTCTCGCTCGTGGCTGATCCCGCGGCAGTCGGCGAGGTGACGGCGAACCATCTCCACCCGAGTCCCACGGCACCCACGACCACGGCGATCGTGAGCATCGCTGATCGTTCCGGTCTCGTCATGGTGGTCTCGTGCTGGTGTCGTCCCGGCCTCGCCATGACCGTTCGGTCGGGAATTCCCGCCATGGTGTGGAGAGCCGGCCGGACGGTAGCAGCCGGTCATAGACTCGGAGGGCCGTCGACGTCGACCTCGACGGCGGAGTGGAGGTCGGATGAGCGAGATGGTTGTGGAGCGTCGGCATCCGACGGCCGCCGCGTTGCTGGAACGAACCCTCGAGGTCATCGAGTCCGGTGGTGAGCACGCAGTGCGGGTGGAGGAGGTCTCGTCGGCCTGCGGTGTCTCGATCACGTCGCTCTACCATCACTTCGGCAGTCGGGAGGGACTCATCGAGGAGGCCCAGGCCGAACGATTCGTGCGGGTCGCCAGCGCCAACCTGATCGCCTTCGAGACCGAGATGGCCTCCATCGCCGATGTCGGGTCGTTCCGGGTACTCATCGCCCGATGGGTGGACGAACTCCTCGGCAGCGCGATGGCACCGGCCCGGCGGGCACGGACCGAGATCCTCGCCAGCGCCTTCACCCGGCCGAGCCTGCGCGATCGCGTCGGCGAGAACCAGCGGACGTACAACAGCGAGTTGGTCAGGATCCTCGTCGACGGCCAGCGCCGGGGGATCGTGCGTCGCGACATCCCGGCTGAGGACCTGACCTTCTGCATCCACGGCATCACGTTCGGACGCGTCATCTCCGAGATCGACCCAGCCACCGCGGATCGGGTGGCCGACTCGTACCGGCGCTTCGCGACGGCAGCCCTCGTCGACCTGCTCGTCGCAGGGGACTGATCGGGTCCGAGATACTCCCCGGTGTCAGGGGGCGAGGACGACCGGCGTCCAGCGCAGCACAGTCGTCCCTGCGTCACCGATCGTCGAGCCGATGACCTCGAGTCGCATCAATCGGCCCGAGCCGACGACGACGTCCTCGACGAGTCGGTGCGAGAACTCGAGCAGGTCGCCCTCGTACGCCGGCCCCACGTGATCGCAGCCGTCCCAGGCGACGATCTGCGCCAGACCGGGGAGGATGCGCGTGAGTGACGCCTGGGCCAGTGCCTGGACATGTCCGCCGTAGACCAGGCGTCGTCCCCCGCTGGTCGCCGTGATGTCGCGATGGACGGCTGCCTGATTGAAGGTGCTTCGGGCGAAGGGCGCGGCGAGGTCGACGTGGTCGCGCAGGGGATCGACGCGCTCCTCGCCCACGCCCCACTCGACCCGCGGCAACACCGACAGGTCCCATGCTGGGGCGAGGTCGACCAGATCGGCGAGCGGTGTCGGATCGGACGGGCCGGGGATGTCATCGGCGTGGCCGGTTCCCCCGGCGCGGGCCGGGATCAGGGCGCAGCGCTCGTAGGTGATCGCCGGGCCGGCCTCGCTCGCGGTCGTGATCCCGAGCCAGACCTTCCCCCGGTGCTGGTCGCCCTTGGGTGACCCCTCCCGGAGGCCGAGCACCGTCGCGGTCGTCGTCAGGGTCTCGCCGATCTCGACAGGTCGGAGGATCCGGACCGAGCGGTAGTAGAGGTTGGCGATCGCCCTCCGGGTGGCGTTCGTCGTCTGACCGATGGAGAAGTGCATGACGAGGCCCGGATGTGCCAGGGACCCGCGCCCGCCGGCCCTCGCGTAGATCGTCCGGTCGGCAGCCAGCAGGTTCTGGTCACCGGTGACGGCCCGGTACCACGTGTTGTCGGCTTCGGTGAGGGTCACCGACGGCAACGGCGGGATCGTCCCGCCGACGGTGAAGTCCTCGAACATCGGGCCGAACTCGTGTGGGAGCACCATGCTCCCACTCTACGACCCCGGTGTCCCGCCCTCGGCTGTCGTCCCGTCGGAGGTCACCGTGCTCGGCGGTGCCAACACCTCGAGAACGGCGCACATCTCGAGCGCCGCCATGGCGGCGTCAGCGCCCTTGTTTCCGGCGTCGTCGCCGCTGCGTTCCAGAGCCTGCTCGACCGTGTCGACGGTGAGGATCCCGTTGGTGATCGCAGCCCCGGTGTCGAGGGCGACCCGGCCGATGCCCGCTGCGCTCTCGTTCGAGACCACCTCGAAGTGGTACGTGTCGCCGCGCAGGACGACACCGAGGGCGACCACGGCATCGAAGCGGCCGGAGCGGACCGCGGCGGACACCGCCGCCGGGGCCTCGAGTGCCCCGGGGACCCGGATGACGGTGATGTCGTCGTCGGCGACCCCGGCGGCGCCGAGGGCCCGGCGTGCCCCGCCCTCGAGGCGGTCGACGATCACGTCGTTGAAGCGGGCACACACGAGCGCCACCCGCCGGCCCCGTCCGTCGACCTCTGGGGCGGGTCGGCGGGTGAGGTTCGTGCTCATCGCGAGGTGTCCCCGCCGCCGAGGACGTCGTCCGGGATCAGGTGACCCATGCGCTCGCGCTTCGTCCGCAGGTACCGCTCCGCCTCGGGATGGACGGGGACGTGGAGCGGCTCGCGACCCCCGATGCGGAGGCCGAATCCGTCGAGCCCGCCGTACTTCGAGGGATTGTTCGTCAACAGACGAAGATGCCGAACGCCGAGATCCACGAGGATCTGGGCGCCGATCCCGTACTCGCGGCTGTCGACGGGCAGGCCGAGTTCGACGTTGGCGTCCACGGTGTCGAGCCCGGCATCCTGAAGGTCGTAGGCCCGGAGCTTGTGACTGATGCCTATGCCGCGGCCCTCGTGGCCGCGCAGGTAGACCACGACACCGCGTCCGACCTCGGCGATCCGGCGCATCGCCTCGTGGAGCTGGGGCCCACAGTCGCACTTCACGCTGGCGAAGATGTCACCGGTGAGGCATTCGCTGTGGACGCGGACCAGGACCGGGGAGTCATCGTCCGGTGTCTGCTCGACGTCGCCCATGACGAACGCCAGATGCGTCTCGCCGTCCACGGTGCTCTGGAAGGCATGGCAGCGGAACTCGCCGAACTCGGTCGGAACCCGTGCCTCCGCAGCCCGGGTGATCAGCTTCTCGCTGCGTCGCCGGTACCTGATGAGGTCGGCGATAGAGATGAAGAGCAGCCCGTGACGATCGGCGAACTCGCGCAGTTCGGGACCGCGCATCATCGATCCGTCCTCGGACACGAGCTCGCACAGGACCCCGGCCGGGGCGCGACCGGCCAGTCGGGAGAGATCGACGGCGGCCTCGGTGTGACCGGCCCGCTTGAGCACGCCTCCGGGACGGGCCTGCAGCGGGAAGATGTGCCCCGGTCGGTTGAAGTCCTCCGGCGGCACGGATGCGTCGGCGAGGGCGCGGATCGTCGCCGTGCGATCGGCAGCCGAGATCCCGGTCGTCGTGCCCTCTCGCAGGTCGACGGTCACGGTGAACGCGGTGCCCTGGGACTCGGAGTTGGCGACGGGCGGCACCATGAGCGGGAGACGCAGGTCGGCGCAGCGTTCGCCGGTGAGGGCCACGCAGATCACCCCCGAGGTGTGGCGCACGAAGAAGGCGGTCGCGGCATCGGTCGCCGCGTCGGCGGCCATGATGAGGTCGCCCTCGTTCTCGCGGTCCTCGTCGTCGGCGACGACGACGATCTCACCGCGGGCGATCGCTGCGATGGCGTCCTCGACGGCGTCCAGGCGGATCGCCTCGCCCTCGACACCGAGGTGCTCACCCATTGGAATCCTCCCTTCCCGAGGGGCCCGCACCATCTCCGAGGTGGGGTGCAAGCATCCGTTCCACGTACTTCGCGATGACGTCGACCTCGATGTTGACACGGTCACCGGGACCGCGCCCACCGAGGGTCGTGACCTCTGCGGTGTGCGGGATCACCGCCACCGTGAATCCGTCGGCGAGGGCGTCGACCACGGTGAGGCTCACACCGTCGACCGTGACCGAACCCTTCTCCACGAGGTAGCGCCCGAGGTGGCCCGGCACCCGGACTCGGAGGTCGGGTACCGGTGCCACGACCTCGCCGACGGCATCGACGTGACCCTGGACGAGGTGGCCACCCATCCGCTGCGAGGCCATGACGGCCCGCTCCAGGTTGACCGGGTCGCCGGGCCGGAGGTCGCCCAGAGCGGTCCGCGACAGCGTCTCGTCCGACAGGTCGGCCTCCCACCAGTCGTCGCCGTTGGCGACCACGGTCAGGCAGCAGCCGTTGACGGCGATGGAGTCGCCGAGGGCGATCCCGTCGAGCACCGTTGAGGCTCCGATCCGGAGACGGCCGCCGTCGAGTCCCTCGAGCCGTCCCAACTCCTCGACGATCCCCGTGAACATCGTTGCCTCAGGCCTCCTCGTCGCCGGGCGATCCGGCGATCCCGTCGATGACGATACGCAGATCGCCGTCGATGAGCACCGCCTCGACGATCCGACCGCGTTCGAGCTCGCCGATCGTCGGGGCCGTGGGCCCGTCGAGGAGTGGTCGGGCGTCGTTGCCACCGAAGATCGCCGGGGCCAGGTAGAGCACCCACTCGTCGACCAGGCGAGCCGAGCGGAACGCCGCCACCACGCTGGCACCGCCCTCGACCAGGACCTGGAGGCACCCGTCGGCGCCGAGGCGCTCGAGCAGGTCCGGGAGGCCCCCGTCCCACTCGAGGCACGGTCGACAGCGGGCATCGAGCGGCGCCGAGCCGAGGACGACCCGGAGTGGGTCGCGCCCGGTCACGTGGCGCACGGTGAGTTCGGGGTCGTCCGTTCGGACGGTGCCGGCACCGACGATCACGGCGTCGCTCTCGGCGCGGAGGCGATGGACGTCGGCCCGGGCGGACTCGCCGGTGATCCACCGCGACGACCCATCGGGGGCGGCGGTGCGCCCGTCGAGTGTGGCAGCCATCTTGACCACGACGTAGGGGCGACCGGTGGAGCGATGGTGCAGGTAGGCCCGCAGTTGACGCCGGACCTCCGACTCCTCGACTCCGACGACCACGTCGACGCCGGCTGCACGGAGGGCGGTGACACCGCTCCCGGCGACCTTCGGGTCCGGGTCAGGGGTGCCGATGACGACTCGGGCGAGCCGGGCCGAGAGGATCGCGTCGACGCACGGCGGTGTTCGACCGTGATGGGAGCACGGCTCGAGTGTCACGACGAGGGTGCCACCAACGGCCCGATCGCCGGCGATGCGCAGGGCGACCACCTCGGCATGGTCGCCCCCCGGCGGCTGGGTGGCTCCCGTGGCGACGACGGTGCCCGAGGGATCGAGGACGACGGCACCGACCCACGGGTTCGGGGAGGTGGAGGATCGGACGTCAGCGGCTGTCCGGATGGCAAGTCGCATCGCGTCCGTGTAGGCGGTCGTCGCCGGCGGCGCCGCACCCGGCTGTGGGCTCACGGGTCGACGGGCGCGGCCAGCCCGTCCACCTCCTCGAGGATGCCGTCCTCGGTGCGGTACACGAAGCCTCGGATGTGGTCCTTGTGGGGGATGAACGGTGTGAGGCGGAGCCGGGCGACCGACTGCCGCACATCCGCCACCGGGTCGCTGAACGACTCGAGCGCCCACCACGGCTTGATGCCGAGTTCGCGTTCGAGCTCGGACTTGAAGTCGTCCTCACTGACCATCTGGAGCCCGCAGTCCGTGTGATGGATGAGGACGATCTCCCGGGTGCCGAGGAACCGCTGCGACAGGCACAACGAGCGGATCACGTCATCGGTGATGATGCCGCCGGCGTTGCGGATGATGTGGGCCTCGCCGTGCCTGAGCCCGAGGATCTCGAAGGTGTCCATCCGGGAGTCCATGCAGGCGACGACGGCGAGGCGACGACTGGGACGCACGCCGAGGTCGCGGTCACCGAAGGACTCGGCGTAGCGGGCGTTGTTCGACAGGAGGTCGTCGGCGTTCGGGACGAACGGGGAATCGACCGTTGGATGGACATTGGTCACGGGGCGAGTCTCCCATGCGGTGCCGGGCTCACGATCATCGGATGGTGACCGGTCGGCGCGCCGCCGACCGGGGGCTGCTAATGTCGTCCCAGCCGTGAAGTGGGTCCCGTGAGGCCCGGACGGCGAGGAGAGAGTGTGTCGACAGCGAAGCAGGTCCTCGGACCCGATGATGTGCGCCGGGCCGTGACCCGCATGTCGCACGAGATCATCGAGCGCAACCGAGGTCTCGACGGAGTGGCCCTGGTCGGACTCCAGCGCGGGGGCGTGTGGCTCGCTGAGGCGATCGGGGCGGAGATCGCGCGGATCGAACATCCGATCCCGGTCGGCAGTCTCGACATCTCGCTCTACCGGGATGACATCGGCCGCCGCCCGGTCAGCCCCTCGGCGGTCAGCGACCTCCCGTTCGACCCGGAGGGGGCGTGCGTCGTGCTCGTC
This sequence comes from Actinomycetota bacterium, assembly GCA_041164245.1. Classification (GTDB taxonomy): domain Bacteria; phylum Actinomycetota; class Acidimicrobiia; order Acidimicrobiales; family Ilumatobacteraceae; genus Casp-actino5. The sequence continues at coordinate 34,798 of JBEAPU010000072.1, read as the reverse complement.
GACGACGTGCTGTTCACCGGGCGCTCCGTCAAGGCGGCCCTCGACGCGCTCACCGACTACGGGAGGCCCCGGGCGGTGCAACTCGCCGTCCTCGTCGACCGCGGGCACCGCGAGCTCCCGATCCGGCCCGACGTCATCGGCAAGAACCTCCCGACGAGCCTGTCGGAGTCGGTCGAGGTCTCGGCATCCGGGGTCGTGATCCGCAGTGACGGCGATGGCCGGTCGGAGGGGGAGCGATGAGCCCCGGTCCGGCGCGTCACCTGCTCTCGATCGCCGGGACCGACGCCGAGCAGCTGCGTCGGATCCTCGCCACCGCCGAGACCATGGCCGAGGTCGGTCGTCGCCCGAACCCGAAGGTCCCCGCGCTGCGGGGACGCACGGTCTGCAACCTGTTCTTCGAGGACTCCACCCGGACCCGGATGAGCTTCGACACGGCCGCCAAGCGTCTGAGCGCCGACACGATGACGCTCGCCGTCGGCTCCTCCAGCGTCAACAAGGGGGAGGGTCTCCGCGACACCGTGGAGACCCTGTCTGCGATGGGGGTCGACGCCTTCGTGGTCCGCCACCGTTCTGGCGGGGTCCCGTGGCAGGTCGTCGACTGGACTGATGCCGCGGTGATCAATGCCGGGGACGGTTGGAACGAGCACCCGACGCAGGCGCTGCTCGACGCCTTCACGATCGGGAGCCGTCTCGGACGTCCCGCCGACATGACCGGGTTGCGGGTCGCCATCGTCGGCGACATCCGCCACAGTCGGGTCGCCCGCAGCTGCACTCGGCTGTTCGGCTTGCTCGGTGCCGAGGTTGTGCACGTCGCCCCGCGGACCCTGCTCGCCCCGGTGCCGACGGCACCCTCGACGAGCGACCTCGACGCAGTCGTCGGCGAGGTCGACGTCATCTACATGCTGCGCATGCAGCGCGAGCGGATGGGGAGCGCCCTGGTACCCGCCGGCGCGGAGTACGCAGATCGCTTCGGTCTCACCCGGGAGCGGGCCCGACGGCTCCGACCCGACGCCTTGGTCATGCACCCAGGGCCGATGAACCGCGGGGTGGAGATGCTCGTCGACCCGTCGGACCTCCCCCAATCGGTGATCACGGAGCAGGTCACGAGCGGGATCGCCGTGCGCATGGCGGTCCTGTTCGAACTGCTCGGATCCGGCAGCGACCCCGAAGGAGCACCGTCATGAGCAGAGCCACTGCACCGGTCACGGCCTCCCCCGAGACTCCCGATGCCGATCGCGTGCTGGTCCGGGGCGGCACGGTCCTGGACCGCTCCGGTGAACGGCGTCTCGACGTGCGGGTCGCCGACGGACGAGTCGTCGAGGTCGGCGCGGAACTCGAGGCCTCGGCCGACGAGGTGGTGCTGGTCGCCGAGGGTTGCCTCGTGACCCCCGGGTTCGTCGACCTCCACACCCACCTGCGCGAACCGGGGATGACCGAGGCCGAGACCATCGAGTCCGGCTCCCGAGCCGCCGCCCTCGGCGGCTACACCGCAGTCGTCGCCATGCCGAACACCGACCCCACCCAGGACTGTGTCGAGGTCGTCGAGTACGTGCGAGCGCAGGGTGTCCGCGCCGGGCTGTGCGATGTCCACCCCTCGGGGTCGATCACCGTCGGGCGGGCCGGGGAGCGGCTCGCTCCCTTCGCGGAACTCGCAGCCGTCGGTGTGCGGATCTTCACCGACGACGGCAACGGAGTCCAGGACGCCGGGGTGATGCGCCGGGCACTCGAGTACGCGGGTGAACTCGGTCTCGTGCTCGCCCAACACTGCGAGGTGTCGACGCTCACCGCCGGTGCCGTGATGCACGAGGGGGAGTGCTGCTCCCATCTGGGGCTCCCCGGCTGGCCAGCCCTCGCCGAGGAGTTGATGGTCCACCGGGACATCGAACTGGCGCGCCTCACCGGGTCCCGTGTGCATCTGCTGCACCTCTCGACCGCCCGCAGCGTCGACCTCGTGCGGGCTGCCAAGGCCGACGGTGTTCCCGTGACCGCCGAGGCCACCCCCCATCACATCAGCCTCACCGACGAACTTCTGAGCGGGTACTCGACGCTGTTCAAGGTGAACCCGCCGTTGCGCACGATGGCCGACGTCGAGGCGGTCCGGGCGGGGCTCGTCGACGGCACGATCGATGCCATCGCCACGGACCACGCACCGCATCCGGGGCACGCCAAGGAGCGGCCGCTCGACGAGGCGCCGCCGGGGATGCTCGGACTCGAGACGGCCCTCGGTGTCACCCGAGCCCATCTCGACGTGGATTGGCCGCGACTGATCGCCCTGCTCTCCTGGGGCCCGGCCGAGATCGCCGGTGTCGCCGATCGTCACGGCCGACCGGTCGCGGTCGGCGAGCCGGCGAACCTCACGGTGATCGACCCGACCTGCGAATGGCAGGTCGATCCGGCTGCGCTCGCCAGTCTGAGTCGCAACACCCCATACGGCGGCGTGGCCCTGCGCGGGCGGGTCCGTCACACGATCCTCCACGGACGTCCCGTGGTGGTGAACGGAGAGGCACGGAGATGACAGACGGCGGACTGCGCCCCGGCGCCCTGGTCCTCGCCGACGGCGAGGTGTTCGAGGGGGACCTGATCGGGGCTCCGACCGGGATCGCGACCGGCGAGGTGGTGTTCAACACCGCACTCTCGGGGTACCAGGAGATCATCACCGACCCGAGCTACGCCGGGCAGATCATCACCTTCACGTACCCCCACATCGGCAACTACGGCGTGAACGCCCACGACTCCGAGTCGAGGGCGGCGTTCTGTCGAGGTGTCGTGGTGCGCGAGATGGCCAGGCGTCACTCGAACCACCGTGCCGAGACCGGGCTCGACGCCCACCTGCGAGCCCTCGGGGTGCCGGGCATCGCCGGCATCGACACCAGACGACTCACCCGGCTCCTGCGCGACCGCGGGTCGGTGACGGGGGCGTTCGGTCCCGGTTCGGAGTCGGACCTGGCGACCGCGGCGCGGGCCGAGCCGGGCACCGACGGGGTGGATCTCGTCTCGACGGTCACCACTGCCGAGCCGTACACCGTGGGGCAGGGGCCGCGGCTCATCGTCGCCTACGACTTCGGCATCAAGACCACGATCGTGCGTCACCTCGCCGGACTCGGCCGAGTCGTCGTCGTCCCGGGCGGCACCACCGCCGAGGAGGTCCTCGCCATGGACCCGACGGGCGTGTTCCTCTCCAACGGTCCCGGCGACCCCGGTGTCCTCGACGGGCCGGTCGAGCAGGTCCGTCGACTCGTCGGGCGGGTGCCGCTGTTCGGCATCTGCCTCGGCCACCAGATCCTCGGCCGCGCCCTCGGAGCGGGCACCGTGAAGCTCCCCTTCGGGCACCACGGAGCCAACCACCCGGTCAAGGACCTCACCACCGACCGGATCGAGATCACCTCCCAGAACCACAACTTCGCCGTCGATGCCGACACCTTCGCCGGTCTCGGCTCCACCGTCCGCATGACCCACGTCAACCTCAACGACGGCGTGTGCGAGGGGCTGGAGGTCGTCGGTGAGCGCTGCTTCAGCGTCCAGCACCACCCCGAGGCCGGTCCCGGTCCGCACGACAGCACCTACCTCTTCGATCGATTCGCCGACCTCATGGACGGGAGCACCCGCTGATGCCACGCCGCGACGACCTCTCGTCGATCCTCATCATCGGCTCGGGACCGATCGTGATCGGACAGGCCTGCGAGTTCGACTACTCGGGCACCCAGGCCTGCCGGGTGCTCCGGGAGGAGGGCTACCGCGTCATCCTCGTGAACTCGAACCCGGCGACGATCATGACCGACCCGGACTTCGCCGACGCCACCTACGTCGAGCCGCTCACCTGGGAGGTGGTCGCCTCGATCATCGAGCGCGAGCAGCCCGACGCGGTCCTCCCGACGATGGGCGGCCAGACGGCGCTCAACATCGCGATGGAACTGTTCGAACGGGGTGTCATCGGTGTCCCCGGCCGACCCGAGATGATCGGCGCCAACGCCGAGGCGATCGCGACCGCCGAGGACCGGCAACGGTTCAAGGAGGCGATGCTCGAGATCGGACTCGACGTCCCCCGGTCCGGCATCGCCCACTCGATGGAGGACGCGCGCACGGTGGTGGCCGAGATCGGTCTCCCGGTCATCATCCGACCGGCCTACATCCTCGGCGGTCGCGGCACCGGCATCGCGTCGACGATGGAGGAGTTCGAGCGCGTGGCCGCCAACGGCATCGCGGCGAGCCCGATCGGTGAGATCCTGATCGAGGAGTCGATCGCCGGTTGGAAGGAGTTCGAACTCGAGGTCATGCGTGACCGAGCCGACAACTGCGTGATCATCTGCTCGATCGAGAACGTCGATCCGATGGGGGTCCACACCGGCGACTCGATCACCGTGGCGCCGCAGCAGACGCTCACCGATGTCGAGTACCAGACGATGCGGGATGCGGCGCTGGCCTGCATCCGTCGCGTCGGCGTCGAGACCGGCGGTTCGAACGTGCAGTTCGCCGTCGACCCGGCGACGGGTCGACAGGTTGTCATCGAGATGAACCCGCGCGTCTCGCGGTCGAGTGCCCTCGCCTCCAAGGCGACCGGCTTCCCGATCGCCAAGATGGCCGCCCGCCTCGCCGTCGGGTACACGCTGGACGAGATCCCCAACGACATCACCCGGGCGACACCGGCGAGCTTCGAACCGGTGATCGACTACGTCGTCACGAAGATCCCGCGGTGGGCGTTCGAGAAGCTGCCCGGGACGACCGGGATCCTCGGAACGCAGATGCAGTCGGTGGGGGAGGCGATGGCCATCGGGCGGACGTTCCCCGAGAGCCTCCAGAAGGCACTCCGATCGTTGGAGCAGGGTCGCAACGGGCTGACGGGCGACATGGGGAGCGATCTCCTGGCGGGGCTGGGGACCGGGGAGTTGCTGCGTCGTTGTGCCGTCGCGACCCCGGAGCGGATCCTCGAGGTGGGCGAGTTGTTGCGCCGTGGGGTCGCGATCGACGTCGTCCACGACGCCTGCCGGATCGACCCCTGGTTCCTCGACCAGATGTCGTTGATCACCGAGGAGCACGAGCGCCTCACCGGATGCGGACCCGATGACCTCGACACGCGTGCCTGGCGGCGGGCCAAGCGTCTCGGATTCGGCGACGCCCAACTCGCCCATCTGTGGGGGGTGGCCGAGGACGTCGTCAGGGCGAGGCGGCAGGATCTCGGTGTCCGACCCACCTTCAAGACGGTCGACACGTGTGCTGCGGAGTTCGCAGCCGACACTCCCTACCACTACTCGACCTGGGAGGACGAGAGCGAGGTCCGTCCGTCCGACCGGCGCAAGGTGATGATCCTCGGCTCGGGCCCGAACCGGATCGGACAGGGCATCGAGTTCGACTACTGCTGCGTCCACGCCAGCTTCGCGCTGCGCGACGCCGGGTTCGAGACGATCATGGTCAACTGCAACCCCGAGACCGTGTCGACGGACTACGACACCAGTGACCGGCTCTACTTCGAACCGCTGACCCGCCAGGACGTCCTCGACATCATCGAGGCGGAGCGGCCCGAGAGGGTCATCGTCTCGCTCGGTGGCCAGACGCCGCTGAAGCTCGCCGGTCAGATCCCGCCCGAACTCGTCGCCGGGACCTCGGCCGCGTCGATCGACGCCGCCGAGGACCGCGAGATCTGGAACCGGCTGTGCGACGAGCTGCGCATCCCCCAGCCCCCGGGTGGCACGGCCGTCGACCTCGCCGAGGCAACCGCCATCTGCGAACGGATCGGATTCCCGGTACTCGTCCGGCCGAGCTACGTGCTCGGTGGCCGGGCCATGCAGATCGTGCACGACATGGACCACCTGGCTCGGGCGATGGCCGAGTTGAGCGCCAGCGGAACGCTCGGTCGGGAGGGCGGGCTCTCGGCCGAACGTCCGGTGCTCATCGACCGCTTCCTCGCCAGCGCCATCGAGGTCGACGTCGACGCGGTGCGCGACCACACGGGGGACATCCTCATCGGAGGGGTGATGGAGCACGTCGAGGAGGCCGGGGTCCACTCCGGAGACTCGGCCTGCGCGATCCCACCGCAGACGCTCCCGGAGTGGGTGGTCGAGGTCATCGAGTCGTACACATCGGCGATCGCCGAGCGGCTCGATGTCCGCGGCCTCATCAACGTCCAGTTCGCGGTCGTCGGAACCTCGGTGTACGTGATCGAGGCCAATCCGCGGGCGAGTCGGACCGTCCCGTTCGTGGCCAAGGCCACCGGGGTTCCCCTCGCCAAGGTCGCGACCAGGGTGATGCTCGGGGCGACCCTCGCCGAGTTGCGGGCGGAGGGCCTGCTGGTCGAGCCGGTCGGCGGTCACGTCGCAGTGAAGGAGGCCGTCCTGCCCTTCAACCGCTTCCCGGAGGTCGACCCGGCGCTCGGTCCGGAGATGCGGTCGACCGGCGAGGTCATGGGGATCGACGACTCCTTCGGTCGGGCGTTCTACAAGGCCGAGTTGGCCGCGGGGAGCGCACTGCCGGGGAGCGGTCTGGTGTTCCTGTCGTTGAACGACCTCGACAAGCCGGCCGGCATCGTGGTCGCCCGGCGACTCCGCGAGCGGGGACTGGCGATCGCCGCCACCTCGGGCACGGCCGAGTACCTGCGGCGCTACGGCGTGGAGGTCGACCGAGTGCTCGGGAAGGTCACGGACGGGGCGGATGGCCCGACCGCAGTGGATCTGATCGCCGATGGGTCGGTGGCCTTCGTCGTCAACACGCCACGGGGCTCCGTCGGACGCAGCGACGGGGAACAGATCCGCAAGGCGGCGAGCCTGCACCGGGTGAGCTGTGTGACGACGGTCGCGGCGGCCCTCGCCGCGGCGCAGGGGCTCGGCGAGACGGGAGACGGGCCCCTCGGGGTGCGCACGCTCCAGGAGTACCACCGGCGATGACCCCCCGGAGCCCGCGCCGGAACCGGGGGCAGGCCGGCTCGAGCCCGCAACCCGCGGCGGTCGACACGACCGTGCGGGTGGGGTCCGTGTCGCTGCCCTCCCCGGTGATGCCGGCATCGGGCACGGCCGGGCACGGTGACGAACTCGCTGCGTACGTCGACCTCTCGGCCATCGGTGCCGTGGTCACGAAGTCGATCGCCCCGTACCCGTGGCCGGGCAACCCGTCCCCCCGGGTCCACGGCGTGACTGCCGGGATGATCAATGCCGTGGGACTCCAGGGGCCCGGTGTCGCGGAGTGGTTGACCCACGACCTGCCGCGCCTGGTCGATCGGGGGACACGGGTGGTGTGCAGCATCTGGGGACGATCGGTCGACGACTACCGGGCGGCAGCGGAGATGCTGGCCGGCGCCCCCGAGGCGCTGGTCGCCGTCGAGGTCAACCTCTCGTGCCCGAACCTCGAGGGTCGGGGATCGATCTTCGCCCACGATGCCGAACTGTCGGCGCAGGTGGTCGCCGCGACGGAGGGATGCGGCCGGCCCCGGTGGGCCAAGCTCAGCCCCAACACCGACCGACTGATCGAGGTGGCCTCCGCCGTCGTCGACGCCGGCGCCGAGGCGGTCACGATGGTCAACACCCTGCTCGGTCTCGTCATCGACCCCGACACCCGTCGCGCCGTCCTCGGCAACGGTGGGGGCGGGGTCTCGGGTCCGGCGATCCGTCCGGTCGCCGTCCGCGCCGTGGCCGACGTGCATGCGGCCCTGCCCGACGTCCCGATCGTGGGAGTCGGCGGAATCGCGACCGGTCGGGACGCAGCGGAGATGATGTTGGCCGGCGCCGCCGCCGTGCAGGTCGGGACGGCAGGGCTGCTCGATCCCCGGGCTGTGGCGCGGATCGGTTCCGAGCTCGTGGACTGGGCCCGCTCGGTCGGCGTGGCCGCGTTGCGCGACCTCTCGGGTGCCCGCGTCAGTTGAGCGGTGCGCCGGTCGGGGCCGACGCTCCACCCGCGCCCGGGGGTGCTCGGCTAGCGTCATCGCATGGCAACTCCTCCTCGTCTGACCCCCGAACAGCGTGAGGCGGCCCTGGCCAAGGCGGCCGCGGCCCGGGCGGCCCGCGCCGACATCAAGGCCCGGTTGAAGATGGGGTCGCTCACCCTCGCCGAGGCCCTCGCCTCCGACGACGCCAACATCGCCAAGATCAAGGTGGTGTCCCTCCTGGAGGCGCTCCCGAAGCTGGGCAAGGTCAAGGCGCGGCGGATCATGGAGGAGATCGGCATCGCCGACAACCGCCGGGTGCAGGGTCTCGGAGCCCAACAGCGGGCGGCCCTGCTCGAGCGGCTCGGTGAGTGACGTCGCCCGGAGGCGGTTGATCGTCGTCGTCTCCGGACCGGGTGGCGTCGGCAAGGGGACGATCGTCGACCGGCTCGTGGAGCGTGACGACCGCCTGTGGCTCAGTCGTTCGTGGACGACCCGGGACCGTCGACCCAACGAACCGGCGGACTCCTACGTCTTCGCGACACCCGAGGAGTTCGAGGCCCGGATCAGCGCCGGGGGATTCCTCGAATGGACCGAGTTCCTCGGCAACTACTACGGCACTCCCACCCCGGACACCGCCGAGGTGGGCGGGCGCGACGTCGTGCTCGAGATCGAGCTCGACGGCGCCCGACAGGTCAAGGAGCACTTCCCCGACGCCGTGCTGATCTTCGTCCTGCCGCCATCGCGCGAGGAGCAGGAGCGTCGGTTGCGCGGCCGTGGGGACCCGAATGACAAGGTCTTCGCCCGCCTGCGAAAGGCCGAGATCGAGGAGCCGCTCGGGAGGGCCATAGCGGACCACGTCGTCGTCAACGACGAGATCGACCGGACGGTCGCCGAGATGCTCCGGCTGATCGAGGAGGAGCGTGGCCAGCGGGTCGGCCGATAGGCTCCGGAACGTGCCCCAGACCCATGATTCGATGATGAGCCCGCCGGTCGAGGAACTGCTCGGCCGGGTCGACTCCAAGTTCAGCCTGGTGACGCTGGCGGCCCGTCGCGCCCGCGACATCAACTCCTACTTCAACCAGCTCGGCGGCGGTCTCGGCCACATGGTGCCCCCGCAGGTGTCGACCACGGCTCGCAAGCCCCTCTCGGTCGCCTTCGAGGAGATCGCCGTCGACAAGATCGTCTGGGCCGAGCCGGTGGAGGAGCAGCCGGAGGCCGAGAGCCTCCCCATCGGCTCGCACGGCGCCGACGACGGTGCCGTGTCGAGCGACGACTGATCTCCGACCGTGATCCCCGGCACGCGCATCGTCCTCGGGGTGAGCGGGGGCATCGCCGCCTACAAGGCGGTCGAGGTCTGTCGTCGGCTCGTCGACGCCGGGGCCCACGTGGCGCCGGTGATGACCGCCGGTGCGCTGCACTTCCTCGGGCCGACCACGCTGTCCGCCCTGGCGTCCGAGCCGGTGCGCACGGACCTCTGGGAGGGCCCCGACCCGATCCCGCACACCCGCATCGGCCAGACTGCCGACCTCATCGTCGTCGTCCCGGCCACGGCGCGGGTCATCGCGGCGTACGCGGCGGGTCTGTCGAGCGACCTGCTCACGAACGTCCTCATCGCCACCCGAGCCCCGGTCGTGGTGTGTCCGGCGATGCACACCGAGATGTGGGAGCACCCGGCGGTCCGCGCCAACATCGAGACGCTCCGGTCGCGCGGGGTCCACATCGTCGAGCCGGCCGCCGGACGCCTCGCCGGGGGAGACATCGGTGTCGGACGCCTCGCCGATCCCGAGACCATCCTGGCGGCCGTCGACGCAGCGCTGGGCGGGGGGCAGTTCGCCGGCCGGCGGGTCGTCGTGACCGCCGGCGGGACCCGCGAGCCGATCGACGCCGTGCGCGTGATCGCCAATCGCTCGTCGGGACGCCAGGGACATGCGATCGCGGACGAGTTCCGCCGGCGCGGTGCCGACGTCGTCCTGATCACCACCTCGGAGCTCCCGGTCGCACCCGGTGTCCAGCGGGTGCCGGTCGAGACCGCCGCCGAGATGGGTGCCGCCCTCGACCAGGCCGGTCCGTCCGCCGACATCGTGGTCATGGCGGCTGCGGTGGCGGACTTCCGGCCGATCGCGCCGGTGGCGGGGAAGATCAAGAAGCACGACGGGGTGCCCCGGATCGAACTCGAGCCGACCCCCGACCTGCTCGCCGGCCTGGCGGCGAGTCGACGCCCCGGCCAGGTGCTCGTCGGATTCGCCGCCGAGACGGACGACCTGGTGGCCAACGCCCGGGGCAAGCTCGAGCGCAAATCCCTCGACCTCGTGGTGGCGAACGACGTGTCGGCCGAGGGCGTCGGCTTCGCCCATGCGACGAACGCCGTCACACTCGTCGGGCGGGACGGTGAGCGGGTCGTCCCGCTGGCCTCCAAGACCGAGGTTGCCGCGGCGGTGGTCGACGAGATCGCTAGGCTCTCGGCCACCGGTGCGTAGGACAGAGGTCCGACGCGTCGACCCGTTCCGAGTCGGGACCGGGCGCACCCTGCAGGCGGTCGTCCCCCCGACGCACATCGGCCCCGGCCGATGGACAGAGACCACGAGTAGGAGTCGACGTGGCGCGTTGGACATTCACCTCAGAGAGCGTGACCGAAGGTCACCCGGACAAGGTCGCTGACCAGGTCAGCGACGCGATCCTCGACGCGATCCTCGCCGAGGACCCACTCGGTCGGGTCGCCTGCGAGACACTGGTCACGACCGGCCTGTGCGTCGTGGCCGGGGAGATCACCACCTCGGGCTACGTCGAGATCCCGCGGATCGTCCGCGACACGATCACGTCGATCGGCTACGACGATGCCAACGCCGGCTTCGACGGCAACACCTGCGGTGTCATCGTGTCGATCGACGAGCAGAGCCGTGACATCGCCCAAGGGGTCGACACGGCCGAGGAGGTCCGCTCCGGGTCGGCCACCGAGGACGACCTCGACCGCCAGGGCGCCGGTGACCAGGGGATGATGTTCGGGTACGCCTGCGCCGAGACCCCGGACCTCATGCCGCTCCCGATCTGGACCGCCCATCGCCTCGCCGAACGACTCGCTCACGTCCGTCATGCCGGGCAGGTGCCGTACCTGCGTCCCGACGGCAAGACCCAGGTCACCTACGAGTACGAGGACGGACGTCCCATCGGGATCCGCAACGTGGTGATCTCGACCCAGCACCAGGACGGCATCGACCGCGACACGGTGATCCGTCCCGACCTCATCGAGCAGGTGATCACGCCGATCATCCCGGAGGAATTCGCCGACGATGAGTTCGACATCTTCATCAACCCGACCGGTCGCTTCGTGATCGGTGGACCGCAGGGCGACTGCGGACTGACCGGCCGCAAGATCATCGTCGACACCTACGGGGGGATGGGTCGTCATGGCGGTGGGGCGTTCAGCGGCAAGGACCCGTCGAAGGTCGATCGCTCGGCCGCCTATGCGGCGCGGTGGGTGGCCAAGCATGTGGTGGCCTCCGGGGTGGCGACGCGCTGCGAACTGCAGGTGGCCTACGCCATCGGCGTCGCCCACCCGATGAGCATCCTCGTCGACACCTTCGGCACCGCCCAGGTCGACCCGGCTCGGATCGAGGACGCGGTGCGTCAGGTCTTCGACCTCCGTCCGGGTGCGATCGTGCGCGACCTCGACCTGCTCAAGCCGGGGTACCGGGCGACGGCGGCGTACGGGCACTTCGGGCGCCCGGGCTTCTCGTGGGAGACCCTCTCCCGCCTCGATGACTTCCGGTCCGCCGTCGGCGCGTAGGTGACCTCGGTCGCTCCTGACGTCGTCCGCGTCCTGTGCGACGCCAAGGGGCCCGACAAGGCCTTCGACTACGGCGTGCCGCCCGAGCTCGCCGAGCGGGCGCGCGTCGGGAGCATCGTGCGAGTCGACCTGCACGGCCGGCGCCTCCGCGGTTGGATCGTCGACGTCGATCCGCCCGAGCGGACAAACGTCGATCGCCTGCTCCCACTCCGAGCCGTCTCGGGGATGGGACCCGACGCACACCTCGTCGAACTCGCCGCTTGGGCCGCGCACCGATGGGCCGGTCGGTCGTCCCACTTCCTCGCCGTGGCATCGCCACCGCGGGTGATCCTGCGCCTGGGGGATGCCCGACGCTCGGGGCTCCGTCCAGAGCCCAGGTCCCCGGCGACCACCGAGCTCCTCGCCGCGGGTGGCGGGACGCTGAGGCTCCCGCCCGGCACCGATCAACTCCCGGTCGTGTGGAGTGCCGTGGCACTCGGGACGACCCTCGTCGTGGTCCCCGGGCTCGAGCAGGTCGCGATCCTCGCCAGTCGACTGCGACGAGCCGGTGTGAGCGTCGCGGTCCTCCCCGACGAGTGGGCGGCCGCGGCTGCCGGGGTCGATGTCGTGATCGGGACCCGTACGGCGGCCTTCGCCCGCGTCGACGCGCTGGCGGCGGTCGTCGTGCTCGACGAGCACGACGAGCGACTCCAGTCCGAGGCATCCCCGACGTGGCACGCCCGCGAGGTGGCGCTCGAGCGGGGAGCCCGGCTCGGGGTTCCGGTGGTCCTCGTCTCCCCGGTGCCGTCCGTCGAGGCCATGCACGAGCGATCGTTCCGGGCCCCGGGCGTCGAACGTGAGCGTCGGGGCTGGCCCCGGGTCGAGGTCGTCGACCTCGACACCGAGGACCCCCGCCGGCGCGGGTTGGTGAGTGGACGTCTGATCGAGGAGTTGCGAGACCACTCCCGGCGTGTCGTGTGCGTGGTCAACACCGTCGGACGCTCCCGGCTCCTGGCGTGTTCCGCCTGCCGGTCGCTCGCCCGGTGCGAACTCTGCGACGGCATCTGCGGGTCCGAGGTGGACGGGGGACTGACCTGCCGGCGGTGCGGGACCGATCGTCCGGCGGTGTGCGCAGCCTGCGGTGCATCGGCATTCCGCAACCTGCGGCCCGGGGTGAGCCGACTGCGCGAGGAGATGGAGGCGGCTGCCGGACGGCCGGTGATCGACATCGAGTCGGCCCGCCATGACGTCGGTGCGACGATCGACGCCGACGCCGTGGTGGGAACCGAGGCGGCGCTCCATCGGGTGGGGCACGCCGACACGGTGGTCATCTGCGATCTCGATGACGAGCTGCTGGCGGCGCGCTACACGGCCCCCGCCCGGACCGCGGCACTCGTTGCGCTGGCGGCCCGGCGCGTCGGACGGGCCGAGGCCGGAGGGCTGCTGATCCTGCAGACCCGAATGCCCGACCATCGGGCGGTGACCGCCCTGGCATCGCTCGACCTCGACGGTTGGTCGGCGATCGAGTCGAGCCAGCGCGGCGTGCTCGGCCTGCCGCCGTTCGGGTCGCTCGCCGTGGTCGAGGGGCCCGGGGCGGATGACTTCATCACGTCGCTCGGTCACCCCGACGTCGTGATCGGCGGTGGCGACGGGCGATGGCAGGTCCGCGCCCGGGATGCTGCGACGCTCTCGGCAGCCCTCGCCTCAGGTGTGCGGGTCCCGGGACGGCGGCTGCGGATCGCCGTCGACCCGGTCCGCTGACCGGACTCCGGAATCCCGATCCGGCTCGCTCGGGTGACGGACCTCGAGGAGACGGAAGCCGCGCCGCGACGCCAGGCGATCGACGTCCCAGCCGGTGTCGATGAGCCATCGCTGCAGCGAGTCGGCCCCGAGATGACGGTTGACCACGAGGACGGCACGGCCACCGCCGGTGAGTCGGGCGAGCGACGAGGTCAGCATCGCATGGAGTGCGCCCTTGCCGATCCGGATCGGGGGGTTCGACCAGATCGTGGCGAAGCGGATGTCCGGGGGCAGTCCGGCCGGGGTCTCGGCGCAGACGCGCACCCCGGCCCGGTGGGCGTTGGCAGTCGTCAACGCGACGGCGCGGGGGTTGACGTCGACCGCCCAGACCTGCGCAGTGGGTGATCGGAGGGCCATCGCCAGGGCGATCGGCCCGGCGCCGCAGCCGAGGTCGAGGAGATTCCCCGCCGCCGCCGGCGGTGGCGCCTCCTGGAGCAGGAGGGCGGTGCCCTCGTCGAGGTGGCCGTGGCTGAACACGCCACGATCGGTCACGTAGGTGTAGGCGATGTCAGCCAGCGTCACCTCCACCGTCCGCGGATCGGACGCGAGCTCGGACGGGTCGTCGAAGTACTGCGGCACGGTGCGGATAGCCTGCCACGCATGGCCCACGAGATCCGCACCTTCGGCGATCCGGTCCTGAAGTCCGATGCCGCCCCGGTCACCGACATCGACGGTCGGGTGGTCCGCCTCGTCGACGAGATGTTCGACACCCTCGACCACTCGAACGGGGGCATCGCGTTGGCGGCACCCCAGATCGGGGTCCAGAAGCAGATCTTCGTCTGGGACCTCGACGGCGAGCGTCGCGTGATCTTCAACCCCGAGATCGTCGAGTCGTCGGGGGAGTGGGTGTACGACGAGGGCTGCCTGTCGATCCCCGGCCTCTTCGTCGAGATGGTGCGACCGCGCCACGTCCTGCTGCGCGGCATCGACCTGGACGGTGAGGTGGTCGAGCGCGAGGCGAGTGACCTCGAGGCCCGGATGTACCAGCACGAACTCGACCACCTCCACGGTGTGCTGATGTTCGACCGGATGCCGTCGGACCAGCGCGCCGAGGCCCTGGCCGAGTACCGGCGCATCGCCGAGCAGGCCGCCGATGCGCCGGCCCCGCGTCGTCGTCTCCGTCTCCGGTGACAGGGCTCGGACCCCTCGTCTACCTCGGGACCCCCGAGGTGGCGACAGTCCCGCTGCGCGCCCTCGTCGAGGCCGGTCACGACGTCCGCCTGGTCGTGACCGGGCCTGATCGTCGGCGTGGCCGTGGCTCGGCGACCTCCCCGTCGCCGGTCGCGGCCTGCGCCCGCGAGCTCGGACTGGCGGTGACCCACGACGTCGACGCCGTGCTCGACACCGACGCGGCACTCGGCGTCGTCGTCGCCTTCGGACGGATCATCAGACCGCACGTTCTCGAGCGTGTGCCCATGGTGAACCTCCACTTCTCGCTCCTGCCCCGATGGCGTGGCGCAGCACCCGTCGAGCGGGCGATCCTCGCCGGGGACACGACCACCGGGGTGTGCGTCATGGATGTCGCCGAGGGGCTCGACGAGGGAGGGGTGCGGGCGCGCGCCGAGGTGGAGATCGGCACCGCCACCGCCGACGAACTCCGATCCCGCCTGGTCGCCATCGGCTCGGAGCTGCTCCTCGCCGAACTCGCCGTGGGCCTCCATCCGGCCGAGCCACAGGCCGGTGAGGTGACGTACGCGCACAAGATCACCCCAGCTGATCTCCGCATCGATTGGTCGGCTCCGGCCGAGCAGGGGGAGCGGCTGGTCCGTGTGGGAGGGGCGTGGACGACGTGGCGGGGAGAGCGGATGCGGATCCTGGCCGCCGAGATCGTCGATGGCCGTCTGGTCCCGACGGTCGTCCAGCCGGCTGGTAGGGGTCCGATGGGTCTCGACGCCTGGCGGCGCGGGGCTCGTCCGGGTGATGGGGAGTGGTTCGAGTGAACCCACGACGGCTCGCCCTCGACCTGCTGGCCCGGATCGACGACGACGGTGCCTACGCCAACATCGTCGTGCCCGCGGCGCTGGCCGACTCCGGGTTGGACTCCGCCGACCGGGCGATGGTCACCGATCTCGTCTACGGAGTGACCCGCCTCCGGCGGGCGATCGACGCGATGACCGACCGTTTCGTCAGCGCTTCTCCGGACCCCCGGACCAGACGACTGCTGCGACTCGGGACGTACCAGTGGGCGTGGGCCGGGATCCCGCCGCACGCCGCGGTCTCCGAGACGGTGGCCCTGGCACCGGCGAGGACCCGGGGCTTCGTGAACGCAGTGCTCCGCCGAGTGGTCGCCGCCCCCGGCCCGGAGGCGATGGCGTGGCCGTCGGAGGCGGTGCGGCTCAGCTACCCGGACTGGATCCACGAGCTCCTCGTCGGCGAGCTCGGGGAGGCGGACGCCGCAGCGGCGATGACGAGGATGGACGAACGTCCGACGGTCGCGCGTCGTGCGGACGGTTATGCGCAGGACCGATCCTCGCAGTGGGTCGCCGCCGCCGTCGAGGCTGCCCCGGGCGAACGCATCGTCGATCTGTGCGCCGCCCCCGGGGGCAAGGCCACCGCCATCGCCACCGCCGGTGCCGACGTGATCGCCGTCGACCTGCACGTCCATCGGGTGGGGCTGATCCGCGACAACGCGACGCGGCTCGACGGGGGATCGGGGCACCTGGCCGTGCTGTGTGCCGACGGCCGGCGGGCCCCGCTGGCCGCGGGTTCGGCCGATGCCGTGCTGCTCGACGCGCCGTGCTCGGGCCTCGGTGCGCTGCGTCGGCGCGCTGACGCACGCTGGCGCATCACCCGGGGTGACCTCGACGACCTCGTGGTGCTCCAGCGGGAACTCCTGCACGAGGCGGCCCGGCTGGTGGCTCCCGGCGGGCGTCTCGTCTACAGCGTGTGCACGCTCACGTCGGTCGAGTCGACGGACCATCCGGTGCCCGACGGGTTCGAGATCGACGACCGGGTCCCCGACGGTGTGTGGCGCCCGCATCGACACGGGTGGCGGACGCTGCCCCACGATGACGACACGGACGGCATGGTGCTGATCCGGTACCGTCGTCGGACATGACCGCTCCCCGAGCGAAGGTGCTCACCGTCAGCGACGGGGTGTTCCACGGCTCCCGGGACGACACCGGTGGCCGGGGGCTCGTCGAGTTCCTGAGGGGGTCCGGCTTCGATGTCGTCGGGCACGAGGTCGTGAGCGACGGTGAGGACGTGGTGGCCGGAGCATTGTCGGCACTGTGTGACGGCTTCGCCGGCCTCGTCGTGACGACGGGCGGTACCGGGTTCGCCCCCCGCGATCAGACGCCGGAGGGCACGGCGCGCGTCATCGAACGTCCGGCACCGGGACTCAGTGAGGCGATGCGTGCCATCAGCCCCTTCGGGCGCCTCTCGCGGGGTGTCAGCGGTGTCCGGGGTCGTGCGATCATCTGCAACCTCCCGGGTTCACCCACGGGTGCGGTGGAGCAGCTGTCGGCCGTGATCGACGTGATCCCGCACGCGCTGGCCCTGCTCGCCGACGAACCGACGACACACTGAGCCGGGTCCTCGGGTCGGTGCGGCCGTTAGCCTCTCGGGCGTGCTGCGCGTCGTGCTCCCCAAGGGCTCCCTCGAGAAGGCCACCCTCGACCTCTTCGAGGCCGCCGACCTGACCGTCGTCCGATCGTCGTCGGTGGACTACCGGGCGACGATCGACGATCCACGCGTCGCCGAGGTTCGCATCCTGAGGCCGCAGGAGATCCCGGTCTACGTGGCGGAGGGGCTCTTCGACATCGGAATCACCGGTCGGGACTGGGTGGAGGAGACGGCCAGCGAGGTGGTGAGCCTGGGCGAGCTCCGCTACTCCAAGGCGACGAGCAACCCGGTGCGCGTCGTCGTCGCGGTGAGCGGGGACTCCGACGTCCAGGACGTCTCGGAGTTCTCCGACGGCGTCCGCGTCACCTCGGAGTACCCGGAGTTGACCAAGCGCTACTTCGCCGCCCGCGGGGTCGATGCCGATGTCCGACTCTCCTACGGGGCGAGCGAGGCCAAGGTGCCCGACATCGCGGACTGCGTCGTCGACATCACCGAGACCGGGCGCGCCCTGCGCGCTGCCGGGCTGCGGATCGTGGACACGATCCTGACCAGCTACACCGAGGTGATCGCCAACCCGGCGGCCCATGCGGATCCCGAGCGGCGGCGGGCGATGGAACAGCTGATGATCCTGCTCAACGGTGCCCTCGAGGCCCGGTCGAAGGTGCTGATCAAGCTGAACGTCACGGCGGGGCGTCGCGATGCCGTGCTGGCCGTCCTCCCGTCGGCGAAGAGCCCGACGGTCAACCAACTCGCCAACGGGGACTTCGCGATCGAGAGCGTCGTTCCGAAGGCGCAGATCAACCGGATCATCCCGGCGCTGTCAGATGCCGGGGCGACCGACCTGATCGAGCTCCCGATCGCGAAGATCGTCCACTGAGGCGGGGCGATGTCGGTCGAGGGTCTCGAGACGGGAACCGTCGCCTCGTTCGCCGAGGCGGCCGGCCTGGGTGAGATCGTGACCGCCGACGGCCGGCTCTTCCCGTTCCAGTGCATCGAGATCGCCGATGGCTCCCGAACCATCGAGGTCGGCGTGCGGGTGGCCTTCCTCGTCAGGTCGCGCCTGGGCCGTCGCGAGGCCTCGGCCGTGACCGCGGTGGCGTGATCCGACGATCGTGAGCGGGGACGGGATCGCCCGGCGTCAGGAGATCGAGGACGTCATCGCGGCGCTCGTCCCCGGTGAGGTGGTCTCCTACGGGGATGTCGCGTCGACCGCCGGACACCCCGGTCGGGCCCGACTCGTCGGTCGGGTGCTCGCTGGCTCCGAGGGCCTGCCGTGGTGGCGGGTCGTCGACGCGGGCGGTCGACTCGTCCCGGGTGAGGAGGAGTTGCACCGCGACCTGCTCGTGGCCGAGGGCGTGGTCGTCGAATCCGGCCGGGTCCGGCGGTCGCCACTGGGGAGGTTCGCTCTCGACCGTCAGCCGGGCCGGGACACCGAGACGTAGGCCATCCGCAGGGTCGACAGCGCCTCGGTGAGGGTGGCGTGCTCGACACCGAGCCGGGGACCGAGGCCGTCGACGAGATGGGACAGGGCATCGATGGCCAATCGGGCGGACTCGAGGTCCGGGTCCGCGGCGCTGAGGTGGATGGCCGCCAGTTCGTAGAGTCCGAACGCGTGGTTCGTGACCACGACCTCGGCGGGCACCGATGTCAGGCGCGAGCGCGCGGCGTCGAGGGCCGCAGCGGCGTCGGCCAACTCCCCGGACTCGCTCGCGTCGGCCCCACGGTCGTCGGATTCGGGACTCACGACCGGTAGCGTACTGGCGTCACCGATCGAGGTCGGTGGCCACAACCGAGCGAAGTGGGTCCGTCCCCACCCGGCCACCTGCGGTGCGTCCGGGTCCTCCAGGTCGCAGAGCGATCCGGCAGTCCGCCGTGCCGTCAGGCGCGGGCTTCGTCCGCACACCATCGAGACGGGAGGCCAGCGCCCTTGCACAGGAGAGACACGCCATAGCAGCGCCCAAGAGCGACCAGCATAGGATCAACGATCGGATCCGGGCCCGAGAGGTCCGCCTCATCGGTCCCGACGGGGACCAGCTCGGCATCAAGCCCGTCCCCGAGGCCCTCCGGATGGCCCGAGGGCTCGATCTGGACCTGGTCGAGGTGGCCCCCGGGGCGAACCCTCCGGTCTGCCGGATCATGGACTACGGCAAGTTCCGGTACGAGGAGGCCCAGAAGGCCAAGGAGTCCCGGCGCAAGTCCACCCAGGTCTCGGTCAAGGAGGTCAAGTTCCGGCCCAAGATCGGGAAGGGCGACTTCGACACGAAGGTCCGGCACCTGATCGAGTTCCTCGAGGACGGCCACAAGGTCAAGGTGACCCTGCAGTTCCGGGGCCGCGAGATGGCTCACCCCGAACTCGGTTCGCGGATCCTCGATCAGGTCATCGAGGCGGTGGGACCGCTCGGGAAGGTCGACAACCAGGCGAGGCTCGAGGGGCGATCCATGTCGATGGTCCTCTCACCCGACAAGAAGGCAGCCGAGCTGGCTCGGCGAGCCCAGGAGACGAACGACGAGACCGTCCCCATCGCAGATGGGGCCGAGAGCACAGGAGGCGACGATGCCCAAGATGAAGACGAGTAAGACGGCTGCCAAGCGGTTCAAGAAGACCGGCACGGGCAAGCTCAGGCGGCAGCAGGCGATGCGTCAGCACCTGTTCGAGAAGAAGCCGTCGACCCGCACCCGGCGTCTCGACGCCGACATGGATGTCCACCCGACCGACGCCCCGAAGATCAAGCGACTGCTGGCTGAGCGCTGAGCGCGCCGCCGACGGTCACGACACACGCACACCGAGGAGAGAGACATGGCACGCGTCAAGCGCGGCGTCGCCGCGAAGAAGCGACACAAGAAGGTCCTGAAGCAGGCCCGCGGGTACTACGGCAACAAGAGCCGTTCCTTCCGCGCCGCCAACGAGCAGGTGATGAAGAGCGGCCAGTACGCGTTCCGCGACCGCCGCGCCAAGAAGGGCGAGTTCCGGCGCCTGTGGATCCAGCGGATCAACGCGGGCTGTCGCCAACACGACATGTCGTACAGCCGCTTCATCGCCGGGCTGAACGCCGCCGGGATCGAGGTCGACCGCAAGATCCTGGCCGATCTCGCCGTGACCGACCCGACCGCCTTCGCCGCCCTGGTCGAGCAGGCCCGAGCCGCGCTCTGACCCGGGCCGATCGGAGCGGTCGAGGTGACCGATCCGGGTGACGCGCTGTCGCCCCGGAACCCCCGGGTCCAGCGGCTGCGTCGGCTGGCGACCGATCGGTCGGAGCGTCAGGCTGCCGGCCTCGCCGTCGTCGAGGGGCGGGTGCTGGTCGCCGAGGCGTTCGCGGCCGGACTCGACGTGGTCGAGGAGTACGTCGGTCCCGGTGGGGACCCCATCGGTCCCGTGTCCGTCCGACTCGGCCCCGAGGCCCTACGCCGAGTGGCGACCACCGGGGAGCCGCAACCGAACGTCGCCGTGGTCAGGATCCCCGAGCGTCATCTCCCACTCGGTGGGGTGCAGGTGCTCGTGGCTGACCGGATCGCCGACCCGGGGAACCTCGGAACGATGATCCGGTCGGCTGAGGCGGCCGGGATCGACGCCGTCGTGGTGACTCCCGGAACCACCGACCCGTGGTCGCCCAAGGCCATCCGGTCCTCCGCCGGAGCGGTCTTCCACCTGCCGGTGGTCCAGTCCGACCTCCTCGTGCTTCGCTCGTCGGGCCTGCGCCTCGTCGGGACGAGCTCGCATCGGGGCGATCCGCACACGAGCGTCGATCTCGCTGGTCCGGTGGCGGTCGTGCTCGGGAACGAGGCGCACGGGATCGACGAGTCGGCTCCGGTCGACGCCTGGGTGAGGATCGACCACCGTGGCCGTTCGGAGAGCTTGAACGTGGCGATGGCGGGGACGTTGTTGGCTTTCCGGATGGCGGAATGTACACAGGGACGGGTGGGGACATCCGTCGGGAACGGAGAATGATGATCGAGGGGATCGACGACCTGGAGCGGTCGGCTCTGGAGCGGGTCGCGTCCGCCGAGATGTCGGTCGACCTGGATCGCGTCATGTCCGACCTGTTCGGCAGGAAGGCGGGCTTCGGACTGCTCAAGTCGGGACTCGGGTCGATCGCGGACCCCGAGGAGCGTCGGCGGGCGGGAATGCTGCTCAACGAGGCGATGCAACGGGTGACCATCGCCGTGGAGGCACGCCGGCGGGAGCTCGTCGCCGGCGAGATGGCTGCTCGGGTGGATTCCGAGCGGCTCGACCTGACCGAGGTGTCGCGGGCACCGGCCCGAGGTCACCTGCACCTCGTGACCCAGGCATGGCAGCGTCTCGAGGACGTCTTCATCGGACTCGGCTTCGCCGTGGCCGAGGGTCCGGAGGTGGAGAGCGACTGGCACAACTTCGAGGCGTTGAACATGGGGGAGGGCCACCCGGCCCGCGGTGAGTTCGACACGCTCTTCGTGGACCATGTCGCCCCGGGTGGCCGGTCAGGGGGGACCGTTCTGCGCACCCACACCTCGCCGGTGCAGATCAGGACGATGCTGTCCCAGGAGCCACCGATCCACATCGTCGCGCCGGGGAGGGTCTTCCGGCGGGACACCCCGGACGCCACGCACATGCCGGTCTTCCACCAGATCGAGGGACTCGTGGTCGATCGCGATGTGTCGATGGCCGACCTGGCGGGAACGATCGAGGCGTTCACGAAGGCATTCTTCGGGCCGGGATTCTCATCGCGCCTGCGACCGTCCCACTTCCCGTTCACCGAACCGTCGGCGGAGTTCGACATCCAGCGACCCGACGGATCCTGGCTCGAACTCGGGGGCTGCGGGATGGTGCACCCCGAGGTGCTGCGCGCCGGCGGGATCGATCCAGAGGAGTGGAGTGGATTCGCCTTCGGCTTCGGCATCGACCGGATGGCGGTGATGCGCCACGGCGTGGGTGACATCAGGGACATGTACGTGAACGACGTCCGCTTCATCGAGCAGTTCTGAGGCCGCAGTGAAGATCCTCCTCTCATGGTTGAACGAGTTCGGTCCCTTCGCGGCGGCCGACTCCGATGACGAGGTCGCCGCGCTGGCGGCCGATCTGACCTCCCTCGGCCTCGCGGTCGAGTCCGTGGATCGCACCGGCGACGTCGTGGAGGGCGTTGTCGCAGCCAGGGTGCTGCGGGTCGAGACGCACCCCGACGCAGCGAAGGTTCGACGGGTCTGGGTCGACGCCGGTGACGGTGTCGAGCGACACGTGTGGTGTGGGGCCTCCAACATGGCACCCGGTGATGTCGTCCCGCTGGCGACGCTCGGCACGGAGATGCCCGACGGCCGGCGGATCGAACGTCGCGGGATCCTCGGGATCGACTCGGAGGGGATGTTGTGCTCCCCGGCCGAGATCGGCGTCGCCGGAGACCCCGGTGGCATCCTGATCATGCCCCCGGACTCACCGCTCGGCGTCAGCTACGCGAGCGGCCTCGGGGTGATCCCGGACGTGGTGCTCGACCTCGACCTGACCAGGAACCGACCGGACTGCTGGTCGGTGCTCGGTGTGGCCCGTGACCTGGCCGCGCTTCGGGGCACGGTGATGCCGGAGGCCGGTGGCCCGGTCGATCGGGCCGGACAACCGTGCGGACTCGGTGTCGACATCCTCGCCGGCGATGCGTGCGGCCGCTTCACGGCGACGCTGGTGAGCGGCGTGGTGGTGACGGCTGCACCGAGGTGGATGGCCGAGCGTCTCGAGTCCGTCGGCATGCGGTCGATCAACAACGTCGTCGACGCGAGCAACTACGTGATGCTCGAACTGGGGCAGCCGAATCACGCTTACGACAGTTCGCGGCTCGCCGGCGGACTGCGTGTCCGGTACGCCTCGGCAGGCGAGACGCTCACGACGCTCGACGGAGTCGAGCGCACCTGCCGGGCCGACGACCTGTTGATCTGTGACGGAGACGACGTGCCGGTCGGACTCGCCGGTGTCATGGGCGGAGCCGACAGCGAGATCGATGACTCGACGACGGAGGTCGTCCTGGAGGTCGCCTGGTTCGCGCCAGCGGGTGTCATGGCGACCGCTCAGCGTCACGGCCTGCGGAGCGAGGCCTCGGCCCGTTACGAGCGGGGGGTCGACCCCTGGGTGGCCGATCGCGCGATCGAACGATTCGCCGAGCTGCTCTCGGAGACCTGCCCCGACCTCGTCATCCACCCGCCGACCGTGGAGGCGCGGGGCGACTGCCTCCCACCGGCAGAACGTTCGGTGTCCGTGCGGGTCGCCCAGGTCAACCGGATCCTCGGCACCCGACTCTCCCCGGACGACCTGCCGGCGCTGCTCGACCCGATCGGATTCACCGTGACCGCCGTGGGTGAGGCCTCGACCGTCGGTCTCCCGACGTGGAGGCCCGACTCCACCGCCGAGATCGACGTGGTCGAGGAGATCGCCCGCCTGTACGGGTACGACCGCCTCAGCCGCTCCACACCGCGGGTCGGCGCGTACGGCCACCTCTCGTCGGCGCAACGACGCCGACGCCTCGTCCGCGAGGTGCTCGTGGGCCTCGGGATCTCGGAGGCCATGCCGAACCCGTTCGTGGCCCCCGACACCATGGCCAGAGCCGGGATCCCCGGCGAGGTGATCCGGATCCTGAATCCCCTCGTCACCGAGGAGTCGGCGCTGCGCACGGCGTTGCGACCCGGACTGCTCGGGGTCATCGCCCACAACGAACACCACCGGCGCGACGGGGTCCGCCTGTTCGAGGTCGGTCACGTCTTCCGGCCCGGGCCCGGCGAGTTGCCGGACGAGTTCGAGTCACTGTGCGTGGTCCTCGCCGGCTGCGATGCGCCGGCCGCCGTTCGGGTCTGGGGCGAGGTGTCGAGTGCGCTCGGCGTGGGGGCGATGCTCGACCAGACGTCGCCGGGGGAGGGGATGCACCCGACTCGCTCGGCCACCCTCCGGTCGGGTCGGGAGGTGATCGGGGTCCTCGGCGAGGTCCACCCGGCCGTGCTCGTCGAGTTCGGAGTGGCCGAGCGGGTCGCCGTGCTCGAGGTCCGCCTCGACGCCCTCCTGGGGCGCGAACCGAGTCCGGCTCGTCACCGTCCCGTGAGTCGCATGCCCTCCAGCGACCTCGATCTGGCCTTCGTGCTCGACGACGCGGTGCCGGCCGAGCGGTTGGAACGAGCGCTGCGCACTGCCGCGGGGGCGATGCTCGTCGACTGCCGATTGTTCGACGTCTACCGGGGACCGGGCGTCACGACCGGCTCGCGGTCGCTGGCCTGGCGACTGCGGTTGCAGTCGGCCGAGCGCAACCTCGACGACACCGACATCGCCGCGGTCCGTGACGCCTGCGCGACGGCGGCCGCCGGCATCGGGGCGCAACTGCGCGGGTGAGTGATCAGTTCAGGTCGAGATCGTCGGGTGCGTCGGCGAGCCACGCGAGTCGACCCGGCTGACGGGCGAGCGTCCGGCGCCAGAGATCGGCCGGCTCCGCGCTGAAGACGTCGTCCACGGTCCCTTCGACGACGATCCATGCGCCGGATCGGATCTCGGCGTCGAGCTGGCCCGGACTCCACCCGGCGTATCCGCGGAAGACGCGCAGCGAGTCGAAGCGTGCCATGACCACGATCGGGTCGGCGGCGAGGTCGATCGACCAGATGCCGTCCCCGATCGGCAGGGCGTCCTCGATCGGTTCGTCGCCGGCTCGGCGCGCCCGCGCCAGACCGACGAGCGCCGTGTGGTCGACCGGGCCACCGTCGTGGAGGAGGGCCGGTTCGCCGAGGTACTCCTGCCACCGATCCAGTGGCTCCTCGAGGCCATCGGTGAGCGGCCGGTTGATGACGACCCCGATCGCACCGTCGGTCCCGTGCTCGATCATGAACACGACCGTCCGATCGAAGTTCGGGTCCTCGAGCGGTGGGGTCGCCACCAGGAGGTGTCCCTTCGTCGACCTGGGCGTCACACCGGAAGTGTGCCGTGAACACGGCGATCCCGGTCGCGACGCCGGTCGGGAAGATATGCATTTGTATGCGTGACTCGGTATGATCATGCGTATGTCGTCTGGCCAGACCCTCAGAGTCGGGATCCTCGGAGCCTCGGGATTCACGGGAGTGGAACTCCTCCGTATCGCCGCACGCCACCGCTCGTACTCGGTGGGGGTCCTCGCCGCCGCCTCCCAGGCCGGAGTCAGAGTCGCCGACCTGTACCCGTCGCTCGCCGCTGCCTACCCGGACCAGCGCTTCTCCGCCGTCGACGCGGACGCCGTGGACGGGTACGACCTGGTGTTCCTCGGTCTCCCGCACGAGGCCTCCCTGCGACTCGTGCCCGACCTCCTCGGGCGGGTCGGGTGTGTGGTCGACCTGTCGGCCGCCTACCGCCTCCGCGACACTGCGGCGTATCCCACCCACTACGGCTTCGAACACACGCACCCCGACGTCTTGGCGGCTGCGGTGTACGGCCTTCCGGAGTTCCACCGTGAGGATCTGGTCGGGGCGCGACTCGTCGCCACCCCCGGCTGCTACGTGACCGCCGCGATCCTGGCGTTGCGCCCGCTCGTCGCAGCGGGGCTCGTCGAGACGGACGGCATCATCGTCGATGCGGCGAGTGGCGTGACGGGCGCTGGGAGGCGGGAGGAACTCGCCTACGCGTTCACGACCGTCGACGAGAACCTCACGGCATACGGGCTGCTCGACCATCGTCACACCCCGGAGATGGAACAGGAGATCGGGGCCCGCCTGCTCTTCACCCCGCACCTCGCCCCGATGAACCGGGGGATCCTCGCCACCTGCTACTCCCGGCCGGCCGACCCCGACTCGATCAGCACGGATGCGGTTCTCGCCGCGCTCAGGGCCCGGTACGCCGAGGAGCCGTTCGTCGTGGTCACCGACGCGATCCCGGGCACCAAGGCGACGATGGGCTCGAACCTCGTCCTCGTCACCGGGCGGTACGACGCACGGACCCGGACGGTCGTCACGATCGCCGCGCTCGACAACCTGACCAAGGGCGCCTCGGGTGGTGCGGTGCAGGCCGCCAACGTCGCCGTCGGGCTCGCCGAGACCGAGGGTCTCGAGAGCGTGGGGGTGGCACCGTGATCGAGCTCGCCAGCCAGAAGGTCGAGACACTCGTCGAGGCCCTCCCGTACATCAGGCGCTTCGCCGGCCGGACCGTCGTGGTCAAGTACGGTGGGAACGCTCTCGCCGGGACCTCGGACCACGACGCCCTCGCCGTCTTCGCCCAGGACGTGGTGCTCATGCGCAGAGTCGGGATCCGTCCGGTGGTCGTCCACGGCGGCGGACCGCAGATCAGCGACCTGATGAAGCGGCTCGGCAAGACGAGCGAGTTCAGGGACGGCCTCCGGGTCACCGACGCCGAGACGATCGACATCGCCCGGATGGTGCTCGTCGGCCAGGTGAACCCACAGATCGTCTCGGCGATCAACGTCCACGGCAACCTCGCAGTCGGGGTCAGCGGGGAGGACGGTGGCCTGATCCGGGCCGAGGCCCGGGACCCGGCGCTCGGCTTCGTGGGGGACGTGACCGCGATCGACCCGTCGGTCGTGCGGCGGTTGTTGGACGACGAGTTCATCCCCGTCGTGGCGACCATCGGCACCGACTCGTCCGGCCAGTCGTACAACATCAACGCCGACACGGTCGCCGCCGAGATGGCGGTGGCTCTCGGAGCCGAGAAGCTCATCTACCTCACCGACATCGACGGGGTTCGCCGGGATGTCGAGGACGCCTCGAGCCTCATCCGCCAGGTGACGCCCGACGAGTTGGACCGTCTGGTGGTCGAGGGGGTGATCAGGGGCGGGATGATCCCCAAGGTCGCCAGTTGCACCGATGCCGTGCGCCGGGGCGTGCCCCGGGTCCACATGCTCGACGGTCGCGTCGCCCACGCCCTGCTGCTCGAGTTGTTCACCGACGCCGGTGTGGGCACGATGATCCACGACGAGGACCGAGAGCCGGCCCCGGCGCTCGGTGTGCACGACCGGCGCCGCATCGGCGCCCCGACGGACGGGGGTCCCATCACATGAGCCATCGCTTCCCCACGGGCGACGCCGACCACTGCCCGTTCATGCCGGTCTTCGGCCCGCCGGCCCTGATGCTCGAACACGGTTCGGGCACCGAGGTCTGGGACACCGACGGACGTCGCTACCTCGACTTCCTGGCGGGCATCGCCGTGGTGTCGCTCGGCCACTCCGACCCGTTCGTCGCAGCGGCGATCGCCGAGCAGGCGACCCGACTGGTCCACGTCAGCAACTTCTTCGCCAATCCCGTGGCCACCGAGGCCGCAACGATGGTCGACGGTCTGCTCAGGGAGGCCACCGGTCGTCCGGGGCAGGTGTTCTTCACGAACTCGGGGGCCGAGGCGAATGAGTGCGCGCTCAAGCTCGCCCGCCGCCACGGCGGCCCGGGCCGCCACCGGGTGATCTCCATGCTCGGGTCGTTCCACGGACGCACCCTCGCGACGCTCGCCGCCACCGGGCAACCGGCGAAGCACGAGCCGTTCGCGCCGATGCCGGACGGGTTCTCCCACGTACCGTGGGGGGACCTGGACGCTCTCGCCTCGGCGATGACCCCGGACGTGGCGGCGGTGCTCGTCGAGCCCATCCAGGGGGAGGGTGGTGTGGTGCCGGCACCCGAGGGCTACCTCGCCGGCATCCGCGAGCTCTGCGACCGCCACGGGGCACTGATGATGGTCGATGAGATCCAGACCGGTTTCGGACGTACCGGCCGCTGGTTCGGGTTCGAGCACGCTGGTGTGGCTCCCGATGTCGTCACCATGGCCAAGGCGATGGGGAACGGGATGCCGATCGGGGCCTGCTGGGCACCGACCGAGGTGGCGGCCGCGTTCCGGCCCGGTGACCACGGCAGCACCTACAGCGGCACCGCCCTCGCCACCGCTGCGGTGCGGGCGGTGATCGAGCGCATGCGCACCCTCGATGCACCGGTGCTCGCGACCCGCAGCGGTGCCGCTCTCGCCGCCGCGATGGCGGCGGTGCCGGGGGTTCTGACGGTTCGGGGCAGCGGCCTGCTGCTCGGGGTGGTCCTCGAGGAGGGTCTCGTGTCGGCCGATGTGGCGGCTGCCGCTCTGGCGGGCGGCCTGATCGTCAACGCCGTCGCTCCCGGCGTGATCCGTCTCGCCCCGCCACTCACCGTCTCCCGCTCGGAGATCGACGAGGCGGCAACGATCCTGACCGACGCGATCTCCGTCACGAGGGGAGGGGACTGATGCGTCACCTGCTGGACATCACCGATCTGGGCCGCGACGGGCTGGGGGAGGTCCTCGACCTGGCCGTCCGTCCGATCGCCGACCTGGGCCGCCCACTCGAGGGCCTCGGCGCGGCATTGATCTTCGAGAAGCCCTCCAACAGGACACGACACTCGATGGAGATGGCGGTGGTCCAACTCGGCGGTCACCCGGTGTACACGCGAGGGGAGGAGGTCGGGATCGACACCCGAGAACCGGCGGAGGACATCGTCCGCATCCTCGCCGGGTATCACGCCGTCGTGGCGGCGCGCGTGTTCTCCCACGGCGCGGTCGCCCGCATGGCCGCCCCCGACGCCGTCCCGGTCGTCAACATGCTCTCCGACCGCTCCCATCCCCTGCAGGCCTTGGCCGACCTTCTCACCATGCGACGCGAATTCGGTTCCCTCGAGGGTCGTGTCGTCGTGTGGGTGGGTGACTACAACAACGTCGCCCGTTCCCTCGCCGAGGGGGCACTGGCATCGGGGATGGACATCCGATTCGCGTGCCCGGAGGGCTTCGGCCCCGACCCGGCCGAGGTCGAGCGGTTGTCGCTGCTCGGTCCCGGGGACGTCGTCGCCGGGACCGACCCCGGCGAACTGGCGGAGGGGGCCCACGCCGTCCACACCGACACCTGGGTGTCGATGGGGCAGGAGGACGAGACAGCCGAACGCCGAGCCGTGTTCGCCGGGTACACCGTGGATGCCGGGGTGATGGCCCGGGCCCGACCGGACGCGGTGTTCATGCACTGCCTCCCGGCGTATCGGGGACTCGAGGTCGCCGCAGAGGTCATCGACGGCCCGGCGAGCCGTGTCATCGAGCAGGGGCACGACCGGATGCACGCGGCACGCGCGGCGCTCGCCCATCTCCTTGGTGTCCGATGAGCGCGAAGGCACGCCGGCAGCAGGCGATCACCCGACTCGTCGAACAGGTCGAGGTGGCGAACCAGGTGCAACTCGTCGAGCTGCTGGCCGCGGAGGGCATCACCGCGACCCAGGCGACGGTGTCGCGTGACCTCGAGGACCTCGGCGCCATCAAGATCCGCACCGCCGGTGGCACGTCGGTGTACGCCCTCCCCGAGTTCGCGCCAGATCGCATCGCGCCGCTCGAGCAGCTGCGACGGGTGATGGGGGAGTGGGTCGGCGAGGTCGTCCGATCGCACAACCTCGTCGTTCTCCGGACCCCGCCGGGGTGCGCCCACGTCGTGGCCTCCGCCCTCGACCGAAGCGCGCTCGACGGTCTCGTGGGTACCGTGGCGGGTGACGACACGGTCCTGTGCATCGCCGCCGAGACGTCCTCGGGCACCGCCCTGGCGGCGCGATGCCGCGAACTCGCCGGACTCGAGGAGATGGGAAACGATGACTGAGCAGATGCCCGTTCCGGGGAGCACCCTCTGGCACGGCCGCTTCGCGAGCGGCCCGGCGGAGGTCCTGATGGCCTACACCGAGAGCCTGTCCTTCGACCGCCGTCTGTGGCGGGTCGACATCGAGGGCTCCCGGGCGCACGTGCGCGGCCTCGGTCGGGCCGGGTTGATGTCCGATGTCGACGTGGCTGCCGTCCTCGGCGCGCTCGACGTCGTCCACGAGGAGTTCGAGGCCGAGCGCTTCGCGTTCGTCGACTCCGACGAGGACATCCACACGGCGGTCGAGCGACGGGTCACCGAGATCGCCGGTGATGCCGGCGCGCGACTGCACACGGCGCGCAGTCGCAACGATCAGGTGGCGACGGATCTCCGCCTGTGGTGCCGGGACGCGCTCCTCGACGTGGCCGTCGCCGTCCACGGGCTCCAGTCGACGCTCCTCGACCGGGCGGTCGCCGCCGGCGACGCCTACCTGCCGGGCTACACACATCTGCAGCGGGCCCAGCCGGTGCTGCTGGCCCATCACCTCCTGGCTCATGGATGGGCCCTGGGCAGGGATGTCGACCGCCTGCTGTCCACGCTCGACCGACTCGACGTGTCACCACTCGGCGCCGGAGCACTCGCCGGGACCTCCCTGCCGATCGACCCGCGCTCGACCGCCGTTGACCTCGGGTTCGCCGGGGTGTTCGCCAACTCGCTCGACGCCGTGAGCGATCGGGACTTCGTCGCCGAAGCCCTCTTCGACCTCGCGATGGTCGGCATCCACCTGTCCCGCATCGGGGAGGAGTGGGTGCTGTGGACGTCGGAGGAGTTCGGGTTCGCGCGGCTCGACGACGCCTATGCGACCGGCTCCTCGATGCTGCCGCAGAAGAAGAACGCCGACATCGCCGAACTGGCGAGGGGGAAGGCCGGACGCCTGATCGGCAACCTGACGGGGCTCCTCGCGACCCTCAAGGGCCTGCCGTTGGCGTACAACCGCGATCTCCAGGAGGACAAGGAGCCGCTCTTCGACTCGGTCGACCAGGTCGTGCGCGCCGTGCGTGCCGTCGACGGGATGATCGCGACGGCGACCTTCGAGACGGGGGCGATGGCCGCCGCCGCCGACGCCGAGGTCATGGCCGCCACCGACCTCGCCGAGCACCTCGTCCGGTCGGGGGTCCCCTTCCGTCGGGCGCATGCCGTCGTCGGGGGACTCGTGCAGCGTCACCTCGCCGGGGAGGGGTCGTTGGCCGACCTCGCGGCAGGGGAGATCGGGCCCGAGGCGGGAGCCCTGGTGGCACCGGGGGTCGGGGTCGCGATGCGTCGTTCACCGGGCGGGGCCGGCCCGGACGCGATCGGTGCCCAACTCACGGCCTACCGCTCCATGCTCGCACTCCAGACCGAGCGCCTCTCGAGCGGGTCCTGACGTGTCCGGAGTCCTCCTCGGCGAGGTCCTCGTCACGATGTTCGTGATCATGGATCCGGTCGGGAACGTCCCGATCTTCCTCTCGGTCACCCGGCGACTCGACGACCGGCAGAGGAACCGTGCGGCGCTGGTGGCCGTCGCGACCGCCGTCGTGGTGATCGGCGTGTTCGCCGTCGTCGGGCGGCAACTGCTCGACTACCTGGGGGTGTCGGTCCCCGCCCTCCAGGGAGCAGGTGGCCTGCTGCTCCTGCTGGTCGCGCTCGAGTTGCTGACCGGCTCGAGCGACGCCGAGACGGAGGCCCTCGACCCGGCGGACCACATGGCGGTCGCCATGGTCCCGCTCGGCACCCCGCTCCTTGCCGGGCCCGGCGCGATCGTCGCGACGATCGTCTTCGTCGGCGACGCCGATCGCCCGGTCGATCGGGTGGCGATCGCGTTCGGGGTCGGGACGGTCCTGCTCGCCGTGTACCTCGCCCTGCGTTTCTCCGGTCTTCTGCAGCGTGTCCTGCGGACGTCCGGGATCCTGCTGCTGAGCCGGATCGCCGGTCTGCTGCTGGCGGCGATCGCGGTGCAGATGCTCGCCGATGCGGTCATCACCTTCGCCCGCCAGGTCTGACCGACCTCAGCCCGAACCGGCCGTGACCGCGCCGTCGAGCGGGCGGTGCATCCAGTACCCGTGCGGGTGTGACGGTCCCCGAAACCTCACTCGGCGTCGGCCGTCCCGCCAGTCGACCTGCATGACGCAGGTCAATCGAGCGACTGATGGGTCGCTCGGACGGTCGAGTCCCGGGCAGTCATCAGGTGCCTCGGCGTAGACCCACGTGAGGTCGCGCTGCCTCCCGATCCGGTCGATCAACCGTGCGTACTCGCGGCGCTCTCGCTCGTCGAGGTAGGCCAGGACCCACGTGTTGACGATGACCGGCAGCGCCGAGGGGTCGGCTCCGACCGTGTTGATGCCGTCGACGAGGCCGGTCAGCGCGTCGCCGCGTCGGACGGGCGGAGGCTCGCGCCGGGCGAGGGAGAGCGCCGCTCGCAGGCGCTCGAGGCGGTCGAGCTGGTCCGGCCACACGCATGCCTCGAGCCAACGGGACGCATCGGGGTCCTCGATGTCGACCGGGTCAGGGTCGATGCCGAGTCGTTCGACGATGGTGATCTCATGGGGTTCGGGGCGGGGGAGGTCGCGCAGCGAGCATTCGAGCAGGACCCGGTCGTCATCGACTCCGCCCCGGGCGGACGCCGGCGGCCATTCGAGGTCGGGCCACGCTGCGCCTCGGCGGTCGGCGGTGAAGCGGTGCCGGTACCGATCCAGCAGCAGGTTCAGGCCCGCCGAGCACCCGACGTCGAGGAGGCCGAAGCGCGAGTGGCCCTCGCCCGACAGCTCCAACAGGATCGAGAGGATGATGCTCGAGCGGCCGATCTCGTTCGTCTGGGTGGAGCGCGTCGCGATCAGATCGACCAACTCCTCGCGGTGGTCACACACGAAGTCGATGAGATCGCGACGGGGGTCCTCGTCGCTGCTGCGACCGGTGACGCTCGGGTAGTGGCGGGCGAGGCCGCAGTCGGGTTCCCCGAGCACGAGGTGGTGGACGGCGGCCAGGAGCAGCACCGGTCGGCGTTGGGCGACGGGTGCGTGTGCGAGGAGCGAGTGGATCCCGGAGTGCTCGGCGGCGATCCCCGCCAGCCGGACGTACAGCGGCGCACGTCGTCCGGCCTCGGCGGCGAAGGCGCGGAAGGCGGCTGCGAGATCGGGGCCGTCGGACACGGGGGGAGGGTAGCCGGGTGACGGCCCGGAGGATCCCGGTCCCGGTCGACCGCATCGGTGCCGTCCTCTGGCAAGATCGGAGGCCATGGATCTGCTGAGTGAGTTGGACGCCCGGGGCCTCGTCCATGACGCGACCGACCGCACTGCGTTGGCCTCCCGTCTCGGGGCCGGTGGGGTGGGTGTCTACGTCGGGTTCGACCCGACTGCGGACTCGCTCCATGTCGGGCATCTCCTCGGTCAGATCGGTCTCCGCCGCATGCAGTTGGCGGGGCACCGGGTCTTCCCCCTGGCGGGCGGCGCGACGGGCATGGTCGGGGATCCGAGCGGGCGGTCGGAGGAGCGGAACCTCCTGACCCGTGATGAGCTGGCCCACAACGTCGCCAGCATCTCGCGTCAACTCGAACGAATCCTCGACTTCTCGGGTCCGAACCCGGCGACCCTCGTGGACAACGCCGAGTGGACCGCGTCGGTGACGCTGCTCGACTTCCTCCGCGATGTCGGCAAGCACGTCTCCGTGTCGCAGATGCTCGGCAAGGACTCGGTCCGGTCCCGCCTCGGGGCCGAGGGCGGGCTGTCGTTCACCGAGTTCAGCTACATGCTCCTGCAGGCCAACGACTTCAGACACCTCCATGACGCGCACGGGGTGGAGATGCAGATGGGCGGCAGCGACCAGTGGGGGAACATCACGGCCGGGATCGATCTCATCCGTCGAACGTCGGGTGGGTCGGCGCACGGCCTGACGTGGCCGCTCCTCACGAAGGCCGACGGAACGAAGTTCGGCAAGACGGCGTCGGGAGCCGTGTGGCTGGACCCGGCGCGCACCTCGCCCTACCAGTTCCGTCAGTTCTGGGTGCAGACCGACGATGCCGACGTCGCCGACCGCCTGCTGCGGTTCAGCCTTGCCCCGCTCGACGAGATCACGCAATTGGTGACCGCCCACGCCGAGGCGCCGCACGAGCGACGGGCGCAGCGGGCGCTCGCGGCCGAGTTGACCTCCCTCGTTCACGGTCGGGAGGCGCTCGCGGCGGCCGAGGCCGCGGCCGAGGCGCTCTTCGGCGGAGCGCCCGGTGCAGTCGACGAGGCCGCGCTCGAGGTGATCGCCGCCGAGGTGGGGCGGACCGAGGTGGCCTCCGCCGACCTCGCCGACCTCCCGGCGGTGCTCGTCTCGATCGGTCTCGCCGCCTCGAAAGGTGAGGCGCGGCGAACGCTGGAGGGACGCGGCTATCGCTGCAACGGTGCGCCGATCGAGGCTGATCGGAACCTGGCCGACCTGCCCCTCCTGCCCGGTGGACACCTGCTGATCCAGCGGGGACGGACGTCACATCACCTCATCAGGATTTTTTCCTGATCTGGTTGTGGCCCCCCGCCGACGCCAGTAGTGTTCCAACTCGCCCCAAAAGCCGGTCGGCTCGACGGGCGTGATCGGCACCGAGACAGCGGTCCCCGCTGGATGTGCCAGAGCCTCGGCTCCTTGAAAACGGAAGAGAAGACAGAACGCCAGTGCGGGCAGTCGACCAGGGGGAACCTCGGTTCCTGAGGTACGACTGTCTGTCAATTCTGCTGCCGGGTTCCCACCCGGTGGCAACACATACATCAGTCAAGATCGTGGTCAGCGGGAACATTCCACCCGCCCCACGCTCGACTACAAGCCGAGCGCCGAGGGGGCAACCGTCCCGGAGGCGCCAGGTTCTTGTCGGAGAGTTTGATCCTGGCTCAGGACGAACGCTGGCGGCGTGCTTAACACATGCAAGTCGAACGAGGTCCATCCGATCTTCGGAGAGGTGAAGACCTAGTGGCGAACGGGTGCGTAACACGTGAGAAACCTGCCCCGATCTCTGGGATAACAGTCGGAAACGACTGCTAATACCGGATGTCAACGGACCGCCGCATGACGGACCGTTGAAAGGGTTACCGGATCGGGAGGGTCTCGCGGCCTATCAGCTTGTTGGTGAGGTAACGGCTCACCAAGGCATCGACGGGTAGCTGGTCTGAGAGGATGATCAGCCACACTGGGACTGAGACACGGCCCAGACTCCTACGGGAGGCAGCAGTGGGGAATATTGCACAATGGGCGAAAGCCTGATGCAGCAACGCCGCGTGCGGGAAGAAGGCC
>JBEAPU010000071.1:0-39119 GCA_041164245.1 Actinomycetota bacterium | reverse complement strand
CGCAACGCCGCCGAGTTCGGCATCACCGAGTTCCCGATGGGCCACGCGGACCAGGGCATCGTGCACGTGATCGGACCGGAGCAGGGCCGGACGCTGCCCGGCATGACGATCGTGTGCGGTGACAGCCACACCGCCACCCACGGCGCCTTCGGGGCGTTGGCGTTCGGCATCGGCACCAGCGAGGTCGAGCACGTGCTCGCCACCCAGACACTCCCCCAGTCCCGACCGAAGTGGATGTCGATCACCGTCGACGGCGAACTCGCCCCCGGGGTGACGGCCAAGGACGTGATCCTGGCGATCATCGGTCACATCGGCACCGGCGGCGGCATCGGCCACGTCATCGAGTATCGGGGCTCGGCCATCCGCTCACTGTCGATGGAGGGCCGGATGACTGTCTGCAACATGTCGATCGAGGCGGGCGCCAAGGCGGGGTTGATCGCCCCCGACGAGGTGACCTTCGCGTACCTCGAGGGTCGCGACCACGCCCCGACCGGCGACACCTGGCAGGCCGCCCTCGCCGACTGGTCCGACCTGCGCAGCGACGAGGGGGCGGCCTGGGACCGCGAGGTCGTCATCGACGCCGCCACCATCACTCCCCAGGTGTCCTGGGGCACCAACCCGGCTCAGGTCACCTCGATCGACGGGCGGGTGCCCTCCCCCGGCGACTACGACGATCCGACCGTGCGCGACAACGTGTCCCGGGCGCTCGAGTACATGGGCCTCACCGCCGGGACCCCGATCCGGGACATCGCCGTCGACACGGTGTTCATCGGCTCATGCACCAACAGTCGCATCGAGGACCTGCGGGCCGCGGCGGAGGTGATGCGGGGACACACGGTGACCGTCCCCCGGGTGATGGTCGTGCCCGGCTCGCACCGGGTCAAGGCGCAGGCCGAGGCCGAGGGTCTGCACGAGGTGTTCCGAGCCGCCGGTGCCGACTGGCGTGAACCGGGCTGCTCGATGTGCCTCGCCATGAACCCCGACAAACTTGCGCCGGGTGAGCGGGCTGCGAGCACCAGCAACCGCAACTTCGAGGGACGCCAGGGTCGGGGTGGCCGCACCCATCTCGTCTCGCCGGCCATCGCCGCGGCGACCGCCGTGGCCGGCCGCTTCGCCCGTCCGGAGGATCTGTCATGAAGTCAGTTCGCGTCATCACCGGAACCGGCGTCCCGCTGCGGCGCAGCGATGTCGACACCGATCAGATCATCCCCGCCGAGTGGCTCAAGCGCGTCGAGCGCACCGGCTTCGAGAAGGGCCTCTTCTCGACCTGGCGGGACGATCCGTCGTTCGTCCTGAACGAGGAGCGGTACGCCGGCGCGTCGGTGCTGGTCGCCGGTCCGGCCTTCGGGGTCGGGTCGAGCCGCGAGCACGCCGTGTGGGCGATCCAGCAGGCCGGATTCGACGCGGTCATCGCCCCGAGCTTCTCCGACATCTTCCGCAACAACTGCACGAAGAACGGTCTCGTGCCGGCCGTCGTGCCGGCCGACGTCGTCGAGGCGATCTGGACGGCGATCGAGGCCGACCCGTCGACCTCGATCGTGGTCGACATGGAGCGGTTGATGGTCGAGGTTCCGGGCGCCGGCATCAGTGCCGACTTCCCGATGGACCCCCCGACCCAGCACCGCTTCCTCGAGGGCCTCGACGACATCGGGATCACCCTCGGCCATGCCGACGCGATCGCCGCCCACGAGGCGCGTCGCCCGGTGTGGATGCCGGCCTGACCCGCTCGCTCAACCGCGACCCACGGGGCCGGCCTGACACGACCAGGCCCCGTCGAGGCGGGCACCACCGTCGGTGACCGCACTCAGCACCCCCGTACCCGGCGACCCGCCGAGGCGGGCACCGGTCGCGACGATCTCGCCGCCCAGCACCCGGACGGACAGCGCCCCGTCGGCCGCGATCGTGATCCCGGTGAAACCCCCGGACGTCCACTGTGCGTCCTCGACATCGAGGACGATCCCGTCGGGTTCGCCGCCCGAACGGCAGACCATCACCGCCGCCGCCCGCAGTGAGAGGGTGCGCACCGCCTCGGCACCGGCCCCTTCCGGGACGATCCGCAACGACACCTCGACGACCGCCGACCCGGACGGAGTCGCCACATCACCCTCGCACCGGTAGTCGGCGACGAGCGACCGGCCGTCCTCCGTGATCGCCTCGACCCGCCCCCGGCGCGGGTCGGACTCGGCGAGCAGGCGTCCGTCGGCCAGGACCGGGCGCCCGTCACCGCGGTCCAGGGTGACACTCACCTCGACGCCGTCATCGGCATCGGGCAGGTCTGCGGGCACCGTGCGGCCGCGGGGCACCACCGCCGACTCGACGACCCTGACCGACGATCCGTCGTCAGCCACCACGAGGACCTCGACCGGCAGCCAGTCCGGCCCCTCGACGGCCCAGCACGAGGCGAATGCCGAGTCGAGGCCGATGTCGGAGGGATCGATCAGACCGGGGGCGACGGCGTAGCTGACCGCCGGCGACCCGTCGTCGATCACCACATCGATCGCGACCCGCCGGGGCAGTCCGAACACATCGGCAGCATCGGGGACGTCTGGCACGGTCACGGTCGGTGACGCGGCCGTCGCCGACGTCACGGGCGCATCGCTCGACGGGACGGCGATGTCGTCGACGCCCGGCGAGCAGGCCCCCAGCGCCAGCGCCGGGAGGAGCAGCGTCCGGAGCACGACCGATGCCCGCATGGGGCCAACCTAGGTGACTGCGGGGCGCCGGCGCCGTCAGGGCCGGGCGCCGGCCGAGGTGACGTCGGCCCGGAAGCTCGGCAGGTCGAGCAGCCGCGGGTCGTTGCTGAACACCTCGATCGGCTTCTCGAGCGGCAGGCGCAGGAGGCGCTGCAGCACCCGCATCTGCGTGTGCTGGTTGTACTCGACGAAGGTCACCGCCCACCCGTCACGCCCGGCGCGGGCGGTGCGACCCGAGCGATGCAGGTAGTCCTTCACGTCCCCGGCCGGGTCGTAGTGGATCACGGCCCCGATGTCGTCGATGTCGATGCCCCGCGCCGCCACGTCGGTGGCGACGAGCACGTTCAGCTTGCCCTCGGCGAAACGCTGCAGGGCGCGCTCGCGCGCCGGTTGGGAGAGGTCACCGTGGATCGCCGCCGCGTTCACACCGAGTTCGACCAGCGCCGACTCGACCTTGTCGCACAACCGCTTGGTCTGACAGAACACCACCACCTTGGGGATGCTCCTGCTGATGGACCCCACGACCCGGGCCTTGTCCATGTGGTGGACGGCGAGGAACAGGTGGTGCATCGTCCCGACGGTGTCGGTGGCGGCGTCGATGGCGACCTCCACCGGGTCCGTGAGGTAGTGCCGGATCAGGTGACCGACGTCGCCGTCGAGGGTCGCCGAGAACAGCATGGTCTGGTTGCGCCCCGTGCAGTGGCGCAGGACCCACTCGACCTGGGGGGTGAAGCCGTCGTCGGCCATCCGGTCGGCCTCGTCGAGACAGACGATCTGCACGTCGGCGAGACTGACCTCTCCACCCTTGATCAGGTCGATCAGGCGCAGCGGTGTGGCGACGATCAGGTCGGCACCGCGCTGCAGGTCGCGGACCTGCCCCTCGCGGCTGGCACCGCCGTAGACCGGCAGCACGGTCAGGCCGGCCTTCTCGGCCACCGGGGCGAGCACCTCGGCGACCTGCACGGCGAGTTCCCGGGTCGGCACGAGGACGAGGCCGAGCGGCGCGCTCGGGCCGGCGGTGCCGTCGAGACGGGCGAGCATCGGCACGCCGAAGGCCAAGGTCTTGCCCGAGCCGGTCTTCGCCCGGCCGCACACGTCACGCCCCTGGAGGGCGACCGGAATCGCCTCGAGCTGGATGGCGAAGGGCTGGGCGAAACCGCAGGCGGCGAGGCCGATGTCGATGCGTTCGGGCACCCCGAGCGCCGCGAACCCGGTCGGGGCCTCGACCGGGGGCAGCGCATTGACCCCGGTGAGTCGACCGGAGCGCTTCTCCTCGTCGTCGCTGTCGGGTCGTCGGGGGGAAGGACGGCCGGCAGATCCCTGGTGAGGCCGACCCGATGAGCGGCCACCCCGGCCGCTGCGGCGTCCATCGGGACGCCCGGAGTTACTGGTCATGGTCTCGTCAGGCTACCCCCGGGTCCGGGTCGGGGGGTGTTTTCGCCGGGCGGCATCGGTGGCTAGCATCGGTCCCGTGACGTGTGCCGGCCGCCTCCCGCTGCTCCTCGGCCTCCTCCTTACGTAGGGCGAGCGCGCACCGTCGACGCTCGCCCGCCCCCGCCCCGCCGGGGGCGATTCGCTTTTTCGGACCCGCTCCGGGCCGCCCTCACACGAACCGACCGAACAACCGACGCACCACGAACGAGACACGACAGGACACGACATGCCACCACAGCCCGCCTCCCCGAGGAAGATGCCCTTCGAGCGCTACCGCCCCTTCGTCCCGATCGTGCTCGAGGACCGCACCTGGCCGAACAGGATGATCGAGAGGGCACCGATCTGGTGCTCCGTCGACCTGCGCGACGGCAACCAGGCACTCATCGACCCGATGGACCCGGTGCGCAAGCTGGCGATGTTCCGTGAACTGGTCAAGATGGGTTTCACCGAGATCGAGGTCGGCTTCCCGTCGGCCAGCCAGCCGGACTTCGACTTCGTGCGCCAACTGATCACCGAGGACCTGATCCCGGAGAACGTCTGGATCCAGGTCCTCGTGCAGTGCCGCCCGGAGTTGATCGCCCGCACCTACGAGGCGCTGCAGGGCGCGCCGCGAGCGATCGTGCACTTCTACAACTCGACGAATCCGCTGCAGCGCGAGGTCGTGTTCGGCCTCGACAAGGCCGGCATCAAGGATGTCGCCGTCAACGGTGCCCGGCTGTGCAAGGAGCACGAGGCGCACCTCGCCGGCGCCCGGATCCGCTACGAGTACTCACCGGAGAGCTTCACCCTGACCGAACCCGAGTACGCCGTCGAGGTGTGCGAGGCCGTCATGGACGTGATCGGACCGACCCCGGACGACCCGATCATCCTGAACCTTCCGGCGACGGTCGAGTGCTACTCGCCGAACGTGTACGGCGACGTCATCGAGTGGTTCGGGCGCACGATCCGGGATCGCGACGCGATCGTGCTCAGCCTGCACCCGCACAACGACCGCGGCTGCGCCGTCGCCGCCGCGGAGTTCGGGGTCATGGCCGGCGCCGACCGGGTCGAGGGCACCCTCTTCGGCAACGGTGAGCGCACCGGCAACGTCGACGTGGTCAACCTCGCCATGAACCTGTTCGTCAACGGCGTCGACCCCGAGCTCGACATCAGCGACATCGACGCCCTCCGTCGCACCGCCGAGTACTGCAACCGACTCCCGGTGCACCCCCGCCACCCCTACGTCGGGGACCTCGTGTACACCGCCTTCTCCGGTTCGCACCAGGACGCCATCAAGAAGGGCTTCGAGCACCTGCCGGACGACTACGACACCTGGGGTGTGCCGTACCTCCCGATCGACCCGAAGCACGTCGGGCGCAGCTACGAGGCGGTGATCCGGGTCAACAGCCAGTCGGGCAAGGGCGGCGTGGCCTACGTGATGAAGGAGGAGTTCGGCTACGACCTGCCGCGCCGCCTGCAGATCGAGTTCTCCAAGACCATCCAGCACATCACCGAGGACTCGGGCACCGAGATCTCCCCATCGGTCATGTGGGAGGCGTTCTCCGCCGAGTACCTCCCCGAGACCCCGCGGTTCCGGCTCCGCAGCCACGAGTTGCACACCGCCACCACCGACGGCCACGGTCGGACGACGGTGAGCGCCCAGCTCGACATCGACGGTGCGTCGGTGACGGTCCGCGGCGAGGGCGACGGACCGGTCGAGGCCTTCGTGAACGCCCTGCGCGCCGAGTTCCCGGGCGAGTTCGACGTGGTCGACTACACCGAGCACGCCATCGGCCGCGGCGCCGACGCCCAGGCCGTGGCCTACGTCGAGAGCGCCACCGCCACCGACGTGCGGTGGGGTATCGGCAGCGACCCGAACATCACGACGGCAACGCTGCGGGCCGTGCTGTCGGCCTTCGAGCGTCAGCAGGGATAGGGTCGCCGACGTGCAGGTGAGCGTCGACCTCGATGTGTGCGCTGCGACCGGGGGCTGTGCCCAGGTGTGTCCCGAGGTCTTCGAGATCGGTTCCGACGGTCTCGTCCGGGTGCTCGTCCCCGCCC
This sequence comes from Actinomycetota bacterium, assembly GCA_041164245.1. GTDB lineage: Bacteria > Actinomycetota > Acidimicrobiia > Acidimicrobiales > Ilumatobacteraceae > Casp-actino5. Next base: position 32,952 of record JBEAPU010000071.1, on the reverse strand, counting down.
CCGGCGACGAGCTCCGCGAGGCAGTCACCGATGCGGCCGACCTGTGCCCGACGGGGGCCATCCGGATCGAGGGATGAGCGACGGACGATGAGCGCCGACGGGTTCCACGCCCACCTCGAGCGTTCGTGGGCGGCAAGTGAGTCCCCGCTGTGCGTCGGGCTCGACCCCGACCCGGCGCGGCTCCCCTCACCCCTCGACGGAGCGCCCGACGCCGTGTTCCGCTTCTGCGCCGAGATCGTCGATGCCACGGCCGACCTGGTCTGCGCGTTCAAGCCGCAGATCGCCTACTTCGCGTCCCAGCGCGCCGAGGCCCAACTCGAGCGGCTCTGCCATCACATCCGCGACCGTCACCCGCAGGTGACCCTGATCCTCGACGCGAAGCGCGGCGACATCGGGTCCACCGCCGAGCACTACGCCAGAGAGGCCTTCGACCGCTACGGCGCCCATGCCGTCACCGTGAACCCGTACCTCGGGACGGACTCGGTCGAGCCCTTCCTCGCCGCCGGCGGCGGGGTGATCGCCCTGTGCCGGACCAGCAACCCGGGGGGCGACGACCTGCAGATGCTCGATGTCGCCGGCGACCCGCTGTACGTCCACGTCGCCCGCATGGTCGCCGGACGTTGGGCACCCCTCGGCGATGTCGGCCTCGTCGTCGGCGCCACGTACCCGAGCGAATTGGCCCGGGTGCGGTCAGAGGTCGGCGGGCTTCCGATCCTCGTCCCCGGTGTCGGTGCCCAGGGCGGCTCCGCCGCCGAGGCGGTCGCCGTCGGCGCGACGGCCGACGGTCGCGGCCTGATCGTCAACTCGTCACGGGCCGTGCTCTACGCAAGTGCCGGACGCGACTTCGCCGAGGCCGCCCGAGGCGTCGCCATGGCCACCCGCGACGAGTGTCGGCCGGCCTGATCGACGCCGGTCACCGGCCTAGGACTGCAGGGCCACGACACTCGAGACGCCGGGGGCGGCGCGCAGTGTGTCCAACACGGCGGCATCCACCTCGGATCCGGTGGCGATGAGCATCACCGCCGAACCTGGTGCCTCGACCCGTCCGACGTCCATGTCGGCGATGTTCACACCGGCGTCGCCGAGGATGGTCCCGACGGTCCCGATGACGCCGGGCCGATCGTCGTTCGAGATGAGCAGCATGTGGTCGGCCGGCGGGACGTCGACACCATGGCCGTCGACCTCGACGAGCCGTTGCTGCCGGCTGCGGCCGGTCAGGGTCCCCGAGATGCTGTGCACCCCGTCGCGCAGCGACAGCAGGTTGACGTACTCGTCGGACACACTGGACTTGACCTCACGCAGTTCGAGTCCCGCGGCGGCGGCCATCCCGGGAGCGTTCACGTAGCTGACCGGGTCGTCGCTGATGCGGCTGAAGAAGCCCTTCAGCACCGCCAGGCCGAGGATGCGGGTGTCGTAGGCGGCGATGTCGCCCTCGACGCACACGTCGAACGAACCGGGTGTCGAACCGATGAGCGACGAGTACAGGCGGCCGAGGCGCTCGGCGAGCGCGAGGTAGGGCCGGAGGATCTCGTCGGCCTCCGCGGCGTCGACGTTGACGGCCCACGGCACGAAGTCGCCGGCGAGTGCGAGTTGCACCATGTCGGCGATGGCGTCACCGGCCTTGTCCTGTGCCTCTCGCGTGCTGGCGCCGAGGTGCGGGGTGACGACCACGGACGGCAGGTCGAAGAGCGGGCTCTCCGTGGTCGGTTCACTGTCGAACACGTCGAGCGCGGCCCCGGCGACGATCCCCTCCCGGATGCAGGCTGCGAGGTCGGCCTCGTCGACGATGCCACCTCGAGCGACGTTGATGATGCGCAGTGAGGGCTTGGCGGTGCTCATCAACTCGCGGTTGATGAGACCGGTCGTCTCCTTGTTCTTGGGGAGGTGGATCGTCAGGAAGTCGGCCTCGGCCATGAGCTGGTCGAGCGGAAGCAGTTCGACACCCATCTGGCGGGCCCGCTCGACCGACACGAACGGGTCGTAGGCCACGAGCCGCATCTGGAAGGCCTTGGCCCGGTCGGCGACGAGCTTGCCGATGCGGCCGAGCCCGACGACGCCGAGCGTCTTGTCGGCGAGTTCGACACCCTCCCACTTGGAACGCTCCCACCGTCCGGCCACGAGCGCCGCGTGCGCCTGGGGCACGTTGCGTGCCTGGGCGAGCAGGAGCGCCATCGTGTGCTCGGCGGCCGAGATGATGTTCGACTGCGGGGCATTGACCACCATGACGCCACGCTGGGTCGCCGCGGGCACGTCGACGTTGTCGAGCCCGATGCCGGCCCGACCGACGACGACGAGGTCGGTGCCGGCGGCCAGCACCTCGGCCGTGACCTGGGTGGCCGAACGGATGATCAGCGCGTGGGCCCCGACGATCACGCCGAGGAGCTCATCGGGCGACAGTCCCTCCCGGACGTCGACCGTGTGGCCGGCGGCCCGGAGACGGTCGAGACCGCCCTCGGCGATGGATTCGGTGACCAGGATGCGCGCCATAGGAGCGACATCGTTATCCGTCGACCCGTCCCCCACCAACCGCGCCCTGACGAACGTACGAGATGTCAACCGCAACCGACCGGACGCCACCTCGGGGCCCGCGACTACGGTGGGGTCGTGGTCCAGGCGAGCGAGCCCCCCGGGAGCGACCCCCTGATCGACATCCGGGGCCTGCACGACCCGAGCGAGATCGTCTCCGCGGTCGCGGTCCTCCAGCAGGTGTGGGGTTCGAGCTCGCCGATCGTCGGGTTCGAACTCCTGCGGGCGATCGAGCACTCCGGCGGCTACGTCGCCGGGGCCTTCGACGGCGACCGCATGATCGGGGCCTCCTTCGGGTGGCTGGCCCGCCACGACGGGCGTCCGGCGCTCCACTCCCACATCACCGGCATCCTGCCCGGTGGACGCCACCACGGGGTCGGACGCGCCATCAAGGCCCACCAGCGCGCCTGGGCCCGGACGGCCGGCATCGAGTGGATCACCTGGACCTTCGACCCGTTGGTGCGTCGCAACGCATGGTTCAACATCGAGGTGCTCGGGGCGCGCATCGCCGACTACATCGAGGACTTCTACGGCCCGATGGACGATGCCGTGAACGGCGACGACGAGAGTGACCGCCTCGTGGCGGCGTGGGCCGTCGACCCGTCGACCGTCGACGAGGTCCGGACCGGTTCGACGGACCGGATCGAGGTGCCCACCCCCGACGACATCGTCGTGCTGCGTCGCACCGACCCGTCGGCAGCCCACGACTGGCGACTCCGGGTGCGAGCCGGCCTCGAGGAGGCCATGGGTCACGGGTTCGTCGTCGTCGGTTTCACCCGGGAGGGTGCGTACGTGCTGGAACGCGGCGGCTGACATGCGTCTCGAGACGGTCGAACTGCGACGCATCCATCTCGACCTGGTGACACCGTTCCGCACCAGCTTCGGCGAGCAGACCTCGCGGGAGATCCTGCTCGTCGGCTGGACGGGTGACGATGGCACACGGGGCTGGGGCGAATGCGTGGCGATGAGCGAACCGCTCTACTCCCCCGAGTTCGTCGACGCCGTCGAACTGGTGCTGGCCCGCTTCCTCGTGCCGGCGGTGCGCGCCGCCGGGGACGTGTCGGCTGCCGACGTCGCGGACGTCCTCGAGCCGTTCAAGGGCCACCACATGGCCAAGGCCGCACTCGAGATGGCCGCCCTCGACGCCGAGTTGCGTGCCGGCGGTCGGACCCTCCACCAGCGTCTCGGTGGAGGTCGGGATCGGATCCCGAGCGGTGTCAGCGTCGGCATCTTCCCCACCCTCGATGCCCTGCTCTCCGCCGTCCAGGGCTACGTCGACGACGGCTACGCCAGGATCAAGCTCAAGATCGAACCGGGCTGGGACATCGAACCGGTCGCCGCCGTACGCGAGTTGATCGGACCGGAGATGGGACTCCAGGTCGACGCGAACACGGCATACAGCCGATCCGACATCGAGCATCTGCGACGCCTCGACGCCTTCGATCTCCTCCTGATCGAACAGCCCCTGCCGGTCGATGACCTGCTCGGTCACGCCCGCCTCGCCGAGGCGATCGAGACCCCGGTGTGCCTCGACGAGTCGATCGAGTCCCTCACCCAGGCCGCCGACGCGATCGCCGTCGGCGCAGCCGAGATCATCAACATCAAGCCCGGCCGGGTCGGCGGGTACCTGACGGCCGTTCGCATCCACGACCTGTGCCGGCACGAGGGGATCCCGGTGTGGTGCGGTGGGATGCTCGAGACCGGCATCGGCCGCGCCGCGAACTGCGCCCTGGCCGCCCTCGACGGCTTCACCCTCCCCGGCGACATCAGCGCGGCGAGTCGGTTCTACGCCCGGGACATCGTCCTCGACCCGATCACGGTCGCCGACGGTGAGGTGACGGTCCCCCGGGCGCCCGGACTCGGCTACGACCTCGACATGGACTTCGTCGAGTCGATCACCACCTCGGTGCAGCGTCTCCCCTGAGCACGGTGACGCCGGTAGCGTCGCCGGCGTGTCCCATCCCTTCCTGTCCGACGAGTGGATCGCCGCGGCGCGGGCCATCCGGGCCCGCTACTCCGATCAGGTCCCGCCGATGACCGCGACCGTCGGGGTCAACCTCACCATCCTCGAGGTGCCGTTCACCTCGGATGTCCTGCACGCCCACATGGACACCTCGTCGGGGACCCTCGAACTCGAGCTCGGCCACCTCGATGCGGCCGACGCTCACGTGACCCTGGACTACGCCACGGCCCGAGCCATGCTCGTCGAGCGCGACCCGGCGCTCGTGATGCAGGCCGTCATGTCCGGTCGGGTGCAGATCGAGGGCGACCTCATGAAGGTCATGGCCCTCCAGGCGTCGATGCCCGCGGACGAGGTGTCCCTGGCCGTGGCCGGCGAGATCGTCGCCATCACCGACCTCGGCTGACCCGCCGGCGGCGAGCGACTCAGCCGCTGGATCGGATGCGCTCGAGAGCCGCGCTGACACCCTCGAGAGTCCACGGCCCGTTGGACTCGACCAGCTCACCGGTTGTCCAGGGATGCATCCGCTGCAGCATCCGGCCCGAGATCGAGAACGTCTCCCCGTTGACCGTGCAGCTCTCGCTGGCCAGCTGGACGACGAGGGGCGAGACGTTCGCCGGGTCCCACTCGTCGAACCCGCCGGCGGCCGGTGCCATGATCTCCGACAGTCCCGGCGAGGCCAGGGTCAGGCGTGTCCGGGCACCGGGCAGGATGCAGTTGGACACCACCCCGTACCGGGAGAGTTCCTGCGACGCGATCTGGCTGAGCGTGGCGATGCCCGACTTGGCAGCGCCGTAGTTCGACTGACCGGGATTGGCGAAGAGTCCCGAGGTGGACGCCGTGTGGATCAGGGAGCGCTGCCGACGGACCCCGTCCTTGTGGGCCTGACGCCAGTGCACCGCGGCCCAGTGGGTCATGGCGAAGTGGCCCTTGAGATGGACCCTGATGACCCCGTCCCAGTCGTCCTCGGTCATGGTCACGATCGCCCGGTCGCGCAGGAACCCTGCGTTGTTCACCACGACGTCGACATCACCGAAGTGCTCGATCGCCGCTGCGATGACCGCCTCGGCGCCCGCCCAGTCCGCCACGTCGTTCACGTCCGCCTCGGCGACACCGCCGGCGGCGCGGATCTCGTCGACGACGAGTGAGGCCACCGGTGTGCCGTCGCCCGCACCCCCGTCGCCGTCGACACCGACGTCGTTGACGAGGACGCGAGCACCCTCGGCGGCGACCGCCATGGCGTGGGACCGTCCAAGGCCTCGGCCGGCTCCGGTGATGACGACGACGCGTCCCTCGAGCGCTCCCATGATGGGAGCACCGTAGCGATCAGACGGCGATCAGGGCGACCTCGGTGTCACGGGGGAATGTGTCCCCGGGACGGGGCTCGTCGCCGTCGATGGTGGCCTCGACCACCGTCCCGTCGGCGGCGCCGAGCGCCAGGCGGACCGTGAAGCCGGCGTCGATGAGCAGTCGTTGCGCGTCGACGAAGGCGATGTCATCGGGCAACGACGGGAAGGTCACGACATCGGGCCCGAGCGATGCGGTGATGGTGACCGCCTCACCCCGAGCGAGCGTCGCCCCCGGCTCGGGGCTCTGGGTCAGGATCTGGCCGACCGGGATCTCCTCGCTGAACACCCCCTCGGCCTCGACGATCCGCAGGCCGTCGGCGACGAGTTGCGCCCGAGCGAGACCGACGAGCTGGCCGACGAGGTCGGGCACGACCCGGGGCGCCGGACCCGACGACACGAGCAGCCTCACCGCCGTACCGGGTTCGACCATCGCCCCTCCCCCGATGGTGGCATCGCCGGGGACGTTCCACGAGATGACCTCACCGACGGGGATGACCTCGTTCGGTGTCTCCTCGGGGAACGGTGCGAACCCGGCGCCGGTCAGCAACGCGATCGCATCGCCGGCCACCATGCCGGTCACCTCCGGCAGTTCGCGCAGTTCGGGCCCCTCGCTGACCACGAGCGTGAACACCGCCCCCTCGGCGAGCTCCGAGCCGGCGGCGGGGGACGTCCGGATGACGGTCCCGACCTCCGGATGGACATCGCTGCGGTCGACCGAGCGCTCGATCACCCACCCATTCGGGGTGATCAGGTTCATCGCCTCCGCCTCCGCCGTCCCGGCGAGGTCGGGCACCGTGTGGATCGGCGTGATCAGCAGCCAGCGGGCCACGAGCCCCACCACGACGACGGCCACGGCGGCCAGCACCGGGACGACCCACCGTGGACGGGAACGAGCCGGTCCGGGAGCTGTCGCGGTGGCTGGGCTCACGGTCGGCTGACCGGCCGGCGGGTCGCTGGCCACCGGCACCGGCTCGACGGTCGGTCGGGCGGTCGCCGGCGGGGCGATCGGCGTGTCCACCGGGGCGATCAGCAACTCGCCGGAGGGGTCGACCACCGCGTCGATGGCGCGAGCGGTCGGGTCGGGCGATGGGGACGTCGGCACCGGACGCACGACGAGCGGCAGCGCCTCGGGCCGGGGGAGGCGCTTGGCGGCTGCGACGAGGGCGAGCCCGAACTCGACCGCCGTGGCCCGCTCGGCGGCCAGTGGGCGTGCGGCGTGCTCCAGGATCGGGGCGAGCGGTCCGAGGTCAGCCGACACCGGCAGGAGACGATCGACCCGCGCCGACAACGTGGTCGCCGTGGAGTCGGTGGCGAAGGGCACCGAACCGGTCATGGCCTCGACGAGGATCAGGCTCAGGGCGTACACGTCGACCGCAGCCGACACCGCCTCACCGCTCACCCGCTCGGGCGCGGCGTAGGCCGCGACGTGGTTGTCGAGCCGCGACGGATCGCTCCATGCGACCTCGTTGAGCAGTCCGGCGAGTCCGAGGTCCGCGATCCGGACGCGGCCGTCGGACCCGAAGAGCAGCTTCGCCGGGGTCAACTCGCCATGGACCAGGCCATGCCGATGGATGTCGGCCAATCCGTGACACACCTCCAGACCGACCTGCAGCGCCTGGGACGGCGTGAGCAGTCGGCCGCGGTCGAAGACGTCGCGCAGACTCCCACCGTCGAGGGACTCCGAGACCGTGAAGACACACCGTCGCCCGGCGGACGGGAGCGACCGGAGCCGTCCGGCGGCGTCGAGTTCGACGATCCCCCAGTCGAAGACCGCGGCGACACCCGGGTGGACGACCGCAGCCGAACGCTGCATGACCGACGGGAGGCTCGCGACGAGGGTCGGGTCGGAGCACAGGTGTGGTCGGACCAGCTTGAGCGTCACCGGACGGTCGTCGTCGAGCCGGACGGCGTCGAACACGATCGCCGTCGAGCCCTCGGACACGATGTCGAGCAGGTGGTGACGGCCGGCGATCACCGTCCCGAGCAGCTCGGCACCTTCGATGAGTCTCTCGTCCACGACCCCCGGACGCTATCCGTGGTGGGGCTCCGGTTGGGGTCGGGCCGGGACCGGTGGCACGATGCGGGGGTGGACGAGCACACGATCGCCGACGAGGTCGACCAGGCCGACGTCCCGGTGCCGCGGCGTCGCCGTGTCGACCGACCCCTGCTGATCGTCAGCTTCGTCATCGCCGTCGGCCTCGTGTTCGTCGCCCGTGGGCTCCTCGTCGGGGTCACCGGCGACGAGCGTGCGAACCTGCCGGCCACCGTGGAGTCGGTGACCCCGGTCCCCGATGCCGAGCAGGCCCTGGCCCAGACGAACGTCGTCGTCGACCTCGCCCCCGGCCACACGGGGGTGCTCGTCATCGACGGGATCGAAATCCCGACCGTCGACCTCTCGAGCGTGCAGACCGCCCTCGTCGAACCGGGGCAGCAGGTCTCGATCCCACCGGTCACCGTCTACGAACCGGGGAACCACACCCTGACGTACACCCCGTCGGCGAACGGTCCGATCGACCGATTCACCTCCGGGGTCCATCGGGTCCAGGTGATCCACTGGCTCGTGACCGAGGGACGCGAACGGGCGCGGACCTTCACCTGGCAGTTCAACGTGGTCTAGGCCGACCCGGCGACGACCTCACTCGGGTTCGGACCCGGGCAGCCTGCCCGTGGCCAGCAGTTCCGCGAAGCCCTCGGCCGGCACGATCGGCACGCCCAACTGCTCGGCCTTGGTGAGCTTGGAGGCACCGGCGCCGTCACCGACGACGAGTGCGTCCGTCTTCTTGGAGACGCTTCCCGGGGACGCGCCACCACGGGCGACCACCGCCGCCGTCGCGCCGTCACGGGTGTAGCCGGGAACCGTGCCGGTGATGACGATCGTGCGCCCGGTGAGGGTCGCCTCGATGTCGACCGCGGCTGCCGTCAGCGGGTCGGGTGCGTCGAGGACGACCCCGTTCGCCTCGAGTCGGTCGAGCAGCCTCCGATTCGCCTCCTCGGCCCACCAGGCGCCGACGGACCCGGCGATCACCTCACCCACGCCGTCGACCGCGGCACGCTCGTCGTCGGTGGCCGAGAGAACAGCCCGCACGCTCCCGAAGGCCGCCGCCAGCGCCTGGGATGCCGCCGGCCCGAGGTGGCGGACACCGAACCCGGTGAGGATCCGCCACACCGGCCGACGCCGTGACCCGTCGATCGCCGCGACGAGCTTCTCGGCGCTGGGCCGGGCGAAACCCTCGAGGGTCTCGACCTGGTCGGCGGTCAGGGTGTACAGGTCGGCAACGTCGCTCACGAGCCCGGCCGCCGTCAATTGGGTGACGGTGCGCTCGCCGAGGCCCTCGATGTCCATCGCCTGGCGGCCCGCCCAGAAGATCACCCGTTGGTCACGCTGGAACGGGCAACGGGGCTCGACGCAGCGCGTGTCGGCCTCACCCTCGGGCCGCACCAGCGTGCTGGCGATGGGGCACGGGCACGTGGTCGGGAACTCCCAGGCCGTCGAACCGACCGGACGCTCCGACAGCACGGGTCCGACGACCTCGGGGATGACGTCGCCGGCCTTGCGCACGACCACCGTGTCACCGGGCCGGACGTCCTTCAGGCGGACCTGATCCTGGTTGTGGAGCGTGGCCATCGCGACCGTGGACCCGCCGACGAACACCGGATCGAGGATCGCGTAGGGCGTCGTGCGGCCGGTCCGCCCGACCGACACGCCGATGTCGATCAGGCGCGTGGTGCGCTCCTCCGGGGGGAACTTGTAGGCGATCGCCCACCGCGGCGCCCGGGAGGTCACACCGAGCCGGGCGCGCTGGTCGAGGTCGTCGACCTTGACGACGACACCATCGATGTCGTAGTCGAGGTCGTGGCGCGCCGCCTCGACGCGCCGGCACAGCTCCACGACCTCCTCCACCGAGTCGACGGCCGTGATCGACGGGTTGACGGGGAACCCGAGGCCGGCCACGAACTCGAGCGCGGCGAGGTGGGTGCCGAGCGGGGGCGCCCCGACGACCTCCCCCATCTGGTAGGCCCAGAACGACAGCCGGCGGCGGGCGGTGACCGTCGGGTCCTTCTGTCGCAGGGATCCGGCGGCGGCGTTGCGGGGGTTGACCAACGGCCGCTCGCCGTTCGCCGCGGCCTCGGCGTTGAGCGCCGCGAAGACGGGCAGCGGCATGTACACCTCACCCCGGACCTCGACGACCTCCGGCGCCGACTCGAGCACCTCGGGGATGACGGCGATGGTGCGCACGTTCTCGGTGACGTCCTCGCCGATCCGGCCATCGCCTCGCGTCGCCGCCGAGACCAGACGCCCGCCCTCGTAGCGCAGGCTCATCGCCAGACCGTCGATCTTGAGCTCGCACACGTACCGGACGGCCTCGTCGCCGAGCCCGCGCCGAACCCGCTCTCCCCAGGCCACCAACTCGTCGATGTCCATCGCGTTGTCGAGGCTCATCATCGGCACGGCGTGCACCACCGGGGCGAAGGTCGCCGACGCGACCCCACCGATCGACTGCGCCGGGGAGTCGGCCCCGGCGAGGGCGGGGTCCTCGGCCTCGAGGCGACGCAACTCGTTGACCATGAGGTCGAACTCGGCGTCGGGGATCTCCGGGGCATCGAGCTCGTGGTAGAGCCGGTTGTGCCGGGCCACCTCGGCCCGGAGGAACTCGACCCGGTCGCGCCGTTCGCTCATGGCCGAAGTGTAGGAACGGGGTGTCGTGCTCAGGCGCCGAGGACGAGCTTGGCGGCCGAGGCCTGGTCCCGGACGCGCTGGGAGATGTCGCGCAGGGAGCGGCAGATCCCCTCGGCCACGGCCGGCGAGTACGACGCGAGCCCGGACTGGGGGCTGAGGAGGCTCTGCAACCGCAGCTGGCCCGGATCCGAACCGCGCTTGACCATCTCGCACCACAGGCTCGACAGGGCGTGCCAGGAGCGACTGGCCGTGACACCGATCGGGCCCTCCGTGCTCACCGCACCCCAGGCGATGCGCCCTCCGCCGTCCATGAAGCGATCGAGGTACCCGCTCACCTCGGCCACACCGGCGCTCGCCGGGAGGGAGAGCACCTGCGGGCCGGCCTCGAGCAGCGATGGCCAATCGGCGTCGAAGCAGCAGTGCAGCCCCACCGTGCCGAAGGGCTGGGCCGCCACCATCGCCGACGACAACACGTCAGCTGCGGCGTCTGGAGGCAGCGGGAAGTCCGCCGCCATCAGGTCGACCATGAGCGGCTCGTCGATCACGACGAGCTGCTCGGAGTCGGGCAGGGCCGACCGCAGGGCCGTGCCGAGTGCCGACACGTGCGAACGCACCGTGCTCACCGCCTGACGGAACGCGACGTCGACCGGGGCGCCCGCCCGCGCCAGCGTGAGGCCGAGCGTGATCGGACCGACGAACTGCCACTTCACGGTCCGACCGTTCACGCCGAGCTGCGGGGCGACGTCGAGGAAGGCCCGGAACCCGCCGAAGTTGTCCCTCCGCAGGTCGGTGACGACCGGTGCCTCGGGGTCGAGCCGGGCGGTGTCGACCGCCACGGCACCGTACGGACCCATCTCGATTCCCTCGAATCCCACCATCGACTGGGCGACGAGCGCCTCGGCGGCCGATCGACGGGGCAGCCGCGGCACGACCGGCAGGTCGAAGTGGCTGACCGAGAACTCGACGGCGGCCACGGCGCTGCGGTGCGGCAGGCTGCCGACACCGATCGTCGATCCGGGAGTGACGCCCTCGAGGACGGCGATCACGTCGGTGGCCATGACGTCACTCTGGCACGCCGTACGGAGGTCCCACGACTCGGGCGAGTACCCGGATCGCGGCCCCTTGGGCCACACTTGCATCGTGCGTTCGCTCCCCCACGGTCCGGTGCTCGCGTGGACGACCCGCGTCGCCTGGGTGCTGATGGCCGCGCTCGGCGGGGGCATCGTCGACGACCTCGTCGCCGGTCGCAGTGGGTGGGGCCCGACGGCGGTGACGACGACGGCGGTGATCGTGTGGGCGGTGACCGCCGTGGCGAGTGCCATCCCGTCGGCCCGCTCGCTGACCGTCATCAGGGTGCTCGCGCCGACGCCGCTGCTGGCCACACTCATCACGTCGGCCACCGGACTGACCCCGGCCGTCGACGCCGCTGCGCCGGCCGCGCTCGGCATCGCCGTCGTCGCCGTCACGGTCGGTGCCGGTTTCGGACGACACAACATCCAGTCGTCCGCCTACGGTGCCGAGGACCGCTTCCCCCTCCGGGCGCCCCCCGCCTACCTGGTGGCGGCGGCGCTCGCCTGGGCGCTGACCATGACCGGCGGGGGGCTGACGATCATGTGGATGCGGTCGGGCGACGTCCTCGGGACAGTCCTCGGTGGGATCGTCACGGCGGTGCTCGCCGGCGTCTCCGCACCGCGCTGGCACCGACTGGCCCGCCGATGGCTCGTGCTCGTCCCGGCGGGGATCGTCGTGCACGACCCGTTGGTCCTCGCCGAGACGCTGATGATTCGTCGCCACGACGTCGCCGGGGTGACCCTCGCCGACGTCGACACCGAAGCCGCCGACCTGAGCGGGCCCTCGGGCGGCCACCTCCTCGAGATCAGGCTGCGCTCCATGGTCACCACGGTGCTCAACGCCGGACCCCGCTCACCCGGCGGACGGGCGATCCACCTCGGGGCCGCCCTCGTCGCCCCGAGTCGCCCCGGTGCCACACTCGCCGCGATACGCCGTCGGGGTCACCCGGCCTGAGCGATGCCGCCACCGAGCACGCAGCGGTCATCGAGGTCGTAGACGACGACGCTCTGCCCCGGCGCGACCCGGGCACGACGGAGGTCCCAGCGCACCTCGGCACACGTCGGGTCGTCGACGGTGAGACGAGCGGGCACCGGCTCACCATGGGCGCTCACCTGCACCAGAACCTCGCCGTCCGCCGGCTCGTCGACCCACGACATCGACCGCACCGTCACACCGTCGGCGAGGAGGTCCTCGGGCCCGCCGACCACCACCGTCGGGTCGGGACCGTGATCGACGTCCACGACGTAGCGCACCGGTCCCCCTCCGGCGAGGCCGAGGCCCCGACGCTGGCCCACGGTGACGAGTTCGACGGCCGGCACGGTCCCGAGCGGGGTGCCGGCGGTGTCGACGACCCGGGCCGACCGCAGCGGGATCCGCCGACCGAGGAAGTGTTCGCGTCCCCCGGTCGAGGTGATGAAGCAGACGTCCTGACTGTCGGGCTTGGTCGCGGTGCGCAGGCCCATCTCCAGAGCGATCCGCCGGACCTCGGACTTCGGGTGCTCGCCGACCGGCAGCAGGAGTTCGGCCAGTTGACGCTGGCCCACCATGTGGAGCACGTAGCTCTGGTCCTTCGCCCGGTCCGCGCCCCGCTCGAGTGTGCGACGGCCGTCGGGCCGTCGACCGACGCGCGCGTGGTGACCGGTGGCCACCGCGTCGAACCCGAGCAGTCGGGCCCGCTCGTGCAGACGATCGAACTTCAGGTGCCGGTTGCACTCGATGCACGGGTTCGGCGTGACACCGACACGATGCGCGTCGACGTACGGGTCGACGACGCGCGCGGTGAACTCCTCCGCGAAGTTGAACACGACGTGGTCGATCCCGAGTTGCTGGGCGACGCGACGAGCGTCATCGACGTCGGACACGCTGCAGCACCCGGTGTCGCTCTCCCCACCCCACAGACGCATCGTCACGCCGACGACGTCGTGCCCGGCGCGCAGCAGGAGCGCGGCCGCGACCGAGGAGTCCACCCCGCCGCTCATCCCGACGAGGACCCTCATCGGGGCGATCCCCGACGCAGACGGCCGACCACGTCGTGGACGGCCCCGATCGCGTGGTCGATCTCGGCCACGGTGGTGGTGTGCCCGAGCGAGAACCGGAGCGCACCCGAGGCCGTCCGACGGTCGATGCCCATGGCTGCGAGGACGTGCGACGGCTCCATCGCCCCGCTCGCGCAGGCCGAGGCCGCGCTGGCGGAGACATCGGCGGCATCGAGCAGGAAGAGCGCGGCCTCGTTCTCGACACCGTCGACGCACACGTGCACGACGCCGGGCACCGTCTCCGACGTCGGCACGGTCAGGCGCACCCCGTCGACCGCCAGCAGGCCGGCGACGAGTCGGTCGCGCAGGTCGGCGACCCGCGTCACCTCGCCGAAGCGTCCGCCGTCGGTCTCGGCGAGCGCGGTCGAGGTGGCGACGACGGAGGCCACATCGACCGTGCCCGATCGGTGACCCCGCTCCTGACCCCCGCCGCGCAGCAGTGCCCGGGGTGTCGTCCCGCGCCGCAGCACGAGGATGCCGCACCCCTTGGGTCCGCCGAACTTGTGGGCGCTCAGGGACACCATGTCGACCAACGGGGTCACCGTCCGCAGGTCGACCCAGCTCGCGGCCTGGACCGCGTCGGTGTGCAACCACGCGTCGGGGGCGAGACGGCGCACCACCTCGGACACCGCCCCGAGGTCGGTGACCGTCCCGACCTCGTTGTTCACCGTCATCACCGACACGACGCTCACCGGCTCGCGGCGCAGCACCACCTCGAGCGCATCGAGGTCGACCCGACCGTGACCGTCGACCGCCACGGTCCGACCCCCGACGTGTTCGACCGGGTCGAGCACGGCGTGGTGCTCGACCATCGGGCATACGGCCACACCGGGACGCGTCCCGACAGAGCCGACGATCGCATGGTTGTCGGACTCGGTCCCGCCGCTCGTGAACACCACCTCGTCGGGCCGCACGCCGAGCAGGCCGGCGACGCGCTCGCGGGCCTCGTCGACCAGTTGCCGGGCAGCGCGCGCCGGTCGGTGACCGCCCGCCGGGTTGGCGTGGACCGATCCCAGGACCTCGACCATCGCCGCCAGCGCGCCCGGGCGCATGGGCGTCGTCGCCGCATGGTCCAGATAGGCGACAGGGTTCCCGGACACGTCCTCAGCCTAGGCAGTGCCGGCTCGCGCAGTGGCTCGGTAGGTTGCCGCCATGGATGGCTACGACTCGCGCAGTTACGGGCGTGCCTTCGCCGACGTCTACGACGACTGGTACCGGGACCTCGGCGACCTGGACGCCCTGGTGGCCACCCTCGACCCGCTCGTCCCCGAGGGGGGTCGGGTCTGCGAACTCGGTGTCGGCACCGGGCGGGTGGCGATCGCCCTCGCCGCGGCCTGCGCCGGACGCGACGCGACCATCATCGGGGTCGACTCGAGCCCGGAGATGTTGACTCGGTTGCAGGAGGCCGCGTCGTCACCGATCGCCGCCGGCCGGATCGTGCCGGTGCTCGGCGACATGGTCGACGACCTGCCCGAGGGCCCCCTCGATCTCGTGCTGATCGCCTTCAACACCCTCTTCAACCTCACCGACCACTCTCGCCAGGCCGAGCTCTTCTCCGTGGTCGCCGGGCGGCTCCGGGTCGGGGGTCGGTTGGTGGTCGAGGCGATCGCTCCCGAGGCCGATGTCGCCGTTGCCGGTCACGGTGTCGTCGTCGATGACGTCGCGATACGCGAGATGGACGTCGACCGGGTCGTGCTCTCGGTCAGCCGGCACCACCTCGGCGACCAGCTCGCCGAGGGTCAGTTCGTCGAGTTCAGCGAGAGCGGTGGCGTGCGGCTCCGACCCTGGCGGGTCCGCTACGCCACCGTCGCCCAACTCGACGACATGGCGGCCGCAGCCGGCCTCGTCCTCGAGCGTCGCCACGGAGAACGGGACGGTACCGACTGGCAGGAGGGTCACCGCCGGCACCTGTCCGTGTGGACCCGGGCTGACCACTGACCGACGTGCCGCACGGTCACGGCCCCACCCGCATATCCTGCAGTCACTGTGAGTGAACTGCGACTCAACCCGCTCACCGGCCGATGGGTGACGATCGTGTCCGAACGGGCCCAACGCCCGACCGACTTCGCCCCCCGATCGACGGCGATCGACGGTCCGCACGACCGACCGTGCCCGTTCTGCCCGGGCAACGAGGAGGCCACGCCGCCGGCACTCGAGACGATCGACTCCTCCGGGGCCTGGACGGTGCGGGTCATCCCGAACCTGTACCCGGCGTTCACCGGCGACGACGGCTTCGCCGTGCACCACGAGGGCCCGGTGCACGTCACCGCCGAGGGCACCGGTCTCCACGAGGTGTTCGTCTACACACCGGATCACTCCTCCGGCCTCGACGTCCTCGACGATGACGCCGCCGAGACGTTCATGTCGGCGTTGCGACGCCGGTTCGTCGAGCACGCCAAGTCCAAGCACATCCGGTACACCCAGGCGATCGTCAATCACGGCCGCGAGGCCGGCGCCTCGTTGGAGCACCCGCACGGACAGTTGATGGGGCTCCCGTTCGTGCCCGGCGAGGTCATCGAGGAGGAACGCGCCTTCGCCCGGTTCGCCGGAGGCTGCGTCCTGTGCACGACGATCGAGGCCGAGCGTTCGTCGGGCGACCGGGTGGTGTTCGAGAACGAGGACGTGATGGTGCTGTGCCCCTACTGGAGCGGCACGCCCTACGAGTTGCTGGTGATCCCCCAACACCACTTCCTGCACCTGCAGGACACCGATGACACCACCTTGGCCGGCATCGGGCGCGGCCTGCGCGACGCCATGGCGGCGCTCAGTCGCACACTCGGCGACGTTGCCTACAACGTGGGTTTCCACTCCGCCCCGCATCAGCACACCGGCGAGTTCCACTGGCACATCCACATCTGGCCGAACCTCGTCACGCAGGCCGGTTTCGAGCGTGGCACGGGGGTGTTGATCAACGTGGTGCCCCCCGAGTTGGCCGCCGAGGCCCTGCGGACGTCGATCGCGTCGTCCGCCCCGGCGCAGGTCTGAGCCGCCCGCCGGGCGGTCACATCAGGGCAGCCACCCGAGCGCGCGGACCGCGGCCGTGACGGCTGCGCCGACGACGATCACTGCGATCAGCGGTGCCCGGCGGGCCGCCAGACCGACCGCTGCCACCACCCCGGCGGCACGTGCGTCGACCACCAGGTCGCCGGCCGTCGAGAAGGTGTCTGTCACGATCAGGGCGGCGATCAGTGCCGGGGGCACCAGGGCCAGGCAACGCTCCGCCGCCGGTGGGAGCGACCGGCCACCGGCGACCACGAGGCCGAGGACCTTGAAGGTGTAGGCGATGGCGGCGAGCGCGAGGACGAGGGCCCAGGTCATCGCTCACGCACCCCGAGGAGTACGGCCGCCGACGCGCACAGGATCGGGAGTCCGACCGGGACGAACGGGATGGTGACGAGGGCGATCAGCGCTCCCCCGATGGCCGCCCGCCGACCGAGGCTCCGTTCGACGTGGGGTGCGACCATCGCCACGAACCCGGCCGGAAAGGCGGCATCGAGCCCCCACGTCGCCGGGTCGATGGCCGAACCGGCGAGCGCGCCCACGAGGGTCCCGATGTTCCAGAACACGTACACCGAGAGGCCGGTCACCCAGAAGGCGCGTCGGATCGACGCCGGATCGCGGCGGGCGGTGGCCATCGCCGTCGATTCGTCGATCGTGATCTGGGCGGCGATGAGCCGCGCCGGCAGGCTGCCGGGCAGGTGCCTCGCCATGGTGAGGGCGTACACGCCGTTGCGGGCAGCCAGGAGCGATGCCCCGCCGAGGGCGGCCGCTAGTCCGCCCCCGGCGCTGACGACGCTCACCGCCGCGAACTGCGACGCACCGGTGAACACCAGCAGTGACATGGCCACGGTCTGCCAGACGCTGCCCCCGGCGGCGACGGCCCCGACGCCGAAGGCGATGCCGAAGACCCCGACCGCGGCCCCGAGGACGACACCGGCAGCCATCACCGAGCGGTCCTCCCGGCCCGTGCGCTCGACGGCGTCCGTCATCGCTCGCCGCGGCTGTCCGCCAACCAGATCATCGCCAAGGGCGGGAGGTCGAACTGGACCGACTGCTCGTGTCCCTGCCACGGAATCGACTCGGCTCGGAGGACGACCGATGCCGGTGATCGGTGACCGCTGCCCCAGAAGCGGGACTGATCGGTGTCGAGCACGACCTCCCACTCGCCGGCCGACGGGACACCGACGCGGTGACCCGAGCGAGGAACCGGCGTCCAGTTGGCCACGCACACCACCGCACCGTCCCCACCGGTGTCCCAGCGCACGAACGCGAAGGTGGAATGCTCGGCGTCGTCGACGTCGAGCCAGCCGAAGGCCGAAGGGTCGGTGTCGCCCCGCCACAGTGCCGGTCGCTCGTCGGCGACATGGTTGAGCACCCGGATCAGTTCGGCCACGCCGGCGTGCGGGGGATGCTCGAGGAGCGACCAGTCGATCCCGGCGGACTCGGACCATTCCGACCAGGGTGCGAGTTCGGTTCCCATGAACACCAGCGGAGCCCCCGGCACCGACCACTGCCAGGCGAGAAGGAGCCGCAGCGTCGCGAACTTCTGCCAGTCGTCACCCGACATCCGGGCCAACAGGCTGCCCTTGCCGTGCACCACCTCGTCGTGACTCAACGGCAGCACGAACCGCTCGGCGTGGGCGTAGTGCATCGTGAAGGGCAGTTCGCCGTGGTGGTAACGGCGGTGCACCGACTCGCGACCGGCGTACCCGAGCGTGTCGTGCATCCATCCCATGTTCCACTTGTGGCTGAAGCCGAGCCCACCCCGGTCGACCGGTCGCGTGACCCCCGGCCACGCCGTGCTCTCCTCAGCGACCATGAGGACGCCGTGGTGCTCCGCCCCGACGACCGCGTTCACCTCCTGCATGAATGCGATGTTCTCCAGGTTCTCGTTGCCGCCGAGCCGATTCGGCACCCACTCCCCCTCGCGCCGTGAGTAGTCGAGGTAGAGCATCGAGGCGACGGCGTCGACCCGCAGTCCGTCGAGGTGGAACTCGTCGATCCAGTACAGGGCGTTGGCGACGAGGAAGTTCCGCACCTCGACCCGGCCGGTGTTGAACACGAACGTGTCCCAATCGGGATGCTCGCCGAGCCGTGGGTCCTCGTGCTCGTAGAGCGCGGTCCCGTCGAACCGACCGAGCGACCACGAGTCCTTGGCGAAGTGGGCGGGAACCCAGTCGACGATCACGCCGATCCCCCGAGCGTGCAGGTGGTCGACGAGGCGTCGCAGGCCGTCCGGGTCGCCGAGGCGGGCGGTCGGGGCGAAGAAGCCCGTCACCTGGTACCCCCATGAACCGCCGAAGGGGTGCTCGGCCACGGGCATCAACTCGACGTGGGTGAAACCGAGGTCGACGACGTGATCCCCCAGTGCCACGGCGAGCGAGTCCCAGTCGGTGCACTCCCGACGCCACGAGGTGGCGTGGACCTCGTAGACCCGCACCGGGAGCTGGCCCGACAGGTGACCGACCCGATGCTGCATCCACGCCGCGTCACCCCATGCGAAGGGCTCGGCGTCGTCGGGGATGACCGACGCGTCCGCCGGCGGGCGTTCGGTGCGACGCGCCATCGGGTCGGCCTTGAGCACCTCCCGGCCGTGCGAGCCGGTGACGAGGAACTTGTAGTGCTGACCGGGGCGGGCACCCGGGACGTCCGCGCACCACACCCCGGATGAGTCGATCGGCTCGAGCGGGATCGGCCGCCAGTCACCGAAGTCACCGATCACCGACACGGCGCGGGCATTGGGCGCCCAGACGCAGAAGCGGGTGCCGTCCTCGGTGCGCTGCGGGCCGAGGAACTCCCAGAGACGCCGGTGGGTCCCCTCGTTGAGGAGGTGCAGGTCCAGCGGTCCCGGTCGCGTGGGGACGAGACGGGGGCCGGACACCCCACAAGAGTAGGGTGCGCGTCCGTGCGGGTGCTGATGTTCGCCTGGGAACTCCCCCCGTCCGCCACCGGCGGAACCGCCTCCCACGTCGACGGCCTCGCCCATGCCCTGGTCGATCTCGGTCACGAGATCGTGGTCGTCACCCGCCGCACCGCCGGCACCGAACGGGAGGCGACGGTCGCCGGTGTCCGGATCCTCCGGGCCGAGGTCGACCTGCCATGGCTCCCCGATCGGGCCATCGCCCGGGTCGCCTCGGCCAACCACGCGTTCCTCGCCGCACTCGGCTCCCTCGGCGACTGGCGACCCGACGTCGTGCACGCCCACGACTGGCACGGCGCGTGGGCATCCCAGGTCATCAGCCAGTGGCACGGTGCCCCGGTGGTCACCACGTTCCACGGCACGGAGCGCAGCCGACACGGTGGGCACGTCCCGCCGGGCGTCCCCACCGACGTCAACGGTGTCGAGTGGTGGTTGGCCAACGGATCGCGCCGCGTGATCACCATCACGCGTCTCCTCGCCCGTCAGGTGACCGCCGACTTCGAACTCGATCCGGCAGCCGTGACGTCGATCCCGGGGGGCATCGATCCTGCCTGGTGGGCCGGACACGACCCCGACCACCCCGACGCACCCGAGGGTGACCTCGTCTTCACCTGGGGGCGGGTCCAGTACGAGAAGGGCTTCCAGGTGCTCGCCCGAGCGATGGGGATGGTGCGGGCAGCCGTCCCCGGGGCGCACTCGATCATCGCCGGCCGCGGCACCTACCTCGCCGAGCTGCAGTCCCAGATCGACGTCGCCGGCGTGAGCGACATCGTCGACCTTCCCGGCTACCTCACCGACGGTGCCCTGCGCGCCGCCATCCACCGGGCCGCCTGCGTGGTGATCCCCTCCCTGTACGAGCCGTTCGGCGTGGTCGCGCTCGAGGCGCTCGCCGGCGGGGCGCCGCTCGTCGTCGCCGAGACGGGCGGCCTGGCCGAACTCGTCACCGGCACCGGTGCGGCGCTGACGTTCGAGCCGGGGAACTCCGAGCAACTCGCGGAGGCGATCATCCGCGTCCTGTCGGACCGGGAGTTGGCCGACGGTCTGCGCCTCGCCGCCCGGGGACTCGTCGACCGCGACTACTCCTGGCAGGCGATCGCCCGCCGGACCGAGGCCGTGTACCTCGACGCGGTCGGGCACGGCTCCGGCACACCCTGATCGGGCATGCTGGGGCGATGAGCAGCGCCACCGACCCGACCGGCCCCATCATCGACCTCGACCGTCGCCCCGACGGCATCGCCGTCATCACCCTGCGCAACGGCAAGGTCAACGCCCTCTCCGGGGCCGTCCTCGACGAACTCCATCGGATCGTGGAATCCCTCGCCGGCGACCTGCCCAAGGTCGTCGTCGTCACCGGGGGGGAGCGCATCTTCGCCGCCGGGGCCGACATCTCCGAGTTCGGCGGCCCCGAGGAGGCGACGGTGATCACCGGCCGCTTCCACCGGGCCCTCGACGCGCTCGCCGCACTCCCCCGCTTCGTCATCGCGGAGGTCGCCGGCTACGCCCTCGGTGGCGGGTGCGAGCTCGCCCTCGCCTGCGACTACCGGGTCGCGTCGACCAAGGCGGTGTTCGGCCAGCCGGAGATCCTGCTCGGCATCATCCCCGGTGGCGGCGGCACACAGCGCCTCACCCGGGCCATCGGTGCCAGCCGGGCCAAGGAGATGTGCATCACCGGTCGTCAGGTGCGCGCCGACGAGGCGCTGCGCATCGGGCTGGCCGACGAGATCGTCGAGCACGATGGCCTGCGCGACCGGGTGATGGAACTCGCCGCGGCCGTCGCAGCCGGTGCCACGACCGCGCAGGCCATCACGAAGCGGGTGATCGACGAGGGCCTGGCGGCCGGGCTGACAGCGGGCCTGCTCGCCGAGCGGGCGGCGTTCACCGAGGTCTTCGCCACCGAGGACAGCCAGGTCGGTGTCGCCAGCTTCCTCGAGCACGGCCCCGGTCACGCCACTTTCACCGGTCGCTGACCACCGGCCACGCCCGCCCTTCCCGGCCGGGGCCCGAGGGCTCTCCCCTCGGCCATGCTGGACTTCTTCCATCACCTCCGCGACCACGACGGGGTCGCCCACGCCGAGACCGCCCGCTCACTCGGGGTCTCCTGGCATCGCGAGCGCCGACTGATCGAACTCGGGATCCTCGACCGCCCAGCCCACCGGGTGCTGCGTTCGACGGCCGTCGTCGAGACCTGGCGACAGCGGTGCCGGATCGCCACGATGACCGCCGGTCGGGGTGTCATCTCGCACGGGGCGGCAGCGCGCCTGCACGGCCTCGACGGCTTCTCGGACCATCCGCATGTCCACCTGCTGTGCCGCAAGGGCTCGTGGCCGGGGCCGACCGGGATCGTCGTCACCCACTTCACCCGTGGACTCGATGACTCCGACGTCACCGAGGTCGACGGGATCCCGGTACTGACCGTGCCGGCGACGCTGGCGATACTCCGACCGCACGGCGGTGCCGAGGCGACGAGCAGGGCGATCGCCTCCGCGCTGGCATCGGGATGGTCGGTCGACGAGGTCCGCGGCACGGCGGAGCGGTGGTGCACCCGCGGACGGCCCGGCCCCCGGTTCGTGATGGAGGAACTCGACCGCCTCTCGGCATCCCGCCGGGGACCCGCCGGTCAGGCGTCGATCGGGGCGAGCATCTCGTCCGCCGCCGACCACGGATCGAGGCGGTGGCCGACGACCTCGCCGGTCACCTCGTCCCATCGGTCGCCGGTGCACACCTGACGGGCCCGCTCGCGCAACCGGTTGGCGACGATCTCGCGCAACTCCTCCGAGGAACGGAAACGGCGCCGCTCGGCCAGCTGTCCGGTGGTCTCGGCGTGGGCCCGGTGCGCGAGCACGGCATCCCACAGGGCCGGGACGCCGTCGCCCGTGTTGCCCACGGTCGGGACGATCGGCGGACGCCAGGCGTCACCCGGGAGGTCCGAGAGGTCGAGCATCTGCTCGAGGTCGCGGCGGGTCTCCTCCACGCCCTTGCGGTCGGCCTTGTTGATCACGAACACGTCGGCGATCTCCATCAGGCCGGCCTTGTTGGCCTGGACGCTGTCACCCCATCCCGGGTTCACGACCACGACCGTGGTGTCGGCCTTGCCGGCGATCTCGACCTCGACCTGACCGACGCCGACCGTCTCGACGAGGATCCACTTTCGGCCGAGGGCGTCGAGCAGGCGGACCGCCTCGGGGGTCGCCAACGAGAGTCCGCCGAGGTGCCCGCGGGTCGCCATCGAGCGGATGAACACCCCCGGGTCGGTGGCATGGTCCTGCATGCGGACGCGGTCGCCGAGGATCGCCCCGCCGGTGAACGGCGACGACGGGTCGATGGCGAGGACGGCCACCTCGATCGCCATCGAGCGCAGGTGTGCGATCACGGCGCTGGTGAGCGTGCTCTTCCCCGCTCCGGGGGCGCCGGTCAGACCGACCGTGTAGCCGTCGCCACTCAGGGGGTAGGCGATGCGTCCGACCTCGCGCCCCGGGATCCCGCCGCGCTCGATCAGCGAGAGCAGGCGGGCCGTGGCGGCGCGATCGCCCTCACGGGCTGCGGCGAAGAGCGCCGCCGGATCCGCTGCGGGACGCGCCATCAGATGGCGTTCTCCGCCTCGGCGACGTTGACGACCTCGGTGACGCCGTCGACCCGGTCACGCATGATCCGCTCGATGCCACCCTTCAGGGTCTGGGTCGAGACCGGACAGGTGCCGCACGCCCCGACGAGGCGTACCGAGACCACACCGGTCTCGGTGTCGACGCCGACGAGCTCGATGTCTCCACCGTCGGCCTGCAGCGCAGGCCGGATCACCTCGATCGTCGCCAGGACTTTCTCCAACATGACCCCGTCATTCAACCATCCGGCGGCGCCGGTCGCGGGGTTCACCGCCCGATCGGCGCACGATCGGCGATCGGAGCGCCGCTGCCGTACCCTCGGTGTGTGGGCTCCACCATGGTCTCGCCGCCGACCACCGTCGCCGCCATGCTCGCCCATCAGGGTGGATGGGACGAGATCCTGCTCGTCGCCGGCCCGATCGTCGTCGTCATCGGTCTCCTGGCGCTCGTCAAGCGACGGGTCGAGGAGGCAGCCCGACGGGCCGCCGAGCACGATGCCGGGTCGGCCGCCTCGGCTGAGACGACACGGCAGAGCGACCGCTGACACCTGGTCAGGGCGCGTCGGCGCGAGGGTGCTCAGTCGACGCGGACGATGTCGGCCCCGACCGCGGTGAGTCGGCCGACGAGGTCGTCGTAGCCACGGTCGATGTGGTGGACACCGTCGATCACGGTCGTGCCCTCGGCGGCGAGGCCGGCGACGACCATCGCCGCCCCGGCGCGGATGTCGTGGGCCGTGACGCGGGTCCCCGCGAGGCGCCGAACACCGTGGACCACCGCGTGGTGACCCTCGGTGCGGATGTCCGCCCCGAGCCGGCGGAGTTCGTCGATGTAGCGGAAGCGGCCCGGGTAGAGGTTCTCGGTGACGATCGCGACACCGTCGGCGACCGCCAGCATCGTCGTCATCAGGGGCTTGTAGTCGGTCGCGATCCCCGGGTACGGGAGGGTCTGCACATCGACCGACCGGAGGTGGTCGGTTCCCTCCACGACCAACCCGCTCGACCCGTCCTCATCGTGGAACGGGGTCCATCCGAGACCCATGGCGCCGACTCGGTCGAGGACCCGTTCCATGTCCCGGGCGCGGGCGTCGACCATCTCGAGTCGTCCGCCGGCCACCGCCACCGCCGCGATGTAGGTGGCAGCCTGGATGCGGTCGGGCACCACGCGGTGGGTGACCGATCCGAGGGCGTCACGCTCCACGCCGTGGATGACGAGGTGTGACGTCCCCACGCCGTCGATCCGGGCGCCGAGCCCGATCAGGAACTCGCACAGGTCGACGATCTCGGGCTCGCGGGCGGCGCCGTCGATGGTCGTCGTGCCGTCGGCGAGCACGGCCGCCATCACGACGTTCTCGGTCGCCCCGACGCTGGGGAACGCGAAGCTGACGTCGGCGCCGTGCAGTCGCGGGGCCCTCGCCTCGAGGGCATCGCCGCCGATCGAGAACTCGGCTCCCATCGCCTCGAGGCCGGCGATGTGCATGTCGATGGGCCGTGCACCGAAGTCGTCGCCCCCGGGCAACGGCAGCACGACCCGGCCGTAACGCGACAGGAGGGGTCCGAGCACGTTCACCGATGCCCGGATGCGATCGGTGAGGTCAGCGGGGGCCACCGGCGTGATGTCACCGGAGTTGGTGATCACCACCTCGTTCGGGCTGGGACGGTCGACCCGGAGTCCGATCGCGGTCAACAGGTCGGCCATGATCGACACGTCGACGATGTCGGGGACGTTCGTGACGCGGCATGTGCCATCGGTCAGGAGTCCGGCGGCCATCAGCTTGAGCACCGAGTTCTTGGCCCCGGGGACCACCACCCGGCCGCTCAGGGGCCCGGTGCGGCGCACCTCGAGTCGGGCGCCGTCGAGGACGGGGGTGCCCGGACACCCCCGGGAACTGGACGGCATGGCCCCAGTATGCTCCCGCCGTGCCGACTCGGGAGCGCATCACCGAGCGTCGCTGGACCGACACCGGGAGTGCCGCGTCAGACCTCGTGCGCCCGCGGGACGATCTGGTGCTCGAGCGGCGGGTCGACGAGCCCGACGGCGACTCCCTCCCGGCGCACTTCGTCCAGACGGAGGGGCCCTTCACCGTGTGGGAGCGCTCGGTGCACCGCGACGGTGACGATCTGGTGGAGACGACCCGTCACCGGGTGGAGGTCCCGTGGTTCGGCTGGCTGTACGCGATCCCGATCGCGGCGCTCGTGGCTCGCCGTCGACACGCCCCGGGTTCCGGTCGACCGATCCGCATCACGCGACAGTGGTGGGCTCCCCCCGACCGACTCGCGCCGCGACAGGTGCGCGTCCTCGGACTGCTCGCCGCAGCGGCGATGAGTTCGGCGTTCGTGAACACCCTGTTCACCCAGACGGTCACCTTCGCCGCCGACGACTTCGGGGTCGGCAACCGGGAGATCGGCATCGCCGGGGCGATGGTCCGACTCGGCATCCTCATCACGATCCCACTCGCCGTGCTGGCCGATCGGATCGGTCGGCGGCGCGTCATCGTGGGGCTGGCCTGGAGCGCACCGCTCGTCAGTTCCCTCGGAGCCCTCGCACCGACGTTCCCGCTCCTGGTCGCCACCCAGACGATCGGCCGGCCGTTGGGACTCGGCCTCGACTTCCTGATCGCCGTCGTCGCCGCCGAGGAGATGCCGCGCAACTCGCGCGCCCACGCCGTCGGGGTGCTGGCGATGGCGAGCGGGCTCGGCGCCGGGATCGCGGTCATGGCCCTGCCCCTGACCGATCTCGCCGCGGGCGGCTGGCGGCTGGTGTACCTGCTCGGGGTGATCTGGCTCGTCGTCGCCGTCGACCTGACCCGTCGACTGCCCGAGACGCAACGGTTCGCGACCGCCCACCGTGAGCATGTGCGCATCGATCGACGACGGTTCGCACTGCTGGCGGCGATCGCCGTCGGCGTGAACCTCTTCGTCGCTCCGGCGAGCTTCTTCCAGAACCGGTACCTCGACGAGGTCCGCGGACTCTCCGGTTCGTGGATCGCCGCGTTCACGCTGGGTACGAGCACGCCGGCGGCGATCGGGCTGATCGTCGGCGGCCAACTGGCCGACCGCGGCGGGCGCCGACGGCTGATCGGCGTGGCGCTGCCGGCGGCGACCGCTCTGATCCTCCTGTCGTTCACGGTCGGCGGACCGGTCATGTGGCTCGCCGCCTTCGCCGGTGGCGTGGCCGGGGGGATGTCGTACCCGGCGCTCGCCGTGTACCGCGCCGAGTTGTTCCCGACCGGCAACCGGAGCCGCGCCGCCGGGCTGTTGACCGTGGCTGCCCTGCTCGGCGGTGTCATCGGCCTGCTGGTGGCCGGCTGGATGCTCGACGGCGGCCGCTCGTACGGGGCGGTGCTCGGCATGCTGGCGATGGGCCAGCTCCTCGCCGTCGCCATCGTCCTCGGTTTCCTCCCCGAGACCGCCCACCGAGAACTCGAGGAGCTGAACCCGGACGGGTGAGCTCAGCCGACCCCGACCACCTCGGTGAGGATCCGTCGGGCCTCGGCGAGTTCGATGATCGAGGCGCTCGCACTCGAGGTGTCACCGCCGTGGTCCGGATGCACGTCACGCATCCGCTCGCGGTAGCGCTTCGTGATCTCGCGCCGCGATGGTGCCGACCCGGCCGGATCGAAGCCGAGCACGCCGAGGGCCCAGCCGCGAGGGTCGGCCAGCGCCGTCAACTCACTGCTCCGCGCCCCGGCCAGGTGGGCGATCAGACTCGGACCGATCGGTCCCCGCCACCGCGTCGCGCGGGCGAGGATCGGGGCGAGTCGACGGCGGTGGTCGAGGTCGAGTCGCTCGAGCGCGTACACCGCGCCGAGCACCTGGGCCAGGTCGGTCCCCTTCGATCCGAACTCGAAGCGGATCTCGTCGCCCTCACCGTGCAACTGGTGCACGCTGCGGGCCAGACCGTGGCGGTCGACCTGGAAGCGGTGGCGCAGGCGGGGCTGCACGACGCGGCGTCCGAGTTCGATCTCGATCAGCAGGCGGCCGATGTCGGCCAGGTCGTCCGGGCCGAGTGAGCGGGAGTGCTCGGCCACGACGGCGCCGAGCAGGATCCCACCGAGCCCGGGCGGTGGGTCGACCGGCAGGACGAGGTGCCCGAGGGCCAGCCGGCGGGTGGGCTGGGCCGGACGCGAGTGGTGGATCTCGAGTTCGGCGAGCAGCATGCCGAGAGCGTAGGACCCCGTCGGCCACTCGTCCCCTCGTGCCCCGAACCCGAGGTCGGTCGCGTGCCGTCAGCTCCGCTGGCTCACACCCAGGGACGGCAGACGGCGAGGAGCTCGGCCGCTGCGGTCCTGATCCGCTCCGGGTCGTGGTCCTCGGCGGTGAACTCGTCGCGGAGCGACTGGGCATGGGCGAGGATCGTGGCCCACACCCGCGGCGCGATGCCGAAGGGTGGCGCATCGACTGACACCCGCCCGGCGAGGTCGAACAGGAGCATCCTGGAGCCGCCGTCGTCGACGTCTCGTGACAGGCGATCGCCGATCCCGAACAGGTCGGCGAGCACGCCGTCGGGGGCCTCGCTCTCCCCGTCCACCTCGACGAGGTCACCGGACTCGATCGCATCGAGCAGGTCGTCGACGAAGTCCTCGGCATCGCTGGCGACGATCACTGACGCACCGTCCCAGCGGTGGGGGATCTGTTCGTCGAGGAGGGCGGAACGCAGGATCTCGAGCTCGGAGTCCGCCCAGTCCTCGAGTTGGAACTCGGTGCCGGTGTCCGACTCCTCGAGCACGACGGCGAAGGGTCCGAGTTCGTCCTCGAGCCGGTCGAAGACCTCGTCGGTGCGATCCTCCGCACCCTCGGGGACCACGAGTTCGTCACCGATCCAGGCGTGCGGGATCTCGGCGTTGGCCAACGACTCGATCAGGGCCGCCCGCTGGTCGGGGTCCCAGCCGCGCAGGTCGTAGTTGACCTTCACCACGTCCGGGTCGGCGGGGTCGAAGTCGTCGCTCACGGCCGCAGACTAGTGGCCGTCGTCATCACGGGGCGCGGGACGAGACGTCGGGCGGGACCACCCGGGAGAGGAACTCCCCCACGAGCTCGAACTCCCGACGGCGGTTGGCCGGGTCGCGCAGGCCGTGGCCCTCCCCCGGGAACTCGACGTACTCGACGTCGCGTCCCCCGTCGGGACCCGCAGCACGGATCGCCGCGGCGAGCGCCCGACTGTGCTCGACCGGGACCACCGGGTCCGCGTCTCCGTGCATGAGCAGCAACGGACGCGCGATGCCGCCCGCTCGGCGGAGCGGCGAGCGCTCTCCGTATGCCGGGTCCCCCGCCGGACCGACGAGTCCGAGGGGGTAGTGCGCCTCGAAACGGTGGCTCCGACCCGCGAGGTCGGCGAGATCGGACACCGGGTAGAGGGCGATCCCGCCGGCGACGGTGTCCGGATGGTCGATCAGTGTGCCGAGGACGACGAGTCCGCCCGATGACGACCCCATGACCACCGACGACGTCGGCTCCGCCCACCCGCTGCGGTGGGCGGCCCGGATCACCGCCGCGACATCGTCGACATCGTCGCAGCCCCACCGTCCCCGAAGCGCCTGCTGGTGCGCTCGCCCGTGACCGGTGCTGCCGCGCGGGTCGGGGACGACGATGTCGAAGCCCCGGGCCCACCAGTAGGCCACCCGCGGCAGGAACTCGACCGGCCACTGGTCGGTGGGGCCGCCGTGGACGTGGACGATCATCCGGCCGTGGCCGGCGGCATAACGACGCACGGGGACCCTCCCGTCCGGGGTCGCGATCCGGTGGACCTCGGGCTCGGGGAGGTCGATCGTCTCCCAACCGGCGGTCGGTCCGACCAGCAGACGACGGCGCTCCCATCCGGCGGCGGGGTCCCCGGACGTGTCGTAGGCGACGACCTCGGTCGGGGTTCGGGCCCCGGAGCGGAGGGCGACGAGACGGTCGCCCGCCCAGCCGAGTTGGCCGTGCACGCCACGGGCGATGCCGTGCACCTTCCCGGTCCGCCGGTCGACGACGCACAGCCGACCGAAACCGTCCTCGTTGCGGGTGAACGCGATGCGGTCCCCCGTCGGCGAGGCGACGATCGAGCGTTGCGCCGGGCCCCACATCGGGCCACCGTGCTCGAACGACTCGTCCACGAGTGGGCGGTCGTCGAGCCAGACGTTGAGCCAACCGGTGTCGTCCCGCAGGACGACGTGGGAGCCGTCGGTGAGGGGCACGAACTGCTGCATCTGTCCCACTCCGGCCCGGGCGGGCAGAGCCACTGGGCCGGCGGGGCGGTCCGTGATGTCGATCGGACCCACGAGCACCGAGTGGTCCCAGTGCATGTCGGGCACCGACCACGCCGTCCACCACAGTGCGCCATCGGCATCGAACACCGGGTCGAGGCAGAAGTCGCGGGCCCCGTCATCGACACGACGGGGCGGTGACGACCCGTCCACGGCTGCCACCCAGACGCCGGCGCGGTCGACGGCGACCGCGACGGTCCGCCCGTCCGGGGAGCACACCGGACCCTCGGCTGCGCCCTTCCACCCTCCGATCCGACGCGCCGTCCCCGCCGGCACCGGCTGCACCACCAGATCACCGTCGGTGGTCACGATCACGAGCGCGGATGAATCGGGGAGCCACGCCAGGCACCCCCCGTTGCGTCCTCGGCCCGCTGCGGGCTCGCCCGGCATCGCCAACTGCCGTTCGGGGCCGCCGTCGACCGGGAGAAGCACCACCGACGCGCGGCCCCCGGCCGGCCGCACGACGACGGCCACCGTGGTCGCGTCCGGCGAGAGCCGCGGCTCGGTCAGATCACGGCCGCCGAGGACCATCTCGATCGTCGGCAGCACGTCACCGTCCCGATCGCCCATGTCCGGCACGGTACCGGTCGGGGCTACGGTGAGGGCATGCCGAGCCCCACCGCCCAGCGACCGGACCGGAACCTCGCCCTCGAACTGGTGCGGGTCACCGAGTCGGCGGCCCTCGCCGCCGCACGGTGGGTCGGCCGCGGCAACAAGGAGGGCGCCGACGCGGCTGCGGTCGATGCCATGCGGCTCAGCTTGTCCACCGTCCAGATGAACGGCATCGTCGTCATCGGTGAGGGCGAGAAGGACGATGCCCCGATGCTCTTCAACGGCGAGCAGGTCGGCGACGGCACCGACCCCAAGGTCGACGTCGCCGTCGACCCGATCGACGGCACCACGCTGACCGCCTACGGCCTGAACAACGCCCTGTCGGTGATCGCCGTCGGCGAGCGGGGTTCGATGTTCGACCCGGGTCCGTCGTTCTACATGGAGAAGATCGCCGTCGGCCCCGAGTCGGCCGGGGCGATCGACATCACCGCGAGTCCGACGCAGAACCTGAAGTGGATCGCCAAGTCGAAGCAGACCACGGTCCGAGACCTGACCGCCGTGATCCTCGACCGACCACGACATGGCGCCCTCATCGAGGAGGTGCGGGCCAGCGGGGCCCGGATCCGCCTGATCCGTGACGGCGACGTCTACGGAGCGATCGCCTCGGCGTGGCCCGACGCCGGCGTGGACGTGCTCTTCGGCATCGGCGGCACCCCCGAGGGTGTCATCTCCGCAGCGGCCCTCAAGAGCATGGGTGGCGAGATCCAGGCCCGACTCAGCCCGCAGTCCGACGAGGAGCGGGCCAGCGTCGTCTCCGCCGGACTCGACCTCGATCGGGTCCTCACCCAGGATGACCTCGTGCAGGGCGACAACTGCTTCTTCGCCGCCACTGGACTGACCGACGGTCAGTTGCTGAGAGGTGTCCGCTTCGACGCCCGGGGGGCGCGCACTCAGAGCCTCGTGATGCGGTCACGCTCGGGGACGGTGCGCTTCGTCGACGCCCGTCACCGGGTGCGCAAGCTGCAGGAGTTCTCGGCGATCGACTACACCTGACCGGAGGCGCTCAGGCGGGCGTTGGCCCGACTCAGCGCCGACACGGCCTCGGCGTCGTGCTCGTGATGCAGGCGCTCCTCGGCACGGACCTTGGCCGCGCGGGCCCGCTCGACGTCGATGAGCGAGCCCACCTCGGCGGCATCGGACAGGATCGACACCTTGTTGTTGCTCACCTCGACGAATCCGCCGTGCACCGCGATGTCCTCGACGGACCCGTCGGCGAGGAAGACCCGCGTGTGGTTCTCGATGAGGGCGCCGACGAACGCGGAGTGCCCGGCCTGGAAGGCGATCTCCCCTCCCCCGAGGGTGCGGGTGATCACCATCGTGGCCTCACCGGAGTACAGCACCGCCTCCGGGGACACCACCTCGACGGTCAGGGTCGTGGCCATCGCTCAGGCGTTGTCCTTGAGCGCCTTGGCCTTGGCGAGCACCTGCTCGACGCTGCCGACGTTGAGGAAGGCCTGCTCGGGGACATCGTCGAGCTCGCCGTCGATCAGCGCCTCGAACGACTGAACCGTCTCGGCCACCGGCACGTACTCGCCCTTGAGGCCGGTGAACACCTCGGCCACGTAGAACGGCTGCGACAGGAAGCGCTGCACCTTGCGGGCCCGGTTCACGGTGAGCCGGTCCTCCTCGGACAGCTCGTCGAGACCGAGGATCGCGATGATGTCCTGCAGTTCCTTGTACCGCTGGAGGGTCTCCTGCACGCGGCGGGCCACCGTGTAGTGGTGGTCGCCGACGATCTCGGGCGTGAGGATCGTCGAGGTCGAGGCCAGCGGATCCACGGCGGGGTAGATGCCGAGGGCGGCCACCTGACGGGACAACTCGGTCGTCGCGTCGAGGTGCGTGAAGGTGGTGAAGGGCGCCGGGTCGGTGTAGTCGTCGGCGGGCACGTACACGGCCTGCAGCGACGTGATCGAACGACCACGGGTCGAGGTGATGCGCTCCTGAAGCTGGCCCATCTCGTCGGCGAGCGTGGGCTGGTAGCCCACGGCCGACGGCATGCGGCCGAGCAGGGTCGACACCTCGGACCCGGCCTGCACGAACCGGAAGATGTTGTCGACGAACAGCAGCACGTCCTGGTTCTGGACGTCCCGGAAGTACTCGGCCATGGTGAGGGCCGAGAGGGCGACGCGCAGGCGCACGCCCGGCGGTTCGTCCATCTGGCCGAAGACCAGGGCGGCCTTCTCGAACACACCGGACTCCATCATCTCGAGGCGGAGGTCGGTTCCCTCTCGGGTGCGCTCACCGACGCCGGCGAACACCGACACACCACCGTGCTGGGAGGCGACGCGGTTGATCATCTCGGTGATGAGAACGGTCTTGCCCACGCCGGCACCACCGAAGAGGCCGATCTTGCCACCCGCCACGTAGGGGGTGAGCAGGTCGATCACCTTGATGCCGGTCTCGAACATGCGGGCCTGCGGCTCGAGCGCATCGAAGGTCGGCGCCGGACGGTGGATCTCCCAGCGATCCATCTGGTCGAAGCCCTCGGGGGCCTCGTCGAGGGCCTCGCCCCACACGTTCCAGACGTGCCCGAGCACCTTGTCGCCCACCGGCACCGTGATGCCACGGCCGGTGTTGGTCACGGGGGTGCCACGGGTGAGTCCGTCGGTCGGCTTCATGCAGACGGCGCGGACGCGACCGCTGCCGAGCTGCTGGGCGACCTCGGCCAACACGGGCTGGGGCTGACCGTCGACGATGATGTCGAAGCGGAGAGCGGTGTTCAACTCGGGCAGGGAGCCACGGGGGAACTCGACGTCGATCACCGGTCCTGCGATGGCGACGACGCGTCCTGCGGCGAGTTCGTTCTCTGTCATGGTCATGTCAGTTGTCTCCGTGCTGGGATGCTGGGACGGGCGACGCTCCGAGGAGGTCGACATATCGGACGGCCGGGGTCTTTCCCGAGCCGAGGGCTTCGGCACCGCCGACGATCTCCATGATCTCGGTGGTGATCGCGTCCTGAC
>JBEAPU010000070.1:0-23000 GCA_041164245.1 Actinomycetota bacterium | reverse complement strand
TGAACTGCTCGGCGAGGGCGTTGCCCATGTTGCCGTCGGTGCCGTAGATCATCTTGTCGGCGGGGCCGGCGCCGGCCTCGATGAGGCCGGTGAGGATCTTGGCGGTCTCGTCGAAGCCGATAACGACGATGGCGTCGGGGTTGGCGGCGACGGCCTGGCTGACCTCGGCGTCGAAGTTCTCGCCGGCCGGGTCGTAGAGCACCTCACCGGCGACGACGCCGCCAGCGGCTTCGTACGGGAGCTTCGTGTACTCGAGCAGCCCGGTGCCGTAGGCGTCGTTCATCACGATGAAGAACGCGCTGGAGGCGCCGTCGCTGATCATCACGTCGGCGAGCGCCGCGCCCTGGA
This sequence comes from Actinomycetota bacterium, assembly GCA_041164245.1. Taxonomy (GTDB): domain Bacteria; phylum Actinomycetota; class Acidimicrobiia; order Acidimicrobiales; family Ilumatobacteraceae; genus Casp-actino5. The sequence continues at coordinate 22,652 of JBEAPU010000070.1, read as the reverse complement.
CGACGTCGGTCGGAGCCGAACGGAAGTACAGGCCGTTGTCGGCGTAGTCGGTGAATGCCGGCGACGTGTTGGCGGGCGAGAACTGGATCTTGCCGGCCTGGGTGATCTTGTCGATGACGGTCAGCGAGACGCTCGATGACGCGGCGCCGATGAAGGCGTCGACGTTCTCGGCGAGCAGACGGTCGACGGTCGCGTTGGCGACGTCGCCGTTGTCACCGGAGTCACCGGGCAGCCACTCGACCGGGGCGCCGAGGACGCCGCCGTTGTCGTTGATCTCGTTGACGGCGAGCTGAACGCCGGCGAACTCCTGCGGTCCGAGGAAGGCGAGGTTGCCGGTCTCGGGCAGGATGCCGCCGAGGCGGAGGATGCCGTCGCCGGCCGGGGTCTCGGTGTTGTCGGTGGTCTCCTCAGCCGCATCGTCACCGCCGCAGGCGGCGGCCACGAGCGAGAGTCCGACCACGATGGCGCCGAAGCGCCGTGCACGTGAAGTGGTCATGTGTGTTGTTCTCCCCCTGTTCGACCGGGGCGGGATTACCCCGGTTACTAGGTGGTAGGTAGGTTATGGCTGCCTCGGGCACAACGCACGTCATGCTCCCGAGACCCGGATGAACGTCATGTGTCGGCCGAGTGCGGCCCGACGGCCCTCAACTGGTGGGCGTGACCCAGCCGAGCACGTCGACGAGCACGTCGGCACCACCGTCGACATCCCACGGGAGGGCCAGCTCGATGTCGATCGCCCCGTCCTCGCCGAGGCCGAGTATGGCCATGTTCGGGATGATCTCGCCGGCGGTGAAGTTCAGGTTCGACACGTCGGGGACGTTCCCGCCCGCCGGCCACGCCGTCAGGAATCCCTCGCCGGTCGGTGACACGACCGTGATGTTGGCGTACACGGCGGACGCGCCAGCCGGGGCGGCACCGACGCCGGCGACCCTGACACGGCGGCGCTCACCGGCTCGCATCGACCCTCCACCCGTGCCGATCGAGTTCCGGGTGTCGAACACCCGGAACGGTGCCGACGCCACCGTCGGCGCGTCGCCTCCCCCGGTCGAGTAGTAGCCGAAGACGTCGACCAGCAGGTGGCTCGCCGTCTCGGCGACGACGAGGTCGATCGAGCCGCCCGCTCCGACGCGCACCACCGACAGGTTCGGTCGAGTCACGCCGCGGCTGAGGTTGACGTTCGAGACGTCGGGCACTGCGGTCCCGGTCGGGAAGGCGGAGACGTACCCCGTGCCCGCCGGGTCGACGGCGGTGACGTTGACGACGACCGAGGTCGCGTCGTCCGGAACCCCCCCGACCCCTGCGACACGCAGGGTGCGTCGATCCCCGGCCGAGAATGCGCCGGCGGCGTCGTGGCGGGTGTCGAGCAGGCGAACCGGTCGCACGCCGGTCAGGTCGTCGCCGGCGAGCGTCGGGGCGTGCGAGAACCATCCGGCGACGTCGGCCAGCACGTGGGTCGAGGCCCCGAACACGTGGAACCGCACGATTCCACCGGCACCGACCGGTGCCAGCACGAGGTTCGGCGTCACGGAGCCGGGAGCCAGGTTGATGTTCGAGGCATCCGGCCACGTCCCGTAGGAGTTCTGGTCGTCGAAGAGGTCACCGGACCCGGCAGGACGCGGACCGACGGTGACGTACCCCTCGCCGGTCGGGTCGACGGCGGTGACGTTGAGCAGGACGGCGGAGACCCCGGACGTCGGAATCCCCGCGACCCCGGCGACGACGAGGTCGTGGTTGTCCCGCTCGGCGGCCCGGGCCTCGGCGTTGGTCGTGTCGAGGGAGCCGTCGCCGGCCCGCACCGGTCCACCGGTGAGGCCGATGCCCTTGCGGGTGTCGAGGATGCGCACCGGGCTGACCGGGTGGAAGCCGGCCGACGGGGCTGCGGTCGCCGGCGTCCCGGGGAGCGCCACGCATGTCCGCATCCCGAAGCACGGCACCCCGAGGTCGAGGGTCGGCACGGCCCCGGGGGCGACGTCGAGCAGTCCCTGGACGGCGACGCCGGTGGCGGTGTCGGTGACGAACACCGTGTACCGGCCGGGCCAGGCGACGCCCATCGACCACTCCTCACCGATGTTGGCACCGGAGGAGAACGCCCCGAAGGTGGTTCCCGCCGCGTTCACCGGCGGTGCGACGCACGTCTCGTAGATCGAGCAGCCGATCTGGAAGGCGTCGACCCGGACCCGTCCCGCCGCGACCGGGGTGGGCGACAGGATCCGGCCCCGGACGGCGAAGCCGCCGAGTTCGTCCCCGGCCGTCGGGGGGAACACCCGGCCCACGGCCGGCCACGAGCCGTCGGTGTTCCGTCGGACCTCGATGTGCAGTCCACCGTGACCGATGTCGGCCACGGAGTACGACTCCCAGTAGCAGGCCTGTTGCCAGTCGTCGCCGATGCAGCCGTCGACATCGGCTGGGTAGAACTCCAGCCTGGCCCAGCTCGCCGATGCCTCGACGAGCGGTCCGCCGACGGTCCCGGTCGGGTGCCCGTAGGTCGTCGAGGTGAGGTCACGATCCCAGGTCAGCCAGCGCCCATCGGACGTCCAACGCTGCATCTGGGGGTAGCCGCCGAAGGGGTTGACCGTCGAGACGTCGACATCGACGCCGAGCAGGCCGATCGATCCGCGCGGGTCGAAGTCGATCGACAGTTCCGAGAGCGCGGTGGCGGTCAGCGTCGTCGCGCCGGCGGGCGCCGGTCCGGTCGACCACGGGACGGCGAACGTCGAGACGAGTGCGACCAGGGGAAGGAGGACTCGGTGACGCGACATCGACGAGGTGATCGTGCGACGGCGATGGGGTGTTACGCGATCACATCCGTCACAGTTCGAGCAGGATCTTCGCCGTGGCGGTGCGGTCCTCGAGCGACCGGAACGCGGCGACCGCGTCGGCGAAGGGGAAGACCCGCCCGATCGGCGGCGCGATCGCCCCGGCCTCGACGAGTTCGACGAGCCGGCGGTGCAGATCGGGCGCGAGCCCCGGGTCGGCGGCAGCGGCCTCACCCCAGGCGGCCCCGACGAGACCGATGTTGCGGAGCAGCAGACGGTTGACCTTGATCGTCGGGATCTCGCCGCCCGCGAACCCGACCACGACGAGTCGCCCACCCCGGGCGAGCGCCCGCACCCCATCGAGGAACCGGTCGCCGCCGACCGGGTCGTAGGTCATGTCGACACCGCGACCACCGGTGAGGGCCACCACCTCGTCCTTCCAGGTGTCGCTCACCAGGACCACGTGATCGGCGCCGGCGGCGAGCGCCACCTCGGCCTTGTCCCGGGTCGACACCAGACCGATCACCGGTCCGGCACCGATGCCCTTGGCGACCTGGATGGCCGAGGTCCCGACGCCGCCGCCGGCGCCCATGACGAGCACCGACTCCCCGGCGGCGAGGCGACCACGGTCGACGAGGCAGAACAACGCCGTCTGGTAGTTGAGGACGAAGGCGGCGCCCTCGGCGAGGCTCATGCGGTCAGGGAGGATGAACGCCTGGTCGGGACGGACCGCGACCCGCTCGGCGTGCAGGCTCATCCCCCACACCGCGACCCGGTCGCCGGGCGAGAACCCGGAACCCGACGGGGCGGACCGCACGGTGCCGGAGGCCTCGACACCGGGCACGAAGGGCGGTTCGGGTCGGATCTGGTACATGCCCTTGGTCTGGAGCAGGTCGGGGAACGACACGCCGGCGAAGGCGATGTCGACGATCAGGTGGCGACCGTCGTCGACCGGTTCGTCGATGTCGACGAGTTCGACCGCATCGGGTCCGGTGAGGGCGGTGACCTGAAGTGCGCGCATTGATGCTCCTGGGTGGTTGGTGGTGGGTCGGTCGGTCCCGTCAGACCGGTTCCGGGACCGGGACGGGGGTGCGCTCGAAGATCAGGACACCGTCGTCGAGCGGTGCCCGACGCAGGGCCTTGCGGTCGGCCGAGAGGCGTTGGGGGTTCGTCCACGGCTCCCGATCACCCTGCTTGGGGAGCAGGGGCATCATCCGTTGCATGTAGCCGGCCGAGAAGTCCTCGATCCACGGGCGCCGGGTCATCGACTCCTCGCCGGGTCGCAGCCGCGGGGTCACCCGATCGGTGCCCGTGGCCCGCATGTGCTGGAGGAGTCGGCACACGAACGTGCTGGTGAGATCGGCGCGCAGGGTCCACGAGGCGTTGATGTAGCCGAACGTCGACACCAGGTTCGGGACATCGGAGTAGGCGAGACCCCGGTAGGTGAACGTGTTCGCGAAGTCGACCGGATCGCCGTCGACCACCACCTCGATCTCGCCGAGGTTCACGAGTTCGAGTCCGGTCGCCGTGACGATGATGTCGCAGTCGAGGTGCTCGCCCGAGGCGAGCGCGATGCCGGTCTCGGTGAAGGTCTCGATCGTGTCGGTGACGACGGTCGCACGGCCCGAGCGGAGCGCCGCGAAGAGGTCACCGTTCGGGATGAGGCACAGGCGCTGGTCCCACGGGTCGTAGGCGGGTGTGAAGTGCCGGTCGACGTCGACGCCGTCGCCGACACCGTCCCGCACCCCGTCGAGGAGCTTGCGGCGCACGGTGGCGGGGTCGGTCCGGGTCTTGCGGTAGATCAACTGCTGCATCGTGGTGTTCTTCGCCCGGGTGAGCGCATAGGCGACACGGGCCGGGAGCACGCGTCGCAGGGCGTTGGCCACGGCATCGGTGTCGGGTCGGGCCACGACGTAGGTCGGGGAGCGCTGCAGCATCGTGACGTGCTCCGCCGTCTCGGCCATCGCCGGCACGAGCGTCACCGCCGTCGCCCCGGAACCGATGACCACCACGCGTCGCCCGGTGTGATCGAGGTCCGACGGCCACTCCTGGGGGTGCACGACGCGACCGCGGAAGCGCTCGCGCCCCGGGAACTCCGGTGCATGCCCCGAGCGGTAGCTGTAGTAGCCGGCGCAGACGAACAGGAACGAGCAGGTCATCTCGACGGTGTCGAGCACCGTCTCGCCCTCCACCCGGTCGACGGTCAGCGTCCAGGTCGAGGTCGCCGAATCCCAGTCGGCTCGCCGCACCCGACGACCGAAGCGGATGTGCTGCCCGATGTCGTTCTCGGCCACCGTCTCGCGCAGGTAGGCCATGATCGACGGCCCGTCGGCGATCGAACGCTCCGCCGTCCACGGCTTGAACGAGTAGCCCAGGGTGTGCATGTCGCTGTCGGACCGGACTCCCGGGTACCGGAAGAGGTCCCAGGTCCCGCCGATGTCGTCGCGCGCCTCGAGGATCGTGAAGGTGCGGTCGGGGCACATCGTGCGCAGGTGATAGGCGGCACCGATGCCCGAGATGCCGGCCCCGATCACGATCACGTCGACATGGGACGGGACCACCCGGGACGACTCGGTGCTTGCCATGTCCCGAGCGTACCGAGCACCGTGATCCGCCCGGGAGCCGGGCCGGCACGATCGGTCTACGCTGAGCCGTCCATGGAGCGAGACGTCGACCGGACCCGGACGGTGCCGGACCGAGCGGCCCGAGACCTCGCCGAGTACGACCGCTTCCGATACGACAACTTCCCGTTCCGGGCGACCCACCCCGACTGGCTCGGGACCGTCGCCCGACTGCTCGGGATGGACCCGGCACCTGCGGACCGCTGTCGGGTGCTCGAGCTCGGGTGCGGGCGCGGTGGGAACCTCGTCGGCCTCGCCGCCAGCCTCCCGGGCTCCACGTTCGTCGGGATCGACCACGCTCCGAGTCAGGTGGCCGACGGGCTGGCCGACGTCACGGCACTCGGCCTCGACAACTGTGCCTTCCACGCCATGGACATCCGCGAGGTCCCGGTCGGCGACCCAGCGTTCGAGCGGGCCTCGTTCGACTACGTGATCTGCCACGGGGTGTACTCGTGGGTCCCGGCCGATGTGCGGGCCCGCATCCTGTCGCTCACCCGGGAGCTCCTGACACCCGAGGGCGTGGCCTTCGTCAGTTTCAACGCCCTTCCCGGCTGGCACGCCCGGGGCATGATCCGCGACGCGCTGCGGCGATGGGTCCCGGAGGGCTCGGCGGCCGAGATGGCGCTCGCGGCACGCTCGCTGCTGGGCCTGTGGGCCGAGCACCTTCCGGAGAACGGACCGTTGACGGCCTTCGTCCGTCACGAGACCGACCTCCTCGGTCGTCTGAGCGACAACTACCTGTTCTTCGAGCACCTCGTCGAGCACAACGAGGCCTTCCATCTCGCCGACGTCGTCGCCGACGCGGCATCAGCCGGACTCGGGTACCTCGGTGATGCCGACCCGGCCAGCATGACCAGCGCACAACTCGGGGACGACGGTCAGGCCGCCGTCGACGCGCTCGGACTCGACCCGGTGGCCACCGAGGGACTCCTCGACACGCTGACCGTGCGGTTCTTCCGACGAGCCCTGCTGTGCCACAGCGGCTCGCTGCCCGAACGCACCACCGACCACCACCGTCTCGTCGGGGCCTGGGTGCAGGCCGAGATGGACATCGAGCACGTCGAGGTCGACCTCGTGGCGGGCACGTCGCCGGATTCGGGCGAGGCCGGGATCGACATCGTGCTCCGGGACAGCGACGGTGCCGCCCTGCATCCCGAGGACCCGCACACGGCCGCCATGCTCTGGACCCTGGCCGAGCAGCGGCCCCGCGGCATGCGTCTCGACGACCTCGCCGTCGAGGCGGCGCGCCGGCTCGGGGTCGCCGCCGATGCCGACTTCGTCGACGGGATCGTCGAGATCGCTCACGCCCTGCTCTGGAGGGGGAGGCTCGACGCCGGTTTCGCCGACCGACCGATCGCCCTCGAGGTCGGCGAGCGTCCGATGACGACGGATCTCGTGCGGCACCAGGCGCGGTCGGAGCGCCGGATCGTCACGACGCTCCGGCACGAGCACCACGCGGTCGACCGCATGGACATCGTCCTGCTGCGCTCGCTCGACGGGACCCTGACCGTCGCCGAGCTGCTCCAACCCGTCCTCGATGCACAGGCGTCCGGGGAGTTGGAGGTGTCGATCGACGACGTCCCGGTCGACGACCACGACACGCTGTGCGAGCTCATCGACGTGAAGCTCGACCGGTTCGTGCGGGCTGCGCTGCTCGTCGACCGGGGCGCGGTCTGACAGGATCAGGTCATGGACCACGTGCGACTCGGATCGACCGGCCTCGAGGTGTCGCGGATCTGCCTCGGATGCATGAGCTACGGCGAACCCGGCCGGGGCACCCACCCCTGGAGCCTCGACGAGGAGTCGAGCCGTCCGTTCTTCCGGCAGGCGCTCGACCTCGGTGTGAACTTCTTCGACACGGCGAACGTGTACTCGATCGGCACGAGCGAGGAGTACCTGGGTCGAGCGCTCGTCGCGCTCGGCGTCCGCCGGGAGGAGGTCGTGATCGCGACGAAGGTCCACGGTCGCATGCGCCGGGGACCCAACGGTGCGGGACTGTCCCGCGTCGCGATCATGCACGAGATCGATGCCAGTCTCCGTCGTCTCGGGACCGACCACGTCGACCTGTACCAGATACACCGCTGGGACCCGAACACCTCGATCGAGGAGACCATGGAGGCGCTGCACGACGTCGTGCGCGCCGGCAAGGCCCGTTACATCGGGGCGTCGTCGATGTGGACCTGGCAGTTCGCCACGGCCCAGCACGTGGCCGAACGCAACGGCTGGACCCGTTTCGTCAGCATGCAGGACCACTACAACCTCCTGAACCGCGAGGAGGAGCGCGAGATGCTGCCGTACTGCCGGGCGACCGGCGTCGGCGTCATCCCGTGGAGCCCGCTCGCCCGGGGACGACTGGCCCGCCCGTGGGATTCGGCCACCACCCGGTCGGCCACCGACGAATTCGGCTCGACCCTCTACGCCCGTCCCGGGGTGCTCGAGTCGGATCAGGCGATCGTGGCGACGGTGGCTGACATCGCCGCCGAGCGCGGTGTGCCGATGGCCCAGGTCGCCCTCGCCTGGGTGCTCGCCCAGCCGGGTGTGACCGCACCGATCGTCGGCGCCACCAGGGAACATCACCTGGTCGACGCCGTCGCGGCCCTCGACGTCGACCTCACCGAGGACGAGATGACCCGACTGGCCGCGGCGTACGTGCCGCACCCCGTCGTCGGGTTCTGAGCCCGGACCTCCGCACCGGCCGTGCCATCCGACAGAGCACGATCACGCTCAGCAGTTCGGGTAGGTGCAAGGCCTCGCCGATCAGGGGAACCCGGCCGGCGGCGAGGTCGACGACGGCGGTGATCGCCAGCGCCCCGCCGAGGACGGCAGCGGCCGGGAGCGCTGCGGGGGCGCGTGACGGCCGGATCGTCACGACGGCGAGCAGGACCCCGTAGGCGAGGGTGAACGCGGCGAGGTGACGTGTGTCGTGACCGTCGGGCCCGGGAGCGACGAGGTCACGGGCCGAGAGCACGATCACCTCGATCGCGAGGACGCCGAGGAGCACCCGCATCACCGACCAGCGCGCGACGAGATCCGACATCGCCGCCAGGTCGGGGAGCCGGCGACGGAGGGTGCGGGAGGCCCCGGTCACGGAGGCGCCAGCGGTGCCGATGGCCATCGCGAACGAACGGCAGTCCGCGCACGACCCGACATGACGGGCCACGAGGCGATCATCGATCGGTGCCCCCTCGCCGTCGGCGACACTGGACAGGGCGATGAGGAACGGTTCGCACTCAGGACGGGTCCCCGTCACACGTCCTCCCGCATCGTCCACCACGGTGACCCGGTCGTCGTCGGTGGCTGTCCGGTTCCCGGCTCCTACCATCCGGGTATGGGAAAGAACACCGCGAAGCCCCGTCCCACCGCGCGCGAGGAGTCCGGACGGTCCGGCCAACTGCTGCTGATCGGCGGTGCGATGGCGATCGTCGTGATCGTCGCCGTCGTCGTCGCCGCGCTGACCGGTGGCGGTGGCTCGGTCACGCCGGGCGATGCCGAGCAGTACCGGCCCGTCGGGGTGTCCGGGGTGTCGCTGGTGCCCTTCGTGGGCGACACGGCGACCGATCCGGCGATCGGTGCGACGGCGCCGACGATCGATGGGCAGTCGTTCCGCGGTGATCCACTCGCCATCGAACCGGGCGCGCCGACCCTGGTCGTGTTCCTGGCCCACTGGTGCCCGGCCTGTCAGGCCGAGGTGCCCAAGCTCGTCGACTGGGCGGAGTCGCTCGGGGTCCCCTTCGGTCTCGACGTCTACGGGGTGGCGACCGCCACATCGGCCGACAGCCCCAACTACCCGCCGTCGGTGTGGCTGGCGCGCGAGGACTTCCCCTTCCCGGTGATCGCGGACGACGAGGCGTACACGGCGCGGGATGCCTTCGGCATCACCGGTTACCCAGGCATCGTCATGCTCGGCCCCGATGGCACGGTGCAGTGGCGCCTCCAGGGCGGACCGGGCGAGGGGGTGCTCGAGGGGCTCGTGGCCGAGACGATGACCCAGTTCGGGTCCTGAGTCCGGTCGATGGTCAGGTGGCGAACACCTGGGCGTCGTCGGCGAACGCCTTGAACTCGAGGGCGTTGCCCGCCGGGTCGAGCAGGAACATCGTCCACTGCTCGCCGGGGAGGCCCTCGAAGCGCAGGTACGGCTCGATGACGAACGGGTGGCCGGCGGCCCGCAGCCGCGCTGCGAGCGCATGGAAGTCGTCTACCTCGAGCAGCACACCGAAGTGGGGGATCGGCACGTCGTGACCGTCGACCGGGTTCGCGGCCGCCACGCCGGCCCCGGAGTGCACGTGGGTCACGAGCTGGTGCCCGTACAGGTCCCAGTCGGCCCACATGGTGTCGGAGCGTCCGGGTGGGCAGCCGAGCACACCGCCGTAGAACCGTCCGGCCGCCTCGAGGTCGTCGACCGGCACGGCGAGGTGGAAACGAGGTCGGGTCACGGTGACACCGTAGCGATCAGTCGAGCGGAGCGAGGTGGTGCCCGAACCAGTCCAGGATGATCTCGAAGCGCTGGCGGCGGTGGGTCGGCGAGCCCGAGCGCGACAGTTCGTGGTCCTCGCCGGGGAAACGCCAGAACTCCACCGGCTTGTCGAGCAGTCGCAACGTGATGAACAGCTCCTCGGCCTGGATCATCGGACAGCGGATGTCGTCCTCCGAGTGGATGATCAGCACCGGCACGTCGATGTCACGGGCCAGGCGGATCGGCGACATGCGCGTGTACTCCTCCGGGTCCTCCACCGGGTCGGGGCCGTGCTCGACGCGGAACATCGTGGCGATGTCGCTCGACCATTCCTCGGTCAGCAGGTTGTTCACCGCCCGCTCGGAGCAGACGGCTCGCAGACGGCCGCCGTGGCGCGCCGCGAGCAGCGTCGCCATGTACCCGCCGTAGCTGCCGCCCTGCATGCCGACCCGACGGGGGTCGCAGGCCGGGAAACGTGCGAGGGCCGCGTCGAGGACGGCCAGCACATCGGCGAGGTCGGCCCCACCCCAACCGGTCCCGGGACGCTTCGGGTGCAGCGGACCGAGGATCGCCTGGCCCCACGCCTCCTCGCGCCCCGAGCCCCCACGGGGATTGGACATGATCACGATGAACCCGGCGGCGGCCTGCACCTGTGCCTCGTCGAAGTACGTCTCGCCGTACTGGGTGTGCGGCCCGCCGTGCACGTTGAGGATCACCGGGTGGGTCGTGGTGGCATCCGTCGGGTCGACCCCGGGCGGGCACATGATCCAGGCGTCGATCTCGGGGTCCGTGCCCGGCGTCGGGTCGGGGCACGCGACGGTGAAGTGGTGCCAGCCGACCGGTGCGACCCGCCGGACGAACGCGTCGGAGATGGCGGTCAGGGCCCGCTCACCTCCGGCATCGATCCGGATCAGTTCCGCCGGGCGGTCGACGGTGGCGACCGCCGCGACGGTGGTGCCCCCGGCGACATCCCACGACTTCATCCATCGGGCACCCGATGTGACCCGCTGCGGCGGGGCGCCGCCGGAGTCGACCTCGACGGTGAAGAGGTGGCAGGTGCCGCGGTCCTCGGCGGAGAAGGCGACCGTCCGATCGGCGACCCACACCGGTCGGACCGCTCCCGAGGTCACCTCGACGGTGCGGTCGAGCCCGGCCGAGACCCACCGCCGCTCGCCGCTGGCACGGTCGAGCACCCCGACCTTCGCGTTCTGCGGGTAGGTGAGCGGGTCATCGCTGCCCACGAAGGCCACCAGGGTCCCGTCCGGGGAGACCGATGGCAGGCCGAGACTGGCATCGCCGGCGGTCAGGCGCTCGATCCCGCCGTCGAGCGCGACGAGGTACAGGTCCGAGGCCAGGTCCAGGTCCCATCCGGGGTGCCGATGGGCCGCCATGACGAGGCCGGTCGAGTCCGGTGTCCAGCAGAAGTCGCGGTGGTCGTGGTCCGGGAATCCCGCCGAGCCGGGGTCGTGGGGTGTGAGGTCACGGGCCGGCCCCGAGCCGTCGGCGGGGATCACGAACAGGTGGAAGGGACGATCGTGGATCCAGCCCTCCCCGTTCAGCCGGGTGTAGAAGTGGTCGATGCGCCGCGCGCTGCGACCGGCGTCGCTGTCGGCCGAGTACCGCTCATCGGGCACCCGGGCCGCGAACGCGATCCAGCGACCGTCGGGTGAGAAGCGGGGCGATGCGATGCCGTCGGGACGCTCGACGACGCAGCGCACCTCGCCCGGCCCGTCGACGGCCAGGACGTGCAGGCTCGCCGAGCCTGGCTTCGGGCTCCCCGTGGCGGTGCGGGCCGACACGAAGACCAGATGCCGGCCGTCGGGGGACCACGCCGGATCGCCCTCGCCGGGTTCGCCGGACGTGATCGGCATCGGTCGCGTCGTGCCATCGGTCGCGGCGAGCCAGATCCTCCGTCGGTAGGTGTTGGCCCCGAGGTCGACGACGGCGGTGGTGAACGCCACACGGGCGCCATCGGGTGAGACGGTGACACCACCCACCGTCACCTGGGCATCGAGGTGACGCTCGACGAGTTCACGCCACGTGGAGGTCGGCTTGTCGGTGCGGTGGTCGGCGGACATGGACCCGACGCTACTGCCGGCCACCGACGGGTCCCGGACGGTCATCGGACCGACCCGGTGAGGGCGCCCGCCAGCCGAAGCGCAGCGCCGAGACCCGCAGGACGAACACCGCCACGGCGCTCGAGATCCCCGTGGCGGCACCGGTCACACCGGCGGCGTGCCACAGCGCGGTCGACGCCGCGCCGAGCGATGCCGGGATCGCGTACAGCGTCGAGTCGCTCCGGAAGATGAGCGGTGGTTCGCCCGCCAGCACATCCCGGATCACCCCGCCGCCGACCGCCGTGACGACCCCGAGGAGCGTCGCGGCGAATCCGTCCAGCCCGGCATCGAGGGCGATGGCGGTCCCGGACACGCTGAACAGGGCGAGCCCGGCGGCGTCGCAGGTGAGCATGGTGCGCCGCCAGCGCCCGAGGACCCGCTGCGCGCCGACGGTGGCGAGAGCGGCCACGAGGGCGGTGGCGATGTACACGGGATCACCGAACGCGACCGGGACGCCGTCGGCGATCACCAGGTCGCGCACGATCCCGCCGCCCAGGGCGGTGATGCTGCCGAGTGCGAGCAGTCCGACGAGGTCGAAACCGCGCCGGATCGCGACCAGTGCACCCGAGGCGGCGAAGGTGACGATGCCGACGAACTCGAGGGCCCACAGTACCCCGTCGTCGAGCGACCCGAGTCCGTTCATCCGCCGACGACGATCTCCGACGTGACCGTCCCGGCGCGGGGGTGCTCGGCGGTGACGAGCAGGCGGGTGCCCTCCGGTGCTCGCACGAGCCAGCGCTGCAGGGCGCGGTCGGGGGTGCCGTCGTTGCGGGCGCCGCCGGCGCTCGATCGACGACCCTCGAGCTGGCCGAGGGATCGGCGGGCGGGGCCGTCGAGGATCTCCGGTCCCTCGCTCCCTCCGGGCCCGCTCAGCGTCATCACGACCGGGCCGACGAGGGAGTGGCGACGGGCCCAGACCGACACGTCCGTCGGCAGCCAGCCGGTGTTGGCGACCCCGACGCGCACCTCCACGGCATCGCCGAGCCGGTGCTGCTCCACGTGGACGATCTCGAGGCACGGCGACGCCAACGCCTGGTGCACTGCGAACGGCGCGTGGCCGGCCACCTCGGCGCGCAGCGATGATGCGGGCGGGTTGTTCCACACCGCGAAGTCATCGCACCCGCCGATCTCGACGGGCCCGAGCACCGGGTGCTCGAACGGCTGCCACCCGACGTAGCCGCCGGGCAGGTGGGTGTCGCACCACCGGGCGACGGCGAGTTCCTGCTCGGGGGTCGGGCCGTCCCACCAGATGTGGGTGCTCGCCCGTTCGCCGGTGGCGGCGTGGATGACGTCCCAGAACTCCGTCGTCCACGAGTAGACGCCGAGGTGCTCGTACGCCCAGTCGTCGGCCGCGCCGCTCATCAGGTCGGACCGGTCCCGCGTGAAGTCCTCGAACACCGAGTGGGTCCTGTAGCCGGTGAGGGTCTCGCCGACCCCGGCGAACCGCCGCCACACATCGAGGTCGATCGGGGGCAGGTCGGCATCGGGCCGGGTGCTGCTCGGACGCAGCAGCACCCCGCCGAAGGTGTGGTAGGCGTTGTAACCGCAGATGTTCGGCCGGGCCCGCACCGCCCGCACGAGGGCGTCGATCTCGGGCTCCGACAGCGGGTGATCGCCCGAGCCGGTCACCGCCGTCGACCACCCGGCGGGGAAGTTCCGGTTGAGATCGAGTCCCGCCGGGTCGCGGGGTGTCGGGATGGTGAAGCCGTCGTGGTCCACGACATCGCCCTCGGTGAGGAGGCGGTAGCGCCCTCGACCGTCGGTGATCCCATCGACCGGCACCGGCACCATCACCCGGGCGTCCTCGTCGTGCTCCATCCAGGCCCCGTGGGCGTCGGCGATGCGCATCACCCGGATGCGACCGTCGCCGTCGATGTCGGCGGGGTGGAGGCCGGGCCAGCGGTGCCCGTCCCGGCGTGGCCACGGACGGGTGCTCGAGCGGTGCTGGCGGGGGTGATCGGCGAGCGCCGCCTCGACCCCGTCGGGGTTCACCCGTGGCGCGACGTACATCGTCCTGGTGCGCAGCACCTCGGCCACCGCCGGGTCGTCGCGTCGGGTGACGAGGTGGTGGAGCAGGTGGAGGGCGGCGACCCCGCCCGTGACCTCGACGGAGTGGATGTTCGCGTCGACCCAGTGCGCCGGCTTGCCGTCGGCGGGACCGGTGGTGCGGTCGGTGACCGTCGCCAGCCACAGGTCCCGGCCCTCGTGGGAGCGCCCATAGGTGGTGAGTTCGACGAGGTCGGGATGACGTTCGGCGAGGTCTCGCAGCCAGGCGACCATCTCGTCGTAGCGCAGGAACCGGTCGAAGCCGTAGCCCCCGGGCTCGTTCGTCATGGTGGCGGACATCGCCGGGGACGCTAGCGGCCGCGGCCAGACTGGGACGATGGACGGCGAGCCCGGGGACGTGACGCTCCCGCCCCGGCGTCGGACCGTCGATCGCCGGCCGGCGCCGCTCGTGGCGTTGGTCGCGCTGGTGTCGGCCTGGCCGCATTGGTGGCCGGGTCGAGTCGTCGTGAGCTTCGACGGTGCCATGTACTCGGGACCCAACACCCGGGTGACCGCCGAGGCGCTCCTGTCGGGACGGATCCCGTTCATCAACCCGTCGATCTTCGGCGGGGCCCCGCACCTCGGGAACCACCACACCGGGGTTCTGTCGCCGCCGCGCTGGCTCGTCCTCGGCTTCGAGCCGCTCACCGCCAACGGGCTGCTGGTCACCGGACATCTCGTCCTGCTCGGGGTGACGATGGTGTGGCTGGCCCGGCGCCTCGGAGTCGGCCCGGTCGGCTCGGCGGTGGCGGGGGTGGTCGCCGTCATGTCGGGGGCTGTCTCGGCCACGTCGGTCCAGTTCGAGCAGATCCTGGTGCTCGCCTGGGCGCCGGCCCTGCTGTGGGCGATCGTCGGTGTCACCGAGCCCGGGGCCCCACGACATCGCACGGTCACACTCGCCGCGGTCATCGCGCTGACGGTGGTGAGCGGCCACCCCCAGATGGTGCTCGAAGTCGGTGTGCTCGCCGCGCTGTTCACCGTCGGCCTCCTCGCCACCGGCGAACGCCGACCGGCGTGGCGGCGCGTCGCGACCGGTGCGCTCCTCGGTGCCGGGATGACGGCGGCCCAGTTGGCGGCGACCGTCGCCGCAACGTCCGGCGGGGCACTCGAGCGCGGGCGTTCGGTGGAGGAACTGTCGGGCGGCTGGTTCGTGCTGCGGGCCAGGTCGGCAGCGACGGCGACGTTCGGGACGATCCTCGGTCGTCCACCCGATGCCTTCTCCGGCTCCTTCGAATCGATCCTGTGGGTCGGTGTCGTCGCCGTGGTGCTCGCCATCGTCGGCCTCGTCGTCGGTCTCGGGGCGCAGCGGCAGCGAGCATGGGTGGGGGCACTGGCCTGCGTCGCCGTCCTCTCGGCGCTGCTGGCCCTCGGTCCGCGCACCCCGCTGTGGCGACTGACCGCCGAGTGGCTGCCCGGCTTCTCCTCGGTGCGGGTGTCGGCCCGCTGGCTCGACGTCGTCGCCCTGGTCGTCGCCCTGCTCGCCGGCCTCGGTGCCGATGCCGTGTCCGGGATGCGGTCCCGGTTCGCGGTCGGCGTCGCCGGGGTGGTCACGCTCGCGATCATCACGGCGGTCGCCATCGGCCCGTTGGAGAGCGGCGGAAGCGACGTCGTCGTCGTGTGGGTCGTCACCGCGGCCGTCGCCCTCACCGCGATGGTCGTCGTCCCCCGTCCGCAGCGCTCGGGGGTGCTCCTGGCGCTGGTGGTGATCGAGTTGTCCCTCATGGCGCGCGGAGCCATCCCGTACCGGCTGGTCCAGGATCACCCGCCGACGGCCGATGGGTCGTCGGTGGTGCGCGAGCTTGCCGACCGTGCCGCCGCCGGTGGGGGCTGGGCGATCGCTCTCACATCGGAGGCCGGTGACCACGACGACCTGGTCGCCGGGTTGAGGCCGAACGCCAACACGTGGTTCGACATCCCCTCGATCGACGGCTACGACGGCGGGGTGCAGGTCACCGACCGCTGGTCGGATGCCCTGCGCCGGTTCACCCCGGACCCGCCGCTCGACCTCCCGATGCGCAACGTCATCACGCCACCGGTGCCCGCGGGCCACCTCGGTCGACTCGGGGTGCGCTGGGTGCTGCTCTCGGCGGACCGCGACCCGGGTGAATGGGTGCCGGACCTGATCGGTCCGGTCGCCGTCGACGACCGGTTCTCGCTGTGGGAGAACCCGCGCTGGCTCGGTGATGCCGTCGTGTGGTCGACGTGGACGGTGACCGGCGACATCCCGGCTGACCTGCTGCGCGAGCGGTTCGCGCTGCTCGGGGAGACTGCGGTCGTCGGGACAAAAGTCGATGGCGGGGGCGATCGGTGCGTCGTTGAGTGCGCCCCGCGCCGCGTCGGACTGGAGCGGCGGAGCCCAGAGCACCTCGTGGTCAGGGCGGATGTCGAGCGGCCCTCGGTGATCTCGGTCGCAGCGCAGGCGATCGACGGGTGGTCGGTGACCGTGGATGGCCGGGAGGCCGAGGTTGTCGTCGTCGACGGGTTGCTGCTCGGCGTCGCGGTCGGGGAGGGCTCGCACGTCATCGAGTTCCGCCATCGGCCGTGGTGGTGGTGGCCCTCGGTGGCGGTGAGCCTTCTCTCGACCGCCGTGGTGATCGGTCTCGCAGTCGGTGACCGCCGGGCCTCCCGCCGGCGCACAGCCCCGGCGTGATCGTCACCCGGCCCGATCGTCACATGGTGAAGCGCAGGTTGCGAGCCGCTCGGGAGCCGATCTCGTCGTCCCCTGACCAGGAGATGAGGCCGCCGTCGATCGCCTGCTCGGGGTCGATGCGGCCGCAGGCGAGGAGGGCGAACGTGGTCGAGTCGCTGGTGAGGGTCACGTCCGGGTCGTCGACGTGGTCGACCGCCCCGGCCCGGCCGTCGACCCGCAGGTACATCGAGCGGGTCACGGGGCCGCTGAGGTGGATGGCGATGCTCCTCCCGTCGGGCAGTCCGATCCGTTTGCCGACGATGTAGGGCAGCGACATCTCGATCTCGTCGATCGAACGCTCGGCCGCCGGCCCGTCGATGTGGCCGGGGAGGTCGAGGGGGCGGCGCATGTCCTGTTCGTGCACCCAGTGGTCGAACACCCGGATGTCCATGAAGCGCCCGTAGGTCCCCGGGCCGACCGGGGTCATGACCGGGGTGTCGAAGGCGGCCGGGCCGAACTGGTCGAGTTCGTCGCCCCGGGCGACCGTGACGCTGCGGAAGCGGTCGAGCAGTTCGTCTGGGGACAGGTCCGCCATCTCCGTCGAGGCGGCGAGAGCCCGGTCGAAGGGGAGGCGCTCGGCGAACTCGGACGGGTCGGCGCCGAGCAACATCTCCTCGACGGCGACCAGGTGCACGACAACCCCGGCGATGTCCCAGTCCGGACAGAGCGAGCGGGTGGCCCACCGCTCCTCGGCGAGGCCGGCCAGCAGGCCGTCGATCGACGACCAGCAGCGGCGCAGGTTCTGGACGGACGGGTGGTTCATGTGTCCTCCTCGGACGAACGTCGGGCGGTGTCGGCGGGGGATCCGAGGTCGATGACCCGACCGCGGTCGATCGAGACCCAGTCCCGGGCCTCGAGGTACGGCTGGAAGGTCGCCAGGATGCGCGCGTTCGCGTCGGCTGTCTTCGGGCGTTGCAGTTCGTACACGTCGGGGAACTCGGCCCACGACCGCACCGCGTCCCACAGGCGAACGGCCCGTTCCCCGGTCGGTGGGTCGATGAGCACCGGCCCGAACAGGCAGTGACCGTCGACGAAGAGCGTCGGTACGCCGTAGCCGCCGGC
Source organism: Actinomycetota bacterium (assembly GCA_041164245.1). GTDB lineage: Bacteria > Actinomycetota > Acidimicrobiia > Acidimicrobiales > Ilumatobacteraceae > Casp-actino5. Next base: position 4,908 of record JBEAPU010000070.1, on the reverse strand, counting down.
GGCGATGACCCGCTCGTGGTCGGCCCGGACCTCGTCATGCGTCGACGGGTCCTCGATGGCCAGGTCAACGATCCTCGGGTCGAGATCGAGCTCGGTCAGCAACTCCCTGGCCACGTCCGGGTGGTGGGGGCGACGCCCCTCGACGTGCAGCGCACGGCCGGCTCGTTCGTACCAGCGATCGACGAGGTCCATGTCGGTGCGACGCAGGTGGGCGCCGATCCGCATCATCGACCACCCGTAGGACCAGTCACGCTCCCACGGGTGCTTCTTGCCCTCGACCCGGTTGACCTCCTCGAGGCTGAAGAAGCACCAGCGGATCGCGAGACCGGTCTCGTCGCGCACGGCCCTGATCCAGCGCGCCGTCTGGTAGGCGTACGGGCACATGACGTCGAAGTGGAAGTCGACCGAGCCGGGCCCCGATGGCTGTGGCGAGTCCGCCATCGCCTCACCGTAGACGACGGTCGGAGGAGGTCGACTGCTGGACGGGTCCCATGGGAAGAGTTCCCCGACCTGACCCCTCGACGTCACCCGGGCGCAACCCGGCCGTCACCGGGGTCTGTGAACGTCCCCGGGTCACATCCCGCACGTCATCGTGCCGACAGTCAGGAGTCACCTTGCGCTTCACTTCCCGATCACGAGGCGCGGCCGTTCTGGTCGCTGCCGGGCTCGCCCTCGCCGCCCCGACGGTGGTGGCCGCCGATGCCCCGACTCCGAGCGGCACCGTGTCGCTCACCCCGCTCGGCACCTTCGACGGTGGCGGCTTCGAGCACGCCGAGATCGTGGCGTTCGACCCGTCGAGTGACCGGATGTTCATCTCGAACAACGAGGAGAACGCCGTCGACATCGTGTCGATCGCCGATCCGACGGCCCCGACGCTCGTCAGTTCGTTCGACATGTCCGAGTACGGGGACGGCGTCAACGGTGTGGCGGTCCACGAGGGTCTCGTCGCTGCGGCGGCCGAGAGGGATCCCCTGTTCGACCCGACGACCGGGGTCCCGACGCCCGTGACCGGCTCGATCGTGTTCTTCGACGCCGACGGCGACTTCGTCGCCAACGTCGGTGTCGGTGTGCTCCCCGACATGGTGACCTTCAGCCCCGATGGGTCGACCGTCGTCGCCGCCGGTGAGGGCGAGCCGATCTGCGCGAGCGACGACGCCGGCAACGGCGCCGAGGAGGACCCGGACCTCTCGGTGGACCCCAAGGGCACCGTCTCGGTGATCCGGGTGAACGACGGCGTCCCGGAGGCGCAGGCCACGATCCTCGACTTCGACGACTTCGACACCGACACGCTCAAGGCGGCCGGAGTCCGCATCTTCTGGCCCGGATCGACCGCGGCCGAGGACCTCGAGCCCGAGTACGTGGTGGTCAGCGAGGACTCCCGCTCGGCGTTCGTGACGCTCCAGGAGGCCAACGCGGTCGCCGTCGTCGACTTGTCGACCCCGGCGATCACCGCGGTCGTCCCCCTCGGGACGAAGGACTTCAGCGACCTGCTCATGGACCCGAGCAACCGGGACGATGGGGTCGAACTCGGCAACTGGGACGTCCGCGGCATCTACATGCCGGACGCGATCGACACCTACACGGTCGGTGGCTCGACGTACCTCGTCACCGCCAATGAGGGCGACTCGCGCGACTTCTCGTGCTACAGCGAGGAGGCTCGGATGAAGGATCTCGACCTCACCGGCGCGACCATCACGGCGGACCTCATCGCCGCCGCAGGCGACAACGCCCTCCTCGGCCGTCTGAACTCGACCACGGCGATGCCGACCACCGACCCGGTCGACCAGCTCTACATGTGGGGAGCCCGCTCGTTCACGATCTGGAGCACCGCCGGCAGCGTCGTGTGGGACTCGGGTTCGCAGTTCGAGGAGTACATCGCCGAGAACTACCCGGACTACTTCAACACCCAGGCCGACATCGAGTACGACCCGGATGGTGATGGCACGACGACAGCAGCCGAGATGGTCGCATCGATGGCCGAGGAGGTCGACGGCCGCTCCGACGACAAGGGATCCGAGCCCGAGGCGGTCGCCGTCGGTCGCATCGGCAGCCGCTTCTACGCCTTCGTCGGCCTCGAGCGCCAGGGCGGGATCATGGTGTACGACGTGACGTCGCCCACGGCACCGGCGTTCGAGGACTACGTCAACGTGGCCCTCGACGAGCACGCCGCCGAGGGTGACTTCTCCGGGCCGGGGACGACCGACGTCTCGCCGGAGGGCGTGGCGTTCGTGTCGGCCGCCGACAGCCCCAACGGCAAGCCGCTCGTGCTCGTGTCGAACGAGCTGTCGGGCACGACGACGGTGTACCAGGTGACCGGCTCGGAGATCGACGCCGAACTCGCCGCCGCCTCGGTGCAACTCCCGGCGACCGGATCGGGCAGCGTGCTCCCGCTCGTCGGGGCGCTGCTGGTGCTCGCCGGCGTGGCCCTACCGGCCACCGGTCGTCGTCGCAGCTGATCTCGAAGCTGGCAGAGTCACCGGCACCGGGAACGGTGTGGCGGGGGTGCCCACGAGGGCACCCCCGCTGCGCGTTCGTGCGGCGATGACAGCACGGGGCGGTCGGTGAGGAGGTGTACGTTTTGTTCATGCGAGCACTCGCGGGCCGGTTGGGGAACCTCGGGACGGAGACGGCGTTCGCGGTCTCACAGGCCGCCGCCGAGTGGCGGGCCCGAGGGAACACCGTCTACCCGTTCCACCTCGGTGACATCGATCTGCCGACCCCGGCCAACATCGTGGAGGCCCTCGACCGGGCCATCGCCGACGGGCACACCGGCTACTGCCCGGCTGCCGGGATCCCCGAGTTGCGCGAACGCCTGGCCGACGTGATCGGGACCGCCCGCGGCCTCGACTACGCGCCGGATCAGGTCGTCGTCCAGCCGGGGGGCAAGCCGGTGATCACCAAGTTCATCCAGACGTTGATGTCCCCGGGTGACGGCGTGCTGTACCCGAGCCCGGGCTACCCGATCTACGAGAGCCAGATCGAGTACTTCGGCGGTCGTCCCCTCCCGTACGGCTACCGGGAGACGACGGACGCCTCCGGGGCACCGACCGGGTTCGCCGTCGACATGGAGCGACTGCGCGAACTCGCTCCGTCGGCCCGTCTGCTCATCTACAACGATCTGCAGAACCCGCTCGGCAGCGAGAGCAGCGACGACGAACGGTCCGAGATCGCCCGCATCGCCGTGGAGCACGACCTGTGGGTCCTCTCCGACGAGGCGTACTTCGACATGCGCTACTCGGGCACGTCGACCTCGATCGCATCACTTCCCGGCATGGTCGAGCGCACGGTCATCCTCCACACCTTCTCGAAGCGCTTCGCCATGACCGGTTGGCGCCTCGGCTGTGCCGTCGGGCCCACCGAGGTCGCGGCCCAGATCGCGAAGCTGAACACGAACGACGAGAGTTGCACCACCCACTTCGTGCAGCATGCCGGAGTCGAGGCGTTGCGCGACCCGTCCGGTGCGGTGCCACTGCTCGTCGAGTTGCGCCTCCGACGCGACGCTGCCGTCGCCGGTCTGGCCGCCGTGCCGGGCATGCGCTGCGCGACCCCCGAGGCCACCTTCTACCTGTTCCCCGAGGTGTCGGCCGCGATGGCCGCCACCGGCCATCACGATGTGGGCGACTTCGCCACGGCGGCCCTCCACGCCACCGGTGTGTCGTTCTGCACCCGCCGCCACTTCGGCCGGCCGCTGCCCGGTGAGCAGGGACAGTTCATCCGGCTCGCCTACTCCGGCATCGGTGTCGACGCGATCGGGGAGGGCCTCGACCGACTGGCCGCCTGGGTGGGCGGTGAGGGCCGATGAGCGCCACCGGACGTCCCCGGGTCGTCGTCACCGGCAGGGTCCCGGCGGCCGGGCTGGAGAGCCTGCACGCCATCGCCGATGTCTGGGCGTGGGACGGTGACGACCCGATCCCCGTCGACGAACGCGACCGTCGCCTCGCCGAGGCCGACGCAGTCATGACGCTCCTGACCGACCGGGTCGACGGAGCCTTCCTCGATGCCGCGCCGCGCCTGCGGATCGTGGCCAACGTGGCCGTCGGGTACAACAACGTCGACGTCCCGGCGTGCCGCGAGCGGGGTGTGATCGTCACGAACACGCCGGGGGTCCTCACCGATGCGACCGCCGACCTGGCGATGGGCTTGATCCTGATGGTCACCCGTCGGCTCGGGGAGGGCGAGCGGCTCATCAGGTCCGGCACGCCGTGGCAGTGGGGGATGTTCATGATGCTCGGCACGGGGCTGCAGGGACGTCGTCTCGGGATCATCGGGATGGGCGGCATCGGCGTCGCGCTCGCCGAGCGAGCCCGGGCGTTCGGGATGACGATCGGGTACCACAACCGGTCGGCCGTCGCCCCCGAGGTCGCCGAACGCCTCGGGGCGGAACGTCTCGATCTCGACGAGTTGCTCGCCACGAGCGACATCGTGTCGCTCAACTGCCCGTACAGTCCGGCGACCCATCACCTGATCGACGCGGCGGCGCTGACCCAGATGCGCTCCGACGCCTTCCTCGTCAACACGGCGCGCGGGCCGATCGTCGACGAAGCGGCGCTGGTCGACGCGTTGCGTTCCGGGGTGATCGCCGGTGCCGCACTCGACGTGTTCGAGCACGAACCGGCGGTGCACCCCGGGCTGCTCGACCTCGACAACGCCGTCCTCGTCCCGCACCTCGGGTCGGCCACCGTCGAGACCCGTACGGCGATGGCGACCCTCGCGGCGCGGAACGTCGCCGCGGTGCTCGGCGGTGATGCTCCGGTCACTCCCGTGACCGGGTGACGACCCGGGCGACGGTATGGTCGGCGCATGCCGATCGAGGGTGAGTACGTCCCGAGTCCGAGTCAGTGGGTGGCCGATCAGGTCGCCGAGTACGAGGCGTCGGGCGGCACCCGGGCCAACACCCTGCGGGAGACG
>JBEAPU010000069.1:0-2539 GCA_041164245.1 Actinomycetota bacterium | reverse complement strand
GTCGTCGACACGGCCGTGCGCACCCGTCTCGCCGATGCCGGCCACACCGCCGGTGTCCGGCTCCACGTGCGCCGCTCCGACCACCGGCCGCGCGTGCTGATCATGGTGTCCAAGGTCGACCACTGCCTCGTCGACCTGCTGTACCGCTGGCGCAACGGCATGCTCGCCATCGAGATCCCGGCCATCGTCGCCAACCACCCCGACTGCGCCGAGGTCGCCGGGCGCTACGGCATCCCGTTCCACCACCTGCCCGTCACCCCCGACACGAAGGCCGACCAGGAGACCGAGGTGCTGCGCATGGTCGACGAGCTCGACGTCGACCTCGTCGTGCTCGCCCGCTATATGCAGATCCTGTCCGACGACATGTGCCGCTCGCTCGAGGGCCGGGTCATCAACATCCACCACTCGTTCCTGCCCGGCTTCAAGGGCGCCAAGCCCTACCACCAGGCGCACGCCCGCGGCGTGAAGATCGTCGGCGCGACGGCGCACTTCGTCACCGCCGACCTCGACGAGGGCCCGATCATCGAGCAGGACGTCACCCGGGTCACCCACGCCCACACGGCCGAGCAGATCGTCGCCCTGGGCCAGGACACCGAACGCCTCGTGCTGGCGCGCGCCGTGCGCCACTGGGCCGAGGACCGTGTCCTGCTCATCGGCGACCGCACCGTCGTCTTCGACTGACGGCTCGACTGCGCCGCCCGCGCCGCAGCAGGACTCGGCGAGATCGACCTCGTCGCTCAGTAGCTGCGCGGCAGGCCCAGCACCGACTGGGCGATGAAGTTCAACGTCATCTCCTGGCTCACCGGCGCCAGGCGCTGCAAGCGTGCCTCGCGCCAGAACCGCTCGACCTGGTACTCGACCGCGTACCCCAACCCACCATGGGTCTGCAACGCCCGATCGGCCGCCGCGAACGCAGCCTCGGCAGCCAGGTACTTCGCCGAGTTCGCCTGCTCGGCGCACTCCAGGCCGGCGTCGTAGCGCCACGCGGCTTCCATCATCGTCAGGTACGCGGCGCGCAACTGGATGTGCGCGTCGGCCAACGGGTGCGCGATCGCCTGGTTCGCCCCGATCGGCCGGTCGAACACCTCGCGCTCACCGGCGTAGCGCACCGCCCGTCGCAGCGCGACCTCACCGATCCCGCACGACATCGCCGCCAACAGGATCCGCTCCGGGTTCAACCCGTGCAGGATGTGCTGGAAACCGCGGCCCCGTTCACCGACCAGTCGCCAGCCCTCCACCGGCAACTCGTCGTACGCCACCTCGCACGACGCCACCGCGTTGCGCCCGAGCTTCGGGATCGGCCGGATGTCGACGTGCGCCGGGTCGAGCTCGGCGAGGAACAGGCTCAACCCCGCGAAGCGCGCCGACCCGGTCGCGCCGTCGGGCACGTCGTCGGTGCGGGCCAACAGCAGCACCACCTCGCTCTCGAGCGCCTTGGACGTCCAGATCTTGCGACCCGACACCACGAACCCGCCCATGCCGTCGTCGACGGCCCGCGTCGAGATGCGGCTCGTGTCGGTGCCGGCATCGGGTTCGGTCACCCCGAACGCCACGTGCAGGTCACCGGTCGCGGCGCGCGGCAGGTACGTGTCCTTCAGGCGGTCGTTGCCGAACCTGACCACCGGGTTCAACCCGAACATCGTCAGGTGCAGAGCCGTCGAGCCGTTCATCGCCGCACCGGACGCGGCCACCCGGTTCAGCACCAGCGCACCCTCGGTGATCCCCCGGCCACCGCCGCCGTACGCCTCGGGGATGCAGATCCCCACCCAGCCGCCCTCGGCCATCGCCGCGTAGAACTCCCACGGGAAGCGGTGCTCGGTGTCGCACGACGTCCAGTAGTGGTCGTCGAAATCGGCGCACACCCGATCGACGGCCTCGATGATCGCCAGATGGTCCTCGTCGGGTGCGAACTCCATGATCCCGAGTCTCCCACGGGCACCCGGCCGGCCGACGAGGCGACATGTCGTCCCGACATCGGGACGGGCACGACGGCGGGGTTACGGTCGCGCCATGACGGACCGTGACGTCAACCACCTCACCAGCAGCACCGTCGAGTTGCTGCAGGCGATGATCCGCAATGCCTGCGTCAACGACGGCACCCCCGAGTCCGGTCAGGAGGTGCGCAACGCCGACACCCTCACCGCCCTCCTCGAGGGAGTCGGCCTCGAGGTCGAACGCTTCACCGCCGCACCGGGCCGCACCTCGGTGGTCGCCCGCATCGAAGGCTCCGACCCCGACGCACCGAGCCTGTGCCTGATGGGCCACACCGACGTCGTGCCGGTCAACCCCGACGGTTGGAGTCGCGATCCCTTCGGCGGCGAACTCGTCAACGGTGAGGTGTGGGGTCGCGGCGCCGTCGACATGTTGAACCTCACGGCATCGATGGCGGTCGCGTTCCGACACCTCGCCGACACCGGGTTCCGACCCCGCGGCGACCTCATCTTCCTCGGTGTCGCCGACGAGGAGTCCGGCTCGGCCTACGGCGCCCGCTGGCTCGCCGACCACCACCCCGACGCGATCCGCGCCGACTACGTCCTCA
>JBEAPU010000068.1:0-98816 GCA_041164245.1 Actinomycetota bacterium | reverse complement strand
GAGTACGGCGACCTGACGCGTGGACCGCGGATCGTCACCGACGCGACGAAGGCCGAGATGAAGCGGGTGCTGACCGAGATCCAGGACGGCACGTTCGCGAACGAGTGGGTCGCCGAATCCGAGTCGGGTCGGGCCAACTACCACCGCCTCCAGGAGGAGGGGAAGCAGCACCCGATCGAGGTCGTCGGCGCCCGACTGCGCTCGATGATGCCGTGGATCTCGGCCGGGCGCCAGAAGGTGGCGGACGCCTCCGGCGGCGCCAGCTGATCCCACCGGTCACCGACCGCTGACGACGGCCGTCGACCCCGGTGAGGGGCGGCGGTCGTCGTCGCGTCCGGAGCATCCCGGCGGCTCGCTGAAATCCGACCTTGCAAGTCAGGATTCGAGGGCCTACGATGCGCCGCCATGTCCGAGAACAACACCGCCGACTGGGGATTCGAGACCAAGCAGATCCATGTGGGCGGTGACCCCGACCCGACGACGGGGGCTCGGGCGGTCCCGATCTACCAGACGACCTCGTACGAGTTCCGCGACGCCGCCCACGCAGCGAACCTGTTCGCCCTCGCCGAGATCGGCAACATCTACACCCGGATCATGAACCCGACACAGGCGGCCCTCGAGGCTCGCCTGAACGCCCTCGAGGGCGGCTGCACCACCGCCGTCGGCCTCCCCGGGGCCCTCGCCACGTCGTCCGGCCAGGCGGCCGAGACCCTGGCGATCCTCACCGTCGTCGAGGCCGGCCACCACATCGTCGCCTCGCCCTCGCTCTACGGCGGGTCCTACAACCTGCTCCACCACACGCTGCCCCGCATGGGGATCGAGGTCACCTTCGTCGACGACCCCCACGATCTCGAGCAGTGGCGGCGGGCGGTGCGCGACGACACCCGCCTGTTCTACGGCGAGGTCCTCCCCAACCCGAAGAACGACGTCTTCGACATCGAGGGTGTGGCCGGCGTGGCGCACGCCGAGGGGATCCCGTTGATGGTCGACAACACCGTCGCCACCCCGTATCTGGTGCGGCCCCTCGAGTGGGGCGCCGACATCGTCGTGCACTCGCTGACCAAGTTCATGGGTGGCCACGGCACGTCGGTGGCCGGTGGCATCGTCGACGGCGGCACCTTCGACTACGGGGCGTCGGGCCGGTTCTCGAACTTCACCGAACCGGACGCCAGCTACCACGGGCTCGCCTACTGGCCGGCCCTCGGTCACGGCTCGATGATCCTCAAGGCCCGGGTCCAGATGCTGCGCGACCTCGGCATGGCCATCTCGCCCTTCAACGCCTTCCTGATCCTGCAGGGCATCGAGACGCTCAGCCTGCGCATGGAGCGTCACTGGTCGAACGCCCAGACGGTCGCCGAGTACCTCGCGGCGCACCCCCAGGTGCGGTCGGTGAACTACGCCGGCCTGCCGTCGAGCCCGTGGCACGAGCGCGCCAACCACTACGGCGGCGGACGGGGCTACGGCTCGGTGCTGGCCTTCGAGATCGAGGGCGGCCTCGACGCCGGTCGCTCCTTCGTCGAGGGACTCAGCCTCCACAGCCACGTCGCCAACATCGGTGACGTCCGCAGCCTCGTCATCCACCCGGCGAGCACCACCCACAGCCAGTTGACCCCGGAGGAGCAGGCTGCCAGCGACGTCAGCGCCGGCCTGATCCGACTCTCGGTGGGCATCGAGTCGATCGAGGACATCCTCGCCGACCTCGAACGCGGCTTCGCCGCCGCCCGCTGAGCGTCACTGGGTGCTCAGGCCGGCCTTCCACAGCCCCTCCACGAACTGGCGTCGGACAGCCGGGTCCGGCTCGTCGAGTCGTTCGAGGGTGACGGCATGGATGGTCGCGGTGCACCGATGGTCGTGGGGGTAGGGCCCGACCGGTGCACCGGTGTCGACCCCGACGTCGAAGGTCTCCCCGCTCATCGAGTAGACGATCGGGACGGTGCGCTCGAGTCGGGCGCCGTCGAGGGGCTCGCCGTCGACCCCGAGCACCAGTTCCCCGCCGCGGCCGAAGCCCCCGTCGTACGCGAAGTCGACGGTGAGTCGGTGCGTCCCCGGAGCCATGGTGGGCCCGGCCACGGTGGTGATCTCGTGCCCGAAGCAGTTGTAGGTGAACCTCGGTGACCCGTCCGCCAGCCAGAGCGACCATCCGGCCATGTTCCCGCCCTGGCAGACGACGACGCCCTCGTCCCCGGTGGCTGACGTGATGTCGGCCGTGACGCGCCAGGAGCAGTTCTTCAGGTTCACCACCGCCGACTCCGGCAGCCGGACGTGAGCCGGCGTGTAGGTCATCCGCGTGCGGCCGTCGAGCATGTGGGGGACCGACAGTTCGCCGTTCCGGGGTGAACCGGCGTCGCGGAGCGGGTAGACCCCGTTCCGACCCGCCTCGGAGTGGAACAGGTCACGCATCATGGCGAGCCGCTCGGGGTGGGCCTCGGCGAGGTCGATCGACTGGGAGAAGTCGTTCGTGACGTCGTAGAGCTCCCAGCGTTCGTCGGGGCCGTCGAACTCGTAGGCCTGCATCCGGATCCAGGGGACCCGACCGTGGAAGCAGGACGCGATCCACCCCTCGTGGTAGATGGCGCGGTTCCCGAGGATCTCGAAGTACTGGGTGGTGCGTCGGCTCTCCCCGTCCCCGTCGAAGGCGTATCCCATCGAGATGCCGTCGAGGCTCATCTGGGCGATGCCGTTGACCCGTTCGGGGGGCTCGATGCCGGTCGCCTCGTAGATCGTCGGTGCGAGGTCGACGACGTGATGGAACTGCGATCGGGCGCCCCCGGCGTCACCGATCCGTGACGGCCACTCGATCGCCAGGCCGTTGCGGGTCCCCCCGAAGTGGGAGGCCACCTGCTTCATCCACTGGAACGGGGAGTCGAGCGCCCATGCCCAGCCGACGTTGAAGTGGTTCTCGCAGCGGGCGGTGCCGAAGTCGTCGATGTGGTCGAGCAGCCACTCCGGGTCCTCGTGGACCCCGTTCTGGAACGACGGGGCGCTCCACGCACCGTGGATCGTTCCCTCCGCCGACGCCCCGTTGTCGCCGGTGAGGTAGATGATCAGGGTGTCCGAGCCGTTCCGCTCGTCGAGCATGCGGGCCGCCTCGATGACCCGTCCGATGTGATGGTCGGTGTGCGCGAGGAATCCGGCGAAGCACTCCATCAGGCGGGTGGCGACGGGCCGGAACCGCTCCGGGTAGTCGGCCCATGCCGGGATCTGCTCCGGTCGCGGTGTGTTGACGGTGCCCGGCGGTATCGCCCCGGTGGCGAGCTGACGCTCGTGGATCTCATCGCGCAGCGCGTCCCATCCGGCATCGAAACGACCGGAGAAGCGGTCGATCCACTCCCGGGGAGCGTGGTGTGGGGCGTGGACCGCCGGCGTGGAGAACAGGCAGAACCACGGCCGGTCCGGCAGCGTCGCAGATTGGTTCTCCAGCCAGTCGATCGCCCGGTCGGCGAGGTCCTCGGTGAGGTGGTACCCGGGTCGTCCGACGTGCGGGGAGATCGGTGTCGTCTGGTCGTACACCGCCGGCTCCCACTGTGACGCCTCAGCGCCGATGATCCCGTAGAAGCGATCGAAGCCGAGTCCGGTCGGCCAGCGGTCGAAGGGACCGGCGGGTCCCTGCTCCCACGACGGCGTCAGGTGCCACTTCCCGAAGCACGACGTCGAGTAGCCGCTCAGTCGCAGGACCTGGGCGACGGTGGCCGCCTCGGGTGGGATCGCCGAGTCGTACCCGGGGAAGGAGTTCGCGATCTCGGTGATCCCGCCCATGTGCACCCGATGGTGCTGGCGCCCGGTGAGCATCGCCGCCCTCGTCGGCGAGCACAGCGCGGTCGTGTGAAACTGGTTGAAGCGCAGTCCGCGGTCGGCCACGGACTGGAGCGCAGGGGTCGGGATCGGCCCCCCGAACGTGGACATCGAGCCGAAGCCGACGTCGTCGAGGACGATCAACAGCACGTTCGGCCGGCCGGAGGCCCGTTTGTCGAGTCGCAGGCGGACCGGGTCGGAGTCGGTCAGCAGCCGCCCGACCCGTCCGTGGAACCCGGTGCTCGCGTGAGGCAGGTCGCTCATGACGCTCGACCGAACGCCGGGTGGTCCAGCGAGGCCAGTGCCCCGAGGGCGGGCTCCCGGTCGCCCTCCAGTACGACGGTCCCCGATGAGATCGCTCCGGGCAGGTCGGTCGCGCCGGTCAGCAGGTCGCTCCACGTGGTGCGCTCGCACCGGAGGACGATGTCGGCATCGTCCCCTTCGGTCGGGCACGCGATGTGATTGCGGAAGTGCAGCCCGGCACGCTCGGCGCCGGTGTCGACGGCGATGTGCACGTCCACCCCCGTGAGCCGGTCCGGGTCGACCATGACCCTGAGCACCGAGAGCGATGTCGCGAGGTCCCATGAGTCCGCCTGCCGCCGGCCGAGCCGGTGTGTCCGATGACGACTCATGTCGATCGCCCCCACGACGTCGAGCGCGCGCGTCAGGCACCAGCTGCGGAGGTTGGCCGACGAGGTGCGACGAGCCACCACCCGGAGCGCCTCGGCCAGGAGGGCCCGGTCGTCGTCCTCGGCGGTGCTGCGCCCGGCGAGGAGAGCCGCCAGATGCAGCGCCCACCGCACGTCGTCGTCGAAGGCGTCCGTGCAGAGTGAGCGCACGGCAGCCGGACCACCCATCGCCGTCACGGTGCGGTCGCACAGGTCGGGTCGATCGAGTGGGAGGAGGTTGGCCGGGTCGCCGTCGAAGAACCCGAAGAGCCCGGCGCGCACCTGGCGCACATGATGCTCGACGATGCCGTAGTGCTGCTGCGTCAGCCAGTCCTCGCCGTAGACCTCCGGGAGTCGGATGCGGTGCGCCAACTCGCTCGAGGTGGCCCCGCGGTTCGTCCATCGCACGGTCTGGTCCCAGATGAACTGCACGGAGTCGCGATAGCGGCGGAGTCGGACGGCGATCTCGTCCCGTCCCGACAACGGCGGGCCGTGCGTGGCGACGAGGTGCTCGGCACCGAGGGAGTGGAGGTGGTCGAGTCCGGTGAGCAGCACCCGCGGGTCGCGGTATTCCTCCCCCCGGATCGCGAACACGTTGAAGAGAGCCGGCCACATGAGGTTGTGCACCGCCGTCCCGAGTTCGGGGAACCACAACGTCACCGAGTCGTCGGCATCCGACGGTGCCGGGGTGACCTCCATGCGCAACCCGGCGACAGTCACGGTCGTCGGCGAGTCGAAGGTCGCGGTCGGCGCGACGTGCCCCGGTGTGTACGGGGCGTGGTCGGGCATCCGCCAGGCCAGGCCGAGCCCCACGTTGGGCACCGAGTCCGGTCCGGACCGGGGGAGTTGGATGGCGAACTGCTCGGTGATCCCGCGCCCGTAGGCGGGAGCGATCTCGGTCACCGAACGGCGGATGTTCGCCTCCAGGCGGGAGTGCCCCCAGATGGCCTCCACCGGTTCGCGTTCGGTGATGGCGGTGGTTCCGCCGACGTAGTGGAAGTGGGTGTAGACCACGGCGACGACCGGCGCGTCGCAGACCGTTCGCAACTCGACGAGCGCAGCGCGCATCTCCTCGACCGATTCGCCGGTGTCGATCGCCACCACACCGTCGGGTCCCTCGACGAAGGTCTGGTTGGAGAGCCCGTTGCCGACGAGGCTCCACACGCCATCTCGCACCGTGTGGAGTCGCCGTCGGAGTCGGGCGGAGTGGTCGACGAGCGACCGGTCGGCGCGCTGCCCGTGGTCATCGGTCACGACGTCGAAGTCATCGTCGCGGATGGGCCGGGTGCTGCTCATCGACCCAAGTTAGACGGCTCGGCTCAGCCCCCGTCGTCCTCGTCGAGCTGGGCCAGGAAGGCCTCGAACTCGGCGCCGAGGTCGTCGGCGGTGGGGATCGCCGCCTCGGCCCTCCGGTCGTACTCGCGCTCGAGCATCCCGACGTACATCGCCAGCTGTGGGTCGGTGGCGACCACGTCGTCGTGGCGGGCCCGTGCTCGGGCGATCTCGGTCGAGAGGTCCGTCCCCGGCCCGACTCCGAGCACGTGGGAGAGGTGCACCTGCAGCGCCTGGACGGCGAGCGGGTGACCGGCGTTCGAGAGGTAGTGGGGGATCCCGACGCGCAGCGACACCGACGGCACGTCCGCCCCGGCCAGAACGGTGTGCAGCACGCCGATGACACCGGTGACGCCCTGGTAGCTGGGGGCCGACAGACCGAGGCGGCGGGCGAGGTCGGTGTTCGACGAACTGCCGGTCACCAGGGGGGTGCGGGTGTGGGGGACCTGCTCCGCTCCGGCACCCACGGTCACGACCACCGAGGACCCGGTGCGTTCGACGACGGCGAGCACCGCCTCGCAGTACACACGCCAGGACACGTGCGGTTCGACGCCGAGCAGCAGCACGACATCGCGTCCGGACGCTCCCGGTCCGGTCCGCCACAGGTCGACGGTGTTGCGGGGCCAGCGGATCCGACGCACCAACCCGTCGACCATCTCGACCATCGGGCGCTCGACCGTGAAGTCGTAGAACGGGTCGGGGTCGATCTCGCCGATCGTGACCCTCCGCTCGGCGGGGAACAGCGACTCGAGGGCGGCGGTGGCAGCCCCGCCCATGTCGAACCAGCCCTCGAGCGCGACGACGAGGACCGGCTGCTCGAGGGGCTCGGACCCGTCGAGGCCGAGGCGCAGGACCTCGTCGACCGCGGGGACGTCGTTCACGGTGCGAGGGCCCCCACGACGTGGTCGATGCAGGCGGTGAGGGCGCGCAGATCGTCGGGTTCGACCGCCGGGAACATGCCGATGCGCAACTGGTTCCGTCCGAGCTTGCGGTAGCTGTCGGTGTCGACGACACCGTTGGCGCGCAGGGTCGAGCAGACATCGGTCGCACTGATGGCCTCGTCGAGGTCGATCGTCGCCACGACCCTCGAGCGCTTCGACGGATCGGCGACGAATGGGGTCGCCCATTCGCGTGCGGTCGCCCAGTCGTAGACGACCGACGAGGACTCCTCCACCCGGGACGCGACCCACGATGCCCCACCGGCGGCCAGCATCCACCGGATCTGCTCGTCGAGCATGATCAGCGTCGCCAGTGCCGGCGTGTTGTACGTCTGGTCGGACCGGGAGTTGGTGAGGGCGATCTGCAGGTCGAGCGACGCCGGGCACCAGCGGCCGCTCGACGAGAGCGAACCGATCCGCTCGATCGCGGCGGGCGAGCAGGCCGCGAGCCACAGACCGCCGTCGGAGGCGAAGCTCTTCTGCGGGGCGAAGTAGTACACGTCGACCTCGGCCGGGTCCCAGCCGAGGCCGCCGGCGGCGCTGGTCGCGTCGACGCACACGAGGGCATCGGGATCCGCTCCGGCGGGGCGACGCAGGTCCATCGCGACACCGGTCGACGTCTCGTTGTGCGTGAGGGCGTAGGTGTCGGTCCCGCTCCGGCCGACCGCATCGGGGTGGTCGCCCGGCTCGCTGCGGATCACCTCCGGCTCGCCGAGGTGGGGCGCGGCGGCGACGGCCTCGGCGAACTTCGAGGAGAACTCACCGAACACGAGGTGCTGGCTGCGCTCGCGCACCAGGCCGAAGGTGGCGACGTCCCAGAACACCGTCGAGCCGCCGTTGCCGAGGATCACCTCCCAGCCGTCGGGCAGACCGAACAACTCGTGCAGGCCTCGGCGCACCGACCCGACGACCGACTTCACCGGTGCCTGACGGTGCGATGTCCCCATGACGGAACGCCCGGCGGCGACGAGGGCGTCGAGCTGGGCGGGTCGGACCTTCGACGGCCCGCAACCGAAGCGACCGTCGGCGGGGAGGAGGTTGGAGGGGATGGTGACCTCGGTCGGATTCACACCGCAAGGATGGCAGGATGTGCGCGTGAACCGAACCTCCGCCCGACTTGCTGCCATCGCCCCGTCCGCCACCCTGGCCGTCGATGCCAAGGCCAAGGCGCTCAAGGCGGCTGGTGAGAACGTCATCGGCTTCGGCGCGGGCGAGCCCGACTTCCCGACGCCGGCCCACATCGTCGAGGCGGCGGTCGAGGCCTGCCGTGACGTCCGGAACCACCGCTACACGCCCGCCGCCGGCCTCCCCGAGCTGCGCGAGGCCATCGCCGCCAAGACCCTGCGTGACTCCGGTGTGGCGGTGACCGCCGCCCAGGTGCTCGTCACCAACGGTGGCAAGCACGCCGTGTACACCGCCTTCGCGGCCCTGTGCGACCCCGGCGACGAGGTGATCTGCCCGGCCCCGTACTGGACGACGTACCCCGAGGCGATCACGCTCGCCGGCGGGGTCCCTGTCGTCGTCGACACCGACGACACCGCGGGGTTCAAGGTGACGGTCGAGCAACTCGAGCGGGCGCGCTCCCCGCGCACCAAGGTCCTCCTCTTCGTGAGCCCCGACAACCCCTCGGGCGCCGTGTACAGCCCGGCCGAGGTGGCAGAGATCGGTCGCTGGGCCGTCGAGAACGGGGTGTGGGTCATCACCGACGAGATCTACGAGCACCTCGTGTTCGGCGGGGCCGAGTTCGCCTCGATGCCGGCGCTCGTCCCCGAACTCGCCGAGCAGTGCCTCATCGTCAACGGTGTCGCCAAGACCTACGCCATGACCGGATGGCGTGTCGGTTGGATGGTCGGCCCGCTCGACGTCATCACGGCATCGACGAACTTCCAGAGTCATGCCACCTCGAACGTGTCCAACGTCGCCCAGCGCGCCGCCCTCGCCGCCGTGGCCGGTGGGCTCGACGACGTCCACATGATGCGGGAGGCCTTCGAGAGGCGGGGCCGGATGATGCACCGGATGCTCAACGAGATCCCGGGCGTGTCATGTCTCGCACCGCAGGGGGCGTTCTACTGCTTCCCGAACGTGACCGGGCTCCTCGGCCGGCCCCTCGCCGGTCAGGTGGCGACGACCACACTCGAGCTCGCCGACCTCGTGTTGACCGAGGCCAAGGTCGCGCTCGTCCCGGGTGAGGCGTTCGGAGCGCCCGGTTACGCACGGTTGTCGTTCGCCCTCGGCGACGACGACATCTCCGAGGGGATCAGCCGCCTCGCCGCACTCGTCGCCGGTTAGGGGTTCGGCGGTCCGTCAGGGGGCCGTGACGTCGAGCAGCCAGCAGTCGTCACTCGGCGAGTGCACCCTGCTCGGCACCGAGCCCGGGAGCGTGACCGCATCACCCCCGGACAGGTCGTGGGTGATGTCGTCGATGTCGACCGCGACGTCCCCGTCCATCACCACCAGCAGTCGGAACCCGGGTACCGCCGCCGACGATGTCGTGCGGTGGGCGGCGGGCCGGACCTGGCGCACGGATGCCCGGCCGGCGGTGGCCGCGGTGATCCCGCAGTCGATCGACGCGAACCCGGGATGGTCCCACGGGCCCTCGGGGACGGTGTCTGCGTGGCACCAATGCAGGAACGGCTGACCCGACCAACGGCGGTCGGGGTCGACCGGTCCGGGCAGCACGGTGTCGTGATCGAACTCGGTGAGATGGTCGGCCGGCGAGGCCACCTCGATGATCTCGAAACCCGGAGACGTCTCGAGCACCCGGTGACGGATCCCCGGGGGCTGCAGGACGACATCGCCGGGTCCCATGCGGATCGCCGGACCGGCGTCCTCGTAGAGCACGTCGACCCAGCCGCGACGGACGATGAGGAACTGGACGTCGAGGTGGTGGAAGTGGACGTCGTCGGGCACCGGGCCCCCGCCGGGGACGGTGATGTGGGAGGCGATCCAGCGGCCGTCCCAGCGGCCAGGGATCAGGTCCCGGTAGCCCATCCCGGCGCGGCCCGTCCCGCCGGCGGTGTCGGCTCGGCTGATGACCACCGGTGTCGCCCGCAGTCGGACACGCTCACCGTCGGGCGACTCCAACACGGCCTCAGCCGGGTCGTCGGCGGGGCGGATCGACATCGGTCGCCACCCGCGTCGACGCAAGGCTGCCACCTCGGCGGCGAGGTCCGGGACGTCCCGCTCCGAGCCCGACGTCACCGTCACCATCGCTCAGTAGTCGATGCCGCGCTTGGCGCGGATGCCCTTGGTGTAGGCGTGCTTGATCTCGGTCATCTCGGTGACAGTGTCGGCCACGGCGATGATCTCAGGGGCGGCATCGCGTCCGGTGATGACGATGTTCACGTGCTCGGGGCGGTTCTCGATCGCCGCCACGACCTCGGCGGTGTCGACCCACCCCCAGGTGCACAGGTAGGTCAGCTCGTCGCAGATCACCAGTTGGTGCTCGCCGGCCGCGATGATCTCCGCGGCCCGGGCCCAGCCGGCTCGGGCATGGGCGCGGTCCTCCTCGAGGTTGGCCGAGTCCCACGTGAACCCGTCACCGAAGGAGTTCCAGTCGACTCCGAGCTGGCGTCCCATCTTCTCCTCGCCGACCTTCCAGTCACCGCTCTTGATGAACTGCACGACTGCGACCCGCCAGTCGACGGCGAGACCGCGCAGCATCATCCCGAAGGCCGAGGAGCTCTTGCCCTTGCCGTTCCCGGTGTTGACCACGACCAGCGACGGCACCGACCGGAGTCCGTCCGGACGGGGGTCGGCGGTCAAGGGCTCGTCGTCGGCCAGGTCGGACGGTCGGTCGGGGTTCGAGGTCATGCCCGGCCGAGCATAGGTGCCCTGCCGGCGCCGGGTCAGACCCTCCCGCACACCGATTCGCGACGCTTCGGACGGGTTCGGCTATGTTGTGGCCGTCACGTCGTTGTGCGAAGTCCGGTGAGATCCCGGCGCTGTCCCGCAACGGTGGTTCCGATCGGTTCGCCGTTCGGACGAGCCCGGTCGACCATCGGCGTGCGCGACACCAACCCTCGAGGCAAGGGCGGTTCGCAGGCCACCCGGCCGTCGACCCAACTTGTCCTCCAGACCCTGGAGGCAACATGACACCACGCACCCTCGCCGGCCTCGTCGTCGGGGTATCGCTGGCCCTGGCCGCCTGCGGTGGCTCCGACCCGGAGACCGCGGGTGACACCACCGTCGCCGCCGAGACGACGGCCGTGGCGACGACCGACGTCCCCGTCGACACGACCGCCGCCCCCGACGAGGCCGAATCGACTGCACCGCAGGCCATCATCTCGCTCTCGCCGACGGCCACCGAGATGCTGTACGCCGTCGACGCCGGCGATCAGGTGGTCGCCGTCGACGACTTCTCGAACTTCCCGCCGGAGACCGCCGACAAGCGCCCCGGCATCAGCGGCTACGAGCCGAACGTCGAGGCGATCCTCGCCCTCGGACCCGACCTCGTGATCACCGAGGGTTCCAACACCGACCTCCTCGACGCCCTCGAACGGGCCGGCGTGGCGACGTGGGTGGGGGCGGCGGCCGTGACCCTCGACGACGTGTACGAGCAGATCCTCGGGATCGGCGAGGCCACCGGAAACGCCGATGCGGCAGCGGTTCTCGTCGAGGACATGCGGGCCGACGTCGCGGCGCTGATGGCCCGCATCGATGCGCTCCCCGAACGGGACGAGCCGCTGACCTTCTACCACGAGCTCGATCCGACCTACTACTCGGTGACGAGCGACACCTTCATCGGCACCGTCTACGACATGCTCGGCCTGCGCAACATCGCCGATCTCGCCGAGGGCGAGTCGTACGGCTATCCGCAACTCTCCGCCGAGTTCATCCTCGACAAGGACCCCGACATCGTCTTCCTCGCCTGCACCGTGTACTGCGGGGACACCCCCGAGACGGTTGCGGCGCGGCCGGGCTGGGACATCCTGACCGCGGTCGCAGAGGGCAACGTGATCCCGCTCGACGACGACACGGCCTCGCGTTGGGGTCCGCGCATCGTCGAGCACATGGACACCGTCGTCACCGCCGTCGAGGCCGTGCTCGCCGAGCGGGCCGGGTGACGACCGGATGTCCGGACAGGTGACGGGCGCGCCGGCCGGGGCCACGCCGGACCCGTCGGTGCGGGCCGCCACCCGACCGACGCTGCCGACCGTGGTGGTGTCGATCGTGGTGCTGATCGTCGTCGCCACCGCCGGTGCCATGATCGGCCCCGCCGGTCCCGCGTGGTGGCGGGTTCCACTCGCCCTCCTCGAACGACTCCCGGTCGTCGGCGGATTCGGCATCGACAGCGGTGTCACGGAGCGGGAGTGGTCCATCGTGTGGAACATCCGGATGCCGCGGGTGGTCCTCGCCGGGATCGTCGGCGGGATGCTCTCGGTCGCCGGCGCCAGCTACCAGGGCGCGTTCCGCAACCCGCTGGTCGACCCGTACCTGCTCGGCACGGCCGCCGGTGGCGGACTCGGCGCAACGCTTGCCATCACCACCCTCGGGCCGGCGCGCGAGTCATGGCCCGTCGACCCGGTGCCGATCGCGGCCTTCGTGGTGGCGCTGCTCACCGTGGCGGTCACCTACCTCGTCGGCACCTCCTTCGGCGGGGTGCGCTCGGCCAGCACGCTGGTGTTGGCCGGTGTGGCGATGGTGTCGTTGACGACGGCCATCCAGACCTTCGTCCTGCAGCGCAACTCCGACGTGCTGCGCGAGGTCTACAACTGGATCCTCGGCCGCCTCTCCACGGCGACGTGGTCCGACGTCGGACTGGTGCTGCCCTACGTGGTCGTCTCGTGGTCGGTGCTCGTCGTCCACCGACGGCACCTCGACGTCCTCCGCGTCGGCGACGACGAGGCGACATCGCTCGGCATACCGGTGGCACGGGTCCGACTGGTGGTCGTCGTCGCGGCGACGCTCGGGACGGCGGCCGTGGTGGCCGTGAGCGGTCTGATCGGCTTCGTCGGTCTGGTCGTCCCGCACATGGTGCGGCTCATCGTCGGGGCCGGTTACCGCATCGTCCTCCCGGTCACGGTGACCGCCGGCGCGTCGTTCCTCATCCTCGCCGACATCCCCGGGCGCACGCTCACCGCCCCGGCGGAACTGCCCATCGGCGTCGTCACGGCCTTCATCGGGGCACCGTTCTTCATCGTGCTCCTGCGCACCAGGCAGGTGGCGGGATGAGTTCGCTCGAACTGCGCTCCCTGTCGGTCACGCTCGGCCGACGGCGGGTCGTCGGGGACCTCTCGTACAGCGTCCCCTCGGGCGGATGGCTGAGCCTGATCGGCCCCAACGGCGCAGGGAAGTCCTCGGTGCTGCGGGCCGTCGCCGGGATCGTGCCGCACGGCGGGGAGGTGCTCGTCGACGGTGCACCGCTGTCGCTGCGTCACCGGAACCGACGGGCCGCCCTCGTCGCCCACGTGCCCCAGGATCCGCTGCTGCCCGAGGACATGCCGGCGGTCGACTACGTGATGCTCGGGCGCTCACCGCACATCGGCTACTTCTCGTCGCCGTCGCGGCATGACCGGGCGATGGTGGCCGACGTGATCGACCGTCTCGACCTCGGCCACCTCGCCGGTTCACGTCTGGGTGCGATGAGCGGTGGTGAGCGCCAACGCTTCGTCATCGCCCGGGCACTGGCGACCGAGGCACCGATCCTCCTGCTCGACGAGCCGACCAGCGCCCTCGACATCGGTCACCAGCAGCAGGCCCTCGAACTCGTGGCCCGGCTCCGGCGCGATCACGGCCTGACCGTGGTCTCTGCCATGCACGACCTCACCCTGGCCGGCATGTACGGCGACGAGATGGCCCTGCTGCACGCCGGATCGGTGGTGGCGTCCGGACCGGTCGCCGGAGTCCTGCGAGCCGACACCCTCGCCGAGTTCTACGGGGTGAGCGTGCGCGTCCACCACGAGCCGGACGGCACCGTGGTGGTCGTGCCGTCCCGGCCACCGGTCGCCGGGTGAGTCGCCGGCCCGGGAGGCTGAGCAGACTGGGGCGATGGCGACCACGTCGGGCGATCTCCGGGCCGAGGTCGACGGCTGCCTCGCGTCGCAGGAGCGGCTGCTCGCCGAACTGACCGGGCTCGGGGAGAGCCTCGACCCGTCCCGCCCCTCGGCACTGCCGGGCTGGACGGTCGGGCACGTGCTGACGCACCTGGCGCGCAATGCCGAGAGCCACGTGGCCATGCTCGACGGTCGACCGCAGTACTCCTCGGTCGCCGAACGAGACAACGCGATCGAGCAGGGTGCCGGTCGTTCGACGGCCGACCTCATCGCGGATCTCGGCGCATGGTCGGCGGCGTTCGCCGATCGGTGGCGTTCGGGGTTGGATCGCGGCGACATCGACGTCAGCGGCACGGCGCGCCGGGTGAGCGGCACGGTGCCGATCGCCATGCTGCCGATGCTGCGATGGCGCGAGGTCGAGGTGCACCGGGTCGACCTCGGGCTCGGGGCATCGATGCGGGACCTCGATCACGGCTACCTGAGGCGCGACCTGCGTCTGTTGGAGATGCTCTGGCGTGCCCGGCGCCCCATGGGGTTGACACCGCTCCCCGAGGCGGTGCGACGGCTCGAACCGCACGATCGGCTCGGCTGGTTCCTCGGTCGGATCCTCCTCGACGGCGTCGAGCCGGCCGGCCCGCTGTGAGTCGGTGACGCTCAGCGGTCGGCGAGTGCACCGACCGTGTTGAGGAGCGTCGTGAGCGGCACGGAGTCGGCCACGACCACCATGAGGCGTGCGTGCGCCTCGGCCCGTGAGCGATCGTCGTGTGCGGTCCGGTGTCGGGCGACGAGATCGTCGACCTCGTCCCAGAGGTGCCCGGGAACGGCGGCGAGACCGAGCGGCTCGTGCAGCCCCGGTGTGTCGGCAACCGCGGCGAGGATCTCGACCTCGGTGGCCATGCGCAGGCGATCGACGTCTCCGCCGTCGTGCGGCGTCCGCTCGGCGGCTTCGGCGAGCCGGCCGCCGACCACCCCGATCAGCGACAGGACGGGGCGGACCTGCGGTGCGACGACGCTCGAGATCGCGCCGAGCACCACGAGCGCGTCGCTCGTGTGGGCGAGCAGCGTCGAACGTTCCGCAGCGGCGGCGGCGTCGGCGTCCCGTGTCGAGTCGGCCAGCAGATCGACGAGCCGATCGACACCGGCCAACTGCCCGGCCAGCGTCGCGGCGACCGTCTGCTCGCCGGCGATGCCGCCCGACACCGCAGCCTCGAGACCGCGTCCGATCCGCTCGGTGCGCAGCGCCCCGATCGCCACCCCGAGGAGCGCCGTCGCCTCCCGGTCGGTGGCGATGTCGAGGAGCAGCGCCTCGAGTTGTTGCCGATCGCCGACGACGCTGGGCACGTCGCCGTCGGGGAGCACGATCAGGGTCGAGGACAGGCTCGGGGTCAGGTCGTCGACGACCATCGCGAGGGTGAGCGATCCGACCCGGGCCGCGGCGACGGTCCGACGGTCGGCTCGCATCAGGTGGCCGAGCATCGCGGTCGGACCGACGACGCTCAGCACCCCGATGAGGGCGGCCGCAACTGTGTCGGTGTCGAGGCCGTCATCACCGACCAACTGCCGGAGCGGGTCGACCGAAGCCCCGAGTCGGGCGAGCGCACCCGGCCGATCGACGATCTCGTCGAGCAGCCGATGGACCGAGGCGGTGAGGCTCGGGTGGTGCACGCCGGCGTTCGGAGGGGTGGGGAGGCGCGCGAGCAGTCGGGCGACCAGGTCGACGAGGCCGGCGTCGTCCAGGTGTTGGCTCAGGTTCGCGACCAGCCTCACGCCGTCACCGGAGTGCGCACCGGCGGCGGCCACCGCGTCGATCCGGTCGAGTCGACCGGCGCCGGAGGCCAGCAGGCCGGCGACGGTGGCTGATGCGGCGTCGGCACCTGAGTGGCGGCCCGCAGCACGCTCGAGGAGCAGGTTCCACGTGGGCGGTCCGGAGAGGGCGTCGAGTTCGGCCAGCGCCGGGTGACGTCCGAGCAGGGCGGCGAGCCGGCCCAGGGCCACGGTCGCTGTCGCATCGTCGGGGTTGCGGCCGATGATCGCGGCGAGTTCGCCGGCGCGGCCGGCGGGGGTGACCGGGGCGGGTCGCCGCGTCGCCGGGAGACCCCGCACCGGGTCTCCGACCGTGCACTCGGGGGCACGGGTGAACGCCGTCGTCGACACGAGCGCGTCGACCGCGGGGATCACCGAGGTGCGCAGAGCGTCGGCCGCCGCACGGACGGCACCGACGGCGGCCCGGGCGGCCGGGTCCGTCGCGAGGATCCCCTCCAGTTCGGCGACGGCCACCCGGAGGTGGGATGCGAGGTCGGCGACGCGTTCGGGGTCGAGATGCCAGGTGCCGCTCATCGGTGGGCCCCCGACGGCCCCGGCGTCCCGGAGCGCGATCGGAGTGTCGCCGCCACCGCCGCCAGCTCGGCGACGGCCAGCCCGAGCCGCCGGACCTCCGCAGCGACGACGGCCCGGCATGCATCGGCGCGGGGCATGTCCCACACGTCGTGCCCCATCCAGCGGTGCAGGGTCATGATCCGCGATTCCTCGATCGTGCGGGCGACCCTGTCCAGGGCCGCGGCCCGCTCGAGTGGGTCACCCCCCGGCCCGTTCGTCGTCCCGTGCATCGCCCCATCCATCCCGCCTCCGGCGGCGAGGGGAGAACCATCGGTGGTCGAGGGGGAAGCGGGGTCAGAGGTCGATGACGATGTCGACGTGGGGGAGTCCGGTGGCCTCGTCCACGTACTCGTCGCCGAGGGTCTCGAAGCCGTGGCGCAGGTAGAAGCCGAGGGCGGTCGTCCGCGCCCGGGCCCACACGTGGTCCGCCCCGTCGGAGCGGGCTCGTTCCAGACCGGTGGTCAGCAGGATCGAAGCCGCACCGGTGCCTCGGACCTCGGGTGCCGAGGCCATGGTGCGCAGCTGGCGCCCGTCCCGACCGGGTCGGGACGGGCAGGCGCGGTCGAACCAGCTCGAGACGGCGACGACGAGTCCACCGCGTTCGACGACGAGGTGCAGCGCTCGGTCGTCACCCTCGAGATCGACGTCCGTGGTGCGGGTCCCGGTGCGCAGCACGCGTCGTCGGAGGTCGTGTGTCTCGAACGCGTCGGCCTCCCGCACACCGGTCCCCTCGTCGAGGCGACCCGCCTCGGTCATGCGCAGTGTCCGATCGGCCACCCGGGACGCCTCCGCCACGTCGTGGGTGACCCACAGCGTCGTCGTGGAGGCCGCGGCGAGGATCGCTCGGATGTCGGTGGCGAGCCTGTCGTGCAACGCCGGGTCGAGCCCCGTCAACGGCTCGTCGAGCAACATGACGGTGGGTCGGGTCGCCAGTGACCGGGCGAGGGCGACCCGCCGCGCCTCACCTCCGGACAGGGTGTCAACCCGGCGCCGCTCGAAGCCCGTGAGGCCGACGAGATCGAGCAGCTCGGCGACCCGTCGCCGGCGCTCGCCCCGAGGCACCGACTGTCGCTCGAGCCCGTAGGCGATGTTGCCGGCGACGTCCCGGTGGGGGAACAGCTGACCGTCCTGGAAGACGAGACCGACGGACCGGCGATGCGTGGGGACCGTGGTGACGTCGCGATCCCCGATGCGGATGGTCCCGGTGCTGACCGGGATGAGCCCGGCGATCGCGGCCAGGAGCGTCGACTTGCCACAGCCGGACGGGCCACTGACGACGACGACCTCGCCGGGGGCGACGGTGAGCGAGACGTCGTCGAGCACCCGTCGACCGTTGCGGTCAACTTCGAGGTGGTCGACGCTCAACACCACGTCAGGATGCCCGGTCCCGGTCCGTTCCGACCGATCCGAGCGGGCTCCGCCCCGTGGCCCGGTCGCCGCTACCGAGGTCGACGAGCGCCACGAGTGACACGGTCAGGACGGCGAGGAGGACGGCGAGCGCATGACCGCGGGCCTGGAAGTCGCCACCGGTGCGGGCCAGGAGTCGCTCGATCACGATCGGCAGCGTCTCGCCACCGGACCGGCTGAGCATGCTGCTCGCCCCGAACTCGCCGAGGGACACTGCGGCGGCCAGGCCGGCACCGGCGGCGAGGGGCCGGCGCATGGCGGGCAGGACCGTGGCGGCCATCGCCCGCAGCGGGGTCGCCCCGAGCGTCGAGGCGGCCCACCGGAGTCGCTCGTCGACGCCCCGGGCGGCAGTCGACAGCGGGCGGACCACGAACGGCAGCGCGACACAGGCGTGACCGAGCGGCAGCACGAACCATGAGGAGCGCCAGTCCACCGGTGATCGGGCGTAGGTCACGAGCAATCCGAGACCGACGGTGACGGCCGAGACGGCGAGCGGGATCATCACGATCGGGTCGGCCAGCCGGCCGACCCGACCGGCGTTCGCCACCCCGACGGCGGCCAGCGCACCGAGTGCGACGGCGAATGTCGCAGCCGCGCCGGCAGTCACCAGACTCCGGAGGGCGGCGGCGACCGGGTCGAGGCCGAGCCGCAACCCGGGCCTGATCGTGTCGTCGAGGAGGTTCGCCCATCCGCTCGTCGAGAAGGCACCGCCGACCCGGAACGATGCCGCCAGCAGGGCGACGAGCGGGGCGAGGGCCAGCGCCGCGGTCAGGAGCACGGTGATCGTGCCCACCGCCCCGGCTCGTTCCCCGACGGTGATGGTCCCCGGCCCCCATCGGATGGTGGAGCGTCGAGCGAGCGTCACGCCGACGGCGGTCACCGCGCCGAGGGTCATCAACTGGACGACGGTCAGGGCGACCGCGGTGTCGACCCGGCCGAGTTGGACCGCCTGACGCCAGATCTCGACCTCGATCGTCGACGTCGACACGCCACCGAGGATCCGCACCACCCCGTAGCTCGTGAAGCTGAACGCGAAGACGATCACCGCTGCCGAGACGACCGCCGGTCGGACGACCGGCAGGACGACCGTGCGGAGCACGACCACGGGTCGGGCTCCGAGGGTCCGTGCCGCGGCCAGTACGCCATCGGGGATCGGGACGGCCGCCACGAGCCGGACGACCACCGCGAGGTTGAACAGGGCGTGGGCGGTCACGATCGCCGGGAGACCGTGATCGATCGGCCCGGGCAGGAGGGCGCGGACTCCGGCTGCCATGACCACCGTCGGGAGGACGAACACGGCGGTGAGCAGCGACATCACCAGCCGTCGCCCGATGACCCGCTGCCGTGCCAGCACGATCCCGGGGGCGAGTCCGAGGGCGAGCGCGACCACCGTCGAGAGGAGTGCCTGGCCGACGGTGAAGGCCATGACCTCGGCGGTGCGCGCCGCGGCGACGGTCGGCCCGATGGAGGCTCCGGCTCGGACGGCGAGGACGACGAGCGGTGCGACGATGAAGGCTCCGACGGCGAGGACCGGCGTGGTGAGGACCGTCGGGACGAACCACCCCGGGAGGGCGTTCACCCGCCGATGATCGTCAGCCATCGCTCTGTCCACGCTGCACGGCTGGCGTCGATCGCCTCCGGGTCGAGCTCGGCCGGCGCATCGGGGATCACCGCGAACTCGACGAACACCGGGTCGAGTTCGACGTCCGTGCGGGCCGGGAACACGTACAGGTCGGTGGCGACGTGGCGCTGGAACTCGGGGGAGATCAGGAAGTCGACGAGCAGGCCGGCGCCGGTCGGGGAGTCCGTGCCGCGCAGGACCCCCGCGAACTCGACCTGGCGGTAGCACGTGTCGGTGATGACCCCGGTCGGGGGCTCGGTGACGGACGGGTCGAACAGCACCTCGTACGGGGGGCTCGAGCCGTACGAGACGACCATCGGCCGATCGCCGCCGGCACGGGTGAACGCCCCGTAGTAGGCCGACTCCCAGTCGTCGGTCACCAGCACGTCGTTGGCGACGAGCGCCGACCAGAACGCCTCCCACCCGTCACCGAAGCGGGCGATGGTGGCGAGCAGGAACGCCAGTCCCGGGGACGACGACGTCGCGTCCTGCACGGCGAGCAGCCCGGCGTAGCGCTCGTCGATGAGGTCCTCGAGCCGGGTCGGGACGGCGAGCCCCTCGTCTGCGAACCACCCCCGGTCCACGTTGACGCACACGTCGCCGAAGTCGACCGGGGTCACGAGATCGTCGACGACGAGGTCGCGCAGGCGCGGCTCGACGGCGTCGAGCCCGGCGGCGACGTGGGGCTGGAAGACCCCGGCCTCCACGGCACGTCCGAGCAGGATCGTGTCGACCCCCCACAACACGTCGCCCTCCGGGTTGCCGGCGGTCAACGCAGCCTTGGTGACCATCGTGCCGGTGTCGCCGGCGGTGAGGATCTCGACGGTCAGCCCGTTGGCGGCGGCGAACTCGTCGAGCGCGTCGTTCACTGCGGTGCCCTCGACCGGGAACGACGAGTAGGCGACGAGGGTGATCGTCGTCGGCTCGGCGGTGTCCGCGTCGCCGCAGGCGGCGAGGGGAGCGAGCAGGGCGGCGAGCGCCCAGAGCGGTCGGCCGGCGGGACGCAGGCTCATGCGGGGTCGACTTCCCAACCGTCGGTGATGACACACAGGATCCCGGTGGTGAGTCGCACCTCGATCGGGCTCGAGACCACCTCGTTGCTCACCCCGCGCCCGGCCAGCGGGTCGAGGGTCTCGGCCTCGAGCTCCCAACGGGTGCCGTTGATCGACACCCCCTCGGCAGGGCCGTGCAGGGAGAGCAACGACACCGTCGAGCCGACGCGCAGGGGGAGCCGGACCCGGCCCGGCCCGTGCACGACGCGCATGCGCTGACGTCCCCACACCGCCTCGACCTCGGGCACGCTGGTCAGCCCGATCCCCCCGAGGGCGCCGAGCACGGCGAGGGTGTGGTCGAGGCGGTCGCCACCCCCGGAGACGAGGATGATGCGGTCGGGGTCGTGATCGGCGGCTCGGGCGAGCGCCAACTCGGTGTCGGTGGCGTCCTTGTCGGTGGGGTGCGGGTGGATCGTGCAGTGGTCCCCGGCCCAGGTCCGACCGGCGTCCGAGACCGAGTCGAGGTCACCGACGAGCTCACTCGGTCGCAGGCCGGCGTCGAGCGCATGGTCGAGGCCGGAGTCGGCGGCGATCACCGTGGCGTCGGCCGGCAGGAGGGAGAGCGCCTCCGCCGTGAGGGGCTCGGCACCGGTGACGACGACCACGGTCCGACCGCCGGTGTCGGTCGTCGTCGTGGACGAGGGTGGCGTCGTGGTCGAGGACATGTGCATGGCTCCCTCCGCCGGCATTACCCGGATCAGGTTGATGGGTCGGTGGCGCGGCCACCCTCTCAGCCCGCCGATGTGCGAGCTCCCCAGTGCGTCGTGGGCGAAGGTTATCGGTGTCCGGCGGGGAGCATCCCCTCGAGCGCCCGTTCGGCTGCGTCGAGGTCCCGGCGCGGGTCGGCGGTCAGACGGCTCAGGTAGCTCACCGAGACCAGACCCGCCTCGACGGCGCCTCCGTCGGTGTGCGGTGGCAACTCGACGGGCGCCCCGTAGGACATCTCGACCGAGTACGAACCGACCTGGCCCTCGATCGGATGCAGGACGGCCTTGGACATGGCGCGGATCGGCTCGTCCTCGACGACGGTCCGGGCCCAGCCGCGGATCTCGTCGAGCGGTGTGTTGGGCACGTTCAGGTTCGCCACCACCGGCTCCTCGGGGAGGCCGCCGGCGAGGAGTCCGGCGACGAAGGCGTCGGCCACCGCTGCCGCCGTCTCCCAGTGCTGTCCCGCGATCATGTCGTCCCAGCCCTGGCCCTCGACGCCCCATCCGGTCACGGCCTGGCTCACGGCGACCCCGCTGATCCCACCGTTGCGCGCCGTCAGGCACGCCCCGACGGTCCCGGAGTGGTACACCGACCGGCCCACGTTCGCCCCCGGGTTGATGCCCGACACGACCAGGTCGAACGGGTCCCCGAAGGCCCCGAGCCGGGCGAAGAACGTGCACAGCGCCGGGGGGCCGGACACGGCCCACGCCTCGGCGACCCCGTCGACGCGGGCCTCGTGCACCTCAGGTCGCATGAGGTGGATCGCACCGACGGCCGCCCCGGCACCGGAGAACTCCCGGTCGGGGGCGACGACCACCACCTCGCCGTGACGGGTCATCGCCCGCGCCAGGTGGTGCAGGCCCACCGAGGAGATGCCGTCGTCGTTGGTCACCATGATCCGCATGTGACGTTCCTACCCGATGTGGTCGACGGTGAGGTGGACACCGGGTGACGGGCCGGTGACCGGGAGCCCGTCAGTCGCGGGCCCGGTGCGCCGTCCAGACCACGAGGGCCGAACCGATGACGGCGAGGGCCATGCCGGGGATCTGGGCGACGGCGACGGCCTCACCGAGGAACACCCAGGCCCAGAAGGTGGACTGCGCCGGCTGGCTCGACTGGATCACACCGATCTGCGAGATCGGGACGCTGCGTTGCGCGAACACCAGGAACCCGTGGGCCGCCATCCCCGTGAGCACGGCCAGGATGCCGATCGCGGCCCATGTGGTTCGATCACGGGGGATGAACTCGTCGGCCGACACCCAGAGGGCGACCGGCGTCGCGGTGATCAGGGCGACGGGCATCATGATCGCCATGAACTCCACCGTCTGGACACCGGCGGCACGGGCCCGTTTCGTGTTGAGCAGGTAGCCGATGTAGGCGGCGACCGAGACCAGCATGAGCAGGTCGCCGCCGACCGTCGCCACTCCGCCAGCCGGGCTGGTGGCGAGCACGATGACGATGCCGGCGAGGGTGAGCGCGCCCCAGCGCAACGACCGCCAGTGGGGCCGTTCCCGGAAGAGGAGAAGCCCGAGGACGGGCAGCACCAGCGGTGTGAGTGCCGAGATGAACTCGGCGTGGATGACGCTGGTGCGGGTGACCGCCGTGAACAGGACCGAGATGTTGACGCCGAAGCACAGGGCGGCCGGTGCGACGGCCCGCCAGGTGTCACGGCTCGGCAACGCTCGGCCGGTGCGTCGCCGGCGTACGAGCAGCAGTGCCCACCACAGGCCGGTCGAGACGGCGAGGCGCCACCATGCGATCACCGCCCCCGATGTACCCGGCCACTTGATGACGGAGAAACTCAGTGCGAAGCAGGTGACCGAGGCGAGCATCGCCAGCTGGCCAGCGAGCGGCGACCTGGCTCGACCCGTCCCCGGTTCGACCTCGACGGCCCCGGCGGCCACGGTCAGTTCCCGCCGATCGCGAGCCAGGCCTCGGCGGCCGGTCGCGATCCGACGATCTCCACTGAGTCGTCGCCCCGTCCCCAGAGGGCGAGCAGCACGTCGGCGGCCGGACCGCGCAGGGCGGCATCGCCCTTGGCGTGCTCCCGGCTCACCACCGGCGCCCCGTCGGTGGGTCGGATCATCCACTCACCGGGGACGTCGGTGCAATGGATGTGGAGGGTCGATTCCGGGGTCGTCACCCGGCCGGAACCGACGAGCATCGGGACGATGACGCAGAGGTACTCGTCGATGCCGTCGCTGGCCAGGGTGGCGTCGAGCGGGCAGAGCCCGCCGAGGGCGAGTTCGAGGTCGACGCGGTGGATCATCGTCTCGTGGGCGAGGCGGCG
Organism: Actinomycetota bacterium; assembly: GCA_041164245.1. Classification (GTDB taxonomy): domain Bacteria; phylum Actinomycetota; class Acidimicrobiia; order Acidimicrobiales; family Ilumatobacteraceae; genus Casp-actino5. The sequence continues at coordinate 75,637 of JBEAPU010000068.1, read as the reverse complement.
GAACCAGAAGTCCACGGTGCGCCGTGCCGGAAACGGGTGCCAGGTCTCGGCGGCCGGGTCGGCTGCGGCGAGTGCGGCGCACAGGGCGTCGAGGCCGTCGCCGAACCACCGGGCGAGTTCGGTGACGCCGAGGCCGGGACCGGGCCGGCCGATGCTGGAGCGGTCCGGCATCTCGCCGGTCGTGATCGCCACGGTCGCCCAACGGTGCACCCAGCCGAGGTGGCCGATCAGGGCCGCGACGTCCCAGTCGGGGCAGGTCGGGACGGCGACGCCCGGGTCGCCGGTCGCCCGGGTGAGGGCGGTGACGACCCGCGCCCCCTCGGTGCGCAGGTGCTCGAGCAGGGACGCAACCGCCGGAGGGCCCTCGCTGCTCGGATCGACCGTCATGGGGTGCGACGGTAGCCTGACCCCATGGGTCCCCTCGATGCAGACGCCCCCGTGAGTCCCCTGGCTGCGATGGGCTCGGGTCCGGCTGACGGCACGGACACGATCGTGTCGATCACGCCTGCCGCCCTCGAGGTGATCATGGGTCTGCGCGCCGAGGAGGGCGACCCCGAGGTGCTCGGTCTCCGACTGGCGATCGCATCGGGCCCCGGCGAGGACTTCCGCTACGACCTGAGTTTCGACGAGTTCCTGACCGCGGCGTTCACCGACGAGGTCAGGACGATCGACGGGCTGAAGATCATCGTGCCCGCCGATTCCGTCGACTCGCTGCGCGGCGCCGTCCTCGACCACACCGAGTCGCAGGGTCTCGTGATCCGGAACCCGAACTCGCCCGCTCCGATCCGGGTCGAGGGGCTGACGTCGGGCGACGGACTGTCAGCCGAGATCGAGGCGATGATCGCCGCCGAGGTGAACCCGGCACTGGCCGCGCACGGTGGCTTCGTGACCTTCGTCGGCCACGACGGCGAGGGCGTGGCATACCTCACCATGGGCGGTGGATGTCACGGGTGCTCGATGTCGAAGGCGACGATGCTCGACGGCGTGCAGACGATGCTCGTCGAGGCGATCGAGGCGGTGGTTGCGGTGCGCGACCTGACCGATCACTCCTCGGGTGCCAACCCGTACTACAGCTGACCGCCCCGAGTCACCAGTCGTCGGCGACGACGGCACCCACCAGGATCAGCAGGCCGAAGCCGGCGAAGAGCGCTGTCGAGAGGGCGACGATCCGACGGGGCGTGAGCCGTCGGGCGAGTCGCGAGCCGGCGACGGCACCGATGAGTCCGGCCGAGGTGACACCGGCCGTCGCCCCCACCCACGTGAGCACAGCCTGCCCATTCGCCGCCAGAGCGGCGGTGGCGAGTTGGGTCTTGTCGCCGAGTTCGCCGATGACGATGGCCGAGGCGATCCCGGCGATGGCGGTGACGACGAGCGTCGACCCAATGGCGGCCGCCGGTTGCGCACCGAGAGTGCCGTCCTCCGGGTCGACGTCGGGGACGGCTCCGATCCGCCGGGCCGACAGGGCCGCGAAGACCACGAACGCGCCACCGCTGGCGACCCCGACCCACGAGGTCGGGAGGTTCCTGCCGATGAGCCCGCCGGCGGCGGCGGCGACCAGGTTCGACAGGCCGTAGCCGATCACCAGCCCGACGGCCACGACCCACAGGCGGTGCCGTGCCCCGAGTCCGAGGGCGATCAGTTGGGTCTTGTCGCCGAGTTCGGCCACGAACACCGTCGCGAAGGCGATCAGCGCCGGGGTCACAGCGGCCCTACCGTCAGCCGAGTGCCCGGACGAGGTCGGCCCACAGGTCATCGACGGCTTCCAGGCCGACCGACATGCGGATCAGTGCGTCGCTGATGCCGATGGTGTCCCGATCCTCGGGGCTGAGGGCGGCGTGCGTCGTGGTCGACGGTTGGCACACGAGGGTCTCGGGTCCGCCGAGCGATGTCGCGCAGCGCACGAGCGTCACGGCCTCGACGACCGCCGGCCAGCTGTCCGGGTCTCGCAATTCGAACGACAGGAGGCTCCCGTGCCGGGCCAGCTGGGCGCGGGCCAGGGCGTGCTGGGGATGGGAGTCGAGCCCCGGATGGTGCACGGCGGCGATCGACGGGTGCGCCTCGAGGCGCCGGGCGAGTTCGACCGCGGTCGCCGACTGGCGCTCGTGGCGCACGTCGAGGGTGCGCAGGCCGCGCAGGGTCAGCATCGCGTCGAAGGGGGAGGGAACCGCGCCGTGCAGGGTCGAGTACGCCCACAGGGCATCGACGATGTCCCGCTCTGCGGCCAGCACGCCGAGCGTGACGTCGTTGTGTCCGGCGATGCCCTTGGTGGCAGAGTGCATGACGATGTCGACCCCGTGGTCGAGCGGGCGTTGACCGAGAGGGGTGGCGAACGTGGAGTCGACGACCGTGAACGGTCCGGTGATGGCCCCGACCTCGTCGAGGTCGACGAGACCGAGCAGCGGGTTCGACGGTGTCTCGACGATCACGAGCGTGGTCTCACCGGGGCGCACCGCGGCGGTGAGTTGGCCCGGGGTCGTGGCATCGACGAACGTCGTCGTGATCCCGAGCCTCCGTGCCGGTCCGTCGAGCAGGGCCGAGGTGCCCGCGTAGCAGTGACGGCTGGCGACGATGTGGTCGCCGGCCGAGCACAGACCGAACACCACGGTCGAGAGGGCGGCCATACCGGACCCGACGGCCAGCGCCGCCTCGGCGTTCTCGAGTTCCGCGATGGCCGAGCAGAGGGCGGCCACCGTCGGGTTGCCGTGCCGACCGTAGAAGCGCTCCGGGCGGATCGCCACCGCGCCGGCTGCGGCTGCGGCGGCCGTCTCGGACTCCCACACCGCGGAGGCCCAGATCGGAACGGCGAGGGAGCTGGCGTTGGCGTCCCGGCCGGCCGTGATGGCGACCGTGGCGTCGGCCGGACGGGCGGCGGGCTCGGTCATCCCGGGTACGGTACCGGCGCTCCGAGTCGACGCAGGATCTCGTCGTGGAGGATCCCGTTCGAGCTGATGGCGCTCGGACCGGCGTGGGACTCCCGCCCGAGGTGGTCGGTGAGTCGCCCGCCGGCCTCGGTGACGAGCAGGCGCGGCGCAGCGATGTCGTAGGGAGCGAGGCCGACCGCGTCGATCGCGACATCCATCGCACCCTCGGCGACGAGGCAGTGTTGCCAGAAGTCGCCGACCCCGCGGGACCGTCGGGCGTCGAGACCGATCTGCACGAGGGCTCCGGTGTGACCGAGCGCGTCCCAGCCGTCGTTGATGGTCAGGTTCACCTGGGCCTTGGCCAGGGTGTCGACGGTCGAGACTCGGCAGCGCCGACCGTCGGCGAAGGCGCCGCCGCCGAGGGTGGCCCACCAGCGGCGTCCGAGGGCCGGGGCGGAGATGACGGCGACGCACAGTCCGATGGTCTCGTGTTCGAGGGCGATGAGGCTGCCCCACACGGGGATCCCCCTGACGAATCCCGAGGTACCGTCGATCGGGTCGAGGATCCAGCGCCACGGGGAGCCGGCTGCCCCCTGCTCGCCGTGCTCCTCGCCGAGGACGGCGTGCCCGGGCCGTGCCGTGGCGAGGCGCTCCACGGCGCGTCGTTCGGCCTCGCGGTCGGCCTCGGTCACCTCGCTGCGGTCGAGCTTGTGCTCCACGTCGAAGGCCCGGGAGGTGAACATCGGCAGGGTCACCGCATCGCAGAGGTCGGCGATCTCGACGGCGACGGCCAGGTTCCCGGCGAGGTCCTCCTCGGATGCCCGGTTCACGACCCGAACTCCGGTCGGCGGCGTTCGCGCAGGGCGGCGAGGCCCTCGGCGGCGTCACCGCCGAGGAAGTTCAGCATCTCGTAGGCCAGGCTCGCCTCGAACGCCGGCAGTGCCTGTCGGAGCCAGTGGTTGAGGGCGCGCTTGGTGAGGCGGGTCGCGTCGCGGGGCCCGGTGGCGAGCACGGTCGCCACCCGCACGGCCTCGGGCAGCACCTCGGCGGCTGGCACGGCCTTCGACACGAGGCCGATCCGCTCGGCTTCCCGGCCGTCGATGAAGTCCGCCGTCATCAGGTAGTACTTCGCCTTGGCCATCCCGCACAGCAGCGGCCAGATCGCGACGGCGTGGTCCCCGGCGGCGACGCCGAGGCGGATGTGGCCATCGGTGAACCGGGCGCCCTCGTCGATGATGCTGATGTCAGCGAGTAGGGCCACGGCGAGTCCGGCACCGACGGCGACGCCGTTGATGGCGGAGACGATCGGCACCTCGGACTCGACCATCGATCGGACGATGTCGCCGGCCTCGCGCATGACGCGCATCGTCTGGTCGTGGTTGCCGACCTGACCGGCGATCCAGTCGAGGTCACCCCCCGCCGAGAAGGCGTCCCCGGCACCCGTGACGACGACGGCCGCCACCTCCGGGTCGGCGTCGAGGTCGCGGAAGACCGTCGCGAGCTCGGCGTGCATCGCCGCGTCGGTGGCGTTGAGCCGACCGGGGGAGTCGAGGGTGATCTGGACGATGCCGTGGTCGAGGGCCTCGATGCGCAGCCGCTCGTAGCGCCCGGCCCAGGACCGGGTGGCGAGTGGGGAGGTCTCCCGGGGATCGCTCATGAGCGGATCCTAGGAGCCGCGCCCGATCAGCCGAGGCGCTCCATGACCGCCGCCGTGAGGCTGGCCGCGTCGAGGCCGACCCGGGCGAGGATCTCCTCCGGGGTCCCGTGGGGGATGAACGTCGTCGGCAGGCCCCGGACGAGCACCCGCGGTGCCTCCGGTACTCGGTCGACGACCTCGGAGGCGATCCGCTCGCCGACCCCACCGGCTGCGATGCCGTCCTCGATCGTGAGCACGAGTCGGTGACGGGCGGCATCGGCGATCATGTCCGGGTCGAGCGGCGCGCACGACCGGACGTCCCAGACGGTGCACCCATGACCCTCGGCCGTCAACTTCCCGGCCACCTCGACGGCGGTGTGGACCATCCGACCGACGGCGCAGATCGCGACATCGGGAGCGGCCTCGGTCCCGACGAGGCGGCGGGCTCGCAGCCCCTCGCCAGTCGTGGCGTCGTCATCGGGTGCGGATCCCCGCGGGTAGCGGATGACGACCGGGCCGGACTCGGCGAGGCCGACCGCGTCGTGGAGCATGCGTCGCAACTCGGCGGCGGTCGAGGGTGCGAGCACCCTCATGCCGGGGACCTTGGTCAGCATGGCCAGGTCGTACACGCCGTGGTGGCTGGGACCGTCCGGCCCGGTGATGCCGGCCCGGTCGAGGCAGAACACGACCCCCAGTCGATGCAGCGCCACGTCGTAGACGACCTGGTCCCAGGCTCGGGACAGGAACGTCGAGTAGATCGCGACGACCGGACGCAGGCCGCCCATCGCCATACCGGCCGCCGCGGTGACCGCATGCTGTTCGGCGATGCCGACATCGAAGAAGCGGTCCGGGAACCGCTCCTGGAACGGGATCAGCCCGGTCGGTCCGGGCATGGCGGCGGTGATCGCCACGAGCCGCGGGTCGGCCTCGGCGGCGGCGACGACGGCCTCGGAGAACGCCTGCGTGTAGCCCGAGGGGCCGGACTTGGGGGGGCCGGCGAGTGGGTCGAAGGTCGGTGCGTCGTGGAGGTGCTTCTCGTCGTCGGCCTCCGCCGGGGCGTAGCCACGGCCCTTCTGGGTGAGCACGTGCACGACGATCGGACCCTCAGCCGACAGGTCCTCGGCGTTGCGGAAGGCGTCCTCGAGCGCGGCGATGTCGTGACCGTCGACCGGCCCGGTGTAGCGCACCCCCAGCGCCTCGAAGAACGCCGGCGGCTGCAGGAACTCGCGCACGCCGGCCTTGAAGGCGTCCATGGCCCTCTCGACCTGATGGCCGACGCCGGGAAGTTCATGGAGGAAGCGTTCGAGGCGGCGCTGCCGACGCACGTAGACCGGGTTCATGCGGATGTCGGTCAGGACATGGGAGAGCCGGTCGGTGATGCGGTCCGGGAGGCTCGGGTGCCCGGCGCGGTCGTCGGCCCCCTGGGAGTTCGCCCACAGGTTCGACACCGTCGGTGCGTAGCTGCGACCGTTGTCGTTCAGGACGATGATGACGCGTCGCCGACTGTGGCCGAGGTTGTTGAGCGCCTCGAACGCCATGCCGCCGGTCATCGCCCCGTCGCCGATCACGGCGACGATGTGGCGATGGTCCGAAGCGCCGGCGTCCCTGGCCACGGCGAGGCCGTGGGCGTAGGACAGCACGGTCGAGGCGTGGCTGTTCTCGATGAGGTCGTGACGGCTCTCCTCCCGGCTGGGATAGCCGGAGAGTCCGCCTCCCTGCCGCAGTTCGGCGAACCGACTCCGGCGTCCGGTCACGATCTTGTGCACGTACGCCTGGTGGCCGGTGTCCCAGAGCACGGCGTCGGTCGGGGAGTCGAAGACGCGGTGCAGCGCGAGTGAGAGCTCGACGGCGCCGAGGTTCGAGCCGAGGTGTCCGCCCGTGCCGGCGACGGCGTCGACGATGAACCCTCGGATCTCGGCCGCCAGGTCGTCGAGTTCGGCAGGGGACAGCCGGCGCAGGTCCTCCGGGCCGTCGATCTGCTCCAGGTACATGGTTCTCAGACGCTACCCGTGACCGGAGCGGGCCCGTGACTCGTGCTCAGGCCGTCGAGGGGGAGTTCTCGGTGCTGCAGCACTTGGCGAGGAAGCGGTCGCGGTCGACCAGGACCCGGGTGAGTCGGCCGGCGGCGACGAGCCCGCCGGCGTCGGAGACGGACACGGTGAAGGACAGGCGGCGGCCCTCGATCCGCTCGAGCACCGACTCGGCGGTGACCGTCGCTCCGACGGGGGTCGGCTGGAGGTGGTCGATCTGGACCCGCATGCCCACCGTCGTGGCGTCCTCGGGCAGTCGGCCGCCGAGCGCCTCGCACGAGGCCTGCTCGCAGAGCGCGACGAGGCGCGGTGTGGCGAGGACATCGACGTCCCCGGAGCCCATGGCGCGGGCTGTGTCGGCTGCGGTGACGAGCAGGCTGAGTTCGGCTCGCAGTCCGACCGGGATGTCCACATCGGGAACGCTAACCGTGGTCCCGGCGGGTTGGCACCCGCAACGTCGGGCCGTCCCGCCGGGGCGCACGTAGCATGCGCTCATGACGACGACATTGGACCACGAGCTCGATGACATGGCCCCACTCGTCGACCCGGCGGTGGCCGAGCGTGTCATCAGGGATGCGGCGGGCATCGGTGGCGGGTTCGTCGAGATCTACGCCGAGGATCGCCGGTCGACGTCGATGTCGTTCGACGACGGTCGGATCGACCAGGTGACGTCAGGTCGGGATCGGGGTGCGGGCATCCGCGTCGTCCGCGGGGACACGACCGGCTACGCCCACACCTCGGACCTGACCGAGGCCGGGCTCCGCACCGCCGCTCGAGCTGCGGCCGCCGCGGCGGCCCGGGGTGGCTCCGGTCGGACCGTCGCCGGGCCGGTCGACGTGTCCGTCGCCCGTGGCATGTCGCAGGGTCGGGTCGGTCGGGTCGCGGTGTCACCGTCGGACGTGGCCCGTGCGGCGAGGGTCGATCTGCTCCTCGCGGCCGATCACGCGGCGCGATCGGCCGGGTCGGAGATCGTGCAGGTCTCCGCCGGGGTGTCCGACAGCGTCAAGCGGATCTTCGTCGCCAACTCCGAGGGCGTCATGGCCGGGGATCGTGTCGTCCGGGTCCTGTTCCGGGTGAGCGCCGTCGCCTCCGGCGACACCGGGATGCAGACGGGTTCGGAATCGCTCGGGCACACGATGGGCTGGGAGGTGTTCGATGAGGTGTCGGTCGCCGACCTGGCGGCCACCGCGGCCCGTCAGGCGCTCGTCAAGCTCGGCGCCCGTCCGGCCCCGTCGGGTCAGATGCCGGTCGTGATCGCCCGCGGGACCGGCGGGGTGCTGTTCCACGAGGCCTGCGGCCACGGTCTCGAGGCCGATCACGTCGCCAAGGGGGCCAGTGTCTACGCCGGCCGGGTCGGCGACCTCGTCGCCTCGCCGCTCGTCACCCTCGTCGATGACGGGACGGTCGGCGGCGAGTGGGGGACGCGGGCCATCGACGACGAGGGCCACGCGACGCGACGCAACGTGCTGATCGAGGATGGAGTGCTCGTCGACTACATGTGGGACCACATCCGGGCACGGGCCGCCGGCCGTCCGCCGTCGGGCAACGGCCGCCGCGAGAGCTACGAGTACCTCCCGATGGTCCGCATGACGAACACCTTCGTCCTCGATGGTCCCGACGACCCCGATGACATCGTCGCCGCCACGGACCACGGCGTGTACGTGGCCAAACTCGGTGGCGGCAGCGTGAACACGGCGACCGGTGACTTCGTCTTCGGGATGCGCGAGGCGTACCTGATCGAGGGTGGCCGGATCACCGAACCGCTGCGCGAGGGGAACCTGATCGGCAACGGACCGAAGGTTCTGGCCGACATCGACATGCTCGGGAACGACGCGGCCATGGGCGGTCCCGGAACCTGTGGCAAGGATGGGCAGGGGGTGCCGGTCGGCACCGGACAACCGACGCTGCGGGTGTCGTCGATGACGATCGGCGGGACGGCGGCGTGAGCGCCGCCGGAGCGATCGGCGGCGCTGACGGGGACCCGCGGGAACTGCTCGCCCTCGCCGAGCGCATCGCTGCCCAGGCCGGGCCGGGTGAGCAGGTCGAGGCCTACGTCGGCACCGGGTCGAGCACCGAGGTCCGGGTGTACCGCGGCGAGGTCGAGCACTTCGTCGACGCGACCTCGGCCGGGGTCGGGGTGAGGGTCATCGTCGAGGGTCGCACGGGATTCGCCTATGCCGGCACGTTGGAGGAGTCCGCGTTGACCGAGGTGCTGGCCGAGGCGCGGGCGAATGCCGCCTTCGGGACCCCCGACGAGTGGGCCGGGCTGGCCGAGCCCGACGGGGTCGAGGTGGTCCCGCAGACGTTCTGGAGTGACGAGTTGGCGGCGGTGTCCACCGATCGCAAGGTCGAGTTGGCGCTCGAACTCGAGCGGCTCACCCTGGCGGCTGACCCCCGGGTGCGGGTCGACGACGCGAACTACGTCGACGGTGGCGGCGTCGCCGCCTTCGCGACGAGCACCGGAGTCGCCCGGCACCGCCGAAGCAACTCCTGCCACGTGAGCGTCTCCACCCTGGCCGACGACGGCGACGAGACGCAGAGCGGATTCGGTTTCAGCGTCGGGGACCATCCCGGCGAGTTCGATCTCGAGCGAGCGGCGCGCGACGCGGTCGATCGGGCCACCCGACTGCTCGGCGCGGTCAAGCCGCCGAGCCGACGGGCGACCGTGGTCTTCGACCCGTTCGTGACCGCCCAACTGCTGGGGATCATCGGGTCGACCCTGAACGGCGAGTCGGTGGTGAAGGGCCGGAGCCTGTTCGCCGAGCGACTCGGCGAGGTCATCGCCTCGCCGCTGGTCACCCTCGTCGACGACCCCACCGACCCCCGGGCGTACACGGCGACGGACGTCGATGGCGAGGGGCTGGCGGCACGCCGGAACCCGTTGATCACGGCCGGCCGTCTCGAACGCTTCGTGCACTCGAGCTACTCGGGGCGTCGGGCAGGCACGACGTCGACGGGGAACGCGGTGCGCGGCGGGTACGCCGGCACACCGGGTGTCGGGTGCCTGGCCCTGCAACTCGAGCCGGGCGCCCGATCGCCCGAACAGCTCATCGCCGCCGTCGACGACGGTGTCCTGGTCCAGAGCGTGAGCGGCATCCACTCGGGGGTGAACACGATCAGCGGTGACTTCTCGACCGGGGCGTCGGGGGTGACGATCACTCGTGGTGCCCTCGCCGAACCGGTCCGCGAGTTCACGATCGCGTCGACGCTGCAGCGGATCCTCGCCGATGTCGTCGAGGTCGGTTCCGATGTGGAGTGGCTGCCGATGCGGGCCGCCGGCGTGTCCCTCGTCGTGCGCGATGTGATGATCAGCGGTACCTCGTGACCGGGACCGGGCGTTCGGGCGGCTGATGGATCTGCTCCAGGCCGTCGTGCTCGGTCTCGTGCAGGGGCTGACGGAGTTCCTGCCGATCTCCTCGAGCGGGCACCTCGAGCTCGTCCCGTGGGCCCTCGGCTGGGACCTTCCGACGGGGCGCACGGGACGGGCAGTCGACGTGGCCCTCCACTTCGGCACGCTGTGTGCGGTGGTCGCCTACTTCCGGGCCGACCTCGCGCGCTATGTGCGTTCCGGGGCCGGGATGCTCGTCGGCGGTCGACCGGATGCCGACGGGCGACTGGCGTGGCTGTTCGTCCTGTCGGCAGTACCCGCCGGCGTGGCCGGTGTGCTGTTCGAGGGGGTTATCGACGAGCACCTCGGGTCGCCCGCCGTCATCGGGGTCTCGCTCATCGTGTTCGGCGTCGTGCTGTGGGTCGCCGACCGTCGTCGTGGGGGGCGGGCCTTGGAGTCGGTCGGGCTGGTCGACGCCGTCGTGATCGGCCTCGCGCAGGTGCTGGCGCTGAACCCCGGTACGTCACGGTCCGGGGTGACGATCTCGGCCGGTCGCCTGCTCGGTCTGGAGCGTGACGCGGCAGCCCGCTTCGCGTTCGTCATGGGTGTCCCGGTCATCGCCGGGGCCTTCGTGTTCGAGATGGCTGCGCTCGTCGCCGACGGGGTCCCCGAGGGGCTCGTGCTGCCGATGGTGGTCGGGTCACTGACGGCGGCCGTGTCGGGGTGGGTGGCGGTGTGGGGGACCCTGCGACTGGTCCGGAGTCGCTCGTTCACCCCGTTCGTCGTGTACCGGCTCGTGCTCGGCCTGGTGGTGCTGTCGGTGGTGTGACGGCCCCGGCGCTCACGGTTCGAGCACGAGGGTCAGGCCGTCGAGGGCGGCGGCCACCGTCGGCGCCCGTTCGGCTGGTACGGCGAGGAGGGTCGGCATGTCGTCGGATCCGGGTTCGACGACGACACCGCTCGGGCTGACCATCGTGCCGTCGGCGGCGACGCGGACCCTGTCCCCCGGCGAAAGGAGTCCGGCGGCCGCCGTGTGGATCGGGACGATCAGCCAGCCCGCCGGGATGAGTGACGATGCCGCGACGCCCGAGCCCCGCAGGTCGAGTGCGGTGAGCACCGCCCCCGGAGCCAGTGTCCGCCCTGTGGTCACTCCGGCGAGTGGGGTCGTGGCGGCGACGGCGCCGTCGGGCAGGAGTGCCTCGGGGACGTCGCGCACCGCCACCCCGTCGAGCACGGGTTCGCCCGGGCCGAGCGCGTCGGTGGCCACCCACACCGCCGTGGTGCGGGACCAGGCGCGGGTGGCTTCGGACGCACGGCGCAGGTCGTGTCGGATATCAGCGAACACGAGCACGGCGAGAGCGGCGACGGTGACCTGCACCGGCATCGGGTGACGGGTCGTCCATGCACGACGTCGGGCGTCGAGACGGACGAGGGATGTGATGAGCGTGTGCGAGCTCGGTCGACGTGTGGGGCCCGCGGTCACGGACCCATCGTGGCGGTTCAGTCGGCGCTCGACGTCGTCGACGACGAGGTCGACGACGTGTCCGTGCTCGGACTCGTAGCAGTGCTCGACGCCGCAGACGATCCGGTGCTCGCCGAGCTGGACGAGCCCGAGCCGGACGACCCGCCGCGGCTGTCCGTCTTGTAGAAGCCGCCGCCCTTGAAGGTCACCCCGACCGGGGTGAACACCTTCTTGACCGCCATCGTGCGGCCGGACCCCGGATGGACCGCCTCGGTGAGGGTCGCGTCCGAGAAGGACTGCTGGATCTCGATCGTCTCGTCGGTGTCGACGAACCTGTAGATGTAGGTCGGCATGGCGGGCCCAAAGATAACGTCGCATCGGTGGAGGTGCGCACCCTGGTCATACCCGCTGCCGGACTCGGCACGCGCTTCCTGCCGGCGACGGCGGCGGTGCCCAAGGAGCTTCTCCCGATCGGCGACACCCCGGCCATCCAGCTGGTGATCGACGAGGCGCTCGCCATCGGTGTCGACCATGTGATCGTGGTGTCGAGCGCAGCCAAGCCGGCGATCGAGCGCTACCTCACGCCCGACGACTCGCTGATCGCCACGCTGCGCGACCGTGGTCGCGACGACGTCGCCGACCGGCTGGCGGCGATCGGTCGCGACTGGCGAGTCACGGTCGTGCATCAGGATCACCCCCGCGGACTGGGTCATGCCGTGGGTTGTGCGCGGGGTTCGGTGAGCGGGGACGCCGTGGTGGTCTCCCTGCCCGACGAGATCATGGGTGGCCCGAGTCTCCTCGCCCGGATGCGGGACGTGTGTGCGGCCACCGGCGGTGGCGCGGTCGGCCTCCTCGAGGTCGAGCCCGAGGCGGTGTCGTCCTACGGGGTGATCGACCCGGCCGGCCCGGTCGTCGACGGCGTCGTGCCGGTGCGCGACCTCGTCGAGAAGCCGGCCGTCGATGTGGCGCCGAGCCGGCTGATCCTGATCGGGCGCTATGTGCTCACCGTCGACGTCTTCGACGAGATCGAGCGCCTGTGCCCGGGGTCCGGCGGTGAGATCCAACTGACCGATGCCCTGCGTGCCCAGGCGGCGCGGTCCCCGTTCCACGGCGTGGTCACCGACACCGAGCGCTGGGACACCGGCACCCCGATCGGCTTCCTGGCGGCGGCCGTCGAGATCGTGCTCGGTCGACCCGGTGAGGGCGACGAACTGGCGCGGGCGCTCGCCGGGCGGCTCGGTCGTCCCTGAGGGCGCAGCGACCGCCCTCAGCGCCGCCGGAACCGGCCGGGGATGTCGAGGGGCAGTCCGTACGGATCGACCGAGAACTCGACGAGCGTGTCGTCCGTCCCGTCGTCGACCGTCCAACGCCGTTCGGCGAGACGGTGGTAACGCCGACTCGCCCGCGTGATCCCGAGCGTCTCGACGTCGACGTGCATGACCCGCACCTCGACGGAGTGGTCGACGTCGGGGTGATGGCGCCGCAGGGGCGCGACGTGGTCGAACGGGGTGCACCCGAGCGCGATCTCCGTACAGCCGTCGAGGTCGGTCCGATGCGCCCCGTTCATCTCGCCCCAGTGCCCGGAGCCGTCGGTGCCGAGCCACAGGTCGGGGTCCTCGAGGTCGCGGAAGAGCAGGAACTGGCGGACCTGCCACAGCGGTGAGATCCGCAGCACGTACTGGATCCGCTCCCGACCCACGGATCCGGTCGCCGTCCAGGCCTCGTTCTCCCAGCGGAGCGTGACCTCCTCGACGTCGGCCCCGTCCCACGTCTCCCAGCGAGCCGTGAAGCCGTCGGCGGGCAGGGCCGTCGGTGCACTCATGTGGCCAGTCTGCCCGGTGCGGGTCGGCATCGGCCCGCGGTACGGTCAGCGCCGTGATCCCGTTGCCGCAGGCCCAGTCGTTCGTGCTCGACCGATGCGTTCCGCTCGCACCGGTCGAGGTCGACCTCGCCGATGCCGCCGGTCTCGTCCTGGCGGCCCCGGTCCACGTCCTCGAGCCGGTGCCGCCGTTCGACAACACGGCGGTGGACGGGTACGCCGTGCGGTCGCTCGACGTGGCGTCGGCGGCCGTCGAGCCGGTCGTCCTCGAAGTTGTGGGTGAGTTGGCGGCCGGGGCCCACACGGACCGGGTCCTCGGCCCCGGGGAGACGATCCGCATCATGACCGGGGCGCCGATCCCGTCGGGCGCCGATGCCGTGGTGATGGTCGAGGACTCCGAGCGGGTCGGCGACGACCGGGTCCGGTTGTCGGCGTCGGTCGGCGCCGGGTCGTCGATCAGGCCGGCTGGTGACGACGTCCGTCCGGGCGACGAACTGTTCGGGCCGGGCACGACGATCACGCCGGCGGTGCTCGGGGTGCTGGCCACAGTGAACGCGCGCCGGGTGTCGGTGCACCGTCGACTGCGAGTGGCGGTGCTCTCGACCGGTGATGAGCTCGTCGACGACGGTCGGCCGCTCGCGCCCGGTGAGATCCGGGAGAGCAACCGGCGGATGCTCGCTGCGGCGGTCGCCGCCGCCGGCTGTGACGCGGTCGACCTCGGCATCGTTCGTGACGACGAGGATGCCCTCGCCGCGGTGTTGCGGTCGGCGGCGGCGGATTGTGACGCGGTGATCACCAGCGGCGGCGTGTCGATGGGGGACTACGACGTCGTGAAGGCCGTGCTCGGCCGGATCGCCGACATGGCCTGGATGCAGGTGGCGATCAAGCCGGCGAAGCCGTTCGCGTTCGGTCTGCTCGACGGCACGCCGGTGTTCGGCCTGCCGGGGAACCCCGTGAGTTCGCTGGTGAGCTTCGAGATGTTCGCCCGCCCAGCCCTGCGCCGGCTGATGGGGCACGCCCGTCTGTCCCGACCGAGCGTCGTGGCCGTGGCCGACGAGGGGCTCGTGCGTCGGCCCGACGGCAAGACCCATCTGATGCGCGTGGTGGCATCGTTCGCTGACGACGGTCGGTGCCACGTGCGGTCGGTGCGGGCCCAGGGGAGTCATCAGCTGGCGGCGACCGCCGAGGCCGACGCGATCGCCGTCGTTCCCGACGGCGAGGGGATCCCGCCCGGGGCTGACGTGGCGGTCCTGCTGCTCCTATCCTGAGGAGATGGCAGCGGAGTCGTCCGGGGTGAGCGATCTCGTCGACCCGTTCGGGCGCGTCATCCGCGACCTGCGGATCTCGGTGACGGACCGCTGCAACTTCCGGTGCACCTACTGCATGCCCGAGGACGGTCTCCAATGGCTGTCGCGCGATGAGGTGCTGACCTTCGAGGAGATCGAGCGACTGGCGGCGATCTTCGTCCGGCGTTTCGGCGTCGACGGGATCCGGCTCACCGGCGGTGAGCCGACCGTGCGGGCGCACCTCGACACGCTGATCGCCAAGCTCTCGGCCCTCGGTGTCGATCTGGCGATGACCACGAACGGCGCGACCCTCCAGCACACCGCCGAGCGGTACCGGACGGCCGGTCTGAACCGCATCAACATCAGTCTCGACAGCCTCGACCGGGCCCGCTTCGAGCAGATGACGCGCCGCGACGAGTTGCACAACGTCCTCGCCGGGATCGACGCCGCGATCGACGCCGGTTTCTCGCCGGTGAAGATCAACACGGTCATCGAGCGCGGTGTCAACGACGACGAGATCATCGATCTGGCCGCGTTCGGGCGCGATCGCGGTGTCGAGGTCCGCTTCATCGAGTTCATGCCACTCGATGCGATCGGTCACTGGATGAACGAGCGGGTCGTCGGCCAGGACGAGATCGTGGAGCGCATCGGGGCGGTGTTCCCGATCGAGCAGATGCCAGCGCGCGGAGCCGCCCCGGCCGATCGGTGGCGCTACCTCGACGGCCGCGGCACGGTGGGTGTGATCCCGACGGTGACCAAGCCGTTCTGCGGCGACTGCGACCGGGTGCGGCTCACCGCCGAGGGCCAGTTCCGCACCTGCCTGTTCGCCACCGACGAGTTCGACCTGCGTGCGGCGATGCGCCGGGGCGAGGGCGACGACGAGGTCGCGGCGCGCATCGTGCGTGCCGTCGGCACGAAGTGGGCGGGGCACCAGATCAACCAGGTCAACTTCATCCGACCGGGTCGATCGATGAGCCAGATCGGCGGCTGATCGGGCATCCGAGGCGTGGTCGGGTCGCCCGGTACCATCGGACCATGAGCGAGCCGGCGTTCACCCACCTCGATCCGCAGGGTCGGGCCCGCATGGTCGACGTGACACCGAAGGAGCCGACCCACCGCCGTGCCGTCGCCCGCTGCGTGGTGTCGATGACGGCCCAGACGGCGCAGGCGATCGCGTCGGGGTCGGTCAGCAAGGGGGACGTGCTCGCCGTGGCCCGCGTGGCGGGCATCCAGGCTGCCAAGCGCACCGCGGACATGATCCCGTTGTGCCATCCGTTGATGATCGGTGCCGTGGCGGTCGACTTCGAGGTGGGCGCGGACCGGGTGACGATCGAGGCGACGGTGGAGACGGTCGACCGCACCGGGGTCGAGATGGAGGCCCTCCACGCCTGTTCGGTGGCTGCCTTGACGATCTACGACATGTGCAAGTCGGCCGACCGGGCGATGGTGATCGGGGAGTTGACCCTGTGGGACAAGTCGGGTGGTCGCTCGGGTGACTACCGGCGGGCCGAGTCGTGACGCCCGTCCCGTCCGCTGGTCCGCCCATGTTGCGGGCGTCGTCACAATCGTCGTAGGATCGTAAAGAACCGGGTCCGAGTGGCCTGCTTGGTGAACCATGGGTGAACTCGTCCTCCTGATCGTCGCTGCCGCCTGGGCCGCCGTCCTCCTCCCGCCGTTGTTCCGGTCCCGGTTCGAGAACCGTCCGAACTCGTCGGTGTCGGACTTCCACCGGCAACTCTCCCGCCTGCAGGGTTCGGCACCCACCCGGGGCGTCGGCACGATGCGCACCGCCGGCCGTCCACTCGTCGCGAACCAGCGGACCGTGACCCGGTCGGCGCCGACGAACCGCCTCCACGCGCGACTCGACGTCGACCATGCCGAGCGCCCGACCCCGCAGCGCCAGCCGGTTCGTCGCTCCACCATCCCGCAGTCCGAGTTGATCCGCCGTCGCCGGATGAACGTCCTCGCCGCCCTCGTCCTCACCTCGGGCGGGACGCTGTTCCTCGCGGCGACGACCCGCGAGACGGCGATGCTGTACCTGTTCGCCATCGCCTTCCTGGCGCTGTGCGGGTACCTGTACCTGCTGGCATCGATCCGTCAGCGTTCCGTCGGGCCTTGGTCGAGGACCATGGGCGACGACGAGTGGTTCCGTTCCTGACCCGGTGGCTGGCGGCCGCTGGCCGGTACACTCCCGGTCCGTCGGGGCTGTAGCTCAGTTGGTAGAGCGCGACAATCGCACTGTCGAGGCCAGGGGTTCGATTCCCCTCAGCTCCACTCGATCCGCCGGTGGGACCAGCGGCCGGTGACCGCGATCACCGGCCGATGACGGCACCGACCCTCGTCCGGGGGTCGGCGGCACCGCTGAGGCCGTCGGAGTCGCTCACGATCGCGTGCGCGTGGCCGAACGTCGAGTCCCACGCCGGCAGCGACGCCGTCCGGTGGCCTCGGCTGCTGAGTCCGGCGACCCACGATGCGGGTGCGTGACCCTCGATGTCGACAGCCTGGACCGACATGTCGTCCCAGGTGTCGAAGCCGGTCGCCGGCCCGGCGAGGGCCCAACGGGCTGCGCCGATCGCCTGCGCCGGTGACTGCCCGTGACGGAACAGGCGAGCGGCGATCTGCAGCAGGATCTGCGGCTGGGCGTCGCCGCCCATGGTGCCGAACACCGACACCAGGTCGCCCGAGCGCGTGGCCAGCGCCGGTGACAGCGTGTGGGGCGGTCGACGCCCCGGTCCGAACTCGGCTGGATGGCCGTCGACGAGCGAGAAGCCGAGACCGCGGTTGTGCAGGTTGATGCCGGTCGACGGCTCGGCGAGCCACGACCCGAAACCCGATGCGTTCGACTGGATCAACGACACGGCCAATCCGTCGACCTCGGCGGTGCACAGGTACGTGGTGTCGCCCGGCCCCGCCGGCATCGTCCGGGTGCTGGCCCGTTCGGTGTCGAGCAGGTGCCGGCGGGCCCGGATCGCGTCGAGCAACGCCACGCCGTCGGCACCGTCGTGGAGGACCGTCGGTCGGTCGTGTCCGGCGAGGCGGGCCGCCTCGATCAGCAGGTGCGCCCACCGCTCGTCATCGGGGTCGGGCAGGTCGACCTCGTCGAGGACGATCGCCCCGCCGAGGGTGAGATAGCCCTGCGAGTTCGGCGGGATCGTGTGCATCTCCACCCCGAACACCGTCGCCGTCAACGGCGTCACCCACTCGGCACAGGAGCGGCCGAGGTCGTCCTCGGTGAACTGCCCGTCGCCGAGGGCGATCAGACCCCGGCCGAACTCGCCCCGGTAGAACGCCTCCCGGCCCTCGTCGGCGATCGCCCGCAGCGTCCGGGCGACACCCGGTCGGCGCACGATCGCACCGACACGGGTCGCCTGACCGGCGAGGTCGGCGAGGTGGCGTCGCCCGGCGTCGTCGACCCGGGCGAGGGCGCCGACGAGGAGGGGACTCGCCGGGAAGCCGTGCTCGGCGAGATCGATCGCCGGGGCCAACACGTCGGCCAGCGGCAATGAGCCGAACCGGTCGTGGAGCGCGACCCAACCGTCGACGCACCCGGGGACGGTCACCGTGCGGATGTCGTGACGCAACGGCATCGACGCATGACCCTCGGCGCGCAGCGCCGACGGGTCGGCACCGCTGCCGGCACGACCGCTCGCATTGAGCGCCACCACACCGTCGGGGGTGTGGACGAGTGCGAACAGGTCGCCGCCGAGACCGCACAGGTGCGGGCCGGTCACGGCGATGGCGGCATTGGTGGCGATCGCGGCGTCGACGGCGTTGCCCCCCGACGCGAACACCATGTCACCGGCTCGGGCCGCGAGGTGGTCGGCGGCAGCGACGAGATGCCGACTGCCGCGCACGGACGACTGTGGGAGGAGCGCCATGGCCGCACCGTACCGCCGGCCCGCCGGTGGCGACGGCCCGTGGCTACGGTGCGCTCATGACCGACGGGGGAACATCACAGACCGGGCCGCTCGCCGGGATCCGGGTCGTGGAACTCGGCGTGTGGATCGCAGGGCCGGCCGCCGCGCTCGTGCTCGCCGACTGGGGTGCCGACGTGATCAAGGTCGAACCGCTCGACGGTGACCCGAACCGGTCGTTCAAGTACATGTTCGGCGGCGACCCGGACACCAACCCGGTCTTCGAGCTCGACAACCGGTCGAAGCGGGGCATCGCCCTCGACATCCGCTCCGACGACGGCGCCCGGATCATGGCCGAACTCGTCGCCGGCGCCGACGTGTTCGTCACGAACCTGCGACCAGCCGCCCTGCGGCGCGCCGGCCTCGACTCCGACACGTTGCTGGCCCGCCATCCGGGCCTCGTCTACGGCCACATCACCGGCTACGGGCTCGACGGACCCGACGCCGATCGGGCCGCCTACGACCTGGCTGCGTTCTGGTCGCGCACCGGCATCGCCGCCACGCTGCGCACGCCCGACGGTCAGGTGCCGGTCCAGCGGGGCGGCATGGGTGACCACGCAACCGGCATGACCCTCGCCGGTGGCATCGCGGCCGCTCTCCTGCACCGTGAACGCACCGGGGAGGGGCAACTGGTCAGCACCTCGCTGATGCGTCAGGGCGTGTACATGCTCGGCTTCGACCTGAACGTCGCTCTCGACTGGGGCCGCGCCGCGCCCCTCGTCGACCGGCGGTCGGCCCCGAACCCGATGGCGAACAACTACACGACCCGCGACGGGCGGGTGCTGTGGCTCGTCGGCATCGCCAGCGACCGGCACTTCCCGCCGCTGGCGCGGGCACTCGGCCACCCCGAGTGGCTCGACGACCACCGTTTCGCCACCGAACGCGCCCGCTTCAAGAACCGCGAGGAGTTGATCTCCGTCCTCGACGGCGTGTTCGGCGACCTCGACCTCGACGACGTGACCCGGGCCTTCGCCGCCGAGCCCGATGTGTTCTGGGCGCCCGTCAACACGATCGAGGACGTGCTCGCCGACCCGCAGCTGCGACCGTCGGGGGCGTTGGTCGACGTCCCCGAGCGCGACGGAGACACGACCCGCACGATGGTGGCGACCCCGGTCGACTTCTCCGGCAGCCCGTGGCGACCGCGTCGTGTCGCGCCCGACGTCGGTGAGCACACTCGTGAGGTGTTGGCCGGCCTCGGCTACGACCGGGCGGCGATCGACGCCCTCGTCGCCGCCGGTGTGGTCGGGGACTGAACCCGACTACCCGGCCAGGGCCACCGCGAGACGGGGAGCCTGCTCGGCGGTGGCCGTTGCGTTGACCTGCTGGCGTTCGAGGATCTGGCGCAGCGTCGCCTCGGCCTGCGGGATCGGGTGCTCGGCGAAGAAGGCACGCACTGCGGCGACCTGCGCCGGATCGCCGAGGAGTTTGACCGAGTCGACCATGCGCACGATCGTGTTCGTCGGGAAGCGCCGGTTCGCCTCGTCCCAGTGGCGAGCCGTGAACTCCCATGCCTGCGCACCGTGATGGCGATTCGCGATGCAGGCCCGCAGCAGGAACGGCGCGTTCTGCGTCTTGACCTCTCCCGACATCGCCAGCTCGCACGTGCGCCCGATGAGGTCGGCGTCGTCGAACTCGGCGAGCGCGTACAGGTACCGCAGCTGCTCCTGTGGGGTGTCGGCGCGCCGGAACCCGTCGAGCATCACCTCGAAGTCGTCCGCATCACCCGTCGCCGCCACGACCACCGTCGCCGCCGCGACCAACTCCGGATCGACCGCCCCGCCGGACCGGGCCATGTCGAACCACGCGCGGCAGCGCGACCGCACCTCGGTGTCCCGCCCGAGCGTCGCCGCCAGCCGCAGGAGCAGTCCGCGCAGCGTGCCGGTCAGGTCGTCCTCACCGTCGGTCGGGTCGCCGAGGGCGTCCAGAGCCGGTGCCGTGAGGGTCCGCACCCGTGACGCGAAGGCGTCGAGACGGTCCTCGGGGGTCATGCGTGCGAGACCGCGCAGCGCAACGGCGATGGCCTGCCACACGGGGAGCGACCGCTCACCGGCGAACCCGGCGAGGGCGTCGAGCAACTCGTCGGCCCCCATCCGGCCGGCGAGAACCGCGTTCCAGGCGTCGTCGACGATGTTGTACCGCTCGAGCGTCGAGCACCCGGTCGGCGCGTGGGCGATCACCTCGGCCAGCAGGCCGTCACGCAGGTCGACCCGGAAGAAGCCGTGACCGTCGGCGTTCACCACGACCGGTGTCACCGATGGTGCCGGCAAACGAACCGGCTGGTCCTCGAGCAGCACCGACTCGACCCGGTCGCCGACGCGGACCCGCACCGGGATCGCCCACACCGGCTCCTCGCCGGTGTCGCCCGCCCCGTAGGAGAACCGTCGCTGCGTCACCACGAGTTCGTCGCCGTCGCGGCGCGCCGTCACGAGCGGGAACCCCGGCTGCCAGATCCACGAGTCCATGATCCGACGCACCGGCTCACCGCTCGTGTGCTCGATCGCGTCCCACAGGTCGGCGGTCTCGGTGTTGGCGTACGAGTGGGTGCGCAGGTAGTGCCGCACGCCGTCACGGAATCGGTCCTCGCCGAGGTGCTGCTCCAGCATGCGCAGCAGCGCACCACCCTTCTGGTAGGTCAGCACATCGAACATGCCCTCGGCGTCGGCGGGCGATCGCACCTCGAACTCGACCGGCCGGGTGCTGGTCAGGGCGTCGGTCTCGAAGGCGACACTGCGCTCGAGACCGAAGGTGAGCCAGCGCTCCCAGTCGGGTCTGAACGCGTCGCAGGCGGCGAGCTCCATGAACGTCGCGAAGGCCTCGTTCAACCAGATGCCGTTCCACCAGCGCATCGTCACGAGGTCGCCGAACCACATGTGGGCGAGCTCGTGGGCGACGACGTCGGCGACCAGCTGACGTTCGGGCTGGGTCGCCGACGCCGGGTCGACGAGGAGCAGGTTCTCGCGGAAGGTGATGCACCCGAGGTTCTCCATCGCCCCGGCCGCGAAGTCGGGCAGGGCCAGCAGGTCGACCTTCTCGGCCGGGTACGGGATCCCGTAGTAGTCCTGGAACCAGCGCAGACAGAACGCCCCGACCTCGAGACCGAACCCGGTCAGGTGCCCCTTGCCCGGCACGTGGACGACACGCATCGGGATGCCGTCGACATCGACCCAGTCGGTCGCCTCGAGCGGGCCGACGACGAAGGCGACGAGGTAGGTGCTCATCGGCATGGTGTCGGCGAACGTGATGGCGACGCGGCCCGCGCCGGCGGGGGTCCGGGACGACTCCGGTGAGTTCGACACCGCCATGAGCGACTCGTCGACGTCGAGGGTGATCGCGAACACCGCCTTGAAGTCCGGTTCGTCCCAGCACGGGAAGGCTCGCCGGCAGTCCGTCGACTGCATCTGGGTGGTCCCGATGACCCGTTCGGCGCCCCCGGCATCGGTGTACGTGGAGCGGTAGAAGCCACGGAGGCGATCGTTGATCGTGCCCGTGAACTCGATGAGCAGGGAGTGTTCGCCCACGACGAGCGGCTCGGCCAGCCGGATCGTCAGTCGCTCGAGGTCCTCGTCGAGCACGGGTGACGCAGCCGAGCCGTCGACGGCGACGGACACGATCCCCAGTTCGGCCGCGTTGAGCACGAGCGTGTCCCATCCGGGCTCGACCACGTCGACGCTCGCCCGCAGCACCCCGGTGAAGGTGGCGTCGTCGAGGTCGGGTCGCAGCGTCACCTCGTAGCGC
Source organism: Actinomycetota bacterium (assembly GCA_041164245.1). Taxonomy (GTDB): domain Bacteria; phylum Actinomycetota; class Acidimicrobiia; order Acidimicrobiales; family Ilumatobacteraceae; genus Casp-actino5. Next base: position 53,566 of record JBEAPU010000068.1, on the reverse strand, counting down.
GACGGCAGGGCATGACGGGGGAGACGGTGCGGGTCGAGGGTGACGGTGCTCACCCCGGCGATGGTAACGGTGGGAACCTGAGCGCCGCCTGCGGTGCCGACTAGCGTCGTCGCGTGGCCTCGACACCTCCCGGCACCCGGCACGCCCCCCGCGGCGAGGGATCGGTGGACGACCTCCGTTTCGACGTCGTCGGCATCGGGAACGCCCTCGTCGACGTCATCGCCCACGCCGACGACGCGTTCCTCGACACCCACGGCATGGTCAAGGGTTCGATGACCCTCGTCGACACCGACCGCGCCATCCACCTCCACCGCTCGGTGACGACGGCAGCCGAGATGAGCGGCGGTTCGGCAGCCAACACGATGTGCGGTGTGGCGAGCCTCGGCGGTCGTGCCGCGTACATCGGCAAGGTCAGCGACGACGACCTCGGCGGGGCCTTCGGCCATGACCTGCGCGCCGTCGGCGTGCACTTCGCCCCGGGCGCCCACGCCGACGGTGTCCCGACCGGGCGCTGCATCGTCGTCGTGACCGCGGATGCCGAGCGCACGATGAACACCTACCTGGGTGCGTCGAGCCTGCTGACCCCCTCCGACGTCGACCCACATGTCGTCGAGGCGGGGCGCGTGCTGTACATGGAGGGCTACCTCTTCGACCGCGACGACGCCAAGGAGGCGTTCCGGCGGGCTGCCCGCCTGGCCCACGGCGCCGGACGCATGGTGTCGCTCACCCTCTCGGACTCGTTCTGCGTCGACCGGCACCGTGACGACTTCCGGTCGCTCATCACCGACGACGTCGACATCCTCTTCGGCAACGCCGAGGAGTTGATCTCGCTCTACGAGGCCGACACCTTCGCCGAGGCCGTCACATCGGTGCGTGCCGACTGTCGGCTGGCGGCGATCACGATGGGCGCGCGGGGCTCGCTCGTCGTCGGCCCCGACGGCGTCCTCGAGGTGCCGGCCACGCCGGTTCCACGGGTCATCGACACCACCGGCGCCGGTGACCTCTACGCCGCCGGTTTCCTGTGGGGCTTCACCCGTGACCTCGAGCTCGCCGAGTGCGCCCGCATCGGTGCCGTCGCGGCGGGTGAGGTCATCTCCCATGTCGGGCCGCGACCTCTGGTCGAGTTGCGTACGCTGGTCCGGTGACGACCGGCCCGGCTGACTCACCGCGTCCGCCCGAGTCACCCATCGAGACAGCTCGTGCCTGGTGGGAGGCCGAACCCGACGACGACATCCGGGCCGAACTCGACGGGCTCCTCGGCGCCGCCGAGGCGGGGGACGAGTCGGCGCTCGTCGAGCGGTTCACCGGGCGCCTGACCTTCGGCACCGCCGGGCTCCGGGCCGCCGTCGGGGCCGGGCCGACGCGGATGAACCGGCTCGTCGTCCGTCAGGCGGCTGCCGGACTCGCCGACCACCTGCTCGCCACCGACCCGACGACGGCGACGCGGGGCGTGTTGATCGGCTTCGACGCCCGTCGCAAGTCCGACACATTCGCTGCCGACACCGCTCGGGTCATGGCGGCCCGGGGCGTGCCCGCCCGACTCTTCGACCAGGTGGTGCCGACCCCGGTGCTCGCATGGTCGATCACCGATGTCGACGCCGCGGCGGGGGTCATGGTCACCGCCAGCCACAACCCGCCTGCGGACAACGGGTACAAGGTGTACCTCGGCAGCGGTGCCCAGATCGTGTCACCGGTCGACGCCGAGATCGCAGCGGCGATCGCCGCGGTCGACCCGCTCGACGTCGCTCTCGCCGACCCCGACGACCCGCTCATCTCCCGCCTCGGCGACACCCAGGTCGAGGCCTACCTGGCTGAGGTGCCGGCGGTGCGCCTGTGCCCCGACGTCCCCCCGGTCACCGTCGCCAGCACCGCCCTGCACGGGGTCGGGGGAGCCGTGCTCGTCGCCGCCTTCGAGCGGTCCGGCCTCGGCCGACCTCTCGTGGTCGCCGCACAACAGGAGCCCGACGGCACGTTCCCGACGGTCGCGTTCCCGAACCCCGAGGAACCCGGTGCCATGGATCTCGTCATCGCCGAAGCGCAGCGCTCCGGTGCGGTGCTCGCCCTGGCCAACGACCCCGATGCCGATCGACTCGGTGCCGCCGTCCCCACCCCGGAGGGGACCTGGCGTCGCCTCAGTGGTGACGAGATCGGATGGTTGCTCGCCGATCACATCCTCTCCCACACGGAGGGCGCCGATCGCCTGGTGGTGACGACCCTCGTGTCCTCGTCGCTCCTCACCCGCATGGCCGAGCACCACGGAGTGCACGCCATCGAGACCTTCACGGGGTTCAAGTGGATCGCCAAGGAGGTCCTCGAGCACCCCGGATTGCGGTTCGTGTTCGGCTACGAGCAGGCGCTCGGCTTCCTCGTCGCCGGGCGACCCCTCGACAAGGACGGCATCACCGCAGCCGTCCTGCTCGCTGAGGTCGCGGCACTCGCCTGCGCCGACGGCACCGATCTCCTCGGTCGTCTCGCCGCCATCGAGGCCCGTTTCGGACGGTTCATCGTCACCGAGCGCTCCGTCGCGATGTCGCCCGAGGCCGGGGCTGCGGCCGTTGCCCGCCTCGTCTCGGCGCCACCGACGGTCGTCGCGGCCCGCGATGTCGTGTCGGTGCGCGAGTACCCCGAGGCCGGCCTGCTGCGACTCGTCCTCGACGGGGGCGTGCGGGTCCAGGTGCGACCGAGCGGGACCGAACCCAAGGTCAAGATCTACGGCGAGGGGGTCGGCATCGACCCGGGCATGGCGGTCGACGCAGTGGCTGCATTCCTGTCGGAGTGATCCCGTCGGACCCGACCGGCTCAGTGACGGGGGGTGCCGAACAACCGATCGCCGGCATCGCCGAGGCCGGGCACGATGTACGCCCGTTCGTTCAGCCGCTCGTCGATGGAGGCGGTGAACACCTCGACATCGATGCCCGTTCCCGCACAGTGCTCCTCGAGTCGGGCGATGCCCTCGGGCGCGGCGAGGGCGCACACGACGCCGATCGGGCCGGTGACGCCACCGGTGACGAGCAGGTCGAGGACGTGGATCAGCGACCCACCGGTGGCCAGCATCGGGTCGACGACGATGACCCGCCGGCCAGCGAGATCGGTGGGCAGCTTGTCGACGTAGGCCATGGGTTCGAAGGTCGTCTCATCTCGGGCCACCCCGACGAAGCCGATCGGCGACTCGGGCATCAACGCCTCGGCCGCCCCGACGAAGCCGAGGCCGGCCCGCAGGATCGGCACGATCACGGGAGCGTCGACCACCCGTCGGCCGACGGTCGTGGTGATCGGCGTGGTGATCGGCACCTCCTCGGTCGGGAGACGACGGGACGCATCGACGAGGAGCACCGTGCCGATCCGTTCGAGGTGACGACGGAACTCGGCGTTCGGGGTCGCCACATCGCGGACGACCCCGAGCGAGTCGGCCACGAGGGCGTGGTCGGAGACGTGCACCGTGACGGTCACGTCATCCCCCCGAGGGCGGCCTCGGCGCGGGCGAGTGCGTAGCCGGGCTTGATCACCCCGTTGATGATGCGCAGCCGCTCGGGGAACGAGATGAACGAGCTCTTCATGGCGTTGATGGTCAGCCACTCGAAGTCGTCGAGGCCCCAACCGAACGCGTCGACGAGTTGGGAGAACTCACGGCTCATCGAGGTGTTGGACATCAGCCGGTTGTCGGTGTTGACGGTGACCCTGAACCGAAGTCGACGGAGCATCCCGATCGGATGCTCGGCGATCGAGGAGCACACCCCGGTGTTCACGTTCGAGGTCGGGCACAATTCGAGTGGGATACGACGGTCGCGCACGTACTGGGCGAGGCGTCCGAGGACTTCCCGTCCCGGCTCACCCGAGATGTCGTCGACGATCCGCACGCCATGTCCGAGCCGAGCGGCACCGCAGTACTGCAGGGCCTCCCAGATGCTCGGGAGCCCGAAGGCCTCCCCGGCGTGGATCGTCGAATGGAAGTTCTCCCGCTGCACGTACTGGAAGGCGTCGAGATGGCGCGACGGCGGGTGTCCGGCCTCGGCGCCGGCGATGTCGAAACCGACCACACCGGCATCGCGCCAGCGAACGGCGAGCTCGGCGATCTCGAGGCTGTGCGCGGCGGTGCGCATCGCCGACAGGATCGCCCGGATGACGATCGGCCGACCGGTGGCGCCGCGTTCGAACCCCGTCATCACGGCGGCGACGACCTCGTCGAGCGTCAGACCGGCCTCGATGTGCAACTCGGGTGCGAAACGGACCTCGGCGTACACCACGCCATCGTCAGCGAGGTCGGTCGCGCACTCCTCGGCGACGCGCTCGAGGGCCTCCCGATGCTGCATGACCCCGACCGTGTGGGCGAAGGTCTCGAGGTACAACACGAGATCGTTGCGCTTGGCTCCCCGGTTGAACCACACGGCGAGTTCGTCGACATCGGCGGTCGGGAGCCGGTCGTAGCCGAACTCGTCGGCGAGGGCGATCACGGTCGCCGGTCGGAGCCCGCCGTCGAGATGATCGTGCAGCAGTACCTTGGGCAGGCGGCCGATGCTGTCGGCATCGAGGCCGGTGCCGCCCGTCGTGCTCATCGGTCGCTGCGGTCCAGGCGGCGCAGCGGCATGTCGGCCGGACGCTGCAGCCAGTTCCACTCCGGGTAGTGGGCCGCCGCCGAGATGCAGTGCAGCGTGTACGCATGGCGGCTGCGCGCCGAGCGGTTGACGTCGCTCCAGTGCGGCAGCCGTCCGTCGAGGAGCACCATCGTGCCGGCCGGGACCTCGAGCGGAACGAGGTCGGCGGGGGCGTCGGGGAGCGGGGTCGGGTCGAGGTCGACGAACGTCGTCCCGTCGTCGTCGCCGCCGAGCCGCCGGAACTGCTTGCGCAGGGGTGCGGTGTGCGCTCCGGGAGCGGCCCACAGGCACCCGTTCTCGATCGTCGCGTCCTCGAGGGCGAACCAGAAGCCCGTGACACTCAGCGGGTCGGTGTAGAGGAACGTGCCGTCCTGGTGGCACCCCACCTCGCCGCCGATGCCCGGCTGCTTGAAGATGTACATGCTCTGCAGCGCCAGTGCGTCATCGAGTCCGATGTCGGCGGCGGCGCCGGCCAGGTCGTCGGTGTACGTGAAGGCCTCGAACACCGGGTCGAGGTCGTGTTGGGCGTGACCGATCTTGTTGATGCTGAGCTCCTTCGCCTGGCGCAACTCGCCGTCCTCGTCGAAGGCCTCGGTCTCGAAGAAGCACCAGATCCCGGATCCGCTGGCGAGGAACTCCCGGTTCGAGCTGCGCTCCTGCTCGTCGGTGGTGAACACCGTCCGGCGGTCACTCGGCTGCCATTGGTCGACGAGCGCCAGTGCGCGCTCCCGCAGCGCGGAGCGGGCCTCCGGTCCGACGAATCCCTCGACGGCGACGAAGCCGTCCCGGGCGAATGCCTCCACCTGCTGGTCGCTGAGCACGGATGCCATGTCCCAAGGCTACGCCCGGCCGGGGGTGTCGGTGCTCAACCGGCGAGCATCGCGTACGCCGGGGAGACGACCCGATCGATGATGTCGGTCCGCACGTCGAGCGGCGCGAAGGAGGATGCCACGGCGTTCGTCACCAGGCGTCGGACCTCGTCCCACCCGAGGTCGTGCGCCTCGCACAGCGCCCACATCTCCGAGGACGGCATGACATCGCTCATCAGCCGGTTGTCGGTGTTCACACCGACGTTGAAACCGGCCCGCAGGAACGGGATCACCGGGTGGTCGGCCACGGACGCCACGGCACCGATCTGGGTGTTGCAGGTGGGGGCCATCTCCAGATGGACACCGCGATCGCGCACGAACGTGGCCAACGGCCCGAGTTCGAGCCCGCCGTCGGGAGTCGGGCGGGTGTCGCGGTCGAGTCGCACACCGTGGCCGATGCGGTGGGCGCCGTGGGCGAGCGCCTCGGAGATCAACTCGAGGTCGGGCGGTTCACTGGCGTGGATCGTGATGTTGAGGTGGTTGCTGCGGGCGAAGGCCAGGGCCTCGGCGTGCAGGGACGGTGGCCAGCCGGTCTCGGCCCCGGCGAGGTCGAAGGCGACCACCTTGGGCTCGGATCGACGGACCCGATCGACGAAGCGGGCCACCTCGAGCGACCGTTGCTCCGTGCGCATCGCGCACACGATGAGGTTGACGATGATCTCACGGCCGGTGTCGAGAGCCGCTGCCTCTCCGCGACGGAAGCCGGCGCAGATGGCGGCCACCGACGCGTCGAAGGCCATGTCGTGGAGTTCGGGAGCGAAGCGGATCTCGGCGTACACGACGCCATCGGCCGCCAGGTCTTCGACGGCCTCGAACGCCACCCGCTCGAGGTGGGCTTCCTGCTGCATGACCGCCAGCGTGTGCTCGAAGGTGGCCAGGTAGGCGAGCAGGTCCTTGGATGCCGCTCCCGCGGTGAACCAGGCCTGGAGGTCGACGGGGTCGGTCGTCGGGAGCCGTGGTGTCCAACCGACGGAGTCGGCCAGTTCGAGAACCGTCGCAACCCGCAATCCGCCGTCGAGGTGATCGTGCAACAGCGCCTTGGGAGCGGCGCGCACCGCCTCGGCGGTGACCGGTCTCGCCATCAGTGGGCGCCGCCCGGGCGGTACGGGACACCGGCGCGCGCCGGTGGTCGGAGGCGTTGACTCGCCGTGGCGAGGACCACGAGGGTCACGACGTAGGGCAGGGCCTGGGTGAGCGACTCGGGGACCTCGTCCACGGTGAGGAAGGCCAGCACCGCGACGCCGGCCACGATCGCCGCCACCGACGTCCGGCGTGTCGAACGGAGCATCGCGGCCACTCCCGCCGCGAGTCCCGCAACGATGGCGATGAACAGGAACAGGCCGGTGATGCTGCCGCCGGCGACGAGCTTGAGTCCCTCGGAGTAGCCGAACACCGCTGCTCCGGCGAGGACGCCGGAGGGCCGCCAGTTCCCGAAGATCATCGTCGCCAGACCGATGAAGCCCCGGCCGGCGGTCTGGCCCTGGCGGTAGTACGACGACGAGACGATGGCGAGGAAGCCGCCGCCGAGACCGGCGAAGCCACCGCTGATGAGCACACCGAGGTACCGGACCGCGATGACGTTCACACCGAGGCTCTCGGCTGACTCCGGCGACTCGCCCGAGGATCGGAGGCGCAGACCGAAGGTGGTGCGCCACAGGATCCATGCCGATGTCGGGACGAGCAGCACGGCGATCAGCGAGGCGAGGGAGAGGTTCGCCAGCAGGCCCTTGCCGACGCCACCGATGTCGCCGAGGAGGAACCAACCCCGCTCCTCCAACCAGCCGAGGACGTCCGGGGACTGCCAGCCGCCGATCGACCCACCGGCGAGGAACGGGATGTCGATGCGGGGGATGGCCGACGACTGCGGGGGGGACTGGCTGATCCCGCCCTGGGGTTGGCCGACGAAGACCAACTCGCTGAGGTATCGCACGCCGAAGAAGGCGAAGAGGTTCATCACCACGCCGGAGATCACCTGGTCGATGTTGAACCGGATCGTGGCGACGGCATGGATCAACCCGCCGAGCATGCCGCCCAGGACGGCGAGCGCCAGACCGGCCCACGGGCCGAACTGCCAGGCGCCGTAGGCGCCGAACCAGGTGCCGAGGATCATCATCCCCTCGATGCCGATGTTCAAGATGCCGACCCGCTCTGCCCACAGGCCGGCCAGGCCGGCGAGCAGGATCGGGACGGTGAGGCGCAGGGCGGCGCCGATCGTGCCGGACGACGTCAGGTTGTCGTACCCGGTGGTCAGGCGGGTCACCGACATGACCGCGGTGAGCGTGAGTGCCAGCAGGCCGAGGCGTTGGAGGCGCGTCAGGCGCGCCGTCGGGGCAGCGAGGGTCGCGGTCATGATGCACCTCCGGTGGCGAGTTCGGCGCGCGCCCGCTCGGCCGTCCTGATGTTGAGGCGCCGGATCGTCGCCTCGTTGACGATGACCACGGTGAGCACGATCACCGCCTGGATCACCTTCACGATCGAGTTCGGCACCTGCGCGAGCTGCAGTTCGGCCGATGTGGAGTCGAGGAAGCCGAACAGCATCGCGGCGACGACGATCCCCGCCGGATGGTTGCGCCCGAGGAGGGCGACGGCGATGCCGGCGAACCCGAACTGGATCGGGGTCGCGTTCGGCCCGTAGGCGAACGCCTCGCCGAGGACGCTCGGCATGGCGACCAGACCGGCGACGGCCCCCGACAGCAGGAGGGCGGTGACGGTCATCCGGCGGGCGTCGATGCCGGCGGTGGCCGCGGCGGTCGCGTTGAACCCGGAGGCCCGCAGGCGGAAGCCGAACCGGCTCCGGTACACCACCACCCAGAAGGCGATCACGGTGGCGAGGGCGACCAGGAACATGGCGTTGAGGCGACCGCTCACCAGGTCCGGCATCCGGCCGGAGTCCGGGAGCAGCGTCGTCTTCACGTTCAGGCCGCCGTCGGAGTCGTCGCGGAAGAAGTTCTCGAAGAGCCACTGGATGACCGAGAGGGCGATGTAGTTCAGCATGATCGTGGAGATCACCTCGTGAACGTTCTTCCCGACCTTGAGCACCGCCGCGATCGACGCCCAGGCAGCGCCGGCCAGCATGGCGACGGCGATGATCGCCGCCACGTGGACGATCGGTGGGAGGTCGAGGCGGCTGCCCACCTCGGCGGCTATGAGCGCGGCGAACAGGTACTGGCCCTCGACCCCGATGTTGAAGATGTTCATCTTGAAGCCGATGGCTACCGCGGTGGCCGAGAAGATCAGCGGGGTGGCCCGCTTGAGCATCTCGAGGAGCTTGTTGCCGCTCGCCCCCGTCTCGATGATCGTGGTGTAGGCGTCGATCGGGTTCTTCCCGGTGGCTGCCAACAGGATCGCCGAGATGGTGAGTGCGATCAGGATCGCCACCAGCGAACTCGCGACCGTGATGCCCGAGGTCCTGAGGGCCGTGGCCCGGGAGGGGGTGAGGATGCGATCGAGCGGGTTGCGGGACGGGCTCGTGTCGGGCGCCGTCGGTGGGCTGTCGAGGGCGGTCATGCCAGGGCCTCCTGGTGGGTTCCGGTCATGTGGCTGCCGAGCTCGGCTGCGGTGACGGTGTCCGGGTCCAGCATCGCCGAGATCCGCCCGTCGAACATGACCGCGATCGTGTCGGACAGCCCGATGAGCTCCTCGAGGTCGGCGGAGACGAGCAGGACGGCCATGCCGGCGTCACGGGCGCGGCGCATCTCGTCCCACACGGCGGCCTGGGCTCCGACGTCGATGCCGCGGGTCGGGTGGGCGGCGACGAGGACCGCCGGGTCGGTGACGAGGGCCCGGCCGACGACCAGCTTCTGCTGGTTCCCGCCCGAGAGGGCGAAGGCCGGTGTCATCTCGTTGGGCGTGAGCACACCGAAGCGGTCGATGATCTCACGGGTCGAGGCGCGGCTTGCCGCGGTGTCGATGAACGGTCCATTGACGAGGTTCGGGTTGCCCTCGCGTCCGAGCAGGGCGTTCTCCCAGAGCGGGGCGTTCAGCATCAGGCCCTCGCGATGGCGATCGAAGGGGATGTAGGCGAGCCCGGCCTCATGACGCTCCCGGGTCGAGGCCGCGCTGAGGTCCGCGCTGTCGACGATCACCGTGCCCGTCGAGTCGCGGAGCCCGAGCAGGGCCGTGCACAGTTCGAACTGGCCGTTGCCCTCGACTCCGGCCAGGCCGAGGATCTCGCCCGAGCGGATCGAGAACGTGGCCCCGTCCACCGCCGGTCGGCCCTCGGGGCCGGGCACGACGAGGTCTCGCACCTCGAGCCGCACCCGGTCACCGATCTCGGTCGTCCGTCCGGCCGGTGACGGGAGCTCGGAGCCCACCATCAGTTCGGCGAGCCCCGCCCGGTCGACCTCCCCCGGCGTGGTCTCGGCGACCGTGGTGCCCTGGCGCATCACGGTGATGTCGTCGGAGACACCGAGAACCTCGTCGAGCTTGTGGGAGATGAAGATGACGGTCGCCCCCTCGGCGACGAGCCGGCGGAGGGTCCGGAAGAGGTCGTCGACCTCCTCGGGGACCAGTACCGCGGTCGGCTCGTCGAGGATGAGGATGCGGGCACCGCGGTAGAGGACCTTGACGATCTCGACCCGTTGGCGCTCCCCGACGCCGAGCTCGCTGACGGCGGCATCGATGTCGAGGTCGGCGCCGAGCGATGCGGTGATGGCGGCGACCCGAGCCCGAGCCTCGGCGAAGTCGATGCGCCCCCGCCGCGCCGGTTCGCTCCCCAGGATGATGTTCTCGAGCACCGTGAGGTTGTCGGCCAGCATGAAGTGCTGGTGGACCATGCCGATACCGGCGTCGATGGCATCGCTCGGTGACCGGAAGTGGCGCTCGGTGCCGTCGACCTCGATCCGTCCGGTGTCGGGCTGCTGCATCCCGTAGAGGGTCTTCATCAGCGTCGACTTGCCGGCACCGTTCTCCCCGACGATGGCGTGGATCGTGCCGCGGCGCACCCGCAGGTTCACGTCGTGGTTGGCGATCACGCCCGGGAAGCGCTTGCCGATGCCTTCCAGCCGTACCGCTGCCGAGGCGGTCGCCCCGGGTCGCTGAGTTGTCGGACCCTCGTGTGCCATGTCCCCCGTCCCACCTGCCGACGGGCCACCCCGTCGTGCTCGTGCGTTTCTAGCAGAGAGCCCGGGTCGACGACCCGGGCTCTCCGCTCAACTCTGGTGACGACCGCAGGGGCCGTCTGGTCCGATCAGAGGCCCTCGGGCGACGTCGGGACGACGATCTCGCCGCTGACGATCTTCGCCTTGAAGTCCTCGAGCTGGTCGACCACGTCGTCGAGGTAGCCGCCGGAGGTGGCGTAGCCGACACCGTCGTTCGACAGGTCGAACGGGTAGAAGCCACCCGCCGCCGTGCCGTCCTGGACGTTCTTGGCCATCTCGAACACGGCCGTGTCGACCCGCTTCAGCATGGAGGTGAGGCGGTGTGCCTGCTGCTCCGGCGTGTCGACGAAGTACTCGTCGGAGTCGACGCCGATCGCCCACTTGCCCTCACCGGCCTCCACCGCGGCCTCGATGGTGCCACGGCCCGAGCCGCCTGCAGCGGTGTAGACGATGTCTGCCCCGTCGGCGTACCAGGAGAGGGCGATCTCCTTGGCCTTGTCCGGGGAGCCCCAGGCGGCGTTGTCGCCGGCGGCGCCGAGGTACTGGGACTCGACGACGATGTCGGGGTTCACCGCCTTGGCACCGGCGATGTAACCGGCCTCGAACTTCTTGATGAGGTCGATCTCCTGGCCACCGATGAAGCCGATCTTGCCGGTCTGGCTCTTGAGCGCGGCGGCAGCGCCGACGAGGAACGAGCCCTCGTGCTCGGCGAAGGCCGTGGTGATGATGTTCGGGCCGTCGTAGTAGCCGTCGATCCAGCCGTAGTAGGTCTCCGGGTTGGCCTCGGCGATCGCCGCGAGGGCATCGCCGAACGCGAAGCCGACGGCGACGATCAGGTTGTTGCCGGCACCGGAGAGGGCCTCGAGGTTGGGTCCGCGGTCGTCGGCGGTGGTCGCCTCGAGCTCGGCGACGGTGTAGCCGAGCTCGCTGCCGGCGCGGTCGGCGCCACGGGCGGCGGCGTCGTTGAAGGTGCCGTCGCCGCGGCCACCGGTGTCGAATGCCACGCCGAGGGTCAGGCCACTGGCCGGCTCGTCACCGGCCGGCTCGGCGGCGGGCTCCTCGGTGGAACCCTCCTCGGCGGGCTCGTCGGTGGTGTCGTCGCCGCCGCAGGCTGCGGCGGTCAGTGCGAGGACCGCCGCGAGCGCCCCGGCGACGATGCGCTTGGACTTGATCATTGTCTCCCCCTTGTGGAGATGGTGGGTGGATCTGTCCGACCGGCCCGGGTGGGTCGCTCGTGTTCACGTGAACGACGGTGACACTACTCCGCGCGGACACCTGCTGTTCGCCCACCCGCCCCGGCTCCTGCGAGACTGTCGCCCATGTCACTCGTGCTCACCGATGTCAGCGACGGCATCGGCACCCTCACCTTGAACGCCCCGGACACCCGCAACACGATGACCATGCCGATGGTGGCCGAGATCGTGGCTGCGATGGACGCCTTCGAGGCGGACGAGTCGTGCTCGGCGGTGATCGTCACCGGGGCGGGTCCCGGCTTCTGCGCCGGGGCCGATCTCGGCAACCTGCAGACCGCGACGGCCGAGAGTCTGGGGCGCATCTACGAGGGATTCCTGCGCATCGCCCGGTCACCCCTGCCGACGATCGCCGCCGTCAACGGGGCGGCGGTCGGGGCCGGCATGAACCTGGCACTGGGTTGCGACGTCCGGATCGCGGCGCGCCGGGCGCGTTTCGACACCCGGTTCCTCCAGATCGGTCTGCACCCTGGAGGAGGTCACACCTGGATGCAGCGCCGCATCGTCGGACCGCAGGCCGCGTTCGCGACGGTGATCTTCTCCGAGGTCGTCGACGGCGCGGAGGCCGAGCGGATCGGACTGGCCCACCGATGTGTCGATGACGATCTCCTCCTCGACTCGGCGCGGGCGATGGCGGCCGGGGCGGCCTCGGCTCCGCGCGAACTGGTCCTGATCACCAAGCGGACGATCCAGGAGATGGCCGACGTGGCGACCCACGACGAGGCCGTCGCCAAGGAGCTCGACCCGCAGGTGTGGACCGCTCGCCAACCGTGGTTCGCCGAGCGCATCGCGGCGCTCAAGGCTCGCATCTCATCGAAGTAGGCGATCCCTCGCGTCGTCCGCCGGAGGGGACGTCCGACCCTGTCGGGGGGTGGCCGCAGGTGGGCTATGGTCTCCCCAGGGGGAGGAGCACCACCACTCACGAGGAGGTAGCCCGATGAGCCAACGTCACAGGGACACGGAGGCACCGCAGCCGATCAAGCAGGAGCTGCGGGCCCACGCCCACGGTGAACGGCACCGGATCCACGTGGAACTCGACCAGGTCGCCCACCAGGTGAGCGCCGGGTTGGAGCCCGAGGACCTGCACGAGCCGGGTTCGGCCTGGAAGCCGATCCATCACCACGATGCCGACAAGGCCCGCTCCAAGGTCGCCAAGGCGAGTCGCAAGACCCGTCACTGGAAGACCAAGATGTGGAAGCGTCGCACGGCACTGCGTCGCCAGCGGGTCGAGGCCGAGCGACGCCTCGCCGCCGGCTGACCACCCGGCTCAGCGCTCGCCCGTCATCCGTCGCCGTCGGGCCGGACCCACCGGTCGAGCATGCCCTCGCGCCGTGTCTGCCATTCCTCGCTGGTGATGGCGTACCGGAGGTGGTCCTCCCAGACGCCGGCGATCTGCAGGTAGCGCTCCGCCGTGCCCTCGAGGCGGAGGTCGAGCTTCTCGACGACGCGCCTGCTGTTGGTGTTGCGGGGCACGATGCACACCTCGAGACGGTGCAGGTCGAGTCGCTCGAATGCGAAGGCGGCGACCACGACCAGCGCCTCCGACATGTAGCCGTGGCCGGCGTGGCGGCGGTCGATCCAGTACCCGACGGTGCCGGTCTGGAGCGCGCCACGCACGATGTTGTTCAGGTTGATCTCGCCGGCGAAGGCGTCGCCGACGAAGATCCCGAACGGGTAGGCATGGTCGGCGATGGTCTCACGCTCGCGGGCCCGGCAGCGGGTGACGTAGGCACCGCGGTCCGTGGCGGGATCCGGGAGGTACGCCGGCCGCAGCGGCTCCCAGGGGAGCAGCCAGTCGGCGTTGCGGAGACGGACCTCACTCCAGGCGGTGAAGTCCTGGTCGCTCAGCGGTCGCAGGGCGATCCGTCGGCCCCGGAGGTTGAGGTGCTGCGCTCGGGGTGAGCGCGGGCTCCGGATCACGGCACGTCCCCGAGGTCGATCGACGTCGGCCGGAGGCGCCGCGCCGCCGCGACCGTGGCCGAGCAGAACGCGAGCAGGTCGGCTGGGTCGCAGCCGACGACACCGGGCTGCTGCCGGCGGTCGTCGGCACTCTCCGTGGCGATCAACCGGAAGATCTCCTCGAGGGTGACGCGATCGACCTCGGTACCCGTGCTGTCGTGCTCCCCGGTCTCGAGGCGGGCCAGCCACCGGCCGGCCGGCGCAGCGACGTGGAGGACCGCGTCGGCCGGGAACGACTCGGGGAACTCCCGGGCGAGGTCGTCGACGGCGTCGCCGAGCAGGGCGATGGCGTTGGTGAGGTCGGCCGGGTCCGGCGGGTCGCGACGATCGAGGTACTCGCGTCGCAGGGCTGCGATCCCGACCGGGAGGTCGACCCGACGATCACCGCCGATGGTGATGCGCTCGTCGTGGAGGTCGAGGCGGATGGGGTTCCGCCGTCGCAACTGGCCGTCGACCCAACGGCCGACCGGATCGTCACCGCCGGCGAGGAACCAGGCGTAGTGCGCGTGGAGGCACTTCACGCCGGTGCGCGTGCCGCCGACACCGCCGGTGGGTCGCGGGCCCTCGTGATCCGCCGGCACGGACGAGTCCCGTTCGGCGGCGTGGGCGGCGTGGGCGGCTGCGATGGCGTCGGCCGGGACGGACTCCTCGGCCCGCCGGACGCCGCCTGCGGCCTCGAGGGCCGCCACCGCTCGCGACTCGTCCTCGCCGACGAGCCAGTACCGGGTCGGCATCGGGGTCCCGTCGTCGAGGAAGGGGCCGTTGCGGATCACGACCGGGTCTCCGCTCGTCCGCCGCACGACCACCTCGTAGGGGCCCATCGGCACCCGTCCGAGGAGCCGGGCGACCCGCTCGTCGTCGTCGGCCGATGACGGGAGGGGTGTGGTCACCGCAGTCGACGCAGGAGCAGGAGCAGGACGACGATCACGAGCGCGACCGGGGCGGCCCGCTTGAGCACGGCCGGTCCGGCGAGCCCGGCGACATCGATCGGTTCCGCAGCCGGTCCGTCGATGCGGCGAACGGTCGGCCGGTCCTGGCCGCCGGTGTCGTCGCCCGACGTCGTGGCCGGCTCGGTGGCGGGTTCGGCGGCGTCGCCGGCGGTGTCCCCGGTGCCTCCGATCGGCACATCGTCGTCGAGCATGGTGTTGAGGTTGGCTGAGAACTGGTCCATCAGCTTCTTCGAGACGTCGCCCATGATGCCGCGGCCGAACTGCGCGACCTTGCCGGTGATGTGCAGTTCGGCGGTCACGGTGCAGCGCGTGCTCGTGGGGGAGAGGGCCACGGCCTCGGCCGTCACGTCGGCGCTGGCGTTGCCACGGCCCCCGGTGTCGCGCCCGCTCGCCGACAGGACCGCCCGGTGCGCCGTGTCGTCCCGCTCGACGAAGCGGGCCTCGCCCTTGAAGTTGGCGTTCACGGCGCCGAGCTTGACCTTGACCACGCCGCGGAAGGTCTCGCCCTCGATCTCCTGGAGTTGGGCGCCGGGCAGGCACGGGGCGATGCGCTCGACGTCGCACAGCACGGCCCACGCCTCGTCGATCGGGCGGTTCACGGTGAATTCGTTGATGATCGTCTCAGCCATGTCGCCAGGTCCTCCGCGGTGTCGATGTCCGTCGCCGTCCCGGCGCAGGGTACCTGCTCCACTCCGGAGGCGTGAACCGAGAGGATGTCGCGTGCACCGATGTCCCCGCTGGTCGGCAGTTCGTCCCAGTGCCGGGCCCCGATCCGGACCGGATGACCGCGGTGGCCGTCGTAGGTCGCGACGGCGAGGTCCGAGCGGCTGGCGGCGAGGCGCCTCCATGCCTCGACGGTGACCCCGGGCTGGTCGGCCAGCCCGACGAGGACTGCCGTCGTGCCCATCCGTCGTGCCTCGGTGACGCCCCGGAGCAGCGATGTGCTCTGGCCGTGGCGCCAATCCGGGTTGTGGACCAGGGTCACGCGGTCGCCCAACCCGTCCGGGAGCGCGAGTTCGACGGCGCCGGTGACGACGATGACCGGGCCGACGGCTGCCCGGACGGCGTGGGTCAGGGCGAGGAGGTAGATCGGCTGCCCGCCGATCTCGGCCAGGAGCTTGTGGCTCGCACCGGAGAACCGCGTCCCCGCTCCCGCCGCCAGGAGCACGGCCGCGGTCCGACCGCCATCCGCGGAACCGGACGTGCTGTCATCCATTCCACCAGTCTGCCCGCTGCCGGGGAGTCGAGGCGTCGGTCGAGCGCCGGGGCGTCATCATGACGTTTCGATGACGGATGGATGTCAGCCGCGTTGATTATTACGATCCGATGACGGTAGATTCGTGTCCCGTCCTCAGGGCAGGACCTCCCGACCGGGACCCCCCATGCCGTCCTCCTCCCTCTCCTCCCGCCGCCGTCGAGCCGCCGCCGTGCTCCTCGTGGTCATGGCCGCCACGCTCGTCGCCCCGGACGCGGTCGCAGCCGAGGCCCCGGTGTCGGAGCATCCGGAGATCGTCGCCACCTCGGAACTCGCGCTCGAGCTCCACGGGCGCTGGGTGACCGTCGGCGACACCGCCGCCTACCTCTCCTTCGTCGAGGCCCGCGACCGGGTGGCCGAACTCACGGCGATCGCGCTCGGGCGCGATCCCGACGAGATGGTCGCCGCCTGGGCCGACTCCGACCTCGATGGCCAGGTCGCCGTGCTGTCGGCGATGACCCAACTCGGTGTGCCGTGGCGTCGGAACGCCCGCTCCGAGGGCGAGGCGTTCGACTGCTCGGGACTCACGTCGTACTCGTGGGCCCGGGCCGGTGTCGAGATCGAGCGCTCGTCGCGCAACCAGTTCCGGACGGCGGCCGAGGTCGACCGCGAGGAGGCCCGTCTCGGTGACCTCGTGTGGTACCCCGGCCACATCATGCTGTTCCTCGGCGTCGGGAGTGCGGTCGTGCACAGTCCGACGCACGGCCGCGATGTGGAGTTCCTCGAGTTGTCGGAGCGGCGCTCGTCGTGGGTCCGCTTCGCCGACCCCACCCCCGACACTGCGGGTTCCTGACCGTCAGGGGTGTATCGGTCCCTCACCATCGCGCAGGGGACGAGCCGTCCGCCCGGTCCGGCGGGCGATGATCTCGGCGCATATCGAGATCGCCGTCTCCTCGGGGGTCCGTGCACCGAGGTCCAGTCCGATCGGCGACAGCAGCCGTTCGAGGTCGGCCGGTGACGAGACTCCGGCCTCGGCCAGCCGTTCGAGGCGGCGCTCGTGGGTCTGGCGACTGCCCATCACACCGATGTAGCCGGCACCCGTGGCGAGGGCACCGATGATCGCCGGGACGTCGAACTTGGGGTCGTGGGTCAGGATGCAGACGGCGTCCCGGGCGCCGAGGCGTGCGCCGCGCTCGGCGAAGACCGGACCCGGCCACGTGACCCGGACCTCGTCGGCCATCGGGAACCGACGGCCGGTGGCGAAGATCTCGCGGGCGTCGCAGACCAGCACCCGGTAGCCGAGGACCTTGGCGACCCGCGCCAGGGCCGCCGTGAAGTCGACCGCACCGAAGATCCACATCTCGGGCGGCGGCGACCAGCTCTCGACGAAGACCTTGACACCCGGAGTGTCGAGCAGGTCCTCCGGTGTGGTCTGGCCCTCGGGGCCGTAGGTGCGCACACCGGACCGTCCCGCCTCGAGTTCGGCGAGTCCGTCGCGGTGCACGACCCGGTCCAGACCCGGATGGCCGAGTGTCCCGAGCGGCTCCCCGTCGGGGTCGATGAGGAGGTGCGACCCGATCCCCGGGCCGTCGATGACCGTCGCCAGGGCGATGGGTCGTCCGGCGCGGATGCGCTCGGCGAGCACCTCCGACACCCTCACCAGTCGCACTCCTCGATGAACAGCCTGATCGTCCCGCCGCAGGTCAGGCCGACGGCGAAGGCCTCGTCGTCGCTGTAGCCGAAGGTGACCACCCCGGGTGGGCGCTCACCGTGGAGCACGCCCAGCGCCTCGGTCACGACGGCTCCCTCGACACAGCCGCCGCTGACACTCCCGACAACCTCACCGTCGATGCTGACCGCCATCGCCGCGCCCGGGCCCCGCGGCCCGGACCCCTCGACATCGACGACCCTGGCCAGCGCGACCCGCGTCCCGGCCGCCCGCCACCTTTCGAGATCATCGAGGAGTTCCCTCACGCCGCACCTCCCGCACGTCCGACCCCCGAAGTCTGCCCCGGCCGCGCGCCACCCGCACCCCGTCCGGCGATGACGTCGGCGAGGTGCTCGAGCGCGTCGAGCGAGTGGCCTTCGACGAACTCGTCCACATGGGGGAGGGCGGCTGCCATCCCCCGGGCCAGCGGTGCGTAGCCGGGGGTCACCTTGAGCGGGTTGACCCACACCAGACGGTGGGTCATGCGGTGGAGACGCCGCATCTGCTCGGCGAGCGCGTCCGGGTCACCCCGATCCCAGCCATCGGACAGGATCACCACGATCGCCCCGCGGGCCATGCCCCGCTGACCCCAGTCGCGGTTGAACGCGGTCAGGCCCTCGCCGAGTCGTGTCCCCCCGCTCCAGTCGCTGACCCGTCGACCCGCCCGCTCCAGGGCTCGGTCCGGGTTCCGCTCGGCCAGCTCCCGTGTGATGCGGGTGAGTCGAGTGCCGAGCGCGAACACCTCGACCTTCTGGCGTCCGACGACGGCGGCGTGGGCGAAACGCACCAGGGCCCGGGCGTACGGTTCCATCGACCCGCTCACGTCGAGCAGGAGCACGAGCCGGCGAGGGCGTCGGCTGCGCGAGCGCCAGTGACGACGCAGCGGCACACCGTCGGAGGCGATCGCGGCGCGCACCGTCCTCCGCAGGTCGGGGGCGTCCCCCGACCTGCGCACCGGGACGGTCCGCAGCGAGCGCCGCGACTCCCCCGACAGCCGGAGCCCCGCCATCAGTCGGCGGCCCTCGGCGAGCTCGTCGGGAGTCCACTGGGAGAAGTCCTTGTGTCGCAGCACCTCCGTCGCGCTGAACCGCAGCTCGAGCACCTCGCCCGGGTCGTCGGCGCCGTCGCGGTCGTCGCCGTCGTCGTCCGCGGGATCGTCGTCGCCGACGTCGACCGCCAGTGTCACGGACTCCTCGAGCCCGGCGCCGGCCGTCGCGTCGGGTGTCGCCACCGAGTCCCAGAAGCGTCCGAACACGCGGTCGTACGGGGCGATGTCCTCGCGCCGGCGCACCAGCGTGGCCCGACCGGCCCAGTACACACCCGATCGGTCGGACAGCCCGACGGCCGTGAGCGCCTCGGCGAAGCCGATCGAGCAACTCGTCGGCACCGGCAGACCGTCACGGCGGAGCGCCCGGACGAAGGCGACGGCGATCGTGGACGGGTCGCTCACGACCCGGCGCGCGCCCGGGAACGTTCGAGGAGCGTCCCGACCCCGAGGTCGAGCACCCGCTGGGCGTCCTCGCGGTACTTCAGCACCGCACCGAGCGTGCTCGCCACGGAGGCGTCGTCGAGGAGGCTCACCCCGAGGCGTCCGAGCGCCGTCGCCCAGTCGATCGTCTCGGCGACCCCCGGCGGCTTGTACAGGTCGAGCGAGCGGAGCACCTCGACCGCGGCTGCGACGTCACGGGCGAGGGCCTCGTCGACATCGGGCACCCGCCGTCGGACGATGGCGACCTCGCGTTCGAGGTCCGGGTGCTCGACCCAGTGGTAGAGACAGCGCCGTTTGAGCGCGTCGTGGACGTCCCGCGTGCGGTTCGAGGTCAGCACGACCAGCGGGGGCGTGTCAGCACGGAACGCCCCGAGTTCGGGGACCGTCACCTGGTACTCCGACAGCACCTCGAGCAGGTATGCCTCGAACTCGTCGTCGGCCCGGTCGACCTCGTCGATGAGCAGCACCGGCGGCGGGCCGGGTGTCGGGGCGATCGCCCGCAGGATGGGTCGGCGCACGAGGAAGCGCTCGTCGTACAACTCGGACTCGAGTTCGGCCTCGCTCCGGCCGCCGGCCCGCCCGGTGGCCTCGGCGACGCGCAGGTGCAGGAGCTGGCGGGCGTAGTCCCAGTCGTAGACCGCCTGGGCCACGTCGATCCCCTCGTAGCACTGCAGGCGGATCAACTCGCCGCCGGTCCAGGCGGCGAGCACCTTGGCCAGCTCGGTCTTGCCGACACCGGCGTCACCCTCGAGCAACAGCGGGCGGCGCAACTCCATGGCGAGGAACACGGCCGTGGCCAGACCGTCGTCGGCGAGGTAGCCGTGATCGGCGAGCGCTCGTCGTACGGACTCGGGTGTCATCGTCGACACGCTAGTGGTCGGGTCGCCGGCCCGGTCCGCTCAGGAGTCGAAGCCGAGTCCGACCCGGTCGAGCCCGCGCAGCCACAGGTTGCGTCGTCCGGTCCGGTCCTCGCGCTCGAGCGACCAGCGCGTGGCCTGGATGCCGAGGAAGCGGAACGGCTCCGGTGGGAACGGCCACGGCTTCTCGCGCACGAGCGAGGTCTGGGTGGCGATCGACCGTCGTCCGTACAGCAGGTCCAGCATCGTGGCGGCGCCGAAGCGCGAGGCGGCGACACCGAGACCGGTGTACCCGAGCGCGTAGCCGACCCGGCCACCGAGCGCCCGGCCGAAGAAGACGGTGAAGCGACTCGACGTGTCGATCGCCCCTCCCCACATGTGGCTGAACTGGACGCCCTCGAGCTGGGGGAACGTGCGGAAGAAGTTGGCGCTGAGCTTGGCCCACGACTCGGGTCGGCTCTCGAGCTCGGACGAGACCTTCCCGCCCCAGTAGTACACGGCGTCGTAGCCGCCCCACAGGATCCGGTTGTCGGAGGTGAGTCGGTAGTAGTGGAACTGGTTGGCGTTGTCGGACAGTCCCTGGCGGTTCGACCACCCGATGCTGGCGAGCTGGTCGGCATCGAGGGGCTCGGTGATCATGCAGTAGTCGTACACCGGCGCGATGTAGTTCGAGATGCGCTTCAGCAGCGGCTTGAACGCGTTCGTGCCGAGTGCCACGCGTCCGGCCCGGACCTTCCCGAGCGGGGTCGTGACGATGACACCGATCCCGTCACGCTCGAGCGCCGTGGCCTTGGTGTCCTCGTAGATCCGCACGCCGAGCCGTTCGGCGACGGCCTTGAGTCCCCAGGCGAGTCGGGCCGGGTCGACGAAGGCCGAGCCGTTCTTGTCCCACAGCCCGGCGGTGAACGTCGGGGAGTAGACCTCGTCGCGCATGCGGTCGGTGTCGAGCCATTCGACCTCGTGACCGTTGCGCTGCATCATCTCGAACTGCTCGAGCAGCTCCTCGCGGTAGCTCGGCGGATGCGCCTCGGACACGACCTCGATGACGCCGGGCCGCTGGTAGTCGCAGTCGATCCCGTAGCGCTTGAGTGACATCTCGATCTCGTCGAGGTTGCGGATGCCGAGTTCCTCGAGGATCTCGACCTCGTCGGGGAAGTGCCGGAAGGCGTTCGAGATCCCGTGGGTCAGGCTGGCGTCCATGAACCCGCCGTTGCGTCCTGACGCAGCACCCCCCACGGAGTGCGCCTCGAGGAGCACGACGTCACGGGACCGGTCGCGCTCCTTGGCGATGATCGCGGTCCACAGCCCCGTGTAGCCACCGCCGATCACGCACAGGTCGCAGCTCTCGGTGCGGACCAGGGTCGGGTTCGTCTCGGGGGCATCGGCCCCGTCGAGCCAGTACGCGATCTGCTCTGCATCGGCGATCGCGTCGAGATGACGCTGATCGACGACGTCGTCGTCGTTCGACATCGGTTATCACCCGTCCGGCAGTCTACGGCCCGGCCGGACCCGCTGGCCGGACGGGTGTTCCCGAGGTCAGGAGGCGGCGGCCAACGCCCGCTTGGTGAGCACCTGGGCGAGGTGACGCCGGTACTCGACCGAGGCGTTCAGGTCGGCCTGCGGGTCGGCCTCGTCGGCGGCGAGGCGGGCCGCGTCCTCCACCGAGGCCCCGGACGCGAGCGCCGAGGACACCGAGGTGGCGAGCACCGGGGTCGATGCCATGTTGACCAGTCCGACACCGGACTCGTCGCCCCGGCGCCAGGCGGCGACGCCGACGATGGCCCAGTCCTGCGCGCGGCGGTTGAACTTCTGGAAGCTCCATCCGGCGCCGTTCATCTTCGGGACCCGGATCTCGGTCAGCATCTCGTCGGGTTCGAGCGCCGAGGTCAGGTACCCGTGGTAGAAGTCGCCGGCAGCGATCTCCCGGGTCCCGTTCGGTCCCTGCACGACGTAGGTCGCGCCCAGCGCCAGGGTGGTCGCCGGGAGGTCCGAGGCCGGGTCGGCATGGGCGAGCGACCCGCCGATGGTGCCACGGTGACGCACCTGCGGGTCGCCGACGTGCCCGGTGGCGTGGGCCAGCAACGGCACGTGTTCCTTGAGCACCGGCGATGTCTCGACGTCCATGTGACGGGTCAGTGCCCCGATGGCGATGTGGTCGCCGGCATCCCGGACGTAGGACAGGTCGGTGATGCGGCCGATGTCGATGAGCACCGACGGCTGGGCCAGTCGCAACTTCATCAGCGGCACGAGGCTGTGACCGCCGGCGAGGAACTTGGCCTCGTCACCGTGCTCGGCGATCAGGCTGATCGCCTCGGCGGCCGAGGTGGCCCTCACGTACTCGAATGCGGCAGGGATCACTTGGAGCCTCCTTGGGCGGCGTTGATGACGGACCAGACGGTGTTGGGACTCGCCGGCATCGGCACGTCCCGCACGCCGAGGCCGGACAGGGCGTCGACCACGGCGTTGATGACCGCGGGCGTCGACGCGATGGTCCCGGCCTCCCCGACACCCTTGACGCCGAGTTGGTTGGTCGGCGACGGGGTGACGGTGTGGCCGGTGGTGATCGGTGGCACATCGCTGGCCGCCGGCACCAGGTACTCGGCGAGCGACGACGTCCGGAGGTTCCCGTCGGAGTCGTAGACGGCCTCCTCGTAGAGCGCCTGGGCCAGGCCCTGCACCACGCCCCCGTGGACCTGGCCGTCCACGATGAGCGGGTTGACCTGGTTCCCGCAGTCGTCGACCGCGACGTACTTCACGACCTCGACCTGTCCGGTCTCGGTGTCCACCTCGACCACGCACATGTGCGTGCCGAAGGGCCAGGAGAAGTTCGGCGGGTCGTAGGTCGTGTGGGCCTCGAGGTTCGGCTCGAGACCGTCCGGCAGGTTGTGGGCGGTGAAGGCCTCGAAGGCGATGGCGGCCAACGGCATCACCCGGTCGGGCGATCCGGCGACCTGGAACTGGCCGCCGGCGAACTCGAGGTCGTCGGGGTTGGCCTCGAGTTGGTGCGCCGCGATCTGCCGGGCCTTGTCGATGACCTTGTCGCAGGCCATGGCGATGGCGACACCGCCGACGGACAGCGACCGCGATCCGTAGGTGTCGAGGCCGAGCGGGGCGATGGCGGTGTCGGAGTGCAGGACGTCGACGTCGTCGGGGCTGACCCCGAGCTTCTCGGCGACGATCATCGACCACGCCGTCTCGTGGCCCTGGCCGTGGGGGGCGGTTCCCGTCACGACCTGGATCTTGTTCGTCGGCAGCACGCGCACGGTGGCGGCCTCCCAGCCGCCGGCTCCGTAGTTGAGCGATGCCAGCACGCGCGACGGTGCCAGACCGCACATCTCGAAGTACGTCGACACGCCGATGCCGAGCCGCTTCGCGGCGCCGGGCACGTTCTGCGTGCGCTGGCGCTCGCGGATCTCGTCGTAGCCGATCATCTCGGCGGCCAACGTGGCCGCCCGGTCGTGGTCGCCCGAGTCGTACACGAGACCGGTGAAGGCCTCGTAGGGGTAGGACGCGGTCGGGATGAAGTTCCGGCGACGCAGCTCGAGCGGGTCGATGCCGATCTCGGCGGCGAGTGAGTCCATCGCCCGCTCGATCGCGTAGGTGGCCTCGGGTCGCCCAGCGCCACGGTAGGCGTCGGTCGGCGTCATGTTGGTGAACACCGACGTGCACGAGAAGTCGTACGCCTTGGGCAACTCGTACACGCCGGCGTAGAGGAAGGCCCCGAGCAGCGGCACACCGGGGGTGACGAGCTGCAGGTAGGCACCCATGTCGCCGATGATCCGCACCCGAACGGCGGTCAGCCGTCCGTTCTCGTCCGCGGCGAGTTCGATGTCCTGGATCTGGCCGCGACCGTGGATCGTCGCCTGGCAGCCCTCCGAGCGGGTCTCGGTCCAGCGCACCGGGACGTTCATGCGCTTGGCGAGGGCCACGCACAGCAGCTCCTCGGCATACACGTTCAGCTTGGAGCCGAAGCCCCCGCCGACGGCCGGAGCGATGACCCGCATCTGGTGCTCGGGGATCCCGAGGGTCAGCGCCGTCATCACCTTCAGGATGTGCGGGACCTGGGTGGCCGAGTACAGCGTCATGTCGCCGCCGAAGGGCTGCGGCACGGCCAGCACGGCCCGGGGCTCCATGGCGGCCGGGATGAGGCGCTGCTGGATGTAGCGGTCCTTGACCGTGTAGCGGGCAGCCGCGAAGGCGGCATCGACCGCGCCCTCGCTCTCCTCGATCTTCAGGTCCCAGGTGTAGCTGCGGTTGGTGCCGATCTCGTCGTGGATCACGACCCGGTCGCTGAGGGCGTCCTCGAGGTCGATCACCGCCTCGAGGGGCTCGTAGTCGACGTCGATCAACTCGATCGCGTCACGGGCCGCCTCGGCGGAGGTGGCGAGAACGCAGGCGACCCCGTCACCGACGTAGTTGGCCTGGCCGATCGCCAGCGGGAAGTGCGCCGGGTTCTTCATGTCGGCGGTGACGGGCCACGCGCACGGCATCGGTGCCCCCCAGGTGTCGGCGAGGTCGGCGCCGGAGAACACCGCCGTCACGCCGGGTGCCGCGGCTGCGGCGGAGGTGTCGACGGATCGGATACGGGCCCGGGCGTACGGACTGCGCAGCACGGCGAGGTGCAGCGCGCCCGGCACGACGAGATCCGCGGTGAAGCGCGCCTCGCCGGTGAGCAGTGCCGGGTCCTCCCGGCGGAGAAGTCGCTGACCGAGGATCCCGGTCGGCTGGTCGGTCATGGTCATCGTCGAACCCCCCAGTTCTCGCGATGGTGTCGTTGATTCTGTCGTGTGGTCAGGACTGCGCGGCGGCGAGCACCGCCTGGACGATGTTGTGGTACCCGGTGCAGCGGCACAGGTTGCCCTCGAGCCCGATCCGGACGTCCTCCTCGGTCGGGTTCGGGTTCTCCTTCAGAAGGCTGGTGGCGGCCATGACCATCCCGGGTGTGCAGTAGCCGCACTGGAGGCCGTGGTTCTCCATGAAGGCCTGCTGCATCGGGTGGAGGGTGCCGTCGGGTGACGCCATGCCCTCGATGGTGGTGACGCTCGAACCGTCGGCCTGCACCGCGAGGAGGGTGCAACTCTTCACGGCCTCGCCGTCGAGGTGGATCGAGCAGGCCCCACACGATGACGTGTCGCACCCGATGTTGGTTCCGGTGAGGCCGACGGTCTCACGGATGAACTGCACGAGCAGTGTCCGTGGCTCGACCTCGGCGGTGTGAGCCGTGCCGTTGACGGTGACGGTGATCTCCACGATGTCCCCCTCTGGAAGTCGGTGGGTCATCCCCCGTGGTGACCCATGACACATCATGCCCCATTTCGCGACCCGGCACGAACGGGGATGTCCCGCGGGCGTTCGTCGGGGCTCAGGCGAGGAGTTCGCCGAGGTCGATGACGATCAGCACCGACAGGAACACGATGACCGCACCGCCCAGGACGGTGTAGTGCCAGCGCTTGGAGTGGTCGGCGCGCCAGAAGCGCCGGACGCTCATGACGATCGCGACGATGGCGACGATGCTGATCGGGATGCCGATGAGCGGCCCGACGCCCCCGGCGATGCCGAGTGCCGGCAACACGAAGGGGAAGACGATGTACATCAGCAGGCAGCGCACGGTGGCCACCATGATCGAGGTCTGGAAGGCTCGCCGCGCCTCGTCGGCGCCGGCCCGGGGTGCGTCGGCGGGCAGACGCAGGATGCGCCGCATGGCCCGGTCGGCGGACGACCGGCTCGGGACGGCCGGGTCACAGATCACGGGAGGCGGGCTGTCGGTGCTCATGACCAGTGCTCGACACCGTAGGTGTCGTGGACGAGGTCGACAACATCGGCGGGTGTGTCGGCCAGGGCCACGGCACCGGCGCTCAGCAGTTCCTCCGGGGACCCGTACCCCCAGTTGACCCCGATGCAGGGGATGCCGTGCTGTCGGGCGCCGGACACGTCGTGGTCGCGGTCGCCGATCATGATGACGTGATCGCCGAGTTCGGGGTCGGCGTGGATGCCGAGTTCGCGCAGGGCGAATGCGATGACCTCCCCCTTCGTCCGCCGCTCCGAGGTCAGGGTCGCTCCGGCCCGGACGGCGAAACGGTGCGACAGCTCGAAGTGGTCGAGGATCGGGTGGGCGGTCACCTCCGGCTTCGCCGTCGCCACCGACAGCGTCAGGCCGTCATCGGCGAGCGCCTGGAGCATGTCGACGATCCCGGGGTAGAGCGTGTTCTCGAAGGCACCGATCGTCGCGTAGCGCTCGCGGTAGGTGTCGATCACGAGCTCGAGCGCGTCATCGGGGATGCCGATCTGGGGGAGTCCGATCTCGAAGGGCGGACCGATGATGGCGCGGACCTCGGTCTCGGTGGGCACCGGGAACCCGAGTCTCCCGCAGGCCCACTGCAGGGAGCGCAGGATGCCGGGCTCGGAGTCGCTGAGCGTGCCGTCGAGGTCGAGCAGCACGTGCACCCTGGCTGAACGGGCCATCAGCGGTGGCAGCCGGCCGGGGCCGGGGCGGTCGGTATGGCTGTCACGGTGTCAAAGGTAGCGGGGAGCGCGTCCGGGGAACTGCCCGCTCAGGAGTCCAGGCGTCGCAGGCCGGTGAAGGCGAAGAGAGCCGTCAGCGCCGCCAGGACCGCCATGGCGGCGATGCCGACGAGGGTCGTCGACCACTCGGGGCCGCCGACGAAGCCCTGACGGGCCACGCCGAGGACACGGGTCAACGGGTTCCACTCGGCGACCGGTCGCAGCCAGCCGTCCATGACCTCGATCGGGGTCTGGGCATCGGTCAGGAACAGGCCGAGGAACAAGGTGAGCTGCATGATCGCCGCCGCCCGCATGTCCCGGAACCGGTAGGCGAGACCGAGTCCCCAGCCGGTGCCGATCGTCGCCATCCCGAGTCCGGCGAGCAGCAGCGTCGCCAGACCGACCGGGTTCCCCACCGGCCGGGCCCCGAGGGCGAAGCCGACCAGGGTGACGAGCACGACGGCCAGCACCGCCCGGGACCAGGCGGCGAGGTACGGGCCGAGCAGCACCTGGCGCCGTGATGCGGGCGACATGCGGATCCGGTCGTAGAAGCCGGTCTGGAGGTCGCGGATCATCGAGAAACCCGTGCCGAGTCCGGCGAACGACGCGCCCATGGTCACCGCCATCGGGAGGTACCAGTTCACCGAACGGTCGGTGGGGAAGCCGGGGATGTCGGTCACCCCGGCGTAGGTGCCCGAGAAGGAGATCACCTGGAACACCGGCATGAGGAGCGCCGGCAGGAAGGCCGACGGGAGCCGTCGGATGTTGCGCAGGCTGCGCACGGCCAGTCCGGTCGACGCGCTCATCGGTCGGCGACCCGGGCGGAGAGGGAGCGGAGGGCGAGTGCCAGTCCGCCGGCGGCGATGGCCGCCGGGACCCCGATCGTCTGCGCCACCGCGGTGGCGTCGAGCTCCCCGATCGTCAGGGCCCGGAAGCCCTCGACGAGATAGGAGAGCGGGTTCAGGTCGGCGATCGTGCGGTACGCGCCGTCCATCGTCTGGCGCGGGAAGAAGGCAGAGGACAGGAACAGCAGGACGAACACCAACGGGAACGACCCCTGGACCGCCTCGGCTGACCCGGTGCGCAACGCCATCGCCGACATCACGGCACCGACGGCGAGCGCGGTCAGCAGCCCCCCGACGGCCATGGCCGCCAACCCCAGCGGGCCCGACTTCACGCTCAACCCGAACGGGATCAGCACGATCACGAAGAAGACCGTCTGGGCGAGTCCGTAGGCCATCGCACCCGCCAGTCGGCCGATGAGGATCCCGGTCCGGGTGCTGGGGGCCAGCAGGAGACGGTCGAAGAAACCGGTCTCGATGTCGGTTGCCAGGGCCGTGGCACTGGTGATCGAGCCGAAGAGCACGCCCTGCACCACCGATCCGGCGAGTGCGAAGTCGAGGAACGAGTCGACGGCGGGGAAGCCGGGGATGGCGACAGCCCTCGAGAAGGAGGAGGTGCCGAGCGCCACGAAGAACAGCGGGAACACCAACGAGGGGACGACGACGCTCGGTTGGCGGACGATGGCGAGCATCGATCGGACCGAGAGCGCGCGCACCTGCGACCAGGGTCCGATCCGATCAGCTGAGCGCTCGCTCACGAGGCGCCCTCGAGGCGGTGGCCGGTGGCCTCGGCGAACACGTCGTCGAGACTCGGGGCGCGCAGCTCGAGGTTGCGCACGGTCACGCCGGCGTCGTCGAGGGCCCGAACGACAGCCGAGACCTCCCCGGCACCACCGGTGAGCCCCACCCCGAGTGTGCCCTCGGCGGTCGGTCGCAGGTCACCGAAGCGTTCGAGCGCCGCCTCGGCGAGGGCACGGGCCGCCTCCTCGACCTCGATGAGCAGGGTCGGTGCGCCGATCGCCGCCTTGAGGTCTCCCGGGATGCCCTCGCGGACGATCCGTCCCCGGTCGATGATGGCGATCCGGTCGGCGAGCTGATCGGCCTCCTCGAGGTACTGGGTGGTCAGCAACACCGTCGTGCCCTCGGCATTCAGCCGGCGGATCTCCTCCCACAGGGACATGCGGCTCATCGGGTCCAGCCCGGTGGTCGGCTCGTCGAGGAACAGGACCCGCGGCTCGTGGATGAGGGCCAGGGCGAGGTCGAGACGCCGACGCATGCCGCCCGAGTAGGTGCCGACTCGACGGTCGCCGGCCGCGGACAGACCGACCCGCTCGAGCAGCTCGCCGGTGCGGGTGCGGTGCTCCGCGCGCGGGAGCCCATACAGCGTCGCCTGCAGCCGCAGCAGTTCGAGACCGGTCATGAGCGGGTCGATGGCGGCGTCCTGAAGGGCGACGCCGATCGAGCGGCGGACGGCATCGGCCTCGGTCACCACATCGTGACCGGCGACCGACGCGCTGCCCGACGTCGGTCGCAGGAGCGTCGTCAGGATGCGCACGGTCGTGCTCTTGCCGGCCCCGTTCGGGCCGAGGAAGCCGAACACCTCGCCGTCGCGGACTTCGAGGTCGACACCGTCCACGGCACGCACCGCTCGCTCCCCGGACCCGAAGGTCCTCACCAGGGAGCGCGCGACGATCGGGGGAGCGGACATGGGTCCGAGCGTAGGCCCGTGTCCGGGCGATGCTGCGATCGGTTCAGCCGGTGGCGGTCGCGATCGTCCGCCACACCTTCTCCGGTGTGCACGGCATGTCGATGTGGCGCACACCGAGGTGGGCGACGGCGTCGATGACGGCGGAGTGGACGGCCGGCGTCGAGCCGATGGTGCCGGACTCGCCGATGCCCTTCGCGCCGAGCGGGTTCACGAACGTCGGGGTCTCCATCGGGATGCGCTCGATGTCGGGCATGAGGTCCATCGAGATCATGGCGTAGTCGGCCAGGTTCGAGGTGATCGGGTTGCCGTCCGCGTCGTAGCGGACCTCCTCGTAGAGTGCCTGGGCGGTGCCTTGGGCGATGCCGCCATGGACCTGGCCGGCGAGGAGCAGCGGATTCAGGATCGTCCCGGCGTCGTCGCAGGCGATGTGGCGAAGGTGGCTCACCCGACCCGTCTCGGAGTCGACCTCGACGACGGCGACGTGGGCCCCGAACGGGTACGTCGCGCCCGAGGTCTTGAAGGTGGTCTGCTCGACGAGGCCGTCGTCACCGGCGGCCTCGGCGACCTCGGCCCAACCGATCGTGACGGCCGGGGTCCCGGCGACGTGGAACGCCCCGGAGGTGGTGTCGAGCACGACGTCGATCTCGTCGGCCTC
The DNA here is from genome assembly GCA_041164245.1 of Actinomycetota bacterium. Taxonomy (GTDB): domain Bacteria; phylum Actinomycetota; class Acidimicrobiia; order Acidimicrobiales; family Ilumatobacteraceae; genus Casp-actino5. Next base: position 23,892 of record JBEAPU010000068.1, on the reverse strand, counting down.
GAGGAGGCGGGAGGCGATGCGTCGGCCCTGCTCGACGATGCCGGCGGCTGCCTGGTGCACGGCGAGGCCGCCCTGCTGCAGTGAGCGCGAGCCCATGGTGCCTCCGCCGACCGGGGTGAGGTCGGTGTCGCCCCAGACGAGTGTGAACCGGTCGATGTCGATCCCGGTCTGGGCGCTGGCGATCATCGACCAGGCGGTGTCGTGGCCCTGCCCGTGCGGTGACGTACCGGTGTAGATCGTCCCCGAGCCGTCGGCGTGGATGACGATCTTCGCGTCCTCCTGGGGCGCGCCGGCACCGCCGGTGATCTCGACGTACGTGCAGACCCCGATGCCGAGCAGACGGGGGTCGCCGTCAGCGCGTCGTCGGGCCTGCTCGGCCCGCAGGTCGTCGTAGCCGGCTTGGGCCAGTGCTCGGTCGAGGGCCCCCTCGAAGTCGCCGACGTCGTAGACCTCGCCGATCCCGGTGGTGACGGGCTGGTCGAAGGCGGGGATGAGGTTGCGGCGGCGGACCTCGACTGGGTCCATGCCGATCTCGAGGGCGAACAGGTCGAGGGCCCGCTCGGTGGCCGCCGTGGCCTCGGGCCGGCCGGCACCGCGGTAGGCGACGACCGGGTTGGTGTTGGTCACGACCGAGGTGCAGTGCGCCTCGATGTTCTCGAACGCGTACACGCCGGCGGCCATGCGACGCGTGAACAACGCGCCGAGGATCGTGCCCACCTCGCAGAACCCACCCGAGTCCTGGATCATCTCGAGTTGGAAGTGGGTGATCGTGCCGTCACGACGACCACCGCAGGTGATCCGCTGGAGCTGGGCGCGGCCGTGCCCGAGGTTCATCATCGACTCGCTGCGCGTTTCGCGGAAGCGCACCGGGCGGCCGACGGCGCGGGCCAGCACTCCGAGGATCAACTCCTCGGAGTAGCAGCCGATCTTGGCGCCGAATCCGCCGCCGACGTCGGGTGTGATGACGTGCACCTCGGAGGGCTCGACGCCGTTGGCGCGGGCGATCGGTCCGACGGCTCCCTGGGCGTGCTGGGTGGAGAGCCACTCGTGGAGTCGACCGTCGTGCCACACGGCTGCCGCCGCCCGGGGTTCGAGCGGGCATGGCGCGACGCGCTGGTTCATCGCATCGGTGGAGACGACGACCTCGCAGTCGGCGAAGAACGCAGGGCCGGAGGTCGTCCCACCGCCGAAGGCGACCGAGTCGAAGACCGCGTTCGAACCGGCGGCCTCGTAGAGCACGGTCTCGGAGGTGAGAGCCTCCTCGAGGTCGATCACGACCGGCAGCGGGTCGATGTCGACGAACACCGCCTGTGCGGCGTCGGTCGCCTGCTCGTACGTCTCGGCGATCACCGCCGCGACCGGCTCGCCGACCCAGCGGACCCGGTCCCGGGCGAGCAGGGTCCGGGCGACGCCCGGGTTGAAGTTCGACGGAGTCGGTTCGAGCCCGAGGCTCTCGGCCGTGTGCACGGCGACCACACCGGGCATCGACGCCGCCTCGTCGGTGTCGATCGTGGTGATGACCCCGTGGGCGATGGGGGAGCGGGCGAACACGACGAACGCGGCGCCATCGAGCAGCGGGTGCTGGAGGTCGTCGAGGTAGACCCCGCCGGACGTCAGGAACCTCGGGTCCTCCTTGCGCAGCACCCGCTCTCCCAGCACGCTCCCGGCCATCGGTCCCTCCTCGTCTCGCGTGTCCCGCCCGGACACCCGTCGGACTGTAGCCCCGGCGTCCCCGGGGAGGGGAACGTGGGCTCAGGGGGCGCCGAGCCGCAGTTCGACGATGCGCCGGACCGTGCCGTAGGGCCATCCAGTCGGGAGGTCGGTCGGGGGACCGTCGGCGGCGACGATGGTCTCCCGCCGCTCGCCGTCGCCGACGTAGCCGAGCTGGTCGCGAGCGGCCTCACGGACACCCTCGTCGGTGCGCAACCGACTCACCTCGGCGGCCAGTTCGGCGTTGACCGACTCGAGTCGTGCCAGCTCCTCGGTGAGGCGCTCGATCTCGTCCCCCTGCCCGAGGAAGGTCTGGACCGGCAGGACGGCGAGGGAGGCGATGAGGGTCAGGGCGAGGACGACGAGGGCCGCGCCCACGAGGAGGGTGTTTCGCCCTCCGGGTGCCGCCTGGCTGCCGATCGAGGGTCCGCCGCGGTCGACGGCCGGTCGATCACGCCGACGCAACCGGGAGCGGCGCCGGGTGGCGGCGGTGCGCTGGCGGGATCGTCGGGCCACGGTGAGATGTTGTCAGCCGGCGACGGGCCGAAGCGGTCACCGGCGCGGTGCGAGGGCGGCACGGCCGAGGAATGCGGCGTCCTCGCCGAGCTCGGCCTCGATCCGCAGCAGTTGGTTGTACTTGGCGACCCGGTCGGATCGACACGGGGCACCCGTCTTGATCTGGCCGCAGTTCGTGGCGACGGCGAGATCCGCGATGGTGACGTCCTCGGTCTCGCCGCTGCGGTGGCTCATCACCGAGGTGTACGAGTGCGCCGTCGCCAGGGCGACGGTGTCGAGCGTCTCGGTGAGGGTCCCGATCTGGTTCACCTTCACGAGGACGCTGTTGGCCACCCCCCGCTCGATCCCGGTGCGCAACCGAGCGCTGTTCGTGACGAACAGGTCGTCGCCGACGAGTTGGCAGCGGTCGCCGACGGCACCGGTCAGCAGAGACCAACCCTCCCAGTCGTCCTCGGCCATGCCGTCCTCGATGGACACGACGGGGTACGCGTCGACGATTCGCCGCCAGTAGTCCGCCATCTCCGCCGGAGACAGCACGCGACCCTCGCCATCCAGGTGGTAGGCGCCGTCGCGGTGGATCTCGCTCACCGCCGGGTCGAGGGCGATGGCGATGTCGGTACCGGCGGAGAAGCCGGCGGACTCGATGGCCTCGAGCAACAGGACGATCGCCTCCTCGTTCGACGCGAGGTCGGGGGCGAAGCCGCCCTCGTCGCCGACGGCGGTGGACAGTCCGCGGTCGTGGAGGACGCGCCTGAGCACGTGGTAGGTCTCCGTCCCCCAGCGCAACGCCTCTCCGAACGACGGCGCGCCGACGGGCATGATCATGAACTCCTGGAAGTCGATGGAGTTGTCGGCGTGCGCCCCGCCGTTGAGGACGTTCATCATCGGCACCGGGAGGACGTGGGCGTTCGGCCCGCCGACCCACCGGTAGAGCGGGAGGTCGAGGTGGTCGGCGGCGGCCCGGGCGACGGCGAGACTGGTGCCGAGTATCGCGTTGGCACCGATGCGGGCCTTGTTGTCCGTGCCGTCGAGTGCGAGCAGTTCACGGTCGACGGTCCGTTGGTCGAGGGCGTCGAACCCGAGGAGCACGTCGGCCACCTCGGTGTTGACGTTGGCGACCGCGGCGCGCACCCCCTTGCCGGCGTAACGCTCACCGCCGTCGCGCAGTTCGACGGCCTCGTGCTCGCCGGTGGAGGCCCCGCTCGGGACGGCGGCGCGGCCCATCGCTCCGCTGGAGAGGACCACCTCGACCTCGACGGTCGGGTTGCCCCGCGAGTCGAGGATCTCCCGGCCGTGGATGTGGACGATGTCGCTCATGGCTTCCTCCGTGGGGGTGGATCGGCGTGCGCCGCCGTCACCGTACTGCCTCGATGCGCGGCAACTCGGCCGTCGGTTCGTCGAGTTGGACCCTCTCGTCGGGCGAGGAGGCCAGCACGCGTTCGAGGTAGGACACGAGGGCCTCGGTGATCGTCACATCGTGTCCGGACGCCTCGGAGAGGTACCACCGGTGCTCGAGCAACTGGTGGTAGATCTCGGCTGACTCGAGGCGCCCGAGGAGGTGCTCCGGGATGGCGGCGATGATCGGTTCGAAGCGCTGGTCGAGCCAGCGCACGGCAGCGACGTTCTCCGGGAGGGCGACCCCGGTGCGCGTACGGGACTCGGCGGCGAAGGTGTGGATGTCGTCGAGCAGTCGACGGGCCTGGTTCTCGCCGGTCCGGAGGCCCGTCAGGCGCAGCAGGCGCTCGGCGTGGAACCCGTGCTCGACCACCCGCGGGACGAAGCTGAGCTGTCGACCGTCGGCGGTCGACACGACCTCGAGCTCCCCGACGTCGTAGCCGAGTTCGTGCAGTCGGTCGAGGCGGCGCTGGATCCCGCGCTGGTCCCCGATGCCGACGACGCCGGCGCCGGTGAGTTCCTCCCACAGGGTCCTGTACCGACGCTCGATCCCCTCGGCGACGGCGAACGGGTCGATCTCGGCCCGGAGGCGTCCGGCCTCCTGCAGGTCGAGCAGACCGCCGGCGACGTTGTCGCAGGCGATCATCAGGTCGAGGCGACGCTGGCCGTCGGTGAGGCGCTGGTGGCGTTCACCCGTCTCGACGTCGATGACGTAGGCGGCGAGGGTGCCTGCATCGCGCCGGAAGAGGGCGTTCGAGAGCGAGCAGTCGCCCCAGAAGAAGCCGGCCAGGTGGAGGCGCACGAGGAGACCGACCAGGGCGTCGAGGAGACGGTCGCCGAGGAAGGGGATGCGCAGGCCGCGGCCCGAGAGCAGGGAGCGGTACGGCAGGGAGTAGTCGAGGTGACGCGTGATCAGCATCCCGTCGAGCGTCTCGTCGGGCCCGTGGTCGATCGGGCGACGCCGTTCCGTGACGACGGCGACGGCCTCGACGGTCGGCAGCCCGTCGTCGGCGAGTCCGCGCAGGAGCCGGTACTCGCGCAGGGCCAGCTCGTCGGGGAGTTCCTTCACGACGTACGAGAGTCCGTCGAGCTCGACGAGGCGCACCTCGTGGCGATGGACACCGAGCACCCGGTGCATGCCGTTCAGGTCCCAGTCGGCCAGCGGAGACGCGAGCGGGAGGTCGTTGACGCCCGGGTGCTCGGCGGGGTGGACGACCTGCAGTCTCATCGGTGGTCGCGGGAGGCGATGATCGACTTGGCCTCGTCCCACAGGGCGTCGAGTTGCTCGAGGGGGAGTTGGTGCAGTTCGACCGCACGGTCGACGGCCAGTCGTTCGACGAGCATGAAGCGATCCCGGAAGCGACCCGATGCGGCACGCAGGGCGGTCTCGGGTTCCACTCCGAGGTGTCTCGACACGTTGACGACGGCGAAGAGCAGGTCGCCGACCTCGGCCCGCAGGGCCTCGGGGTCGCGCCCGGCGGCGACGATCTCGGCGGCCTCCTCGACGACCTTGTCGAGCGCCCCGCCGACATCGGGCCAGTCGAAGCCGACCTTGGCCGCCTTGCGCTGCACGGTGTGGGCGTGGGCGAGTGCGGGGAGCGAACCCGGGACACCGTCGAGGGCCGACGCCGGCCGTTCCCCACCGCGCTCGGCGGCCTTGATCCGCTCCCAGTTGCGTACCACGCCGGCTGCGTCGAGGTCGATCTGTCGGGATCCGGTGTCGCCGAACACGTGCGGGTGGCGTCGCACGAGCTTGTCGTGCACGGCGGCGGTGACGTCGGCGATGGTGAAGCGACCCTCCTGCTCGGCGATCGTGGCGTGGAACTCGATCTGGTAGAGCAGGTCACCGAGCTCCTCGATCAGGTGCTCGTCGGTTCGCTCGTCATCGGGGTCGAGGCGGTCGATGGCGTCGACGACCTCGTAGGCCTCCTCGACCAGGTAGGGGACGAGGGAGCGGTGGGTCTGTTCGACGTCCCACGGGCACCGTTCGCGCAGGGTCCGCGCCAGTCGGTGGAAGCGTGCGTAGCCGACTGCGACGGGCACCGCGAGTTCGGGTATCCAGAGCGTCGTCAGGTGGTCGACGTCGAGGTGCGCGAGGTCGGGCCAGGCGACCGTCGTGATGGACTCGTCGGCGGTCCCGAGCGATCGCAGCACCGTGACCTCGGTGCGTTCGAGGGCGTCGACCGCGGCGTCGTCGGGACCCGGATCGACGGCGAGGGCGATGGACTCGAGCACCCAGCCGGCGTGGACGTGGGCGACGAGTAGGGGTCCGCGTTCGCCGGCTGCCTCCTCGGCGAAGCGATGACCATCGACCAGGCGGACGCCGGCATCGACCGGGTCGATGCCCAGGGCCGCCCAGGCGGCGTCGAGGAACGACACGGCCGGCAGGACCCGGCACTCGACCTCGGGTCGGGCGCGCAGGAGTTCGACGGCGCGCTCCAGCACGAGCGGCGATCCGGGGACGGCGTACAGGACCTCGCCGTGTTCGGCGGCGTCGGCCACGAGGGCGTCGGCGATCGACGAGTACACCTCGGCGAAGTCGTCGGCCGTCTCGTAGAGGTGGTCGAAGCTCCGGGCGTCGGGCACGAGGTGCGCGCTCGGGTGCTGCCGTGTCCGGAGGTGGCGGTGGGGGATCCGCTCGATCTCGGCCAGCGTCTGACGGGTGACGAGTTCGGGGTCTCCCGGACCGAGGCCGACGACGACCACAGTCGGTCGTCCCGTGCCGGTGGTCATCCGATCGGTTCGACCCGGTTGGTCGCCGGGTTCCAGCGGCCGTAGCGGGGGTCGATCCGGATGTCGTCGCCGGCGAGGCGGGCATCGAGGACATGGCGCCCCGTCGTGTCCGTCGCGTGGGCGGTCACGATCTCCGACCCGACCTCGGCCCACGGTCGATGCATGATCACGTGCCAGCCGAAGGTCGTCTCGACGGGCTCGGAGACCTCGGTTCCGGGCGTCGCATGGGCGGCGGCGGTGAACACCGGGTCGAAGGCCTGGGCGTACTGCGAGGTCGGCACGCAGGCCGAGTCCCCGTCGTCGATCGCTCCACCGGTGAGGCTGGCGATCTCCTCGATCGAGCGTTCCCCGGCCAACTCGGCGAAGTCGGTCCCGGCGCCGAGTTCGGTCAGGACATCGAGTGCGTCGGCCTCGCTGGCCAGGAGGATGTGGCGCACGCACAGGAATCCGGTCGACCCCGGATCGATCGCGTACCGACGCTCCAGTTCCGCCGCCGGGATCGGTTCGGCGCGCGACATGGTGCTCTCGATGACGGCGGTCTGGGTGTCGGCGATGAGGTCGGCCAGCCCGCTCTCGAGTGAGAGCACCGGGCTGTCGGCGGCCAGGGTGTCGAGGAACAGGGCGCGGTCGCCTGAGGTGATGGCATCACCCGCAGCGGCCAGCACGTCCTGCACGGCGGCTGAGACGACCATCGCTCCGAGCAGGGTGCGGGCCTGGTCGGCGGGGGCGGTGGTGTCGTCGGCGAGGGGGGTGGTACCGAACAGGTCGCCGCGGGTCGAGTACTCCGTGAGCATCGCATCGAGTCGGGACTGGTCGATGCGGATGGCGCCCACAGTCACGACGGTGTCGGCTTCGGTGAATGTGGCGCACCCGGAGAGGGCGACCGTGAGGCCCACCGTGGCGAGGACGAGGAGGAGCGCGCGTCTGGACACGTGGCGAACCCTACCGGTGCGGTGTCGTCGACCCGGTGGGGGTCAGGCGGAGGCCAGGGCGGTCTCGAGGCGGTCGACGGCGAGCTTCAGTTCGCCGGGCAACCGCGGTTCGAAGCGGTCGAAGTGCCCGCGGATCTCCCCGATCGCCGAGCGCCATCCGTCAACGTCGACCCGCAGGAGTTCGGCCAGGTCGGCGGCGTCGATGTCGAGCCCGGCGGTGTCGAGCCCCCCGGGGGTCGGGAGACGTCCGATCGGGGTGTCGACCGCGTCGGCCGCGCCGTCGATGCGCTCGAAGATCCACTTGAGGACGCGGGAGTTCTCACCGAATCCGGGCCACAGGAAACGACCCTCGTCGTCACGACGGAACCAGTTGACGAAGAAGATCCGGGGGAGCTTGGAGGCGTCGGTCGACGCGCCGATCCGGAGCCAGTGGGCGAAGTAGTCGCCGTAGTGGTAGCCGCAGAACGGCAGCATCGCCATCGGGTCGAAGCGCAGTTTGCCGACGGCTCCCTGCTGGGCGGCGGTGGTCTCCGACGCCATGATCGAGCCGAGGAACACGCCGTGTTCCCAGTCGTAGGCCTCGGTCACGAGCGGCACCGTCGAGCGTCGACGACCGCCGAAGAGGATGGCCGAGATCGGGACTCCCGCTGGGCTCTCCCACTCGGACGCGATCGACGGGCACTGGGAGGCCGGCGCCGTGAAGCGGGCGTTCGGGTGGGCGGCCGGCGTGGTGGTCTCGGGGGTCCACTGCTCGCCGCGCCAGTCGGTGGCCCGGGCCGGTGGGGTGTCGTCCATCCCCTCCCACCACACGTCGCCATCCGAGGTCAGCGCCGTGTTGGTGTAGATGCAGTTGCCCCACAGGGTGTCCATCGCGTTGGCATTGGTGTCGTACCCGGTGCCGGGGGCGACGCCGAAGAACCCCGCCTCGGGGTTGATCGCGTACAGGCGGCCGTCGTCACCGAACTTCATCCAGCAGATGTCGTCGCCGACGGTCTCGGCTGTCCATCCGGGCACGGTCGGCACGATCATCGCCAGGTTGGTCTTGCCGCACGCCGAGGGGAAGGCCGCTGCGATGTACTTGGACTCGCCGACCGGGTTGGTGAGTTTGAGGATCAGCATGTGCTCGGCGAGCCACCCGGCGTCGCGGGCCATGACGGACGCGATGCGCAGCGCGAAGCACTTCTTGCCGAGGAGGGCGTTGCCCCCGTAGCCCGAGCCGTACGACCAGATCTCGCGGGTCTCCGGGAAGTGCACGATGTACTTGTTGTCGGCGTCGCAGGGCCAGGCGACGTCGGCCTGTCCGGACTCGAGGGGCGCGCCGACCGAGTGCAGGCAGGGAACCCAGTCGCCCTGTCCCAGCGCATCGAGCGCGCCCTGGCCCATGCGGGTCATGATGCGCATCGAGACGGCGACGTACGCCGAGTCGGTGAGCTGCACGCCGATGTGGGCGATCGGGGACCCGAGCGGGCCCATCGAGAAGGGGACGACGTACATCGTGCGACCGCGCATCGCCCCGGAGTAGAGCCCGGTCAGTTCGGCGCGCATCTCGACGGGGTCGCGCCAGTTGTTGTTCGGCCCGGCGTCGTCCTGCGAGGCCGAGCAGATGTACGTGCGATCCTCGACCCGCGCGACGTCCCCCGGGTCGGAGTGGGCCCAGTACGAGTTCGGGCGCTTGGCCTCGTCGAGGCGAGTGAACGTCCCGGCGTCGACGAGCTCCTGGCAGAGGGCGTCGTACTCCTCGGCCGATCCGTCACACCAGTGGATGCGATCGGGCCGCATGATCGCCGCCCATTCGTCGACCCATGCCGTCAACCGTGTGTTCGAGGTCCGTCCAGCCATCGTTCACTTCTCCCTGTGTCCGCTCCCCGTGCGGGGCCATGGGGGAAGTCTTGCCCCCGGCGCACGGGGCGAGCGACTCGCAGGGCACCACGTATGTGCGTTTGTGATGATGAAGCCATCTAGCCCAGCGATGGGAGGACGGATGTCATCGTCCGCATCGATCGGGATGACAGCGCGACGTCAGTGGTGTCCGGGGGTGCCCATGTCGACCTCGCTGCCGAGGCGCAGGCGGGTGGCCCGACCGCTCTCGTCGAGGTCGAACACGACCCGCTGGCCCTGTCTGACCATGCGCAGGATCGAGCCCTCCAGGGCATCCGGGGCCAGGTCGTAGTCGGCCAGATCACGGTCGCAGACGAGGACGCCGATGCGTGAGACCGGGTCGTAGGCCTTGATGACTCCCTGCATGGTCGGGACCGTAGCCGGCGATCGGCGGCTCAGCCGGCCTTGACGACCTTGCCGGACTTGATGCAGCCCGTGCACACGTTCAACCGACGGGGGGAGCCCTTGACGAGGGCGCGGACCCGCTGGATGTTGGGGTTCCAACGGCGCTTCGTGCGCCGATGCGAGTGCGACACCGTCATGCCCCACGACGGGCCCTTGCCACAGACCTCACAAACCGATGCCATCTCGAGTACCGCTCCTTGTGTCGGCGACGTCGTCGCCCGATCGGGATCCAGCGGGGTGACTCGCACCCCTCCGGGACCCCGACACGTTATCGGCACCCGAAGTCGGCGCCACCCCGGACATCGGCCGGCGTGGAACCGGCTCGTCGGGTCCCGGGGAACGCCGGAGCGATTAGATTCCGGGTGTGCCAACGCTGGAACGCCTCGACGTCCACTCGCTGCGCGCCGTGGTCACCACGTTCCGTGACACCGTCGCGGCCCACGCCGGCGGACTCAACCGTCTGAACGTGTACCCGGTGCCCGACGGCGACACCGGAACCAACATGGCCCGCACGCTCGAGGCCGTGGTCTCCGAGATGGACTCCGCCGGGTCGACCCTCGAGGAGACCTGCGACGCGATCAGCCATGGTTCGCTCATGGGGGCGCGCGGGAACTCGGGCGTGATCCTCAGCCAGATCATGCGCGGCATCGCCTCCACTATGCGCGAACAGGCCGAGACCACCGGAGCGCGGTTCGCCGAGGCCCTGACCTCCGCCGCGACCGGCGCCTACCAGGCGGTGTTGCGCCCGATCGAGGGGACGATCCTCACCGTCGTGCGCGAGAGCGCCGAGGCGGCGCGGGCGGCCGCCGCCGATGATGCCCCGCTCGTAGAGGTCGTGCGCGCCGCTCGGGCCGCCGGACGGGCCGCCCTCGATAGGACTCCGGAGATGCTCCCGGTGCTCGCCGAGGCGGGCGTGGTCGACGCCGGGGGTGCCGGGTACCTGCTCCTGCTCGATGCCGCCATGCACGTGGTCGACGGCGAACCGCTCCCGGAGCCCGACGCCGATGTCGCTCCGTCCATGCCGATGGCCGGGCAGGTCCCGGGCGGTCACCGGGTGGCCGTCGTCGGTGGCGCCGGCGATGTCGACGTCGCCGACCAGCGGTTCGAGGTGATGTTCATCCTGGCGATGCCCGACGATCGGATCGACGGGTTCAAGGAGGCCTGGGGTCGCATCGGCGACTCCATCGTGGTGGTCGGGGGCGACGGCCTGTGGAACTGCCACGTCCACACCAACGACGTCGGCGCCGCGATCGAGGCTGCGCTCGATCTCGACGGTCGGCCGAGTCGGATCAGGGTGACCGACCTGTTCGACGAGGTCGACGTCGAGCACGAACGACGGGAGGCCGCGATGCTCGCCCCCGACTCCGGGACCGTGCCGACCGGCCACACGACCGCCGACACCGTGACGACCGCCGTCGTCGCCGTCAGTTCGGGCTCCGGCATCGCCTCCCTCCTGACCGACCTCGGGGTGCGCGGCATCGTGCGGGGCGGGCAGACCCTCAACCCGTCGACCGCCGAGCTGCTCGCCGCCGTCGAGGCCTGCCCCGCCGACCAGGTCGTGCTCCTGCCGAACAACTCGAACATCGTCCCGGTCGCCCGCCAGGTCGACGCCCTGAGCGCCAAGACGGTGCGCGTCGTCCCGACCCGCACGATGCCCGAAGCCCTGGCGGCGATGGTGGTGTACGAGGCCGATGCCGACGCCGAGGCCAACGCCGAGGCGATGACGGCGGCGATCGCCGAGGTGCGAACCGGCGAGGTGACGCAGGCGGTGCGTTCGACGTCGTCGCCCGCCGGCCCGATCGTCGAGGGTGACTGGATCGGCATCGTGCGCGCCGGCATCGCGGTGGTGGGCACCGAGGTGGTCGACGTGACCGCCCGGCTCCTGGCCCACCTCCTCGCCGACGGCGGTGAGCTCGTCACGGTCCTCGTCGGGGCCGACACCCCAGCCGAGACGACCGCGGAACTCCTGGACCGCGTCGCGACCGCGCACCCCGGAGTCGATGTCGAGGTGCACGAGGGGGGCCAGCCGTTGTACCCGTTCCTCCTCGGGGTGGAGTGACCGCCGAGGCGACGACGGGGGCGTCCGACCCGCCCGGCCCCCCGCTGACGCTGGCCGACCTCGCCGCCATCCCCGTCGACCGACTGCGCGGGGTCGGCGAGGCCCGCCGCAGGGCCCTCGCCGCGGTCGGCATCGACGATGTGCTCGGCCTGCTCACCACCTACCCGCGACGTTGGATCGACCGCAGCCGCGAGCGACGGATCGCGGAGCTCACCGTCGGTGAGGAGGTGCTGGTCCTCGGGGACGTCCGCTCGGTGTCGGAACGACGCACGGCGCGCAACAAGACGATGGTGACCGCCCGCGTCGGGGACGCGACGGGGGTGATCTCCGTCGTGTTCTTCAATCAGCCGTGGCGGGTCAGGCAACTCGAGGTCGGACGCTCGATCGCCATCCACGGTCGGGTGGAGGTCTTCCGCGACACACGGCAGATGACGAACCCGGTGGTCGACCTCATCGGAGACCGAACCGGTCGGATCGTGCCGATCTACCCGCAGAGCGAGAAGGTCCGACTGACGACGTGGGAGATCGCCGGACTCGTCGAGCAGTCGCTGCGACGATGCTCGGCCCGCGGCTTGGCCGACCCGCTGCCGTCGGAGAGCCGGCGGCGACTCGGCATGGTCGACCGCTGGACCGCCGTGCACGACATCCACCTGCCCGAGTCGATGGCCGAGGCCGAGGCGGCGCGCCGCCGACTCGCCTTCGACGAGTTGTTGCGCGTCCAGGTCGTCCTCGTCCAGCGGAAGCGCAGGCTCGAGCGCGACTCGGCCGGTGTCGCCCATCGGGTCGAGGGCGAGTTGATCGACCGGTTCCGAGCCAGCCTGCCGTTCCCGCTGACCGGTGCCCAGCAGCGGGTCATCGCCGAGATCGGCGCCGATCTGGCGGCACCGCACCCGATGCACCGCCTGCTGCAGGGTGATGTGGGGGCGGGCAAGACCATCGTCGCCGTCTCGGCTCTCCTCGTCGCGGTGCAGGGCGGTCATCAGGGGGCGCTGATGGCGCCGACCGAGGTGCTCGCCGAACAGCACGCCGTCGGGGTCCGACGACTGCTCGACGACCTGCGGGTCCCCGCTGCCGACAACCTGTTCGGCGATCGCCCCCTGCGTGTCGAGGTGCTGACCAACCGGGTCACCGGCGCCGATCGCCGTGCCGTGCTGGCCGGGCTCGCCGACGGCTCGGTCGATCTCGTGATCGGCACGCACGCCCTCATCCAGGAGGGCGTCGAGTTCGCCGGACTCGGTGTGGTCGTGATCGACGAGCAGCATCGCTTCGGGGTCGAGCAACGGGCCGCGTTGCGCGACAAGACCACCGGTGCCGTCCCCGACGTGCTGGTGATGACCGCCACCCCGATCCCACGGACTGCGGCGATGACCGTCTACGGCGACCTCGACGTCAGCGTGCTGGACGAACTGCCGCCCGGTCGTACCCCGATCGTGACCCGCTGGGCCGTCGGCGATGACGAGGAGGGGGAGGTCTGGGAGCAGGTCCGCAGCGAGGTCGCCGCCGGCCGACAGGCGTACGTCGTGTGTCCGTTGATCGAGGAGAGTGAGGCGCTCGACGTCGCGTCGGCCGAGGAGACGTTCACCCGGTTGTCCGCCGTCGAGCTGGCCGGACTCCGCCTCGGGCTCCTGCACGGCCGCATGTCGTCGGCGGACAAGGAGGCGGCCATGGAGGCCTTCCGTGCCGGAGGATCCGACGTGCTCGTGGCGACCACCGTGATCGAGGTCGGCGTCGACGTGCCCAACGCCACGGTCATGGTGGTGCTCGACGCAGACCGGTTCGGCATCGCGCAGTTGCACCAGCTGCGGGGGCGTGTCGGTCGTGGCCGACACGCGTCGACGTGTTGGCTGGTCACCGCCGAGGGTGAGGGTCCCGAGTCTCGCTCGAACCCCCGCATCGAGGCGCTCGTGCGGTCGACGGACGGGTTCGAGTTGGCCGAGATCGATCTGGACCTGCGCGGTGAGGGCACGCTGATGTCGACGGCCCAGAAGGGCCGGAGCGACCTCCGGCTCGCCTCGCTGCGGCGCGATCGCGAACTCGTCGACACGGCGCGGCGGGTGGCGTTCGCGCTGGTCGACGACGATGTCGACCTCGACCGGTCGCCCGTCCTCGCCGACGAGATCAGGCTGCTGCTCTCCGACGACGACTCGGAGTTCCTCGCCAAGTCCTGATCGATGACGAGCCGGTGGCGGGCGTCAGGTGTCCAAGGTGTCCTCGCCGGGGAGGACGAGATCCCACCGATCGAGGCAGTCCTCGCAGCGGTACGCCACGATGTCGCCGGGCAGCCAATCGGCCTCCTCGACCGAGTCGCCGTCGAGGAGGCCGATCGATCGCGGGCGGCTCAAGAGGAAGGCGCGGCCACCGCAGTCGATGCACACGATCTCGGGTTCGGGTTCCAACGGCACCCGAGGAGTATCGCCCGTAGCCTGACCCGGTGCGTGTCGTGGCCGGGGAGCTCCGTGGGAGGCGGATCGTCGCGCCAGCCGGTCGGGACACCCGACCGACCACCGATCGGGTGCGCGAGGCGATCTTCAATGCCCTCGGCTCCGCCGGTCTCGTCGAGGGGGCGCTCGTCGCCGACCTCTTCGCCGGATCCGGGGCCCTCGGGATCGAGGCACTGTCGCGCGGTGCGGAGCGCTGCGTGTTCGTCGAGACGGACCGTGCCGCCCTCGCCGCCCTCGAGCAGAACCTCGACCACCTCGGCCTGCGGTCGAGGGCGACGGTGATGCGGTCGCCGGTGACGGCCGTGCTGGCGGGCCTCGACGTCGATCTGGTGCTGGCTGACCCGCCCTACGGGAGCGATGTCTGGCCGGAGTTGCTGGCCGGGGTCGCCGCACCCGTGGTGGTCGCCGAGGCCGATGCAGTCGTCGCCGCCCCGGAGGGTTGGCAGGAGTTCCGTTCGCGGCGCTACGGCCGGACCTGGGTGACCTTCCTCGAGCGCGCCACCGATTGATCGCGGCCGGGAAGTAGTTTGACGGCACCCATGGCCAGCGTGTTCCTCCCCGGAAGCTTCGACCCGATGCACCTGGGTCATCTCGATGTCGTCGACCAGGCGCTCGAGATCTTCGGCGATGTGGTCATCGGCGTGCTCCACAATCCGGAGAAGCCCTCGGGGCTCTTCACGCCGACCGAACGCGTGCGGCTGGCCGAGGCGACGGTCGGCGATCGCCCGGGAGTCCGCGTCGTCGCCGCCTCCGGTCTGGCCGTGCAGGCCGCAGCCGCCGTCGGTGCAACGGTCATCGTCAAAGGACTCCGCACGGCCTCCGACTTCGACATCGAGCAGCAGATGGCGCAGAACAACGTCGCCCTGACCGGTGTGCGGACCGTCTTCGTCCCGTGTCGCCCGGACCTGGCCCACATCTCGAGCCGGTTCATCCGGGAGATCGCGGCCAACGGCGGTCGGGTCGACCACATGGTGGCCCCGGCGGTCGCCGCCGCACTCGGTGAACGTTTCACCGGCGAGGGAGGCTCACGATGAACCGACGCGACCCTGGCCTCGATCCGCGTCACTCCGACGACGGGTACGACGAGCGGTTCACCGGCGTCCACGACGGGGCCGACGAGTACGACGACCTCGATGACGACTTCGATCCGTCGGCCCGCACGAACTCGCACCTCGGGGATGCCGAGACGCTGCTGAGGCGGGCCATCGACATCGTCGCGACGGCGCCGACCATGCCGTTGTCCTCGTCGCCCCGGATCGACCGGGACGAGATGGTCGAGCTGCTGACCGAGGCGCTGAGCCGGCTCCCCGACGAACTGCGACAGGCCCGCCATCTGCTGCGCGAGCGCGATGAGTTCATCGCCCGGACGCGCCGTGAGGCGGCAGAGATCGTCGAGGCGGCCCGCGTCCAGTCCGAACGGATGGTGCAACGGACCGAGGTCGTGCGCGCCGCCGAGGCACGGGCCCGCCACATCATGGAGACCGCGGCCGGCGAGTCGCGTCGTCTCAAGCACGAGACCGAGGACTTCCTCGATCAGCGTCTGGCCAGCTTCGAGATCCTCCTCGAACGGTTGTCCCGGGCGGTGGCCAACGGGCGCCAGAAGCTGTCGATCACCGGTGTGTCGGAGGCGGCGTCCGAGACCGGGCCGCCCGAGCCCGATCGCGGGTTCTTCGACCAGGACCGCTGACATGACCGTGCCCGTGCCCCTGCGGCCGCTGCGGTTGAACCTCGTCGAACTGCTCCGGCAGCCGGGTGCAGAGCGCCACGCGGAGTGTGTCATCGACGCCGCTGACCTCGGCTGCATCGTTCCCGACCCTGCGACCGTCGACATCGTCGGACCGATCGTCGTGACCGTCGACGCCGTGTCCGGTGTCGACGACGTCGAGGTGCGAACCCGGGTCGCCGTCCCGTGGGCGGGACCGTGTCGTCGCTGTCTGCAGGCACTCGGCGGTGAGGCGGTGACCACCGTCGTGGAGCGCTTCGCGCCGGAGGGATCGCCGGTCGTCGGACGCGGCGGTCGAGCCGACGACGAGGTGCTGCCGGTCGCCGGCGATCAGATCGACCTCGCACCGACGGTGCGGGACACGGCGGTGCTGGAGCTGCCGGTGGCACCGCTGTGCTCCGCGGAGTGCCGGGGGCTCTGCGCCGAGTGCGGTGCCGACCTGAACGCAGCCGACTGCGGTTGTCGGGTCGAGGTCGTGGACGAACGCTGGGCGGCGCTCGACGCCCTGCGCGCCGAACTCGGCCACGACTCCTGATGGCGCGTCGCCCGCTGGCGCCTCGTCGCCCGATGCGGTCGGTCGCACCCGGTCCGTGTCCGCCGGGGCCGAGGAGCCGATAGCCTCCCCTCGCCCATCGGTGGACCACTGCACAGTCCGGCCCGCCGACCGATCGAGTGACGGAGAGAGCCCGTGGCCGTTCCCAAGAAGAAGAAGTCGAAGTCGAAGACGCGGAGCCGTCGCGCCGGGAACTGGAAGCTCGCCGCGCCCGCCCGCAGCACCTGCTCGCGCTGTGGCAGTGCCCGCACACCGCACACGGTGTGCCCCACCTGCGGCTGGTACAAGAACCGCGTCGTCGTCGACGTCGCCTGACCCGGCGCCCGCCATGCTGCCCATTGCCGTCGACGCGATGGGCGGCGATCACGCCCCCGACGCGATCGTCGCCGGAGCCCTGAAGGCCGCGGCCGACGGCATCCCCGTCGTGCTGGTCGGTCCGGCTGACCTCGCCAGCAGGGTCGACACCGGTGGACTCGACCTGATCGAGGCCTCCGAGGTCATCGAGATGGAGGACGACCCGGCCCACGGTGTCAGGCGCAAGAAGGACTCCACACTCGTGCGAGCGGCAGAGGCGGTCCGCGACGGGCGCGCCTCGGCCATGGTGTCGGCCGGGAACACCGGTGCCACGATGGCCTCCGCGTTGCTGCGCATGGGACGGATCCCCGGGGTGGGACGCCCGGCGATCGCCACGATCATCCCCGTTCCCGGCGGGAGTCCGACCGTCCTGCTCGATGCCGGCGCCAACGCCGAGGTCCAGGCCGACTGGCTCGTGCAGTTCGCCCAGATGGGGTCGATCTTCGCCCAGCAGCGTCTCGAGATCGATCGCCCCCGAGTCGGATTGCTCTCGATCGGTGAGGAACCGGGCAAGGGTGATGGTCTCCGCAAGGAGGCCCACGGCCTGCTCGAGGCAGCCGACGGGATCCACTTCATCGGGAACGTCGAGGGGCGCGACGTCATGTCGGACACCTGCGATGTCGTCGTCACCGACGGCTTCACCGGCAACGTCGTGCTCAAGACGCTCGAGGGAGCGATGCGGACCGTCATCAAGGCCCTCATGGGGGCCTTCACCGCCGATCCGGCCAACGCCCCCCACGCCGAGGCGCTCCTCCCGTCGTTGATGCCGCTGTACGCGAGTCTCGAGGCCGAGACCTACGGCGGCGCCATGCTCCTCGGCACCGACGGCGTGTGCATCATCTCGCACGGATCGTCGTCACCGACGGCGATCGCCAATGCCGTCGGGGTCGCCCGCGACATGGTCGAGGCCGACGTCGTCGGCCGCATCGCCGCCGCGATCCGCCCCACCGGCTGAGCGCGTCGGCACGGTCCGCGACACGCCACCCCCGACGATGGGGGGTCGGTACACTCGGCCGGATGAGCAGCCAGATCACCCGTGACGAGATCCTGTCGACCGTGCGCGACCGACTCGCCGACATCCTCGAGATCGATCCGTCGGGGATCTCCGAAGGGCAGTCGTTCGTCGACGACCTCGAGGCGGACTCGCTCGCGCTCATCGAACTCGTCGAGGCCCTCGAGGAGGCCTTCGCCGATCGCATCGACGACTTCCGGGTCGAGGACGACGACCTCGAGGATCTCAAGACCGTGCGGGACGCCGTCGACTACGTGGCCGCCCGCGCCGGTCTCTGACCGGCCGACGATGGGAGGGCGCGATCCGCTCGACCTCCTCGAGGGTCGCATCGGGCACCGGTTCGCCGACCGGGCCCTGCTCGAGCGGGCGGTGAGCCACCGATCGTGGATCGCCGAGACCGAGGCGACCGAGTCGAACGAGCGACTCGAGTTCCTGGGCGATGCCGTGCTCGGGTGGGTCGTGGCCGACCTCGCGTACCGGAGGTTCTCCGACCTGGGTGAGGGCACCCTGACCGACCTGCGCAAGAGCGTGGTCAACGCCCGTGCGCTCGCCGTCGTGGCCCGCGAGGTCGACCTCGGTCGCCACATCCGACTCGGTCGGGGTGAGGCCGCGGCCCGCGGGGCCGACAAGGACTCGATCCTGTCCGACGCACTCGAGGCGGTGATCGGCGCCGTCTACGTCGACGCAGGCGAGCGCGCCGCCTTCGGCGTGGTCGAGCGCCTCGTCGGACCCCACCTCGATCGGGCTCCGGCGACCCTGCACACCCTGGACGCCAAGTCGGCGTTGCAGGAGCGGCTCGCCACCCTCGGCCTGCCCGCACCGGAGTACTCGACGTCGGCGAGCGGGCCCGACCACGACAAGCGCTTCGAGGTGTCGGTCAGCGCCGGCGCCGGGGAACTCGGGCGGGGCCGGGGTCGATCCAAGAAGCTCGCCGAGCAGGCGGCGGCTGCCGAGGCACTCGCGGCGCTCGCCGACGCGCACTGAACGGTCCGGGTCGGGGGACGTCCGCATGCCCGAGCTGCCCGAGGTCGAGACCGTCCGTCGCGGGCTCGACTCGACGATCGTGGGCCGTCGGGCCCTGTCCGTCACCGTCGGTCGGCAGCGGGTGGTGCGGCGCACGTCCGCCGGTGCGCTCGTGGCCGGGCTCACCGGTCGACGGGTCGAATCGGTGCGCCGCCACGGGAAGCTGCTGCTGCTCGGCCTCGACTCCGGGGTCGGGGTCATGATCCACCTGCGCATGAGCGGCCAGGTGCTCGTCGTGGACGGGGGGTCCGTTCCCCCGGCGCACACCCATGTGGACGTCGCTCTCGACGACGGGCGGCGCCTCCTCTTCGTCGATCCCAGGACGTTCGGGGAGGTGGTGGCCTACGACCCGGCGAACATCGTCCGGGAGGTCCCTGAGCTGGCGGCAGCCGGGCCCGACCCCCTGGTCGACGGGGTGGACCGACGCGATCTCGCACGACGCCTGGCGGCGACCCGGCGGCCGCTCAAGGTCGCCCTCCTCGACCAACGCGTGATCGCCGGGATCGGCAACATCTACGCCGACGAGATCTGTCACCGGGCCCGACTCCGGCCGACGCGTCCGGCTTCGGCGGTCCCGACTGCCGGGGTCCGTCGTCTGGCGGCCGCCATCGTGGAGGTGCTCGACGAGGCGGTCGCCGCCGGCGGGTCCACGCTCGGTGATGCGCAGTACGTCGGCGTCGACGGCACCAGCGGGACGTACCAGGAGCACCACCGGGTCTACGGCCGTGACGGTTCGATCTGTGCGAGTTGCGGGCGCGGTCGGGTGCGCCGGGTCGTCCTCGCCCAACGGGGCACGCACTTCTGCCCGGTGTGCCAGCGTTGATCGGTCGACGGGAGGCGACGGGGAGACACCCGCCGGCGGACCGCGGCAGCACTAGATTGGCCGGGTCGTGTTCCTCAAGAGTCTGACCCTCAAGGGCTTCAAGTCGTTCGCGGATGCGACCACCATGGCCCTCGAACCCGGTGTCACCGTCGTGGTGGGGCCGAACGGTTCGGGCAAGTCGAACGTCGTCGACGCCATCGCCTGGGTGCTCGGCGCCCAGGCACCCAAGGCGGTTCGCAGTCAGAAGATGGACGATGTCATCTTCGCCGGCACCGCCAAGCGCCCGGCGCTCGGCCGGGCCGAGGTGAGCCTCACCCTCGACAACTCGGCCGGGCTGCTCCCGGTCGAGTTCACCGAGGTCACGGTGACCCGCATCCTGTTCCGCAACGGTGACAGCGAGTACGCGATCAACGGTGTCCCGTGCCGTCTGCTCGACGTCCAGGAGCTGCTGTCCGACGCCGGGGTCGGCCGTCAGCAGCACGTCATCGTCAGCCAGGGTCAGATCGACGCCGTGCTCAACGCCCGGCCCGAGGACCGCCGGGGGATCATCGAGGAGGCGGCCGGCGTCCTCAAGTACCGCAAGCGCAAGGAGAAGGCGGAGCGGCGTCTCGACGCGACGGAGGCGAACCTGCTGCGACTCCAGGATCTCCTGCGCGAGGTCCGCCGGCAGTTGCGCCCGCTCGAGCGACAGGCCCAGGCCGCGCAGCGCCACGGCGAACTGCAGGCCGAACTCGATGGCTTGCGGGTGTTCGTGGCCGGGCGCGAGATCGCCGCCCAGCGCGCCCGGCTGACGGCGATCGAGAACGACCGGATGACCGCCGCCGCCTCCCAGGACGACGCCCGTCGGCGGTTGGTCGCCCTCGACACCGAGATCACGGCGGTCGAGGCACAACTCGCGGCGCGTGGGGCCAGCGACGTCCGGGACCGTCTCGCAACCGTGGAACGGCTCCTCGCCCGGGCCGACGGTCTTCTCGGGATCCTCAACGAACGTCGCCGGGCCATCGAGCGTGATCGCAGCCAGACGATGGACGCCGCGGTCGTCGCGACGCTCGAGGCCGATGTCGCCGGCTTCCGGGCCGAGCTCGTCGAGGTCGAGGCCGCGCTCGACGGACTGCGGCCGGAGGGCGAGCGGGTCGAGACGGACGAGGATGAGCTGGCCCGGCGACGGGCGGCTGTCGATGACGACCTGTCACCGGTCGAGTCGACGACCCGTGCCGCCAGCGCGGCCGCCGAGGTGAGGGGCGAGCTGCGTTCGGTGCGGACGTCGCTCGAACGCAGCGTGAACGAACGCGGACGAGCCGCGGATCGGTTCGACCGAGCGGCGCAGCAGCTCGCCCGCCTCGACGGTGAGATCGAGCGCTTCCGGGCCGAGTGCGCCGAGAGTGACCGTGCCGAGCAACCGCTGGTCGCCGAGTTGGAGACCGCCGAGGCCCGGCGCGCGGCAGCGGACCGAGCGTTCGAGGAGGCCGACGCGCTCCAGCGGTCAGACGCCGATTCCCTGTCGAGGGTCAGGGCCCGGGTGGAGGCCCTGCAGCTCGCCCTCGACGAGGCACGGGCCAGGGCGGGTGCGGAGCGACTTGCCGGGCTCGACGGCGTGCTCGGCACCCTGCTCGACGTGATCGAGATCGACGAGGGCTGGGAGCCCGCAGTCGAGGCCGCGCTCGGCGAGGCGCTCTCCGCGGTCGTCGTCGACGGGCCGGACAGCGCCCGTCGGGCCCTCGACGCGCTTCGGCGGGCCGACACCTCGGGGGCGGTGCTCGCGGCGATGGCCGCCGGCACCGGGCGGTCGATGCCGTCCCCGGTGGCCGGAGCCGAGCGGGTCCTGCCGCATGTCCGGTCAGGTCGTCCCGGCGTCACGGGCCTCCTCGAACGGCTCCTCGGCGCGGCGGTGCGAGCCGAGGGCATCGACGCGGCGATCGAGATCGCCCTGCGCGAGCCCGATCTGGTCGTCGTCACCGCCGATGGCGACCGCCTCGGTCCCGGGGGTTGGCGCGTCGGTGCCTCCGCGGGCGGAGCGACGGCGGCGGCCCTCGCCGACGCGGTCGAGCGGGAGCGCTCGGCGGCGGAGACGGCGGCCCGGTCGGAGGCCGCGCTCGTCTCGGCGCGTGCCGAGGTCGAGGCGGCGCGGTCGGCCGAGGCCGACGTCGCCCGTCGACTCGACCGCAACGACGCCCGGCTCACCGCGGCGTCCGAGGCTCTCGGCCAGGCCCAGGCCCGACGGCGCGAGGTGGAGACGGAGTCGGAGTCGCTGGTCGCGTCGATCGGTGAACTCGATGAGGTGATCGCCGTCGAGCAGCGGCGGTTGGCCCAGCTCGAGTCGGTCCTCCCGGGACTCGACGCCGATGAGCAGGCCGAGGCCGACGCAGCGCGACTGCGGGACGAGGTGCGCGCCGAGCTGGAGGCGCGCGCTGCGGTCCTGGCGTCCCGACGTCGGGACCTCGAGGTGCGTTCGGCGGGGTTGCGTGAACGCGATGAGTTCCTTCGTCGCCGGATCGTCGACACCGAGCGCCGATTGGAGGCGGATCGGGAGGCGCGTATCGACGCCGAGCGGCGTCGCCGGGAGATCGAGTCGGGTCTGATCGCGGTCGACCGACTGGTCGCGTTCGTCACCGATCGACGGAATGTGGTGGCGGCGGTGCAGGCCGACCTCGTCGAGCAGCGCCGTCGCCAGAGCGACGAGGTCCGGTCGCTCACGGCGGCACTCGACACCGCAAGGTCTGGGCGGAGTTCGGCCGAGTCCGGGCTCGAGGTGTCCCGGGAACGCCTCCACCGGGCAGATGTGGAGGAGGCCGAATCGCGTCTCCGGCTCGAGACGACGATCGAGGGCCTGCGCCGCGACCTCGGCGTCGAGCCCGAGGTCGCGGAGGCCGTCGAGCCACCGCCGGTGCCCGAGGGGGCGACCCATGCGGGGCGGGTCCGAGAGCTCGAGCGCGAGTTGCGACTCCTCGGGCCGATCAACCCGTTGGCGCTCGAGGAGTTCAACGAGCTATCGCAACGGCATCAGTTCCTCGAGCAGCAACTCGACGACGTGCGTTCGACGCGCCGCGAGCTCAACCGGGTGATCGCCGCGGTCGACCTCGAGATCCAGAGCGTCTTCCAGGCGGCGTTCGCCGATGTGAGCGCGAACTTCTCGGCCCTGTTCGCCAGCCTCTTCCCGGGCGGGTCGGGGGTACTGCGGCTGACGTCCCCTGACGATCTGTTGAACACCGGTATCGAGGTCGAGGCGAAGCCGGGCGGCAAGAACGTGAAGAAGCTCTCGTTGCTGTCGGGCGGTGAGCGGTCGCTGACGGCCCTGGCGTTCCTCTTCGCGGTGTTCAGATCGCGGCCGTCACCGTTCTACGTGATGGACGAGGTGGAGGCGGCGCTCGACGACGTGAACCTGCACCGCTTCCTGAACCTGGTGCAGGAGTTCCGCCGGGACGCGCAGCTCCTGATCGTCTCGCACCAGAAGCGGACCATGGAGGCCGGCGATGCCCTCCTCGGCGTGTCGATGCAGCCGGGTGGGTCGTCCAAGGTGGTCACGGAGCGGGTCGCGCCGGCGGCACCGGTGACCGACCCGACGGTCGTCCCCGCCTCGTCCGCCACGTCCTGAGCTCGCTCAGGCGAGCATCGACCGCAGCATCCAGGCCGTCTTCTCATGGACCTGGAGCCGCTGGGTGAGCAGGTCGGCGGTCGGTTCATCGGCCGCCCGCTCGGCGAGGGGGTAGACGGAGCGGGCGGTGCGGGCGACGGTCTCAGCGGCGACGACGAGCCGCCGGATCATCTCCATCGCGTCGGGATCGTCGTCGGCGACCTCGATCGACGACAGGGCGCCGAACTCGGCGTAGCTGCCGGGGGCCTTGACGCCGAGGGCTCGGATGCGCTCGGCGATGAGGTCGACGGCGAGGGCGAGTTCGTTGTACTGGGTCTCGAACATCAGGTGCAGGGTGTTGAACATCGGACCGACGACGTTCCAGTGGTACTTGTGCGTCGTCAGGTACAGCGTGTACGTGTCGGCGAGCAGGCGCGAGAGCCCCTCGGCGATCGCCAGCCGGTCCGCCTCGCTGATGCCGATGTCGATCGTCGGGAGTGGTGGGGTGGTCGACATGGGTCCTCCTTCGTGGACTGTTTGTCCGGACAATATCGACAACCGGCGCCACCGCGGTTCATTCCCGATCGACCGGGCACCCGAGACGGGCATGGCAGCGGTGTCGGTCGGGGTCGGTAACGTCGACGTCATGGATCGGATGGAGTGGCTGTACCTCGTCGGCGTCGCCGTCGTCCTCGTGTTCGGGCTCGGCGTCGTGCTGCGCAACCGACGTGGCGGGAGGGCCGAGGGTCCGGCCCGGCCGACCG